>DASPUN010000045.1:0-55574 GCA_035622875.1 Candidatus Acidiferrales bacterium
GGCTTCATTTCCGGTCAAAAGGATATCAGGTCTATTCGGAAAAGGACCTCAGGCTTGCGGAAAGCATAGCCAATCAGATTGCCGAGACGGTAGCCAACGCCCGCCTTTTTCAGGAACGCGAACGAGCGCAAGAAGCCCTTAGAAAGAGCGAAGAAAGGTTCAGGGATTTATACGATAGTGCTCCCGTGGGATACTATGAGTATGATACGGAAGGGCGCGTCTCCAATGTCAATCGCACAATTCTGGAGATTTTAGGCTATAGCCGCGAAGAAATGACCGGGCAGTACATCTGGCAATTGAGCGGGGGAGACGATACTGTCCGGCAAAAGGTTTTGGAAAAATTGCGGGGGCTTCGGCCGCCGGACCGAGCTCTGGAGCGGCCCTATCGACGAAAAGACGGAACCTCTCTTTACGTAATCATTGAGAATCGACTCAATCGGGATGAGGGGGGAAGAATCACGGGGATTCGCTGCACCATGCAAGATATCACGGAGCGCAAACGGGCGGAGGAAGCCCTCGCGAAAAGAGAGGCGGAGGCGACAAAATTGGCCACTGAAGCCGGCGTCCTGGCGCGGATTGGGCGCATCATCAGTTCGACCCTGAATATGGATGAGGTTTACGAGCCGTTCGCCGAGGAAGTGCGCAAGGTGATCCCCTTCGATCGGATGTCGCTCAATATCATCAATCGAGAAAGAAATACGGCCACTATAGTTTATGTTACGGGCGTAAACGTTCAAAAGCGCGGCGCCAAGGAATCCTATCCGTTGGCTGGCGCGTTGACCCAAGAGAGCCTTCGGACCCGGGAGGGGATCATCTTTCATCCACAGGATGAAGATGAAGTGAATGGAAGATTTCCCAGCCTCCTGTCCGCCTTTCGCTCCGGCCTTCGGTCGGTAATGATGGTCCCGTTAATATCGAAAGACCGCCCGATCGGGGTTTTGTATTTCCTGGCCATGAAGCCCCGTGCGTATACCCCGGACGATTTGCGGCTGGGTTTGAGAGTGGGCCATCAGATCGCCGGGGTCATGGCCAATGCCCAGCTCTTCCGGGAACGCGAACTGGCGGACGAGGCCTTCAGAGAATCGGAAAAGAAGTATAAGCAAGTTGTTGAAAATGCCGCCGAGGTCATTTATACGACGGATGCCAAGGGTAACTTCACGTATGGCAACACCGCCGGCCTGAGGGTCGCGGGGTACTCGCTCGAAGAGCTTCAACGACTCCACTCTCTGAACCTGGTCCTTCCGGAACATCGGCAAAGAGTGATCAGCGCCTATGCCGGACAGTTCCGGCAAAGACGGCCGACGAGCTACGTGGAATTTCCCTTCTTGTCCAGATCGGGGGAGGAAATCTGGTTTGGGCAAAATGCCTCTCTGGTCGTCGAAGGCGGAAAGATTGTTGGGCTCCATATCATTGCCCGGGATATCACCGAGCGCAAGAGGGTTGAGGGAGAATTGCTCCGGGCCAAGGAGGCGGCCGATGCCGCCAACAAGGCCAAGAGTGAATTTTTGGCCAACATGAGCCACGAGATCCGCACGCCCATGAACGGAATCATCGGAATGACCGAGCTGACTCTCGATACGACTCTTACTTCCGAGCAGCGCGAATACCTTGACATGGTGAAGGCCTCGGCACATTCCCTGATGACCGTCATCAACGATGTCCTGGACTTCTCAAAAATAGAGGCGGGCAAGCTCGAAGTGGAGATGGCTGATTTCCACCTCCAGCAGGGCCTGGGAGAAACGCTAAAAGCCATGGCCTTCCGCGCTCACCAAAAGGGATTGGAACTGGCGTGGCGAGTGGGCCCCGATATTCCCCAGACTCTCCGCGGCGACATTGGCCGTTTGCGTCAGGTGCTTGTCAATCTCGTCGGCAATTCCGTGAAATTCACCGAACGCGGTGAGATTGTGGTCAGCGTCGAGAAGGAGGCCGAAGATGCCAGCGGAATCACGCTTCATTTCCAGGTTCGCGATACAGGTATCGGCATACCGAAAGATAAGCAGCAGATCATCTTCGACTCCTTCACACAGGTTGACAGTTCCGCGACGCGAAAATATGGCGGTACGGGCCTCGGTCTGGCAATCACGTCGCGACTGGTCCAGTTGATGGGGGGCCGCATTGGGGTCGAAAGCGAAGAAGGCCGCGGCAGCACATTTCATTTCACGGTCAGGCTCGGACTGGCCGAGCAGCCGGACCAGCCGGCCGTGGTATCCGATCAGAGCCTCGTCGCCCATCTGCCGGTCCTCGTCGTCGACGACAACGAAACCAATCGGCGCATCCTTCTCGAGCAGCTCTCGCGATGGGGAATGCGCCCGGAAGCAGCCGATGGCGGGACTGCGGCCTTTGCCGCGCTGCTCGCCGCCCATTTGGAGAACCGGCCATTCCGGCTCGTGATCACCGACATGCGCATGCCCGGAATGGACGGATGCGCGCTCGCCGAGCGAATTCGCGCCACAACTGCCATCGCCGATACTCCCATTCTCATGCTCAGTTCCGCGGGATTGCCCGGCGAAGCGACCCGGTGCGCCGAAGTTTCCGTCTCGGCCTATCTGAACAAGCCCGTGCAGCCCTCTGAACTTCTGGACGCGATCATGAACGCTCTATTCACTCCGGGCACAGAGAAAGAAATTCCTGCTCCGGACGCTGACGCCGCCGTCGCCGGCGCCGAAGGTCAGAGGGTCCTTCTCGTGGAGGACAATGCGGTCAATCGAAGGCTGGCGACGGTTCTTCTCCAAAAGCACGCGTACAAGGTCATTGCCGCTGAAAACGGCCAAGAGGCCCTCGACATTCTCGAGCGCGAACGCATCCACACGATCTTGATGGACGTGCAGATGCCCGTAATGGACGGCTTCGAAGCGATTCGCGCAATTCGCGCCCGTGAGCAAACTACCGGCGCCCACATGCCCATCGTAGCCTTGACTGCTCACGCGATGAAGGGCGATCGCGAGCGGTGCCTGGCAGCGGGCGCCGACGAGTACGTCGCTAAGCCGATTCGCATTGCCGAATTGCTCGAAGCGATGAATCGAGCGGCGGCCGCGAGGATCGCGCCGCCGGCGCAATCGCGCGCAGAATTGTTGCCCGCGCTCGATTTCGAGGCTGCTCTCGCACGCGTCGACGGCGATCGCTTGCTTCTCGAAGAACTCTGCCGGCTGTTCGGCGAAGAGTGCACGCGCAATCTGTCCTCTCTTGAAGGGGCGCACGAAGCCTGCGACGCCCAGACGGTCGCAGCTCTGGCGCACGCGATCAAGGGAGCCGCGGCCAGCGTCGGTGCGTATCGGCTTTCGCGTGCCGCCTTCGAACTGGAAAGGTCCGCGAACGCACGAGATGCGGCAAATTGCGGACGGCTCGTGAATCAATTGCGGGCGGAGTTCAGTCGTCTCAAGCCTGAACTTGAGGCACTCTCTCGAAAGGTGACGCGTTGACCCGCTCGCGAGGTCGGCGAAGGCCATGACGGAACCAAACAATGCGCGAAACAAAATTCTGGTTGCCGAGGACGACCCCGTATCCCGTCGCATCCTGCAGGCGTTTCTCGCGAAGTGGGGTTATGACGTGATATCGGTGGTCGACGGCACCGAGGCTGCCAAGATTCTCGCTGGCGACGACGCGCCACGCCTCGCGATCCTGGATTGGATGATGCCCGGCATCGAGGGCCCGCAAGTCTGCAGGCGCGTGCGGGAGAGAACCGACCGACCCTACACCTACATTCTGCTGCTCACAGCGCGTATGCAGAAGGCGGACATTTTCGAGGGACTCGAGTCCGGCGCGGATGATTACCTGACGAAGCCGTTCGACGCACAGGAACTTCGCGCGCGCCTTCACGTCGGCCAGCGAATCCTCGATCTGCAATCCAGCCTAATCGACGCGCGAGAGGCGCTGCGATTCCAGGCGACGCACGATCCGCTGACCGGCATCTGGAACCACGGTGAGGTCGTGGACGCCATCCAGCGCGAATCCGCGCGCCAAACGCGCGAACGCGGCTCCTTCGGCATCATCCTGTTGGACCTCGACCACTTCAAGCGCGTCAACGACACCTACGGCCATCTCGCCGGCGACGCGGTGTTGAGAGAAACCGCCCGCCGCATCGTCCATTCCGTCCGCCCCTACGACACGGTCGGCCGGTATGGCGGCGAGGAATTTCTCATTGTCGCGCCAACATGCGACTTTGAAAGCGTTATGGCACTCGCTGAAAGAATCCGGCACGCAATCGGTTCGACGCCCCTCAGAAGCGATGCAGGACCGATCCATATCACCGCAAGCTGCGGCGTCTGCCTCGGCGGTTTTGATAAGCCGAGTGAGTCGCACCATCTCGTTCAGAAGGCTGACGAGGCGCTCTATCGCGCTAAACGGAACGGGCGCAACCGGTCGGAGTTGGCCGACGCTTCTGAACTCCCGCAAACGAATCTGCCGCCCAGGTTTCGCGAAAGACTAAAGTCGCGATCTCGGTAAAGTCCGCGGAGTCCGCACCTAAATCCGGACGACAAGGGCGCGCCATACGCAGGCGTATGGAAGGCCCGCGGCTTCACTTCCTAATTTTCGATGTAAATCGTTCGCGCGCAGAACATTTTGGTGTAGAGTGTGAGGCGTATGTTGAGGTAGCGACCTTGTCCACCACCACTGAGAAGGGTCAGGGAGCGACTCCCGCCAAATCCGCAGCCGCCGCCAGCGAAACGCGCCGGGACACTCTGACGATTATCGACAACCGTAACGGCCGCCAATACGAAATTCCCATCAGGAACGACACGATTCGCGCGATGGATCTGCGTCCAATCAAGATTCATGATTCCGATTTCGGAATGATGAATTACGATCCGGCGTTTTCAAACACGGCGTCCTGCATCAGCAAGATCACCTTCATCGACGGCGACAAGGGAATCCTTCGCTACCGCGGCTACTCGATCGAGGAGCTCTCGGAGAAGAGCACGTATCCGGAAACGGCCTACCTGATCCTCCATGGCGAGCTGCCCACGCAGTCGCAGCTCAAGGAATGGACCTACCACATCACGCACCACACCTTCATTCACGAGAGCATCAAGAAATTTCTCGATGGTTTTCATTACGACGCTCATCCGATGGGTATGTTGATTTCCACGGTCGCGGCGCTTTCGACCTTTTATCCCGACGCAAAAGACATCTTCAATCCTGAATCGCGCAAGAAGCAGACGTACCGGCTCATCGGAAAGATGCCGACGCTTGCCGCATTCGCCTACCGGCACAGCCTCGGCATGCCGTATGTCTATCCCGATAACGACCTGAGTTATTCCGGCAATTTTCTGAATATGCTGTTCCGCACGACGGAGCTGCAGTATCGGCCGAATCCGACGCTGGAACGCGCCCTCGATATTTTGTTCATCCTGCACGCCGACCACGAGCAAAACTGTTCGTCCACCGCCATGCGCGGCGTCGGCAGCTCGCACGTCGATCCCTATTCCGCAACCGCCGCGGCCACCGCGGCACTCTACGGGCCGTTGCACGGCGGCGCCAACGAACAGGTGCTGCGGATGCTGCTCGAAATCGGCACGGTGAACAACGTGCCGGCATACATCAAGCGCGTCAAAACGGGCGAAAAACTGTTGATGGGTTTCGGCCATCGCGTTTACAAGAACTACGACCCGCGCGCGAGGATCGTGAAAAGGATCGCCTACGAAGTTTTCGACGTGATGGGCCGCAATCCTCTCATCGATATCGCGCTCGAATGCGAGCGGATCGCGCTGGAGGATGAATACTTCGTCTCGCGCCGTCTCTATCCGAACGTCGATTTCTACACCGGCCTCATCTATCAGGCCATGGGCTTCCCGGTGACGATGTTCCCTGTCCTGTTTGCGATTCCGCGCACTTCCGGCTGGATCGCGCAATGGGAGGAGATGCTGCTCGACGCAGAGCAGAAAATCTCGCGGCCCCGGCAGGTCTATCTCGGCTACGATCTGCGCAGTTACATCCCGCTCGACCACCGCAAGTAGAGTTTGCCGGCGCGTGGAAGCCGCGGTCCTCGCCTCTCAGGCATCCCGCGGCTCGGTACCCGTACTCGCGCCAAAAGGTGTTGCATCGCAGCGGAAACTCTGGCAAAAACACTGGTCACCTGTACCCGGGACAATCCATGGAACTAACCACGCGGCAGTTTGAAAGCGCCACCATTCTCGATGTAATAGGCGACATCACTCTGTACAATTCGCCCACGATCCGAAAAACGCTTCTCGACCTTTTGAGAGGCAAGCGCGTGCCTCGCGTGATCGTGAATCTGGAAAAGGTGCGCTATATCGATAGCGCCGGAGTGGCGTCCCTGGTCGAAGGTTTGAAGCTTTCCCGGGATCTGAAATCCGGTTTCGCGCTCTACGGACTCACGAAGACCACGCGCGAGGTTCTGGAATTGACGCGGCTGATCAAAGTTTTTGAGGTTTACGATACCGAGGACGAGGCGCTGCGCGGCAAAGGCGGCGCTGCAACCGGCTGACCTCAAGAGGGCAAACGAGCTTCTGCCGTTATAGAGCTCTTCCCTTCCAAGCTCGACGATGCCATTTGCACAAGAAATCGGCGCAGCCACCATCGACACTCTCGCATACGTCGGTGAGCTCACTCGCCTCACGGCCGGCGCCGCGCGCGCCGTAGTCATCGACCCGTTCCGCGGCAGGAAAGTCCGCTATGGCCGGGCCGTGCACCAGTCCATGGCCGTCGGCGTGCAAGCCATTCCCGTGGTTTCCCTAATTTCGTTTTTTGTGGGCCTGATTCTCGCCTTGCAGGCTGCCTACGAACTCCGCCGCCTGGGCGCCCTTCATCTCGTCGCGGGCACGGTGGCTCTGTCGATGACGCGCGAGTTGGGGCCGCTGATGACGGCCGTTGTCGTGATCGGCCGATCGGGATCGGCTTTCGCAGCCGAAATCGGCACGATGAAGGTAAACGAGGAAATCGACGCATTGGAAACGATGGCGCTCGAGCCCGTACATTTTCTTGTCGCCCCAAAGCTTGTAGCGATGGTCCTGATGATGCCGTGTTTGACGACGTGGTCGGATTTGATGGGTGTCGTTGGCGGCGGTGTGTTTGGTGTGAATAGCGCGGGTTTCACGTGGCACACGTATTTGCAGGCTACGCTCGACGCCATGGTGCGCCGTGACATTTTCATCGGCCTCGTGAAAAGCGTGATGTTCGCGATCGTGATCACCGCGGTTGGCTGCCACGAAGGCTTTACGACCGGCCTCGGCTCCGAACAGGTGGGCAAATCCACCACCGCGGCCGTCGTCAAATCGATTTTCCTCTGCATCGTGATGGATCTGGTTTTCACGTCGATCTTTTACATTACGGCGCCGCGGTAAACGAGAGGAACCGGGATATGGCTGGAGAGCTGATATCGAAAGGCGAGGCCGCAGTCGAGCGCGGCGCCCCCGCCATCTCGGTCCGCGATCTGCGCGTGAAATACGGAGAGCGCGAGATTTTGCACGGCATCAATTTCGACGCGCCTGCCGGCCAGACCCTCGTGATTCTCGGCGGTTCCGGCTCGGGCAAGAGCACGCTGCTCCGCACGCTGGTGGGACTGGAAAATCCCAGCTCCGGTAGTATCTGGATTCGCGGCAAGGATTTTGCCTCCATGCTCGAATCCGAGAGGGACGAGCTTCGCAAGAAAATGGGAATGTCCTTTCAGAGCGGCGCTCTTTTCGGCTCGATGACCGTTGCCGAAAACGTTGCCCTGCCGCTTCGCGAACACACGCAGCTCGATCAATCCACCATCGACATCATGGTTCGCCTGAAGCTGAACCAGGTCGGTCTCTCGGGCTTTGAAAATTACATGCCGGCGCAGTTGAGCGGCGGCATGAAGAAGCGCGCAGCGATTGCACGGGCACTGGCGATGGACCCGGAAATTCTGTTCTTCGACGAGCCCTCCGCCGGTCTCGACCCCATCATCGCGGCAGGAATCGATGACCTGATCGTCGCGCTGAAAAAAGCGTTTCACATCACGATCCTGGTGGTCACTCATGAGCTCGCCAGCGCGTTTCTGATTGCCGATCGCATGATCCTTCTCATCAAGGGAAACATCGTGGCGGATGGAACGCCCGACGAGCTTCGCGCGAGCATGCAGCCGCGCGTCCGGCAATTCCTCGACCGCATCCCGGAGAAGGAATTGACGGCCGAAATCGATTACCTCCAGATGCTGACGGGAGAAATCCCGCCAGAGCGTCAATGAACTGGCGCAAGGCGCCCGGCGTGATATACTCCCCGGCACTTTGAAGCCTCCCGCAGCGTGTCGGGGGCGTTCCGGGGCGAAGACCGAAGAACCAAAATGGAATCAAAGAAGGAACAGGCAGTCGTCGGGCTGTTCGTCATCATCGTGGTGATACTGCTCGTCGTCACCATCTTCATGATGTCGGGCCGCATTAGCAGCGGCGACGTGACCTACCACGCCTATTTCAAGAATGCCGGCGGCCTCGAGCCTGGCTCGCAGGTTCGCTACGCGGGCGGACCCTCTGTCGGCCATGTAGACAAGGTGCGCCCCGATCCGCGCGACCCGAGCCGAATGGAAATTGAATTCGCCGTGCGGCCCGAAACGCCGGTGAAGACCGATAGCACCGCGAGAATCACGAGTGCCACTCCCCTGGGCGATAATTACCTCGAGATCCGATCGGAAAACGCCGCCGGGCTAAAGGCCCCCGCCGGTGCCACGCTGAAGTCACTCGAGTATTCGAGCTTCGCCGACATCGCCTCCATGATTTCGGATCTCGGCCCCAACGCCAACGAGCTGATCGCGAATCTGAAAGATCGCACCGAGCAGCTCGAGGTCACGCTCGATCGCGTCAACGATTTGCTCGACGACAAGAATCGCGCGAATATCTCGGGGACACTCGCAAATCTCAACGGCATGCTTGAGGAGGACCGCTCGAACATCAAGGGCACGCTCACGCACCTCAACGATTCGAGCGCCAAATTCGGCCCCTTGGTCGACGACTTCCGGAAAACCGCCGCGCAGGCCCAGGACACGCTGTCGCATCTCGACGCTGCAATCTCAGAGGACCGCCCCGATCTGAAGAAATCGATCGCGGAAATGCAGCGAGTGCTCGCCTCGGCTCAGGATTTGACTGAGCAACTCAATCACACTCTGAATGGCAATTCCGAAAATCTCGACGAAATTTTCGACAGCCTTCGGCGCGCCACCGAGAATCTCAACGAGTTCACCGACACGATCAAGACGCGGCCTTATACTCTGCTGCGCTCGACCGGGGGCAAGCCGCGGAATCCGGGCGATCCGCCGTCGAAGTAGGAGCATCCTGAAACTATGCTACGTATAACGGCCGAAGACTCTCGAACCAAGCGCGAGACGAGGAATTTCATGCGCCGAATCCCGGAAATTGCGGCTGTGTGTCTTTTGGTGGTGATGGCCGCCTCCTGCGCCGCCACCCCACCCACTCGATACTACGTGTTGGATGCGCCCCAGGCTTCGCCAACAGGGCAGGGCCAAATTCCCGTCCGCTTGATCGTCGGGCGAATTACGGGCTCCCACCTCTATCGCGACGACCGTGTCGTCTACGGCACCAGTTCCGTACAGTTGGGAACCTACGAGTTCGAGCGCTGGTCCGAGCCTCCCGTCGATTTGATCCAAGATGAACTGGTCGCCATGCTCCGCAATAGTGGCCAGTATCGCGCCATCTCGCGCATCGGCAGCGCCGCGCGCGGCGACTACGTGGTTCGCGGCCATCTCGACGCGCTCGATGAAATCGACAACAAGCCCGGCATCGCGGCGCGTTTCTCCCTCCAGCTTGAGCTTTTCGATCCCGCGACCGGCACGGTGGTTTGGAACAGCTCCTACAATCACGATGAGCCCGTACAGGGCAGCGGCAAGAAGGTCGCTGTTGCCGACGTCGTGCAGGCGCTCGATCGCGATGTGCAGCAAGGCCTGCAGCAGCTCACCGGAGGCCTCGGGCAGTATCTGGCCGCGCACGCGCCGCAGCAGTCTGCCAGCAACTAATTCCGGCCCGCCCGTTCACTTTCAGGCATAGGCTGCGGTCGCTTCGCTTGACGCTCACTTCAAATCGGTGACAATAGAATTCCCTTCCTAGAATTCCGTGCGGTCCCTTTAGTTCGCTCTGTCGGGATTCCACGGCAAGTCAGACCAGCAAGGATACCTCTCGTTCTTGCGAACCGGTCCGAGCCTCTGAATCGAGGTTGGAGCCGGAATGCGAGTTCGCGCGGGAGGTCGGCCATGGGATTTTCGGCGGCGGTGCTGGCAAGCGGCAGCTTCATGCCCCACGGTTACTGTTACCTGTGGAACATGCCGCTGGTGTGGCTGCACGTGGTCTCGGATTCCCTCATCGCTCTCGCCTACTTCGCAATACCGGTTTCTCTGGCTTGGTTCGTCCGGAAGCGACGCGACATGCCGTTTAACTGGATGCTCGTCCTATTCGGCGTTTTCATCGTCGCGTGCGGCGCGACCCACCTGATGGAAGTCTGGAATCTGTGGCATGCCAACTACTGGCTCGCCGGCGCCGTAAAGGCAGTCACCGCGGCGGCGTCGCTGCCAACGGCTATTCTACTGACCCGCTTGGTGCCCGAGGCGCTCGAACTGCCCAGCTTCTCCCAGTGGGCGCAGGCTAATGCGCATCTGCAAAACGAAGTTCGCCAGCGCCGCGACATAGAGCTTGACCTGCGCGTCAGCGAAGCGAAATTCCGCGAACAGGCTTCGCTCCTCGATCTCACACACGACGCCATCTTCGTCCGCAACATGCAAAATCAAATTGTCTACTGGAATCTGGCCACCGAGCGGCTCTACGGATGGAGCCAGGAAGAGGCGCGCGGCAAAGTCACGCACTCCCTGCTGCAAACCATCTTCCCTAAACCACTGGCGGAAATTGACGCGCAGCTGCTCGAGACCGGCTCATGGGAAGGCGAGCTCAACCATCGTCGCCGTGACGGATCCCAAATCATCGTATCCAGCCGCTGGGTGTTGCGCAGGGATGTCGCCGGCAAGCCCCAGGCCATCATGGAAAGCAACCGCGATATCACGCTGCGTAAACATGAGGAGAGTAAGTTTCGCAATCTCCTGGAGGCAGCGCCTGACGCCATCGTGATCGTCAACGGCTCCGGTCGAATCGAACTGGTCAACGCTCAAACCGAGAAGCTGTTCGGCTATGCCCGAGGCGAACTCGTCGGCCAGCCCATCGAGATCCTGGTCCCCGCGAGATTCCGCGACCAGCACGGCGGACATCGGCAAGGCTACGCTCAAGACCCACGCGCCCGAGCCATGGGAGCGGGTTTTGAACTCTGGGGTGTTCGCAAGGATGGAACCGAATTCCCGGTCGAAGTCAGCCTGAGCCCTCTCGAAACCGAAAGAGGTACGCTGATCTCAAGCGCCATCCGCGACGTTTCGGACCGGCGCCGTATCGAGGAAGAGATCCGGAAGCTCAACTCTGAACTGCAGCAGCGGCTCGCCCAGCTCAGTATCGTCAACGAGGAACTCGAATCCTTCAGCTACTCGGTCTCCCACGACCTGCGCGCGCCGCTTCGCCACATCGATGGCTTCGCTCGAATCTTGAAGGATGAATACGGAACCAACCTGTCCGATGAGGGAAAGCACTACCTCGATCGCGTCCTCAAGGCAGCAAATGACATGGGACGCCTGGTGGACGACCTGCTCAATTTGGCGCGAATCGGCCGCAAGGAAATGGTGCGCCAGAAAGTGAAGCTCGGCGATTTGGTTCGCCACGTAATCTCGGAGTTGGCGGCCGAAGCGGAGGGCCGCGAGATTGAGTGGCGCATCGAGCCTCTTCCGGAGATCGAATGCGACCCGGGACTTGCGCGACAGGTGCTTTCCAACCTTCTCTCCAACGCAGCCAAATTCACGAGAACCCGCAGACCGGCTGTGATTGAAGTCGGCGTGCGGCAGGTCAACGGCGGGCAGGCTTTCTTCGTGCGCGACAACGGCGTGGGCTTCGATGCGAAGTACGCCGATAAGCTCTTCGGAGTGTTCCAGCGCCTGCACCGCCAGGATGAATTTGAAGGTACGGGCGTCGGGTTGGCAACCGTGCGGCGGATTGTCCGCCGCCACGGCGGCGACGTCTGGGCCGAATCGGAGCCCGGCCGCGGAACAACTTTCAGCTTCACATTCGGCCCACATTCTCAAAAGGTTTTTGTGGAAACCCAACGATAAAGGAGGCAAGTCATGATCGAATCCGATCCCGATGCCGTCGAAATCCTGCTGGTCGAGGACAATCCCTCGGATGCCGAACTCACTCTCCACGCTCTCCAGAAAAGCAAACTCGCCAACAAAATCCAGCTTGTGTGCGACGGCGAGGAAGCGCTGGACTTCATTTTTTGCCGGAACTCCTATTCCAGCCGGCGCATCGACAACGGGCCGCGGCTTGTCCTGCTGGATCTGAAACTCCCGAAAGTGGACGGCCTGCAAGTATTGCAAGCCGTCAAGAGCGACGTGCGAACCAGGGCGATCCCGATCATTGTGCTGACATCGTCGAAGGAAGAGCAGGACTTGGTGCGTAGCTACCGGCTCGGCGTAAACAGCTACATCCAAAAGCCTGTGAACTTCGGCGAATTCCAGGAAGTCGTCCGTCAGCTCGGAATGTATTGGTTGCTTGTCAACAGCAAGCCTCCCGCGTCGGCGTTTGCGAACCACTAGAATCAAAGGCGTATGCAACAGGCCGAATCCAATCAAACCGCTCCGACCGCACAGCCGCTGCATCTGCTGATCGTCGATGACGACGCGAATGATCTGGAGCTGTGCATTCGCAGTCTGACGAAATCCGGATTCCCCTTCGAAGCAAACACGGCAATCGCGCGGGACGAATTCCTGGAGAAACTGCGCAGCGCGCCCGTCGACGTTGTGCTTTCCGATTACCGCATGAAGGATTGGACCGGAATGGATGCGCTGGCGATCGTCAAGGAGGTTCGCCCCGATGTACCCGTCATTCTGTTGACCGGAACTCTGGGCGACGAGCTGGCGGTCGAATGCATCAAGCTTGGCGTCACCGATTACGTCCTCAAAGATCAGCTAGCCCGGTTGCCCACGGCTTTGCTGCGCGCGCATGAGGAGCGGTTATTGCGGGAGGCGGAAACGCGCGCACTCGAGGCAATGCGCCAGAGCGAGGCACGGTATCGCGGCCTGGTTCACAACATGATGTACGGAATCCTATGGGCCGACGAGCCGTCGGGTCGCCTCCTCGACGTCAACCCGGCGCTCGTCATGATGCTCGACTACGCTTCCGCTGAAGATCTTCTACAGGTCCAGTTTACGACAGCGCTGTATCGTGATCCGGCGGACCGCGAGAAACTGGTCGCCGAATACATGGAACACGGGCATGCCAGTGCGACCGTCGATTGGAAGCGCAAAGACGGAAAGATTGTCACCGTCCACGTGATCGGCCGGCGAGTGCTCAATTCCGACGGCAAATCCTGGTGCGCCGAGGCAATGGTCGAGGATGTCACCGAACGCAAATCGCTGGAAAAGCAGCTCGTCCAGGCCCAAAAATTCGAAGCCATAGGCCAACTCGCGGGCGGCGTGGCCCATGACTTCAACAACATGATCGGCGCCATCCTGGGCTGGGCCGATCTAGGTATTGAAGAAACCGACCTCGGCTCCCGCCTTCATCGCCACTTCCAGAAAGTCCGCCAGCAGGCCGAACGCGCCGCCGCTCTCACGAAACAATTGTTGGCCTTCGCACGGCGCCAAATTCTCGAACCGCGCAACGTCGACTTGAATCAGAGCGTCGTCGAAACGGTGAGCCTGCTCGAAAAGGTGATCGGAAGCAACATCGAGGTCAGAGCCGATCTTGCGCCCGACGTCGCGCTCGTCCGTGCGGACCCTACGCAGATTGAACAGGTGCTGCTGAATCTCTGCATCAATGCGCGCGACGCGATGCCCTCGGGTGGCTCATTGATCATTGAGACCCGCAACATTCGTTTGGATGAGCGTTTCTGCGCGATGCAGCCCCTGGCGCATCCCGGCGATCACGTCGCGCTTTCGGTTACCGACACGGGAACCGGAATGGACGCAGCTACGCTTGATCGCATCTTCGAACCGTTTTTCACCACCAAAGAACTTGGCAAGGGAACGGGACTGGGACTCGCAACGGTTTACGGCATCGTGCGCCAGCACGGTGGCTTTCTTCAGGTCCAAAGCGAACTCGGAGTGGGCAGCACATTTCACTCGTACTTTCCGGTCAGCACGGAAGCGGTCTCGTCGGCGGAGCGCGTGGAAGACGAAAGTCCCATTCAGGGAGGATCGGAAACGATTCTATTGGCGGAGGACCACGAGGGATTGCGCCAGCTTGCGGTCGAAACGCTCACCAATCTCGGTTACAAGGTCGTGCTGGCGGCCGACGGAGAACAGGCCGTGCAGGAGTTTCGCATTTTTCGCAGCCAGATACAGCTGGCCCTGCTCGATGTCATGCTTCCTAGAATGAGCGGTCCGGAAGCCTTCGCCCGTATTCGCGAGTTGAAACCCGACCTACCGGCCATTTCCGTCACCGGCTACAGTCCCGATACCGAGCCGATTCAAAAGGTGCGCGAGGAGGGCTGGCCGGTGCTGCAGAAGCCCTATGCTTCGCGCCTTCTCGCTCGAACTGTGCGTGAAACGCTCGATCAGCGGGCTCCGGCTTTGCCGCCCGCGGCGAATCGCGATTGATGTTGACACCCCCTGGTGACGGTGGTAAGGATGGGGCATACGTGGCACCGGCTGAACGCCGGTTTGCTGTCCCCCAGGCGCGGGAACACCAAAATTCCTGCTGGGTGGACGGCAACAAACCCCACCCACCCCGGGAGGTGGGAGCCTTTGGGCTCTTGCCTCCCGTTTTTATTTCACCCTCTCGAATTTTCAAGTCTCGAGAGATGGCTCACATTGGGTCGCTGTCCGCGTCTATTAGCCTAGCCTGACGTCTGCCGCCAAGGAGGCTCACGTGAAACTCCGTACAGCTCCCATGGTTCTGGTCGCCCTTGGGATGGTACTTGCCTCGGCCGCCATTTCCTTCGCCCAATCGCAATCGAGCAATCCTGCCAAGGATGTGCGGGACAATTTCTTCGACATCAATCGCAAGATTCTCGATATGGCTCGAGATTTCCCTGAAGACAAGTACGGCTACCGTCTGAAACCCGAAATGCGATCGTTCGGCGAGGTCCTCGTCCACGTGGCGTCCGGAATCGTCTACGCAGCAAAGAAGGGCGGCGGCGAAAACGTCAGATGGACCGAGCTCGATCCCAAGGACTACAAAACGAAGGCCGAGATCGTGGCAATGTTGGAGAAAGCGATCTCGGATTCTGCTGCGTCGATCAAGGCGCTGCCCGATGAGTCGTTCTCAAAATCCGTCGAGCCGTGGCTCGATGTCACCGAACACTCCGCCGAGCACTACGGCCTGCTCGTTGCCTACTATCGAGCCAACGGAATTGTGCCTCCCGAATCGCGCCCGAGAAAATAGCCGCGATCGAGCAAGACAAGTTTCTCAGGAATTTTTCCGGAGTTCGTTGAGGACCAGCTTCGCGACTTCCTTGAGAGTATCGAAGACGCCCTGGCCGGTGATCGCGACAGCCTCGAGCGTCGGCTCGCCTTTCACGCCGATATGTTTCTGCAATTCCGGCACGGGAAGAATATTTGGCAGGTCGCGCTTGTTCAGCTGCAGGACGTACGGAATGGTGTTGAAATCGAGGTTGTGATCCTTCAAGTGTTCGCGCAAGTTTTCGAGCGTTTCAATATTCGCGTCGAGCCGCTCTTCCTGCGAATCCGCCACGAAAACAACGCCGTCCGCGCCTTTCAGAATCAGCCGCCGGCTCGCCTCGTAAAACACCTGCCCGGGAACGGTATAGAGATGGAAACGTGTCTTGAAGCCGCGCACCGTCCCTAGATCGAGGGGCAGGAAATCGAAAAATAGCGTGCGGTCGGTCTCGGTCGCAAGCGAGACCATTTTCCCTTTTTGACCCGTCCCCGTGTGGTCGTAGATCCACTGTAGGTTGGCGGTCTTACCCCCCAAGCCGGGCCCGTAGTAAACAAGCTTGCAGTTTATCTCCCGCGCGGGGAAGTTAATAAAAGGCACAATTTCCTCAGGGTTAGGGCAGCCTATTACTTATAGCAATAGCCTTGCCGCCTCGCAACGGCATCGGCAGCGCCTGCTTCGCAACTGACAACGCGGGCGATTGCAAAGCGAAGACCAAACTGCCGCCTCGGCCTCACCTCCCGGCTGCACGCCTGCGATCTCCGAGCTCGCGGCCTCTCCTAAGTTACGTCTTTCCATCGGATTGTGAGGTCGCTGGGCAGGAAAGAGCCTCGCTCTCAAAACTCCGATCAGCCCGGCTGCTTCAGCTCCGCGGAGATCAGCAGAATCTCCGTGGTCCCGACATTTTCGAGCGAATGCGGCGGCAGCGGCGGCACCCATTGAACCAGCGGCTCGGTTGGCGGCGGACCGACGGTGCGGCTATCGAAGAGCACGTTGCCGCCGCCATCGCGGCGGATGAAGTCGCTCTGCTTGGCCACGTAGATCGCGCTCGGCCAGCGATGCGTGTGCACCGGCGCCGTCTCGCCGGGCGGAATCCGGACCTCGAGGATCCGCACCCGCTCGTTTTCAAACATCAGCTTGTGATGCCGCGGGGCGGCGATCACTGCGTCGAGCGAATCGGGCCACGGCCACTCCGCCGCTTGCTGGAGCTTCGTCTCTGCGCTCATTACGCTCAGTTCGAGGGGCGCGCCCAGGGGAGCGTCGCGTTGGCAAACGCGAATTCGCCGCGCAGCAAATGATAGATGTAAGCGCCGAGACAGAATTTCCCGAAGAGCAGCATCGAAAACGCCGCGACGAGTCCTGCCTCGAACACATACGCCACGATCGTCCAGCCCTGCAGCAACGACACGCCAACGACGAGCATGAACGCAGCGGCCATGCCCTGCGCGAACCGGCGCGGTCCGGGCGCAGGCGGCAGGATCGTCTTTCCTCGCGGCGCGGCGATCACCGCGTTGTAGAAGCGCTCGAAAGGATTGAGCGCGGGCAGCGCGACGTTCCACCACAACACAGCGGACAGCACGAAGAACAGCGCCGACGAGTAGGTAATCAGCTCGGCGAGATGCAACACGATCCCAATGAGCACAAGCGGGAAAACAATCCGCGGCTGAAAATACAGCCCGGTGAAATGCATGTCGCAGGTCGCCGGAGGCTCTTCGGCGAATCCCTGCTGCTTCATGAAATTTCGTACCACTTGCGATGCCATCGAAATTTTCCTCCACCTGAATTTTAGATGAGGACCGGCCCTAAAAGAAGCACCCGCCCCTCCCGGCGATCCGGGAAGGGCGGGCGACCCTGCGGAGTCAATCCGATCCCCCAGGCTCGACTCGCCGTCGACCTGGGGGCCCCTCTTGCTACGCGATCGGAGTGCAGACCGCTTTCACTTCCGTGTACAGCTCGAGCACATCGTGCCCCATTTCGCGGCCCCAGCCCGACTGCTTGTAGCCTCCGAACGGCAGCGTCGCGTCGAAGACGTTGTAGCAGTTGATCCAGACCGTGCCCGCGCGCAGCATCGAAGCCACGCGATGCGCCTTGGCGATGTCGCGCGTCCAGACGCCCGCGGCGAGACCGTATTCGGTGTCGTTGGCCTTGGCGACAAGATCGTCGACATCCTTGAACGGAATCGCGGTGACGACCGGCCCGAAAATTTCTTCCTTCACTACCTTCATCTTTTCGTTCGTGTTGACGAGCACCGTCGGCTCGACGAAGTAGCCCTTCGCTCCGTGCCGCTTGCCGCCGACCGTCGCCTTCGCTCCCTCCGAGTAGCCGGACTCGAGATACCCGCACACGCGGTTCATCTGCTCTTCGGAAACGAGCGGGCCCATGTCGGTCGAGGGATCGAGGCCGGGCCCCACCTTGATTTTCGACGCGATCTGCGACACGCCGTCCACGACTTTGTCGAACTGCTTGTTCTCGACGTAGAGCCGCGAACCCGCGCAGCAGCACTGGCCGTGGTTGAAGAAGATGGCCATCGCCGCTCCGGGAATCGTCTGCTCGATGTCCGCATCGTCGAAAACGAGATTGGGAGACTTGCCGCCGAGTTCGAGCGATACCTTTTTCAGGTTGCCCGCTGCGGCCTGCACGATCAGCTTGCCGACTTCGGTCGAACCCGTGAACGCCACCTTGTCCACATTCGGGTGCGCCGCGATCGCCGCGCCGGCCGTCTCGCCGTAGCCGGGAACCACGTTCACTACGCCATCGGGAATGCCCGCTTCCTGCACCAGCTCGCCCAGCAGCAGCGCGGTCAGCGGAGTCTGCTCGGCCGGTTTCAGCACGACGCAACATCCCGCCGCCAGCGCCGGCGCGAGCTTCCATGCCGCCATCAACAGCGGGAAATTCCACGGAATGATCTGCCCGACCACTCCCACCGGCTCGCGCATCGTATACGCCAAAAACTTCCCGCTCTTTTGAGCGGAGAGCGGAATTGTGTTGCCTTCGATCTTGGTGACCCAGCCGGCCATGTAGCGGAACATGTCCACGGTGAGCGGCACGTCCGCCACGCGCGCGATCGTCAGCGGCTTGCCGTTGTCGAGCGATTCGAGCTGCGCGAATTCTTCAGTATGCTTCTCGATCAGGTCCGCGAGCTTCCAGATCATGCGGGCGCGCTCGGAGGGCGCCAGCTTGCGCCATGGACCCGTTTCGAACGCGGCGCGCGCCGCCGCTACTGCGCGGTTGATATCTTCCTTGTCTCCTTCCGCGACGTTGGCGAGCACTTCGCCGGTCGCGGGATTGAACGTGGGAAACGTTTTTCCGGAAGCAGCGTTGACCCACTTGCCGTTGATCAACATCTGCCGCGTTTTCGCGACGAATTTGGTTACGTCCTCAACAAGCGGTACTGCCTGCGCTGTGGCCATCTCTTTCCTCCTTCAATTCATTCGATCGGATTTCGTTCGGGTCGAGGTCGTCTGCCTGCGAGTGTGGCGGTGAGTGAAACAGAAGCCGGTACTGGGGACTGACCCACGCATTGTGGGATGCACCTTCGCCAAACCGCGTTGAGTGGGCGGCATCATAGTCCACCGCACCACCCGTTGGCAATACGCGAGCCGTTGCGCGCGACTGAGGCCGAAATTCCAAACGCGAAACTCGAAACTCGGTGTTGGAGACCCCCTGAAATACTTTCGAGTAGCTCGCGTGCGGGTGCCTTGTTTTGAATGAGATACAGAGATTTCTACCTGAAAGTCTTTTTGAGTAGAAACGGGCGCGGAAATTTGAAAACCGAACATCGCAGAACCGCAGAAAATTTGGCGATTAGGAGGAACGCCGACCGTTTGTTTGCAGCAAGTTAGACCGGATTCTACTAATGCGATTTGGCGATTAGGAAATTGCAGGCGATTCGATCGAAGCAGGGACGGAAATGTCGCGCCGCCGATTCGGCGTTGTCTTTTTCGTCGCGACATTCGTCTCGTTTCTCCAGATCCCAGGCTCGACTGATCTCCCGGGCTCGACTAACCATCGACCCGGGAGCCCTGATCTGCGTCGACCTGGGGGCCCGTTCGTCGTTCTCACTCCGCGAAATACACCCGCCACGGCGGGCAGGCTGAGCCCGCTCCACTTAAGCACGATTGCGACGCGTTGAAAATTGACCCGAAGGACAGGTTTGGGAGAGGACTAGGACTGGCTGGTTTTGATTACCTATTCAGCGACAAGGGATGACAGCGAAAACGGAAAAACCGAAGACACCGTATATGCTGAACTCATTCCAGCGCGCAGCATGGGAGGCACTCCATGAAATTGAACAAGGGTGTGGTTGCTCTTGCCGGGGTGGCGCTTGTTTTCGCTGCGGCCGCCTCCATCTATCTCGCGGCGAAGAGAAAGCCGGCCACCGCACTGGTGAAGAGCGTGGGGAACCCCTCCACCAAGCCTACGCAAGTGCCTCCACCCGACCCCACGCAAATACCGACCAATTTCCTTGGAACCCTTGCTCCCGGCGGCACGGCGGAATCTGCTGGCCACGAACGCAACTACATCGTCACATACCAAGTGGTTTTTCTGCGTAAGACGCCTGACGAAAAACTGCCGGAAGAAAGTTTGAGCTATCAAGACCTGCAGCAACGAGATCCCTCTAGCTTCGCGCCGTGCGTTTTCTACGGCCAGAGCGTCTCGGGGACCTACGACCCCACACATCCCGAATCCATCGCCATTCATGCGACCATCGATGACAAGCAAGTCCGAGGCTACGTCGACGCGAAGAAGCTGTGGCTTGAGCCTTCCATTGCGCCAGTGGACACGCCGCAGTACATGGCTCTAAGAGACGGCACGACCGTTCACGTTGTTCCAGACTCCACTAGCCCGCCGGTTTTGAACCTTTTCCAAGGTGAGATGGTGCGAGCCATTGGAAAGCTGGATTTTCAGGGAAGGCAATGGATCAAAGCGGGCTTCTTAGGTGAGGGAGTTGTTCGGTACGGATTCATACAGGCGCCTGATATGCAAGCGCTGACCGTTGCCACGGTCAATCAGTCTGTCTTGACGACCGAGGAAGTTCCACATCGAAGCCGGTACTCGAATCTCTCCCTGGCCGAACTGGACCGCCAACAATTGTCTCGAAATGGTTTCTACATTGAGAGCGTCCCGCCAGAACAGCAGATCCTCGTGGACGACATGGCAGATGCGTATTCCGGGGAACAACAGCCGTTCGTGACATCGGACCTGTTTCTTCATGCCTATCATTTGATCTTCGACCGCATGCTGCAAGATGTGGAAGAGAAGAAGCTATCTCCCGCGATTTCACATCTTTCGGCCAATCTCGTTCAGGCGACGGAAAGCGAAATCAAAACTTTGCCCCCCGGGATGCCGGCCGACCTCCGGGACGCGCTGACCTATGACCTCTGTTATTTTTCCGTCGCAGCCCAATTGTTCGATCCGAATTTTGCCGTTCCAGACGACGCAGCCGGAGATACCGAAGCGATTGTCGGCAGGATTCAGAAAGCCGACGGCGAACTGCCCGCTGCGGCACGGAGCAAGTTCGGCGACGAGGATTTCACGCAATACAGAGTGCGTGGACACTATGAAAGGAACGAGACGCTTCAACGCTATTTCAAGGCAATGATGTGGTACGGACGCAGGAACTTCTACCTGGCGGACCGGAGGATGACGTTGGCCGCGATACTGATCCCGGGTTTGTTGGACAGGGCACAACAAGCGCGCACTTTCGAATCCATCGACAGCTCGCTTGAATACCTGGTGGGCCCGCAGGATAAGTCAACTCTTGCGGGGTATCGCGCCGTAAACAAGAAGGTTTTCGGCACAGAGACGCCTACGGCCACGCAGGTTGCAGCCAAGCTCGATGACAATCTCAAGGCATTCAGCGACGCGGCGGCGGGCAGCCTGCCTCCGCCGCAGATCGCTTCGGTGCAGACGGGAATGGGGAAGACGCAGGAAGAGCGGTTGAAGATGGTCCGAGGCTTCAAGTTCCTGGGCCAGCGCTATACGCTCGATGCTTTTTTGTTGAACCAAATGACCTCGCCAAACGTCGGCACCGACCAAGACCCACGAAATCTCCCTTCGGCACTCGATGTCATGATGATTCTGGGATCGCACGCCGCGGCGGAACAACAGCAGGAAGAACAACAGCGGCAAAAGTGGGCCAACTATGATTCTCAGGCGAAGAAGCTCGAGGGAATCGCGCAAGACCATCTGGCCGAACAGGCCACGTTTTACGATGAATGGCTGAACACCGTGAATTCGCTGTTCTTGCCGATTGTAAGCAAACAAGCGTTTGCGCTCGGAAAACCATGGCAATACAAGAACTTAAACGCCGGAGCAGCGAGCTGGACAGAACTGAAACACGACACGATCCTCTACGCCGAACAATCGGCTGCAGAAATGGGCGCTGGCGAGGAGTTCGAGATCCCTCCCTATGCTCCGCCCGGACCGAAAGGCTACGTGGAGCCGAATCCGGCGTTCTTTGAGCGCCTAGGCCGGTCCATTGACGGAATGCTGGGTCGAATGAAGCGCACGGGTTTCATCACCGACGAGTATGTGGACAAGTTCACAACGCTCCGAGAACTGGCGCGCACCGCGGGGACGCTCGCACGAAAAGAGGTGTCGGGAGCGCCGATCACCGAGGACGACTATGCTTGGATTGGAAACCTACGGGAGCAATTTAACGAACCCCTGCTCCTGCCTCGTGGCGCCGACGAAATATCGGACCGTTCCGAGCTCCAAATGGCCCTGATCGCCGACGTGGCCACGGACGCAGTGGAAGGCCGAGTGTTGGAGGTCGCGACCGGCACTCCGCAGCGGATTACGGTAGTGGTGAAAGATGCGTACGGAGGGACGCGGCTGACCATTGGATACGTTTATTCCTGGTATGAGTTCCCGAGCAACAAACGCTGGGCCGATTCTGAATGGAAGAAAATCGTCTACACGGAAGGGGGCACGGCGAGAAAACAAAGTGGCGTCGAGCCGCCAAGTTGGTATTCGACGTTTGTGAAGAATGCGGGCGGAGGAAACTGATGCGGCGGTCCCGGGCGATCGTTTTCTTAGGTCTGGTGCTGGCGGCCTCGAATTCATGGCCGCGCGAGCGGCACTTCTCTTTCTGGAGCGATGATCCGCAGCCTTTTCTCGATGCCATAAAAAGATCGGCGGGAGCGCCGGTTCCTGAACTGCCAGCGGGCTCAAGAGTATGTGGCGGAGTCGTGACGCATCATTTTCTTGCCAGCGGATTGATGGTCCGATTCTTTGCCGGGTTAAAAGGCCATGTGTCGCCCGAGACCATCGTTTTGCTTGGCCCCAATCATTTTCACCAAGGGCTTGCAGATATCAGTATATCTTCTCTGCCGTGGGAGACGCCGTTCGGCGTTCTTGAGACCGACAGGCGACTGGTGCAACAGATCGGCAGGGCGGTCCGGTTGCGGGAAGACCCCGAGGCTTTTTCCGGAGAGCATTCCGTGGGTGTGCTCATTCCTTTTCTGAAATACTACTTCCCTCAAAGCCGCGTGGTGCCGATCTTGATCAATGTGAACGCAGAGCCAAACCGCCTGCGAAAACTCCGCGAAGTACTTTCAGCCCAAATGGCAAATCCGGGGACTCTCGTGATCCTCAGCATGGATTTCTCGCACGATTCGCGGACCGCGATTGCTGATGTCAGAGATGAACACGCGCAGAAGGTGATCTCGGCGATGAACGCAGACGAGACAAGCGACCTCCATGTGGATTGCCCGAAGGGGCTGTGGCTCTTGTTGGAAGCATTGAAAGAGCAGGCATGCGACTCGGTGAAGATCACCGAGCACACCAACTCGGGCCGGCTCGTGGGACAGAAAGACCTGTCGAACGTGACGAGCTACTTTACGATTTACTTTCTCAACTGAGAAGCAAGCTACCCGATCGGGGTGCAGACCGATTTCGTCTCAGTGTAAAGCTCCAGCATTTGGTGGCCCATCTCGCGGCCCCAGCCGGACTGCTTGTACCCGCCGAACGGCATCGCCGAATCGAGAACGCCGTAGCAATTGATCCAGACCGTTCCGGCGCGCAGCTCGGCGGCGATGCGATGCGCCTTCTTGATGTCGCGCGTCCAGACCGCGGCGGCGAGACCGTACGGCGTGTTGTTCGCCTGAGCCACAAGATCGTCGACATCGCTGAACGGCATCACGGTGACGACCGGCCCGAAAATTTCTTCGCGCACGACCTTCATCTTCGGGTTCGTGTTGACGAGAACCGTCGGCTCGACGAAATAGCCCTTTTCGCCGTGGCGCTTGCCGCCGGTAGCGGCCTTGGCGCCTTCCGAATAACCGGAGTCAAGGTAACCACAGACGCGATTCATCTGCTCTTCGGAGATGAGCGGACCGATTTGCGTGGTGGCTTCCATGCCCGGGCCGATGCGGAGGCCGGACGCGATCTTCGACACGCCATCGACGACTTTATCGAACTGCTTGTCTTCGACGTAGAGACGCGATCCCGCGCAGCAGACCTCGCCCTGGTTGAAGAAGATGGCGTTGGCCGCGCCGGGAATGGCGCTATCGATTTCCGCGTCCTGGAAGACGATGTTCGGAGATTTTCCGCCGAGCTCGAGCGAGACTTTCTTCAAGTTGCCGGCGGCGGCGTGAACGATCAGCTTGCCGACTTCGGTCGATCCGGTGAAGGCGACCTTGTCGACATTGGGATGCGCGGCGATTGCAGCGCCGGCGGTTTCGCCGTAGCCGGTGACGATGTTGACGACGCCTTCGGGGAAGCCGGCTTCCTGGATCAGTTCGCCGAGCAGCAGCGCGGTGAGAGGAGTTTGCTCCGCCGGCTTCAGGACGACCGTGCAGCCGGCCGCGAGCGCCGGACCGAGTTTCAGCGTCGCCATGACCATCGGGAAATTCCACGGGATGATCTGGCCGACCACGCCGATCGGCTCGCGCAATGTGTAGGCGAGGAATTTGCCAGCGCCCTGCATGGAAAGCGGAATCGTGTTGCCTTCGATCTTGGTGGCCCAGCCCGCGTAGTAGCGGAGCTGGTCGATCGAAATCGGGATGTCGGCGAGGCGCGCCATTATGACCGGCTTGCCGTTGTCGAGAGATTCGAGCTGCGCAAATTCCTCCAGGCGCTTTTCGAGCAGGTCGGCGAGCTTCCACATCAGGCGGGCGCGCTCGGAGGGCGCCAGCTTGCGCCACGGGCCCTTATCGAACGCGGCGCGCGCCGCCGCTACGGCGCGGTCGACATCTTCCTTGTCGCCTTCGGCCACGTGGGCGAGGACTTCGCCGGTGGACGGGTTGTACGTGGGAAACGTTTTGCCCGAGGCGGCGTTCACCCATTTTCCATTGATCAGCATCGGCCGCGCTTTCGCGACGTACTTGCTGACATTTTCATCGACGGGAATCGCTTGCGTTGCAGTTGCCATTTCATTCCTCCTTCAATCTTTCATCCATTCGGAAACTTTGCGCTTTACGCGCAGGGGATTCTATCGGTTGAAGAGCCCAATGTACACCGCGCTGCCCAGAACGTGGCCCTTCACCGCGTCTTGAATTTGCTCCCGTGTGGCGCCCTGTGGCAAGTCGAGTTTTGCGTCGAGAGCGAGCAGTTCAAATGTGTAATGGTGCGGAGATCCCGGGCCCGCACAGGATCCCTGAAAGCCCGCCTTGCCGGTGATGTTGGTGCCCTGCAACGCGCCGTTCGGCAGCGGAGCATCGGGCGCGACGCCTTCGGGGAGCTGCGTCGCATCGGCGGGAATGTTGAAGACCAGCCAGTGCGTGACATCGGTCGGCGCCTTCGGAACGTGCGCGTCCGGGTCGTGCATGATCAGCGCAAGCGTCACCGTGCCTTTGGGAACGTTTTTCCACTCGAGCGCGGGAGAAATGCCCGTGGAAATGTTGCGCGGACCGCTCGGTGGAGGCGTGGTCGCGATGCAGGTGTATTTCGCCGGGATGCGCGAGAGGTCCGCGAAGGATGAACTCGAAATCACAAGCGACGGTGGCGGAGCGGGCGGCGGAGCCGTCGGCGCTTGCTGCCCGGCCGCGACAAGGCCAATCGCGAGCAAGAAAACGGTGAAAGCAAGGATGCGAACGATCGCTGATCTCATGTATCAGTCCTCCCTCGATATTCCGAATTCCGCTTTCAAGAATTCCAGCAAGGCCGTGACCGGCGAGGTCTCGACACTTCTCACTGCCGATGCAGAGGTCAATGGGATGGCGCCGCGCGGTGGTTCACGCTCCATAGAAATGCCGCGACGGCGTTGACCTGTTCGGCGTTGAGTGCCGCTCCGCCCATCGGCGGCATCGGAGCACGATACAGCTTCGGCTGCGGCACGCCATCGGTGATTGTTTTCGCCATCGCCGCGTAGCTGCCGTCGCCCCACAGCCATTTGCCGGACGTAAGGCTGGGTCCGAGTGTCGTGCCGCCGGCGTCCGCACCATGGCAGCCAGTGCACGGGGCTCCGCCGATCTCGCCGCGAAAGATTCTTTCGCCGAGTGCGATCATCTCGGGCGTGGCGCCCTCGGGAACTGGAACATTCGCGGCGGGCGCTTTGCCGGCGTCGGGATTTACGCCTTCCGGCGGACGTCCGGCGGATGCGGAAACTTCGCCGGCAGGAGACGCTGCGCTTGGACATGGGGTGATCGTCCCGCCAGCATTGGCCGATCCGCCGAGATAGACGATCCGGTAGATGCGCCCACTCACGTCATCGGAAACGTACAGCGTTCCGTCGGGCCCGACGGCAAGGCCGCTCGGGCGATGCGCGGCATCCTGAGGCGACTTCGTCGCTCCGGCGAAACCATCGGCGAATATTTCGCACTGGCCGGACACGTGGTCTCCCGAAAGCGGCTGGAAGACGACGTTGTATCCGCCTTGCGGATATGGCGCGCGATCCCACGAGCCGTGAAACGCAATGAACACGCCATCGCGATAACGCTTCGGGAATTGCGGCTTGTCGTAGTGCAGCAGGCCATTCGGCGCCCAGTGAGCAGGGTACGCAGCCACCGGAGCGATTTTCGAGGCGCAAACGCCCGCCTTCTTGCCGTCGCCGCCGTATTCGGGCGCGAGAATGAGCTTGTCGACGAAGGGGTCGTAGTAGCACTCGGGCCAACCGTAATCGCCGCCCTTTTTTAGAAGCATCATCTGTTCGGCAGGGAGAGTGGCTTCCTGATCGGGTTTGTAAATGTCCGGCCAATTGGCATGGAGCTGGTCGCGGCCATGCTGGGTGACGAACATGCGGCCATCTGCGTCGATGGCGATGCCCTCTCCGTTGCGGATTCCTGTGGCGTAGCGTTCGGCGGGCGAGAATTTCTGGTCCGTCTTATTCGCGTCGTAGCGCCAGATGCCGCCGCGAGTCGCAAGCTCGTCACAGGGATTCTTGCCCGGCGAATCGGGAATGCGATTCTTTTCCTGGCAGGCGTTGCTTGGGCTTGCGACATCGACGTAGAGATTCCCTCGAGAATCGATGATGAAGGGATGCATCGGATGATCGCCGGTCAGCGGCAGCGCGGAAACGACCGTCGTGGCGGAATCTTTCGGCACGATGGAACCGGACGGCAGGGAATATCGTACGATTCGATCGTTGATCTCCGCGTAGATCGCGCCTTTGTAGATCGCGATGCCGCTGCCGCCGGCGCCGCCGGTCTGAACGGTTTCGCCGAAGCGCTGCACCACATCCGCTTTGCCCGTCGCGGTCGTGTCTTGCAGCGCAACCAGGAAGCCGCCTTCGTGAGGCGCGGCGTTTCCGTAATACCGGCCCGACCACGTGTTCACGTAGAGCACGCCGTTCGGCGCGACGGCCATGTGGCGCGCGTGGCCGATGCCATCGGCGACAATCGTCGCGCAGAAGCCGGCGGGCAGCGTGAGGCCGCTGTCGTTGCTCGGACAGCCACTATCAGCTGCTACCGAACTGGATAGGTATCGAAGATGAGTCCAAGCCGGTTGCGTGAGACCGATAAGAGAAAGGGCCGCCGCTACGAAGACGAGCACAAGAATCGCAAGAAGGCGTTTCATCATTCCCCCCGAAGGTCTCGAACCGTTACTCGCGATGCATGACTACAGCGATTCGTTGCGCTTCCGTTGAAGAATTTTCAACAGCTGCGTTCGCACCGGCGGGCACAGGTAAGAGTGCCTATGCCACAAGAACGAAACGGATCGCTCGGCTCGCTGCGCTCGCTCCGCACGACAAGATACCGGGCTAAAGCCCCCGGCGCTACATTCACACCTAAGCGTAGAACCCTCAGATAGGATACGGCGTCGGCGAGCGGCGGATGGTGACCCAGCGCAGCTCGGTGAACTCGTCGAGACCCGCGCGGCCGCCGAAGCGCCCGTAGCCGCTGTCCTTTTGTCCGCCAAACGGCATCTGCGGCTCGTCGTGAACCGTCGCGCCGTTGATGTGACAGATGCCGAATTCGATTTTCTCGGCCATGCGCAGCGCGCGGTTGACATCGCGCGTGAAGATGGAACTCGACAGGCCGTACGGCGTGTCGTTGGCGATGCGCAGCGCGTCTTCGGCGTCGTTCGCGATGACGATCGGCTTCGCTGGCCCGAACGATTCTTCGTGATACATGCGCATTGCGGGGGTGACGCCGTAAAGAACCGTCGGGGGATAGCACGGTCCCTGCGCTTTTCCGCCGCAGAGAATTTTCGCGCCCTTCGTGACTGCATCGTCGACGAGCGATTGCACGCGCTCGACCGCTGCCGGAGTGATCATGCAGCCGAGCTGCGATTGCGGATCCATCGGATCGCCCACTTTGAGCGACTGGCCTTTGGCCGCGAGCTTTTTCGCGAATTCCTCTGCGACCGATTTTTCGACGACGATGCGTTCGGTGGACATGCAGATTTGACCCTGATTCATGAACGCGCCGAAGTTCGCGGCGGAGACAGCGGCGTCGATGTTCGCGTCGCCGAGTACGATCATCGGGGCTTTGCCGCCGAGCTCGAGCACGACGCGCTTCAGATGGCGACCGGCGCTTTCGGCGATCAGGCGTCCGATTTTCGTCGAGCCGGTGAAGCTGATACGGCGCGTCTTTGGATTGGAGATCAATTCGTCGACAACTTCGGCGGCGTCGGGCGGCGCGTTGGTGATGACGTTGAGCACGCCCTTCGGGAAGCCGGCGTCTTCGAACACCGAGCCGATTGCGAGATGCGTGCCGGGAGATTCCTCGGACGCTTTAAGCACGACGGTGTTGCCGTAGGCGATCGGCGCGGCGACGGCGCGCATGCCGAGAATCATCGGCGCGTTCCACGGCGCGATGCCGGCGACGACTCCGACCGGAACGCGCATGGCCATTGCGGTCGTGTCGGGCAGATCCGTGGGGATTACTTCGCCGATCATGGCGTAGGGCTGAGCAGCGGCTTCGCGCAAAATTCCCGCCGTGTAAATGCAGTTGAACATGCCCCAGCCAAACGTCTGGCCGGTTTCAGCGGCCATGATTTTTGAGATGTCCTGCATGCGGCGCTCGAGCACTTCGGCAGCTTTTAGAAACAGCGCGCGGCGAGCGGCTGGCGGCGTCGAACTCCAGGCTGGAAACGCAGCCGCGGCGGCTTCAATCGCGCGGCGCGCATCCTCGCGCTTGCCTGCGGGCACTTGAGACGCAGTGCCGCCGGTGAAAGGATTTCGCTTGCTGTAAGTTTTTCCGTCGAGCGAGCCGGTCCATTCGCCGTTGATGAAGAGTTTTTCTTCGCGAGTTGCGACAGCTTGCATGGAATCCTCCCAAGACTAAGGAAATTTTCAGAGCGGTCAGGCTGAGCGAGATTTTTCGTCGAGCGTCTGCGCGGGGGACAGAGACCGGTTCGCTTACCTGATCTTCCACTCCCGATTTGTGATCGTCCTGCGAGCCTGCGCTTTCCCTATTGCGGCGGAAGTTTACATCACAGTGTATGGCAGCATGAAAAGGAATTTTGGCGGGGTTTGAGGTGGCTCGGCGAGATTTCTCGCTGCGCACGCTCCCCTCGCGTTCGCTCGGGGCAAGCAGGATCACCACCCTGGTCGGGTGGTCACTTCCGTCGAGTGCCGTAGCGGGCGCGGTGGCGTTTGCCCCAAGCGGACATCAATTTCAGGATGGGCCGCAGACTCTGGCCGTGGCGCGTGAGCGAATACTGCACACGCGGGGGCACCTGCGCGAAGACTTTCCGGTGAATCACTTCGTCGCGCTCGAGCTCGCGAAGATGCTTGGTGAGCATTTTTTTCGTGGAACCGGGAATCAAGCGCTGCAGTTCGCTGAAGCGGCGCGTGTTGTCTTCGAGATAGAAGAGGATGAGCGGCTTCCATTTACCGCCAATGACTTCGGCGGTCAGCTTGACCGGGCAATCGTTGCCGTCCATGGAACCCTCCAAAGGTACCAAGTGACGAAAAAGTGCCTACTAGGTGGGACGAGACTCTAGCCTAAAATCAGCCACTTGGCTAGGGTCTGCGATGCAAGACGCTTTGGGGGGTACTAGGCTAGCCGGCAGCGCCCCTTATGAAATCTGATTGGCATTCCTATCGGGGAGGAAAGCATGTCGAGCAAGAGGCCGGTTGTCGTGTACGGCGCGAGCGGATATTCGGGGCGACTCACCGCGGAGTATCTGCGCGAGTACAACGTGCCGTTCATCGCGGCGGGACGAAACAAAGCGAAGCTTCAGGACGTGATGAATCACGTGCCGGGAATCGAGACGGCGGACTACGAGATCGTCGAAACCGGCGGCTCGGTGGCCGATCTCGTGAAATTGTTCTCGGGAGCGAAAGTTGTATGCAATACGGTCGGACCGTTCATCTATTACGGTCCGACCGTGATGGAGGCGTGCCTGCAGGCAGGATGCCACTATCTCGACATTTCGGGCGAACAGGCGTGGCACCGGGACCTCGAGGAAAAGTGGAGCGCGAAATTCGCGGCGAAGGGGCTCGTAATCGTGGGCGCGATGGCGTTCATGTCCGCGCCGAGCGATGCCGCGGCGCGTGTGGTGCTTGAGTCAGGCGGAATCGACAGCCTGGAAATTCTCACGATGTTTGACGGCATGCCGACGTTCGGCTCGACGCAGACGATTTTCGCCGTGATTCAAACCGAGGGATATTATCTCGAGCAGAACAAGTACAAACCGTGGCAGCGCGCAGTTGGGTACGAGACCGTTGTGCCCGGATACATTCGGACGCAACTGGCTCTGAGCTGGGGAGGATTCCCGCATCCGGTCTGGTACAAGAATCACCCGCAAGCTGCGAACGTAAAATCGTTTGGCGGCTTGCTGAACCGCCAGATCATGGAGGGCGTGCTGGCGACGGAAAAACAGTTCGAAGCGACGATCCGCCCGCTGCCGAAAGCAAAGCAGGAGAAGAAGCTGGCGGAAATGGCGAACGCGGTGCAGACTGGCACGCCGCCGCGCGAAAATTCTCGTGAGCAGCGCACCATCGACGTAATTGTGGGACGCGGAACGCTCGAATCCGCGCAGGTCGTGCTGTTCGGGACGAGTTGCTACAAGCAGACTGGCCTGATGCAAGCGTTCGGCGCGCACACGCTGGTGCACACGGCGCCGAAGCAGGTTGGTTACGCGTCGCCAGCGGCTGCGTTTGGACATCGAGAGATCCTCAGGACGCTTGAAGCCCACGGGCTTTCCAAAATGAAGGTCTATCCCTAAGGAGAACTGCCCATTCTGGGATCCCGCCGCTGGACAGGCGGACAATTGAAAATTGGGCCGAGACACGATACTGTATACAACCCCGCTAAGACTGGACAGCTTCTGCCAGCTGAATGCAGGGCCTCCGAACGGAGGCGGCACTGCTGGCGGGCCATGCCTGGAGCGACCTTCGGACTCGATAAAGCCGATTGAAGGGGGAAACGGCGAGGGGACGGGAGCCGTCTGAAAGAGTTTGCAGAGAGATCGTAAAGCCAAGTCATTTTAATCGTTAGGAGAGAAAGATGAGTTACCGCAATTTGGAGGAAGTGTTACAGGCCGCCGGAAACACGGTGAATATGCTGCGGAATTCACAAATCGGAGCGTACGTCTATCCGGTGGTGCCTTCGGAATACTCGAACTGGCGCGACGAGCAGAAGGCGTGGCGCGAGACGGCGGTTTTGTTCGATCAGTCGCATCACATGGCGAATTTGTATGTGAAGGGACCAGATGCGCTGAAGATGCTTTCGTATCTGGGCACGAACAGCTTCGCGAATTTCCCTGTGAATCGCGCGAAGCAGTTCGCCCCCTGCAGCTACGACGGATACATCATCGGAGACGGCATCCTGTTCCATATGGAACAGAACAGCCTGGTCTACGTGGGACGCGCGCCGGTGGCAAACTGGCTTGAGTTCCATGCCACGACGGGTGGCTTTAACGTCGAGATCAAGCGAGACGACCGGTCGCCGTCGAATCCGGGCGGCCGCGCTGTGGTTCGCACGACTTACCGGTATCAGATCCAGGGACCGAACGCCAAGCAGATCATCGAAAAGCTGAACGGCGGGCCCTTCCCCGAGATCAAGTTCTTCAACATGGGAGAGATCAAGATCAAGGGCCGCACGGTGCGCGCGCTTCGTCACGGCATGGCCGGCGCGCCGGGACTGGAGATTTGGGGCCCGTACGAAGAGCGCGACGAAATCCGCGCCGCTATCTTGGAGGCAGGGGCAGAGTTCGGGCTGAAGCAAGTGGGTTCGCGCGCGTACGCGTCGAACACCTGCGAATCGGGCTGGATCCCCTCTCCGCTGCCGGCCGTTTACACGGGCGAGAAGATGAAGAAGTATCGTCAGTGGCTACCGGCGAATAGTTACGAAGCGACCGGCTCGCTGGCGGGAAGCTTCGTCTCCAACAAAATCGAGGACTACTACAACACGCCGTTCGAACTCGGGTACGGAATCTTCGTCAAGTTCGACCACGACTTCATCGGCCGCGAGGCGCTGGAAAAGATGGACCAAAAGGCGCAGCGGAAGAAGGTCACGTTCGCGTGGAGCGGAGACGACGTTCTCAAGAGCTACAAGTCGCTGCTCGAGCCGGGGGAACCCTACAAGTTCATCGACCTGCCGATTTCGAACTACGCTTCTTCGTCCTACGACAAAGTCGTGAACAGGAATGGGAAGGTCGTGGGCCTGTCGATGTTCGCGGGGTACAGCTACAACGAGCGGTCCGTGCTGTCGCTCGGCATCGTCGATCCGGACGTCGAGATCGGCACCGAGCTCACGCTGGTTTGGGGCGAGGAAAACGGCGGCACCAAGAAACCGACGGTCGAGCACCACAAGCAGTTGCAAGTGCGCGCGACTGTCAGTCCGGTGCCTTATTCGAAGGTCGTCCGCGAAACGTACGCAGCAGGCTGGCGCACGGCTCACAAGTAATCGGTAATCAGAGCCATATCGAGGAAATTCAGGGGCGGGCCGTCGAAATCGACTGTCCGCCCTTTTGTTTGGCGCGTGCAAGATCGGCGCGGTAAACTCTCGCTCGCCCTAGCGCTGACAATCGGGCCCAATCGATGATCCTTCATCTCAACCATACGCGGCGAGACTCGGCGGCTGCGAGCACGAGCGAAATCGTCAGCACGTTTCTGACGCTGCTCGAAGAGGGCCACCTGAGCACGGCGGAATTCGCGCGGCTGCAAATCTACCTGGATTGGCTGCAGTACAAGCAGAATTTCCGCGAGCCGATCACCGTGATGCAGGCAGCGACGAACCAATCGGGTGAGCCGTCGCGCGTGGAAGTCCGGATCGATTCGCGGCAGGTGGCGCCGGGATGTCTTCGCCAACTGGTGCAGAAGGCGATGAAGCCTTCTGCAGCAGAAAGCGCCAGCGAGCAAAGCCGGCTATATCTCGAGGATTTCCGATCGCTACGTTCGAGCATCGTCTGGGAGTTCAACCAACTCTACTGGCAGAGGCTCAAAGATTGGGAGCACACCACCGGCAAAAGCTATGAGAGGGCGCTGCCGGGCGGTGCGTCCGACGGGCACCATCCCCAAGCCATCTCCGATTCCGCGAGAGAATTCTGGAAGCTGCTGAAGGATCTGGAGACACGTAACCAACTGCCGACCGAGATTTTCATTTTGGAGATAGGAGTCGGACTCGCGATGCGGGCGAGCATGTGGCTCGACCAATTCGCCGCGATCGACCAGGAGAACGGCACGAGTTTCTACCCGCGGCTGAGATTCCTGCTGGGGGATTACTCGCTTTCGACTCTCGAGAGATCGCGGCCCGCGGTGAAAAAGCACATCGATCTGTGCAGCTTCATCGCGCTCGACGCACTTGATCCGACAAAGGCGCTGTCGTTCCTGCGGCACAAAATCCTGCACGTGCACTCGAGCAACATGTACGACAACCTGCCGGATGAAGAGGTCGTCTGGCGGGACAACCGGCTGTATTGGGTGCAGGTGCGAGCGTACGTGTCGGCGGAGGATGCGGCGCGGATCGGCATGATGTGCGGCGTGCAGTTGGAAGACGTGCTTCGGATTATTCATCGGCTGCTGGAGGTGGGTGCAAACGCGCTGCCGGACCGCGAAAAGGGAATGGCTTTCTGGATGGAGATCTGGAAGGCCATTCGATTTGAGGAGCGGCTGGTGGACGCGATGGAGCTCCCGGAAATACCGCTGCCGGCCGGATTGAGTTACGTGCAGATGGAAGATATTCTGAAGGATGCGCCGGGCGACTTGAGGTTCCATCTGAGTTCCGGGGCGCTCGAGAGTTTTCGCAACACACTGCCGCTGCTTCACCCGCGCGGCTATTTGCACGTGCAGGACATTTTTGTCACCGACTTGAACGAGTACAGCATGGGATTCTACGGGCCGGGGAAGCTGGACGGCTCGATTGTGAACTGGGTGAACGGCGCGCTGTTGCGAGAGGTGGCCCACCGCGCGGGATACGACCTGCACTTTACGCCGTTCCCGTACCGAGAGGGTTCCAAGACCTCAATTTTGCGCACGAGCCAACGGGAGTAAACGCATGACTCTTCCGATTCTTCCTACGACGATGGTGGGCAGTTACTCGATGCCAAGCTGGCTGGAGCGGCTGAAGACCGACTACTTTGCGCGGCGCATCAGCCGGCACGACCTCGATGAAATCCATGATTGCGCGGTGCGGTCGGCGATCAAGGACCAGGAAATGGCGGGGCTCGACATTGTGACGGACGGCGAGTTGCGCCGCGATAACATGATCGATTACTTCGTCGAGCGCCTGCCGGGAATCCACATCGACAGGTCCTCGAAAAAGTTCTACTACGATTTTTACGACAGCGAGGTGCTCGGGAAAATTCCGATGGCAGCGCTGGGGCTAGCGGATGATTTCAAGTTTCTGCTGGCCAACACGGATCGCGCGACGAAATTTTGCGTTACCGGGCCGCATTCGCTCTGCAAGCGCGTGCGCAACAAGTATTACCCGAGCGACGAAGCACTGGCCACGGACATCGCGCGCGTGATGAACATGGAGCTGAAGGAGCTCGTCAAGGCCGGCGCACAGTTGATCCAAATCGACGAACCCTACTATTCGGGCTTTCCCGAAGACCTGGCTTGGGGCGTAAAGGTCTTAAACACGCTCGTCGAGGGCGTGAACGCCAAGGTCGCGCTACATATCTGCTACGGGAACCGCTACGGAAAGCCTTCGTGGGAAGGGAGCTATCGCTATCTTTTCCCGAGAATATTGGAAGCGAAAATACAGCAGCTCAGTCTGGAATTCGCGCGGCGCGGCGGCGAGGATCTGGATCTCTTCGGGGAATTTTCGGCTCCATTCGAACTGGGCGCCGGAGTGATCGACGTGAAGGACCAAGCAGTCGAGACGGCCGATATTGTCGCGGAGCGGATTCGAAAAGTGATGAAATTCGTTCCGGCGGAGAAAATCGTCGTGCTTCCCGACTGCGGTCTCTATCATCTGCCTCGGGACATTGCTTTCGCCAAGCTGCGCGCGATGGTCCAAGGCACCAACATCATCCGCAGGGAACTGGGACATCTGGACAGCAAAACAAAGACGGCCGGATGAAGGGCCGCGACCGCGTCGCGCATCCGACGACGCAAAAATCGCCTACTACGTGCAAGAGTTTCCTTTTGGACCCAATGCTCCGCGAGGGGGCTAGAACCTTCTGCTACCCGCAAATAGCTAGACAGTAGCGAATTAATTTCGATACTATGCTCGCGGAAATTCGATGCCAGCGAGCGCCATCGCGCCTGCCACTACGGCACCTTCTCCTTTCGCACGCATTTCCACCGACGGCGTCAAGGTGTCGGAGCGCCGCGAAATTTGGAGGATTGGCACAGCTTCAGTTTGCGGACCGCACGAGATCGAATTCCTCGGCGACCGTCCGTTCAGCGCGGACTTCGAGCATGCGGACGTATCCAACCTAGTTTTCTCGCGGCTCATTTGCAGAACTCCACATAGGGCAATCCGAACGGCGCATTTGGCGCGCCATGACGACCGGCACCTGGTGAAGGCAGTCCTGGTAACGCGGGGTGGCTGCACCGTTGAGCAATACGGTCGGGCGATCTACCTCCGGTCGGGCGAATGGAGCATCTACGATACGACGCAACCGTACCGGATGACGGTTCCTGGGCGCGCCGAGATGTTCTTGCTGCTGATACCACGCGACCGATTCGTCACTCGGAACTTCGATCTTCGCCACCTGGTCGCGCGCCGCATGTCGGGGTGTTCGGGATTGGGCAAGCTGATTTGGAATCTGATTTCCAACACCTTCGATCAGATACCGGACATAGCGGACCGGTCCAGCCATGAAGTGGCGGACATTGTGGTTCAGATGATGCGTCTTGCGCTTCTCGATCTTGCGGGAGACCGTGCGCCGGGTGACTCGAAGGCGGCATTGCGCGATCGCATCAAACTCTATATCGCCAGCCATCTTGCCGATCCCGAGCTGTCGCTCACGAAGCTCGCTGCGGCAACGGGCTGCACAAAGCGGTACCTCCATATGGCCTTCCACGGAGAAGGAGACTCGATTTCGGATTTCATTCTCAAGCAACGACTCGAACGCTGCCGGATCGACCTGCTTGACCCAGCGTGTGCGCGAAGGTCGATCACGGACATCGCGTATTCGTGGGGGTTCAACAGCTCCAACCACTTTAGCCGGTGTTTCAAACAGTTCTTCGGAGCGTCTCCCAGACACCTTCGGGCAGGAATTGCACCGTTGACAGTGCTGGATGCAGGATCCCGAAAACTGGCCCAACGATAGTCCGGCGGCGTTCCGCGCGCCGAGGAAATCAATCAACATGTCGGAGAAGTCGCTTCCCTCTGGGGCAAATCCCACTTCCCCTCTGGGATAGACCTGTCCGGCGTGGCTTGGCTAACCTTGCGCAAATCGGAAGCGAGTGGAGGTATGCCGGCGGTTCGAGGGTGTCGCGGGGATGTTTGCATCGTCAATCACACTAAGAGCTTGACAAATAACGGCATAGGCGATACACATGCACCAATTCCAAGGCTTCACACATAGCGCGCCAAGGCGCGTTCGCGGGTGGTGTGGACCGAATTAATCTTCGGAGGGGGGTTGAAGATGAGGCTGCGTTTCCTAGCGGTATGTTTCGTCGCGGTTGTGGTTGCGTTGGGGTGCGTCGGTTCGGCATTTGCGCAGGGCGTAGCAAACGCGCAACTAAACGGCACAGTAACTGATCCGAGCGGCGCCGCCATTGCTGGCGCCTCGATCACCGTCCGCAACACGACCACCAATATTTCGTACACCGGGATGTCGAACGACAGGGGCTTCTACGCCATCGCCAGTCTGCCGCCGGGAGACTACGAGTTGAAGTCGTCTTATGCCGGGTTTGCGAACTATTTGCAGACGGGAATCGTGCTCGAAGTCGGCCAGGTGGCCACGATAAACGTTGCCCTACAAGTCGCGGCGCGAGGCGAAAAGGTGGTCGTGACCGAGGTCGCGCCGGTGATCGAGCCGACCAAGACGGAAATCAGCCAGGTGGTTGAGACGCAGCAGATTCAGTCCCTGCCCATCAGCAACCGCGTGTTTACGGACTTCGCGCTGCTGACTCCCGGCGTGGCCACCAGCCGCACGAGCCTGGGCACAACGTTTACGGAATTCGAAGTGACGCAGATTTCGTTCGGTGGCATGCGGTCGTTCAGCAACGAGATCACCGTCGACGGCGCGGATTTCGTCAACACGGCCAGCGGCATACAGCGCGCTACGCCTCCACAGGAGTCAGTGCAGGAGTTCCGCGTGGTGAACAATAGCTTCGGCGCGGAATCCGGGCGCGCACTTGGCGGCATCGTCAATATCGTGACCAAGAGCGGCACGAACGATATGCACGGTTCGATTTACGAGTATTTCCAGAACAGCGACTTGAACTCGCGCTCTCTGTTGCAGCCCGCACCGCTGCCGAAGGCTTGGCGCTCGAATCAGTTCGGGGGAACAATCGGCGGCCCCATCACGAAGGACAAGACCTTCTTCTTTATCAACTACGAGGGTAAGCGCAGCGCTCAATCGCCGATTTATCCGCCCGATTTCATTGCCGGCCTGCCGCTCATTGACCAAGCGAAGGCGCAAATGGGATTCGCCCCGGAAGGTTGCTTTGCGCCCCTCCCCAGCTGCACGAACAGCGACGCCTCGTATATCCAGGGCTTCGTGAAGACCGGCGACAATGACAACGGGTTTGCCCGCTTCGACCATCAAATCAACGCCAACAACCGACTGGCGATCCACTACAACATCGAGGACACACGGGCGCTTGGCGAGCTCGTTGGGAATACCCTCGACGGCGGCGGCATCGGCGTCCCCAGCGGCGGCCGCAACCTCTTTACTCGCGATCAGGCGGTGGTGGCGACGGTGAATTCTGTGCTGACGCCCAATGTGGTCAACACCGTAGTCGGTCAGTACGCTCGACGGCATTATAATTTCCTGGGGGCCACGGGCCAGCCCGACTTCAGCGTCTTGAACGATCTCGAGATGGGCCACAATTTCGGAACGAATGACAGGCTCTACGAGACTCGGGGGCAGCTCTCCGACTCGCTCTCCTGGGTCAAGGGCAATCACGTCGCGAAGTTCGGAGTCGATGCCAACTATCTGTCGAGTCTCGAGAATTTCCCCGGATTCACTCCAGTGCGGATGCTCGTACCTGCGGGCCTGCCCTGTTTCTACGCCTTCTCCGAGTATTACAAATATGGGCCGACCTGGGAGACAGGGGGGGCCCCGGCGAGTCCGCTGCTGACTGCCGGCAGCGAGTGCCCAGTAGCCGGCACTGGCTTGGACGGTGACGGTAGAGCGGTAGACAATGGCGTGATAGTTGCGTACGCGGGCGTCCCGCTCCCAAGGAATCCGACGTTTCAATTTGGTGCACCGCTCGTCCTGGCGTCCAACGGGACGAACCTCAACACCGCGACCTGGGCAAACGCATATCCGCCGGGCCTCTTTAACAACTACAGCAGGGTCATTGATCACGGCTACTGGGGCCTGTTTGCGCAGGATCAATGGCGAATTACTCCGAAGCTGACATTGAATTATGGCTTGCGATGGGATGTCGAGTCCGGGCTCGGAGCCTACGTGAAGCAGGATCTGATGGGTTGGCAGCCCCGAGTTGGGCTGGCCTATTCACCGGACAGCAAGACTGTCATCCGCGCGGGATTTGGTATGTTCGATGACCGCTACAACCTGACGTTCTTCTTTGTCCCGAACACGCAGAAAGCGGTGCCGGGCTACCTCTGCGGCAACAATCCACCGCCTAACGTCGTGGCCGGTTGCAACGATGCCGGAGTTCTGCCGCAGAACCTCCCGATGTACTTGGGGCCTGATCAGGCCCGTCAGGGTTATCAATTGGCCGGATTTGCGGGAGGGGGCGCTTCGTCATTCGCTGCAAGCGTTATCGCAAACGGCGGTTACGACCAGCTCAACCCGGTTTCATTAGTCGGTACTTGCTTCACCGGCATAGTAGCCTTGGATGAATTCCCCGGCAACGAGTGCGGCATTGGCGAGGGCGGGATGGACCACAACGTTAGCAAGATCCCCTATGCCGAACAGGCCAGTGCCGAAATCGACCATCAGTTCGGCGGAGGATTTGCACTCAACGCCGGGTATCTCTTCGTCGGCGCACACCGGCTCGTACGGGGAAACAATATCAATATTCCCTGCCCGGTTGGTACGTCGTGGACCGCCGCAGAATTGACGGCGAACGGTGGCCCCACCGATCCGACGGGGGACTGGGTCGAAGGGGAGCTGCATGCAAACGGCACGTTCTCGACGTGCAGCAACGGCGCGCCGGTACTGGGAAGTGGCGCCCTGGCGAACACGGGGCCCTACTTTGCCGGCGTCTTTGGCTCGGGGCTGCAAACGATCAGCGCCGGGCTTCTTGACTATAACAATGGCGTGGCGAAAGCTGCCTATCACGGCGGAACGATCACGGCGATCGAGCGAATCAAGAACTTCAATCTGACGGCCAACTACACCTACTCCCACACGATCGACAACGGCAATTTCACCACGTTCATCAACCTGCCCGTGAACCAGCTCGATTACAGCGACAAGACAGAGCGCGCCAACTCCAACCAAGACGTCCGCCAGCGCTTTGTCGCGAACTTCACGGCAGACGGACCCGAGGACACCTGGGTCCGCCACTTCACGGTGAGCAGCATTGTCACGCTGCAAGCCGGGCGGCCCTTCACGATCTTCTATGGCGCTGATCTACTCAACGATTTCGCTGGCGGTGCGACGGACCGCGTGGGCGGCGCGCCGATAAAATTCGACTGCCCGAGCGCTTCGCACTGTGTAACAATGGTCTCACGGAATACTTACATCGGCGATCCACTCTACTCGTGGGATTTCCACCTCGGGCGGTATTTCCAGCTAACCGAACGCATGAAGATGGACCTCAGCATGGATGCGTTCAACTTCCTGAACAGGTCGAACGTGGATGAGATCACACCCGTATATGGCTCGCCCGTCTTCTGCGGCGGAGTCGCCGGAGCAAACCCGGTCATCCCGCGGCACTATCGGGACGCCACAAGCCGGTTGATCCAGACAGCCTCGCCGACCATGGGGTGCCCAGCCGGACCGATCCCCCAACCCGGCGGGACCCTCGCTTTCACTCCAATAGCCGGCGACCTGCAGTTCATACCGAGTACACCGAATCCGCAGTTTGGTTTGCCCAGGACGATGCTAAACCCGCGGCAACTCCAGTTCGCGGCGAAGTTCTCGTTCTGAACGCTAGTTAAACCGAAGTGACACAGAAGGCCGGGCTCAATGCCCGGCCTTCTTTTTTTGACCTGCTCCTCGCAATCGCGAATGCTCGACAGTGGCTAGCGTTGTTGTCGGGCAAAGCGTCAGGTAGTATCTTTTGGCTTCGCAGAGAAGCGAACGGATTCCTGCCAGCAACTGGCTCAACTGCCGGGATTCCGTAGATATGCCAGGGGATCGAACGTGGAAACTTTCGTCTTGGTGCACGGCGCGTGGCACGACGGGTCCGCCTGGGATCCGACGGTCCGACATCTGGAAAGCAGAGGGCACAAAGCGTTCGCGCCGACGATCGCGGGGCACGGCAAGTCGGCGGAGAAGAATGTGAATCACGCGCAATGCACGGAATCGATTGTGCGCGCGATTGTGGATCGGGGGCTTCGCGATACCGTGTTGGCGGGACACAGTTTCGGCGGCACCATCATTTCCAAGGTTGCTGAAGCAATTCCGGAACGAATCAAGCGGCTGGTGTTTCTGAACGCTTTTGTTCTGAAGGACGGAAACAGCCTGATGGACGAATCGCCGCCGCACTATGTGGAACTCTTCGAAAAGCTTTCCAAAGAATCCGGCGACGGCACCGTCATGATTCCATTTCCGATCTGGCGCGAGGCGTTCATCAACGACGCCGATATCGAAACGGCCAAGTGGACCTACGCGCAGCTGTCGCCTGAGCCGTATCAGCCGTGCAAGGACAAGCTCGACCTGAAAAAGTTCTATTCACTTGTGACGCCAAAGAGCTACATCAATTGCACCGAAGATACTGCGTTGCCTCCGGCAGATGGAGGTTGGCACCCGCGCATGTCGAGCCGGCTGGGGCTGCACCGGCTGGTGCAGATGCCGGGGAGCCATGAGGTCATTTATACGAATCCGGGCCTGCTCGCAGAAAAGATTTGGGAGGCCGGACGGGATTGAAGGCGGTGCCGGAATTTCAAGATGCTCGTGAAGCTCAACACGAAGCCGGAAGAAATTGAAGTCGACCTCGCGAAATCGGCGTTGGTGATCGTGGATATGCAGCACGCGTTTGCGAGCAAGGGCGGCACGCTCGACCTTGCCGGCGCCGATCTTTCCGACGCACCGCAGGTGGTGCGCACGATTCGATCGGTGCTCGACGCGGCGCGTGCAGCCGACATGACCGTCGTGCATCTGCAGGTGGGCTACAAGCCTGATCTCAGCAATGCAGGCGGGCCGCGGTCTCCCAACTATTACAAAGAGACTGCGATGCATCTGATGTGCACGAGGCCGGAATTAAAGGGCAAGCTGCTGACCGAAGGAAGCTGGGATTTTGCACTGGTCGACGAGCTTGCGCCCCTGCCGGGCGAAATCGTAATCACGAAAACTCGCTACAGCGGATTTGCCGGAACCACACTTGATTCGCAGTTGCGCGTTCGCGGCATCCAGTATCTATTTTTCGCCGGGATCGCGGCGAACGTGTGCGTCGAATCAACACTGCGAGACGCTTACTTCCTCGATTACTGGCCGATTCTGATCGCCGACGGCACGATGGCCGCAGGCGGGCAGAAAATGTACGAGGCAACTTTGTTCAATGTAGAATCTTTCTTCGGCTGGACAATCACGTCGAACAATTTGCGGGCATCGCTCGGAGCGCCGCAACGGTGAGACTGCGACCACGGGATGGGGCCGATCCTAGCCGACAGCCGTCACCGCGGCGGTCGATCAGCGCTCGGCCGTCGACCCAGAGCGTCTCCGTAGTCTGTGGGAAAATATCGGGTGGGAATGAGTGAAAAGAGCCAAATAGAAGCAAAGCCAGCGGCGCGTTCGGGTGTGCGCCAGGTGCGGATGCGGACGTCGGGCGCTTCGATGCGGCCATTGCCCGGTGGCGGATTCCTCATCAAACCGGACGAGGCGCTGCGGCCGTATCCGAAAGTTTTGACCGATCGCCTGATGCACTGGGCCGAAGTCTCGCCGCAGAAGGTCTGCATCGCCAAGCGCGGCGCCGACGACCAGTGGCGGACGTTGACCTACGCGCAGGTGTGGGAAGCGGTCCGCGGCATCGGGCAGGCATTGCTTGATCGCGGACTTTCGGTCGAGCGGCCCGTCGCGATTCTCTCCGAGAACGATCTCGAACATTTTCTGCTGACGCTGGCGGGCCAGCACGTGGGAATTCCGACGGCGCCGATTTCGCCGCCCTATTCTCTGGTGTCGAAGGATTTCGGCAAGCTGCGGCATACGCTCAAGATTCTGACGCCCGGATTGGCATTTGTTGCCGACGGCACGCGCTACGCTCCGGCGATTGAGATGGTCGTCGATGAACACATCGAGGTGGTGGCCACAACGGCGCCGCCTGATCGACGCAAGTCCAGCCTGTTCGCCGAGCTACTTGAAACGAATCCCACCGCTGCTGTGGATGACGCGCACGAACGGATCGATCCGGACGGCGTGGCGAAGTTTCTGTTTACGTCGGGCTCGACCGGCGTGCCGAAAGGCGTGATCAACACGCACCGGATGCTCTGCAGCAACCAGCAGATGATCGCGCAGATTTTCGGATTTCTGGAGGACGAGCCGCCGGTGATTGTCGACTGGCTGCCATGGAATCACACATTCGGCGGGAATCACGACGTCGGGATTGCGCTGTACAACGGCGGAACGTTTTACATCGACGACGGCAAACGCGGGCCCGGATGGATCGAGAAGACCGTCCGCAATCTGCGCGACATTTCAACGACGGTATTTTTCAATGTGCCAAAGGCCTACGAAGACCTGCTGCCATTTCTGCGCGCCGACCGGCAATTGCGCGAGACGTTTTTCCGCCGGTTGGGATTGATGTTTTACGCAGGTGCGGGATTGTCGCAGCCCGTCTGGGACGCGTATCGCGAGCTCGCGTTCGAGACGTGCGGCGAGCGGATCATCATGGCCACGGGTCTTGGTTCGACCGAAACTTCACCGATGGCGATTCAAACGACCTGGGAGACTGACCGGGCAGGAACGATCGGAATTCCGGTGCCGGGCGTGGAGGTGAAGCTCGTCCCGCGAGGCGACAAGCTCGAGGCGCGCGTGCGCGGGCCGAATGTGACCCCCGGCTACTGGCGCGAGCCGGAGCTGACGAAGAAAGCCTTCGATGAAGAAGGGTTTTATTCGTTCGGCGACGCCGTGCGATTTGTCGACCCGAGCGACGTGAACAAAGGGCTGCTTTTCGACGGGCGCCTGAACGAGGACTTCAAGCTCGCAAACGGCACGTGGGTCAGTGTGGGACCGCTGCGCGCGAGGATTATGGGACATTTCTCGCCGCTCGTTCGCGACGCGGTAATCGCGGGGCTCGATCGCGACTTTCTCGCGGCGATTATTTTCGTCGACGCAGATGCGTGCCGCTCGCTGGCGCCCGAACTGCCGGAACGCGCACCGTTGGCCCAGATCGTGAGCCATCCTGCAGTGCGCGCGCGCTTTCACGCGCTGCTCAAGAGCTTCGCGCAACAATCGACCGGCAGCTCAAACCGAATCGTCCGCGCGGTGCTGGCGGAGGAACCGCCTTCACTTGACGCCGGCGAGATCACGGATAAGGGTTCGTTCAATCAACGCGCAGTGCTCGAGAGGCGCGCGGCGCTGGTGAGCGAATTATATGCCGCTACACCGACGCAGGTACTACGCATTTAGCGTCCGTAACTGCCTGTAGTTTCGAATGACACAATTTCCATGGAGGTAGATTCCGCAATGGATGAGGCGGTCGAGGCAGTTCTCGCCGAGTACGATCAGCGCGGCGTTGAGGAGTTCGAGCTTCGCGACCACATGTCCGAAGACGAGTGGATGAGCCACCGCGACGATTTTCTGATCTCGATCGGGCGCCACACCGGGCAGCTTCTGAATATTTTGATCAAGGGCGCGAAGGCGCGAAACATTCTGGAAATCGGAACTTCGTACGGCCACTCCACGGTGTGGCTCGCGGAGGCGGCGCGCGCGACGGGCGGCACGGTTTTCACGATCGACGAAAAAGCGAACAAGCAGGAATACGCGCGGGGAATCCTCGCTCGAGCGGGGCTCGTCGCGCACGTTGATTTTCGCTTGGGCGATGCGAGAGAGATGATTGCGGCGTTGCCGGGTCCCTTTGATTTTGTGCTGGTCGACTTGTGGAAGGATCTCTACATCCCGTGCTTCGATCTATTCTGTTCCAAGCTGAGTTCCGGAGCTCTGATCGCCGCCGACAACATGATTTGGCCGGAATCGTCGCGTGAACACGCGCTTGCCTATCGCAAGCACATTCGTTCGAAGCCGAAAATCGATTCGATCCTGCTGGACGTGGGCAGCGGCATCGAGCTGAGCCGCTACGGAGACAAGCTGGCCTAGGTACGGGCTCACACGCGGCAGTTGGGTCTCCGGAATTGGTCGGGCAGCGGTGCGCCGTTAAGACTATGTGCCGTGAGCGAAAATGGGGCTCAGATCGCTGCGCTTCGTGATCGTATCGGTGTGAGCGTCTTTTTGTATCCCGTCGGCAATCTGGCGGGCTTGCTTGTAGTGATCCTCCGCTTCGTCCTTGTTGCCCGTTAGCTCGAAGACGCGAGCCAGAAGAAATTCGCTTTGAGCGAGCAGTCCCTGCATGCCAAGCGACTCGCTGCGGCTTGCGGCGCTCTGCAGCTCGGTTTTCGCCAAGGCGTAGTTCTTCATTCCAATTGCAGCTTCGCCCTGATAGATCGCACATTCGACCGAGAGGTATTTGAGCCCCATCGTGTCGGCCTGTTGAGCGAGGGACCGCAAGCCGCTCAAGGCCGAAGCAAGATGGCCTTGCTTGACCTCCGCTTTGGCAGCATTCACTTTCGACACGAGGATCAGGTGGGCGTCCGTCGCGTGCGAGGCAGTCTGGACGGCCTGCGCGTAGAGGGCGGCGCTGGACGGGTAATCGCCGCGATAAAAGGCGACGTCACCTTCATAGCCGAGCAGTTCGGCGACGATGGCATCGTCCTTCTGCGAACGCGCGACGGTCATCGCCTCATCAAGATTCTTCTTCGCGTCATCACTGCGACCGACTTCGGCGAGAGCGAGACCATAGGCTCCAAGCACCTCAGCGAGCCAGAAGCCTTGTTCCTGAATGTCGTGCATCGTCTTGACAGCGTCCTCTTCCGAACTGACGGCTGCGCCATATCGCCCCTGATAATCGAAGAGATTTCCCATGCCCGAAGACTCGATGGCGGCGCGGCGCTTGTCGCCAGCTTTCCGTCGCAGATCCAGAGCGCGCAAATAGTCCTGAAGCGCCTGATCGTACTGCGCCATGTTGTTCAGAGTTTCGGCGAGATTGTGCAGCGTGTCGGCGATATCGCTGGAAACGCCAAGCTTCTCGCGAACCTGCAACGCCTGCTCAAAGTAGGTGCGCGCATTTTGATAATCGGCGCTGAAGAGGTAGGTGTTGCCGATGTTGTTTAGCACAAGCCCTTGATTGGTGAGGTTGCCGACATCGATTTCGGTCTGCAGCGATTCCTTGAAGAGCGGCAGCGCTTGCGCATACTGGCCGTGATCGTCGTAAAACTGGCCGAGGTCGTTGAGCGCGTCGGCGGTGCCTGCTTTATCGCCGATTTCGCGCCGCACGGCCAAGGCTTCGTTGTAATTCTTCAGCGCGACGGCCGATTGCCCAAGCTGCGCCTGCGCCGAGGCCATATCTTCCAAGCTGTCCGCGATGCCTTTTTTGAGCCCCAACTTGCGCCGGATATCGAGCGCGTCCTGAAAATTGCGAATTGCGTCTTCGTCCTTGTTCAGCGCGGCGTAAGCGCCGCCCATGGCTTGCAGAATATCGGACCGCTCTTCGTCGTTGCCTGACTCGATCGCCATAGCCTGCGCCTGGGTCAGATATTCGAGGCCCTTCTGCGGGTTACCGGCTTCGATTTCGACGCGACCCACTTCGAGCAATCCCGATACGCGCTTCGGATCAAGCGCAAGCACCCGTGTCAGCTCGGCGCGGGCTTTGTCGTACGCGCCGGAATTTTCGTAAAGAACGCCAAGATTGAAGAGGACATCCGCATTGTTCGGAGATACCTTCGCAAGATTTTCATAGGCCTCGATCGCCTTCGGATAATCGCGCCGAATGCGGTAATGACTCGCCTGGATCAAGTACTTCTCCGCAGCCGGGAGCTGGTCGCTCAGCTCCACGGCTTTGCGAGAAGCCTGTTCGGCATCATCGTCCTGTCCAAGCTGCGCGTAGGTCCGGCCGAGCTCCGAATATGCGAGAGCAAAGCTGGAATCTTCTTTGGTGGAGGCCTGGAACTTCTGTACCGCGTCGAGATAATTGCCGCGGCGCGCGAGCTGGAGGCCCTCATTGTAGTCGCGCAAGGCATCGGCGGAAGCGGTCGAGGGCTTGAAGGATTGTCCTTGCAGTTCCTTCACCACGGTGGTCGAAAGCGCCAAATTCGAACGGATATCGGATGCGAGGCGGTCGATTGCGCTGAGAATGTTGCTCTCGGTTGCGGATTCGGTGAGAGAAGTCGTGCGGCCGTGCTTTACGTCCTGAACGGTGGCGTCCAGCCGAACTTGATTGCCAAATCGCGCGTAGCGCCCCCAAACGAGATCGTCCGCGTTGCTGAATTCCGCCAGGCGCTCGATCGTGGGAGGATCGAACGAAGTGTCGGATGACAATCTCAAATCGCGGAAGATTTCGTTGACCCGCTCCGAAGAAACAACGCGCAGATGAGCGGATTGTCCGACGTCGGTGCTCAATGTTTCAGCGACGCTCGATCCCAGCCAATCCAGCGATTGATCGCCGGAGGCGTTGCGGAACGGCACGATCGCAAGCGCAACAGCCGAAGCTGGCGACGCTTGCTGCGAGGAGAATAATCGGCCGCGCAGCAACCAGCCCGCGACCGCAGCGGCCAGCACCACAGCAGCCGTCACGGGAATCCATTTCGATTTGAGCACCGATAGATCTGTTCGCGGTTTCCCCCGCGCAATGGTGGCGCTGTCGAGCTTTCCTCCTCCTCGCCATGCTTGCAGATCGGTGAGAATCTCGCGGGCCGACTGGTAACGCAGAGCGGGATCCATCTGCAGGCATCGGGCGGTGATGTCGCTCAAGGCCTGAGGAACCGTTGGATCGATCACGATGGGCGGCTTTGGCACTTCGCGAGTCCGCTTGAACATCGAGGCTTGCACGGTGTCGGCCTTGTACGGCATCGCGCCCGTGAGCAACTCGTAGAGGATCACGCCGAGAGTGAATAGGTCCGACCGCACGTCGACGTGTTCGCCCATGACCTGCTCGGGCGACATGTAGTCGGGGGTGCCGACGAGCATGCCCGTTTGAGTCATGCCGCCGGATTCGACCGAGCGCGCAATTCCGAAGTCCATGACGGCCGCGCGCCCGTTGCGGTCGATCATGATGTTTTGCGGCTTGAGGTCGCGGTGAACGACGCCTTCGCTGTGCGCCGCGTCGAGCGCCAGGCAAACCTGCTCCATGATCCCGACGATTTCCACAGGGCTGAGACGGCCCTTCTCAAGGACGAGGGACCGCAAGTCCTGCCCCTCAATAAATTCCATGGTGATGAACTTGAGGCCGGCGGCTTCGCCGAGATCGAAAATGCGAATTACATTTCGGTGAGTAATCTGGCGTGCAAGCAGAAGCTCTTGCTTGAAGCGCTGTAGCATATCGGGGTGATACGCCACTTCGGGGCGAATCACCTTAAGAGCGACAACGCGGTCCAATTCGAGATCTTTGGCTTTGTATACCGCGCCCATACCGCCCTGCCCTAGTAATTGCAGAATTTCGTAGCGAGTCCCGAGGACAACGCCGGGCGTGAGTGAGGGTCCGCTGACTGCGGCGCTCACCGGAGAGGGCTGCGACCATCCTTTGGCGAAATCTTGCGTGGGCGCGCTGGCGGTTGTGGGCGGCGTCATTACGCCGGCAGCCGTGACGGCCATCGTCGCGCCGTCAAAATCGAACGCGGTATTGCACTGGCTACATCGGAGGGCAGTGGGTGGATTGGTGGTGTGACAGTGAGGGCATTCCATCGTGTTTGCGCCGGGGCGCCAGCGGGGGCAGAAGAGTGAAGTTAAGGCTTCTTTATGGGCAAATCAAGGGTTTTGGAGTTGCGCGGCAGCGCAACGGCTGATGCTCGCTGTTGCGATTCAAGCCGATTCGAACCGCCCAAAAGACCAAGTCAGCTGCGCGCCGCAGTCGCCTGGGGATCAGCACTCTGGCGCTTGAATTGCAGCTCTTAACTCGTGGTAGTGTGTGTGACGAATTTCGTCCCGCTACCTGGGGTGTAAGTCCTTTTCGGCCCGATTTACGAAGATTAGCGGCGGACCCGTCCCAGATCCGCTAGGCGCTGGTGTTCCATCTATGTGCAGTTGCTTGCATAACTCGCATCCGAGCCTGGGCGCGACCTCGTCCCCTATTCCGCCTGCTGATTGTTCCAGCGAACTTTTCCCATTTCGGCCTTGGGCAGCGCGGGGCAAGAGAGCGTGACGTCGAAGACAGCCCGCCGTTTACATCGGCTCCTGATTCTCTTGCTCTCGGTGTGCTTGCGCGCGACGGCTCAGACACCCAATACAATAAACACGGTCGCTGGCGGCGGAACGCAACCGAATTCACCGACCGCAGCTCACATCTCACCTCTAGGCAGCGTTGTTCGAGACAAGCTAAACAACCTGTACTTCTCCTTAGTCGGGCTTCGGGTTGTCTACAAAATTACTCCGCAAGGTCAAATGTCCATTTACGCCGGGACTGGGATAGAGGGATTTTCGGGCGATGGGGGGCCCGCCACGGAGGCAGAACTCGCCTTCCCAGAAGGCCTCGCTGTCGACGCAAACGGCGACGTGTTTATTGCAGATTCCCTAAACAACCGAGTTCGCCGCGTCGATGCGAATACCGGGGTAATTACCACCTACGCTGGCTCGGGCATTCAATATGACGGCTCGGGATTTTTCGGCGGATATAGTGGCGACGGTGGCCCGGCGACCAGCGCGCTTTTGAACTTCCCGGCCGCTCTGGCCCTCGACAGCAACGGGAATCTTTTTATCGCCGATTCGAATAACGACGTCGTCAGACTAGTAGACAATTCACCGGAGCATATCATTACAACCTATGTGGGCAATGGGACTCGCGGAACACCAGGTGCGACCAATGGAGATGGCGGCCCCGCCACAAGTGCCCGACTCAACTTCCAATATTACGAAGCAGGCCTAGCTACGGATGCGGCCGGCAATCTCTATATCGCGGATACCAACGATGACGTCGTCCGCGTCGTGGACACATCCGCCAACCACATCATCACGACCTACGCTGGCAGCCCGGGCCATCTCTTCACGTACTCAGGGGACGGCGGGCCAGCAACTTCGGCCGGCCTGTTCCTCCCCGTTGGTCTTTCCTTCGATGGACTCGGCAACCTCTTCATCGTTGACCGTGGAAATAATCGCGTCCGAATGGTGGACACAACGCCGGACCACATCATCACCACCGTGGCAGGCAGCGGTTCCCTATGCACAACCTACATTAATGGCTGCGGCGACAGTGGGTCACCGACTGCTGCTTCCCTGAACGACCCATACGATGTCTTCGTTGACAGCGCGGAGAATCTGTTCATCACGGATTTCGGAACCGGCAGGATTCGTTTGGTGTCGCCCGGGCCTCCGTCAGTAATTTCAACCTATGCCGGCGGTGGAACAGGAGGTGATGGCGGGGCAGCGACGAGTGCGGTTCTACCTGCGCCTCATACGCTCGTCGCCGATAGTGCCGGGGATCTATTCCTCGCGAATGACTTCCGTGTGAGTCGTGTCGATGGTTCAACGCAAACGATAACCACGTACGCCGGAAACGATATTGACGGAACATACGTGATCGGCAATGGCGACAATGGTCCGGCGACCCAAGCAAACTTTTACTCGCCTTTCGGTCTCGCGTTAGACAGCTTAGGAAACCTGTACGTAGCCGATTCCGGCCTCGTTGTGCGCCGTGTTGATGGTGTTACCAACACGATTACGACATATGCGGGCACGGGAGCCGTGTGCAATCCAACCACAAGTCCCGGCTGCGGTGACGGAGGAGCGGCCGCCAGCGCCACGTTTGGGAATATCGGGGGGATGGCCACGGATTCTTCGGGGAATCTCTACATCAGTGACACGAACCTCGATGTCGTTCGCCGCGTGGATGCAGTCACTGGAACGATTTCGACCTACGCGGGGACAGGCGTTGCAGGGTATTCCGGCGATGGGGGTCCGGCTACATTTGCCACGCTGTCCGTCCCGTACGGCCTGGCCTTCGACTCACAGGACAATCTGTATGTCGCGGACGCCGCCAACAATGTGATTCGAAAAATCGACAACACGGCGCAGCACAACATCACGACGTACGCTTTCAACGGATCGCCTACGTTTGGCGGAGACGGCGGTGCGGCTCTCTCTGCGAGCATGCATTTCCCCGCACAAGTCGCACTCGATGCGAACGGGAATCTTTTCGTGGGCGGAGGATACGACAACGTTGTCCGCCGAATCGACGCGAACGATCAGTCAGTCATCACAGTCGCCGGCGACATTCACAATCTCGACGGTGGGTTTTCGGGGGACGGCGGACCGTCCACACAAGCCATGCTCTCAAATTTCGGCGTCGCGATCGACAGCAATGAAAACCTCTACATCGCCGACGCGGGAAACAATCGCATTCGAAGCGTGCATCTGGCACCGGTTGCAAACGTCAATACGAGTTTGCTCCCACCGTTTGGCACCGTGCTGCCGGGCGCGGCGAGCAACCCTGGCCTGATCGATATCACAAACAACGGCCTCGACGATCTCAACATCACCAATGTGACTGTGCCAGCCGGATTCACGTTGCAGAACCTGTGCATCAATCCGGCGACGCTGGCGCCGACACCGATTTCACCAGTGGCAGGATCTTGTTCGCTCGAGGTTTTCTTCACGCCACCAGCGAACGCGGCTCCAGGAGCGGTTTTCAGCGGCAACATCACTTTTTCCACGAACGACCCGACGAATCCTTCGTTCAGTCTGGCGGTAACGGGTACCGCCGGGGCGCTTCCAGGTGCGACGCTTTCCGTCGCAGAGGCGGGACTCGGAAGCGGGACTGTTATCAGCTCACCAAGCGGCATCGCATGCCCCGCGGTCATATGCACGGCGAATTTCGCGCTAGGGCAGACGGTTACACTGACCGCAATTGGCGGCGTGGGTTCTGTCTTCACCGGCTGGACGGTCAACGGATCGAATACGACTTGCCCAAGCACTCTGCCCTGCACATTGACGATGAGCGGGGACGAAAACGTCACGGCGACTTTCGGCAACGCCTCGATAACGGTCTCTGGTATGGGGAATGGGAGTGGCACGATCACCAGCAGCCCGTCCGGAATCAATTGCACGGTCACGAACGGCATCGCAAGCGGCACGTGCACGTTTTCGAATTTTCCGGGCGGAACGCAGACTGTAACGCTGACTGCCACAGCAACGGGCAATTCGACGTTTGCAGGATGGCTTGGACTTTGCGGCTCGCCTGTGGTCGGCGCGGCGGGAACGGGCCCGTGTCAGTTCCCGCTGAGCATCGAGAGCGACATTGCTCTCAGCGGGCCGCAGGCGGTGGCGGTCTTCAGTGGGCCGGCGCAGGCTTTCGCTCAAGGACAGGTTTTCGTGGGATCGCTCGACGGGATGATTTTCGTCTATAACCCCGACGGTACACTGGCGCAGGTACTCAACTCAGGCAATTTGGCCGGCGAGATATACGGGATGAATTTCGATCAGGCCGGCAACTTATACGCTGCAAACCCAGTGGCCAACGGCGTTCCCGACGGCACCGTCGAGTTTTTTGGAAACAATGCTTCCGGTCCAACAACGTTCGGCACTTATAGCAACGGTGCCCCCAGTGACGTGCTCATCGATCCGCAGGGAGACGTGTTTGTCGGGGCGTGTGGCGGCCAGGCATCCCCGATTTCGGAATTCGCCAACGCCAAAAGTGGAGCACCAACAAGCACATTCTTCCCGGCTTACCAATCCTGCTCAAATAGCGGCCAGTTCATCGAGCTGCTGGATGACAATGCGACGATGCTTTACGCAACGGGGGGAAACTCGGTCGGAAATTTCGATATCCTGTACAACTATCAGAATCCCGATTTCGCGACGAATCTTCCGGGAAGCAGAGCCTATCAGATCCGTGAACTGAGCGACAAAAGCGTGATCGTCGCGGATACGACGCAAATTGTGCGGCTCAGTCCCGCCGGCTCGGTTAGTCAAACTTACACACCTGGCGGCGGAGGACCTTTCTACGCACTGGCCGTCAACCTCGATGGCCTCTCGTTCTGGACGATCGACGCGTCGAGCGGCAAGGTGTATCAAGTCCGACTCTCAGACGGCGCTTTGCTAAACACGATCAACACTGGAATCCCCGGCTCCGCCTCCAGTTTCTCACTCGGAGGCATTGCGATCCTCGGCCAGCCACAACCCGGCGGCGCGGACGTGTCAGTCTCGATGAATTCGGCGCCAACTTCTGTGGCCGGCGGCGCGCAAGTCAGCTACACGATTACAGTGACCAACAACGGCCCGGGGGATGCCTTCAATGTTGCGATGACGGACGCGTTTCCCAGCGGCGTTGTCTTCTTGTCGTCCGCAACGACTCTCGATTCATGTACAGGAACCACGACGGTGACCTGCACTCTCGGCACAATGACCAGCGGCCAGAATGCAACCATCACAATCGTGGTGACGCCGAAGTTCGCCGGAACGCTACCTAATACGGTCAATGTGACTTCGACCACGCCGGACCCGAACGCTGCGAATAACTCCGCCTCCACCTCGACGAATGTGACTGCCAACGCCGTGACGCTCTCGGTCGGCGAAGCTGGAGCCGGATTCGGCGCGGTGACGAGCATGCCGGCCGGTATCAGTTGCCAGCCCACTTGCATCGGAAGCTTTCAGCAAGGCGGAATGGTCACATTGACGGCGACGCCGGCGGCCGGCTCCACCTTCGTTGGCTGGAGCGGCGCCTGCTCGGGAACTGGCTCGTGCATCGTCACGATGACGGGCAACGAGACCGTTATCGCGAATTTCACGCTTACAGGGACAACGGCTTGCAACGCGGTCGGCGCTTCGATCTGGATCGGTGGAGGGTCAGGCAGTTGGAACACTGCGTCAAATTGGAGCACGAACGCGGTTCCCAACGGCGCGAATGCGACCGTCTGCATCGACGACGGTGCTGCACCGGCGGCCGTGACAATTAATAGCAGCGTTGAAGTCGGAACCCTCGTTATCGACGCCGGCAGCAGCTTGACGATCGGCAACAACACAGACCTTGAGGTCACCAGCGCAATCGTAAACGCCGGTCAAATCACGGTCAGTGCAAACGGGAATCCGACGTATTTGAGCCTGGCTGGCCAAGTAACGCTGACGGGCGGAGGCTCGGTGGTAATGACCGTCGGCGGCAACGGCAACACACCCTACATCCGTCAAGATACGGCTGGCTCGACGCTCACGAACGTGAACAACACGATTTCGGGACGCGGACAAATCGGAGGAGGCGGATCTGCGCCCCTAGCGGGGTTCATCAATCAGCCGGGCGGAACTGTGAACGCGAGCAGCTCCGGCAACGGTCTGCTCATCAACTCATCCGGCGTGGTGAATCAAGGTCTGTTCGAGGCCACGGGCGGCGGAATCCTCCAAACGAATGTAAGCGTGAACAATTTGGGCGGAACGATTTCCGCCGGCACCAGTGCTCAAGTGCAATTTTTGAGCGGTACGGACATTCAAGGCGGAACATTAGCGTCTGGCAGCGGCGCGGGAACCTTTTTCGGAACTGCCAACAGCAACGGCGTCGTTCTCGATGGAACCACGCAGGGCCCAGTGAACAACACCGCCACCTACACGATTCAGAACAATGCCGATACAGAGATTCTGGGGACGATCAATAACACCGGCTCGTTCCAGGTCGCAGCCAATGGGAACCCGACGTTCTTAAGTATGAGCGGGGCAGTAACACTCACCGGCAGCGGCACTGTCGTGATGTCGATAGGCGGTAACGGCAACACACCCTACATCCGTCAAGATACGGCTGGCTCGACGCTCACGAACGTGAACAACACGATTTCCGGAGTAGGCCAAGTCGGCGGAGGAGGCTCGGCGCCACTGTCGCTCTTCGTCAATCAGGGTGTCGTGAGTGCGACGGGAAATGCGTTGCTGCTCAACGCCGCGCAAATCCAGAATCAGAATTTGCTGCAGGCGACCGCAAGCGCTGTATTGCAGATCAACACGGTGGTCAACAACTCGGGCGGCAACATTACGGCCAACGGCGGCGGCGCACAGGTGCAATTCCTGACTGGTGCGCGCATCGAAGCGGGCACCCTCAACACGATCAACGGGCCGGCATTTTTCGGAACAGCGAACAGCAATGGCGTAGTTCTGGACGGGATCACGCAGGGCCAGTTGAACAACACGGCTACTTACACGGTCGCGAACAACGCGGACACCGAAATTCTGGGGACGATCAACAACACCGGCTCGTTCCAGGTCGCAGCCAATGGGAACCCAACTTTCCTGAGCGCCAGCGGAACGGTCACGCTGACCGGCGGGGGCTCAGTGGTAATGACCGTCGGAGGCAACGGAAACTCACCCTATATTCGCGAGGACAGCAGCAACTCGACGCTCACCAACGTCAACAACACCATTTCCGGACGAGGCCAGATCGGAAACAACGGGTTGACTTTCATCAACCAATCGGGCGGCCTCGTAAACGCGAATAGCGGTGGCAATGTGCTTCTTGTGAATGCCAGCGGAGCGGTGAACCAGGGTCAATTCCAGGCCAATGGCGGCGGCATCCTGCAGGTCGATGTAACCTTGAACAATGCGGGCGGAACCATAACCGCCGGGGCCGGCTCTCAGGTGCAGTTCTTGACCGGTGCGGACATTCAGGGCGGAACATTTATTTCGTCGAGTGTATCCGGGACCTTCTTCGGCACGGCGAACAGCAATGGCGTAGTTCTGGACGGGATCACGCAGGGTCAGTTGAACAACACCGCCACCTACACGATTCAGAACAATGCCGATACAGAGATTCTGGGGACGATCAATAACACCGGCTCGTTCCAGGTGGCAGCCAATGGGAACCCGACGTTCTTAAGTATGAGCGGGGCAGTAACACTCACCGGCAGCGGCACTGTCGTGATGTCGATAGGCGGTAACGGCAACACACCCTACATCCGTCAAGAT
>DASPUN010000046.1:0-12679 GCA_035622875.1 Candidatus Acidiferrales bacterium
AATTCAGACGCTCATGGAAGAAGGCCGCGTGCGCGTCGACGGCGTTGCTCGCAAGGCGTCGCACCGCGTCGAGTCCGGCGAATCGGTCACGATCGAAATTCCCGCGCCGCCTCCCGCGGGCGTCGCCGCTGAATCGATTCCACTCGAAATCCTCTACGAAGACGACGATCTTGCGGTTATCAACAAGCCCGCGGGAATGGTCGTTCATCCTGGAGCGGGCGCCGATACGGGCACGATGGTCGGCGCGCTGCTGCATCGCTTCGGAGGCAGCCGGGGACTCTCTGCGGTGGGCGGCCCGCTCCGACCGGGAATCGTGCATCGGCTGGACAAAGGCACGTCCGGCGCAATCGTCATCGCGAAAAACGACGCCGCCCATCACAAGCTCGTCGAAGATTTTCGCGCGCGTCGCGTGCAAAAAACTTACGTCGCGCTTCTCCATGGGAAGCTGAAGGATACTTCGGGATCGGTCGAGCTGCCAATCGCGCGCGATTTGCGCCGCCGTTCACGGATGACCGCGCGCCGCCGCGCGGGCAGAGAAGCGCGCACCGATTGGCGCGCTCGTCTGCGCCTCAATGGATTCACGCTGATCGAAGCCGATCTGCGCACCGGGCGAACGCACCAGATTCGCGTTCATTTTTCAGCGCTCGGATGCCCCGTCGTCGGCGACACGCTCTATGGCGCGCCGCATCGCGAGCGTGCTGGGTCTGAAACGCTTCCGCCGCTCGGAAGGAATTTTCTTCACTCCGGCCGCCTTGCCTTCGCGCATCCGTCAACCGGAAAGCGAATCGACGTGCGCGCGCCTCTTCCTTCCGAACTTGCGGACTATCTCAAATCGCTCGGACGCGCGACTCACACCGACGCCGCTTCAATTGACGCTGTGCTTCGCGAGTACCTATAATTCCTTCGGGTGGAATGCCTCTTGGATGAGAAATTGATCCGCATGCCGCTTCGCGCGTTATTAGCGCTCGCCTTCGGGCTTGCCGTATCTCCGCGACCCGCGCAGGCGCAACAGCCCGCTCCTCCTACAACGCCCGGAATACCGGCTCCGGTGATTCAGGCTCCGCCGGGAACCGACCAGAATCCGGTCACGCCGCCCAATCAAAAGCCGATCGTCAGCACGACGGGTCTCGTGCATTTGGTGGCTACCGTGGTGGACAAACATCACAACTTCATCACGGATCTCGACAAGAGCGAATTCAAGGTGATTGAAAACGGCGTGCCGCAGGACATCCGGTTTTTCAGCCGCGAAACCGATCTGCCTTTGCGCATCGCGGTCTTGCTTGACACTTCCAATAGCATCCGGCCGAGACTGGAATTTGAAAAGGACGCCGCCACGGACTTTCTCGACAAGGTGATCCGCCGCGATAAAGACCTGGCCTTCCTGATGACGTTCGACAACGAGCCCGAAGTGATTCAGGACTATACGGGGGACATCGCGCTTCTTGCCTCCGCGATTCGCGAACAGCGCGCCGGCGGCGGCACGGCTCTCAACGACGCGATCTGCCTCGCCTCCGAAAAGCTTCAGCACGCGCCGCCGATCAAAGGACAGAATTCGGATCTTCGCCGTGTGATCGTTGTGATCAGCGACGGCAACGACAATCTGAGTGACCACGCCTTGAGCGACGCGATCGACGCCTCGATTCGCTCCGAGGTCGCCGTATTCACGGTCAGCACGAACACGGATTGGCTGGCGATCGACGACGCGAGCAAGCCCAGTAAGTATGCGTTGTCGGAGGGCGACAAGATCTTGAAGCAGTTTGCGGATCAGACAGGAGGCAGCGCGTTTTTCCCCTACCGCGTGGACGATCTCGCGCAGTCCTTCCTCGACATAGGTACCGAACTGCGCAGCCAGTATTTCATCGCCTACGCGCCGGCCGATCCTCCCCCGGGCGGGCAGTATCGAAAAATCGATGTCTCGACGACGCGCAAAGGTCTGATCGTACGGACTCGCAAAGGCTACTTCGCCGTGGCGCCCTCAACTTCCGCAGCCGCGCGCTAGCTGGCGGCAATCATCCTCCCGGTGCGTAATATCCCTTGCGCGCGAGTATTTTCATGTCAGGCCGGTCCACTTCGACCTTGATCTTGCGGAATGTCCCGTCGCGCTGCGTATTGGTGGACGAATATCCGAGCACATACTGCGAGCGCAGCTCTTCGGTAATCACATCGAACGCTTTCTCGAGGCCCTTTTCGTTGCGCACGTTGACCACGCGCCCTCCCGTCTGCTGCGTCATCGTGGACGCAACTCCCGGACCGTATCCCGCAGTCGCACGCGGATCGGTGATCAGGAGAATGTGAATCACGGAGTCGGCTCGCTGCGCCGCCTCGATCGCGTCCTGTTCGGTCATCTTGCTGCCCGTGTCTTCGGCGTCCGTAAGTATGACGATCGCCTTGCGTCCTGCTTCGCTCGAAAGCTCGTCGTGGCAGGCGAGATAGATCGCGTCGTACAGATTCGTTCCGCCGCCGCTGCCCATCGGGACCGTTCCCGGTGTGATCACGGGCCCCGCGGCATTGATCGTCGCGCGGCGAATCGCGCGTGACAGCACGCCCGGATCTTCCGTGAAATCGGCGAGCAGGTTCACGTCCGTGTCAAAGCTCATCACCAGCGCTTCGTCCTTTCTGTGCATCACCTCGTGGACAAAGCGCGACGCCGCGTCCTGCTCCGCCGTCAGAATCTCCTGCATGCTGCCGCTCGTGTCCATCAGAATCGCCATCGACAGCGGCATATCCACTTCCTTGGTGAAATAGGCAACTTTCTGCTCGGCGCCGTCCTCGAAGATCTTGAAGTCATCTTTGGTGAGGTCGCCGACGACGCCATTGTGCTTGTCGCGAACGGTGGCAAACACGTTGACGACCGTGGTTTGAACTTGTATCGTCCCCGGCGCTTGTGGAGGCTCTTGCTGCTGCGGCGCTTCTTGTTGCTCGGCGGTCGTGTTGCGCGGAGTGCCGGGCGGCGGCAGCGGACCGCGCGGCGAAGCGCCCTGAGCCGGTCTGGCGCTTCCTGCGAGAGCGATCGCATTCGCGACTGGATAGGCGGCGAGCGTGAGCGTGAGAATCGCCGCGGCGAGGCTGGTCATCCGCATTGTATAATTCTCCCTGGCAACGGTTCTGACTGGTACGATGCACGCCGCGCGCCGCCGGATGTTCGACGGGCACGCAGATGGTCGAGATCAAGGCGGCGGCCTGCGCCGCACGGCGATTGTGAAAAGCGAGATGCTCCAATGATGCGAAAGTTTTCGTTGCTAGTCACTGTTCTCGCCCTGGCTGCGGCCGCAGCTTTGGCGCAGGTCCCGCAGCAGCCTCCGTCCGGTGCGACGCCGCGCCAAATGCCTGCGCAGAACCAGAATCCGCCGGCGATCGTCGTGCGAACAGCACGCGTCATCGTTCCGGTGACCGTAAAAGACAGTCACGGCCGATTGGTCGGCGACCTCACCAAAGATGAGTTTCGCATTTTCGCCGACGGAGTCGAACAACAGATTTCCCAATTCTCGTCCGAGGCTGTGCCTCTGTCCGCCGTCGTCCTGATCGACAACGATCTATCGGGCAGAGTCGCCGACCAGGTCCAGAAGAGTCTCATCGCGATCTCGGCAGGCTTCGGTCCCAACGACGAAGCCGCAGTCGTCACTTTCGATCAGTTTCCGCAGACCGTATCCGATTTTTCCTTCAACAATGATCTGCTGTACACGAAACTCAAGCGGCTTCAGCTCGGATCCCATAACGATCAGGTGATCGCCGATCCCACGACGGCCGGACCCCTCATCAACGGCCAGCCAACGCCGGGGTCGACTGGTGGGTCTCCATATGGCACGCCGTCGGCATCATCCACCGGAGTTCCGCTGCATGGGGCCGGGCGCTATAAAAAGCATAACGCACTCGATGACGCGGTCTTCGCGGCGGTGCAGATGCTGAAAGATCGCGGCCGCGACCGCCGGAAAATGATCTTTATCATTACAGACGGAAACGACGCGGGACGCAACGACCACACATTCGATCAAACCTTGCACGCGATCCTCGAATCCGACGTCGTTCTGTACGCGATTTCTGTGAACCGCTCCACGCCCGTCGGCAAGTCGCTTCTCCAGCACGGCATTTCGAATCTCGATAAGTACGCCGATCAGACTGGCGGCGACACTTTCTTCGCTTCAAAACAAAACGGTCTCGATCGCCTCTACTCCGACGTCACCGAGCAGGCGCGGAATGAATATACCCTGACGTTTTCTCCGCAGGACGTTCATCGCGGCGCGGATTATCACGAAATCGAAGTGCGCGTGAAACGTCCGGAACTCACTATCGAGACTCGCCGCGGCTATTACGAAAGCGCGATCGCCGCCGGCCACTAAATTTCTCACCAAACTTTTTTCGGGAAGGCATCGCGAAAATTTTTTGTTCTTGACTTCGCGCGTTCGCGCCTCTATAGATGGAAAAGCAATCGGGCGTGCGTGAAATATTTTGCGGCGTTCGATCGCGGGAGAAAGTTCCACTGTAGTTCATGCGCGGAACCACTCCAGGCTTCGAAGTGAGAAGCCTTCGAGAAACAAAACGGGGCGCCGCTTGCGGCGCCCCGTTTTCATTTTTGATGCTGTCTTCTCTCTGCGTCCTCTGCGTTTCCTTGCCCTGAGCCTGCAGTTTAGCGAAGGGAGCGGTGAATGCGTTTCTTATCATCCAATCGCTTCGGTTCAATCGGCTGAATTGAAATCAGCTGCTCGTGCGCAGGGCACAGCGGCTTGAAATCGCAGTAGCCGCACATGTAGCCCGGCTTCGCCGGAAACTCTCCCGCGCGAATCTGATCGGCAACTTCCGAAATTCTTTCTTTCGCGGCCTTCAGCGATTTCGAGTCGCGCGTCGTCGCGACACCTTCGTTGTTCACAAGGTAGTGAAGCACCAGCCGCTCCGGCTCGAGTTCGAGCACTTCGCGCGCCGCCAGAGCATAGATGCTCAGCTGAATATCTTCCGCGGCCTTTTTCGCGTCGCGCACCTTGCCCGTTTTGTAGTCGACGATTTCGACTCGGCGTCCGTCGAGCCGGTTCACCTGATCGATTCGCCCGGTCACCACGATGTTTTGCTCGAGCGCCAGCTCGAAGGGCTTCTCCTGGTACATCACGTCCGGCGGCGCAGCCATGAAGCTGCGATAGAACGCTTCGAGCTGTTCTCTCCCCGCTTTGCGGTATTCCTGCTCCTGATATTCGTCGGGAAATCCGGCCGACGACCATTCGCGTTCGTAAATCGCAAGCAATTCTTCGGCTGTCACGCGCCGCTTCTTCCGCGCCTCGGCGATGAATTCGCGGATCGTCGTGTGCATCACGTTGCCGAAAGTCAGTTGCGCGCTCGGCCCGCCGCGAATTTTCCAGCCGTACTGGAAGAGATACTTCATCGGGCAGAGTTCATAGGCTTCAATCGCCGACGCGCTCAAGTGCAGCGGCTCGGGCCGCGGCGGATGGTGCGACTTCGCCCATAGCGCGATCCGCGAATACGCGCGCGAATCCTCGGGGGTCTCGGGGAATAATCGCGTCAGATCGCCCGCCTTAGGCGCGGGCGCGGCCGTTTCCTCCGCTGGCGGCAAATCGACTTTCGGCGCCGATTGCGCGATGTCTATCTTTTGAATCTTCGCGTTCGCGAGGATGTCTTCCAAAAAAGGCGACGGTTTCTTTCGCGCTGCGACGATCGTCGAAAGCGTCAGCCGCCTCTGCGCTCGCGTCAGCGCGACGTAAAACAGCCGCCGCTCCTCTTGCTTGTGAAAGTCGCCCTTCGGCTGCTCTTCTTTCATCAGCTCCGGCGGAAATTCGAATTTCGGCTGCCGCGGGCCGGAAGGGAAGTCGTTGCGACTCAGCCGCAAAATGAAGACGTGCGGATATTCGAGCCCCTTCGCCGCGTGCACGGTCATCAACTGCACCGCGTCGTCGGATAGCTCCTCTTCGATCTGCACGTCGCCCTCAAGCTCTTCGAAAAAGTTCAGATACTCGATGAAATCGCGCAGCCGCTTTTGCTCACTCTTGCGCTGCCACTCCTTGACGAATTCGACGAGCCGCTCGACGTGGTGCCGGTCGGTCTCCGACGGCAGCGGCGCGATCGCGAGCGCTTTGATCAGCGCATCAAGAACATCGCTCGCCGTTTCACTCTTCGCGCGCTGCCTCATCGTGTTCATCAGCTCGACGAGCTCGCCGAGCCGCGCGCCTTCACGCCTGATCGATTTTTCGCGATGCGCGGTTTCAACCTCATCCCACAGCGCGCCGTGCTTTTTCTCAGCGCGCTCGGCCAGCCGCACCAGATCGCGCGGCTCGAGTCCCCAGTAGGGCGCGCCGAGCACCCGCGCGCATGCGATGTTCTCCGCCGGCACGGCGATCAGGCGCAGCCAGGCCAGCAAATCGCGGACAATCGTACTCGCCAGAATCGACGACTTGCGTATCACGAACGGAATTCCGCGCCGCCGCAGCGCATTCATCAGGTGCGTGCGGTGCGCGTGCTTGCGGTAGAGCACCGCGAAGCTGCGCCACGGCGCTCCAGCCTCGTGCAGCCGCTCGATCTCCGACGCGACCCAGTGCGCCTCTTCCGCCGGCGTCGCGAACTCGACCACGCGGATTTTTTCGCCCTCGGTGTTCGGCGTCGTCAGTTTTTTCGGCGGCAGCAACGGAGACTTTTCGTTGTGCACAATCGTTTCGCCCGCCACGCGCAGGATTCGTTGCGTCGAGCGGTAGTTCTGCGAAAGCGACACGAGGAACTGTTTCGACGCACCGCCCGGGACTGCGCTTTTCACTCCGCAAAACTGTCCCAGGAAAATCGTGAAGCTGCCGAACGACGCCCCGCGGAAGCGGTAAATCGCCTGATCGTCGTCGCCGACGGCAAAAATATTCTTGCGGTCGCCCGCGAGCAGCCACAGCAACCGGAGCTGGGCGATATTGGTGTCTTGAAATTCGTCGACCAGAATGTAGCGGTATTGTTCGCGCATCCTCTCGAGCAGCGCCGCATCCGATTGCAGCGCTTCCACGGCCTGCAACAATTGTGCGCCGAACGTCGCCAGGTTCCGCTCGCGCAGCAGCCGCTCGCTCACTCGATAGACGCGCGCCAGTTCTTCTTGTCGTGCCAGGCCTTCTTCGGCGATCGCGCGCTCGTCGGCCTGCATCGACTTCTTGCGCGATTCGTACGCGCGCCGCAGCCCGTCGACGTAGCGCTGGTAATCTTCCGGCGTGACTAGCTCGTCCTGACAGCGCGAAAAAAACGACTGAAAATCTTTCAGGAACTCGGCGGGTTCGGAGAGCCGCCGGAACACGACGAGCCCGAGCTCGCCGATGTTGCGCCGCAGCAGAATCTGGTGATCGATGTCTTCAAGCGGCTGAATCTCCGGATTCGCCTCATGCAGAATTTTTTCCAGGCAAAACGAATGAAACGTGCTCAGCCACACTCCCTGCGCCCGTTCTTTGCCTACTGCCTGCGCCACGCGATGTTTCATCTCTCCTGCGGCTTTGTTGGTGAACGTCAGCCCAAGGATGTTCTCGCCCGCGAGATCGGGATTCGATTCGAGCAACGTGCGAATTCGCTCGGTGATCACGCGCGTCTTGCCCGTGCCCGCGCCTGCCACCACGAGCAGCGGCCCTTCGCCGTGCTCGACCGCCGCGCGCTGCTCCTCGTTCAGCGGAAATGCGGACTCCTTCGTGCTGGACTTCTGTGCCATGGCGAGATGCCGCTATTGTAGCAGAAGGGCCTGTGGGCGAATGGAAAGCGAAGAGGCGCTACTGGCCTTTCAATTCCGGCATCGACTCGCGCAGCCGCCGCATGCCGCGAATCCACCGAGCAGTGTCGGTCGCGCGGTGCGCGTAGTACTTCGCCACTTCCGGATGCGGAAGGACCAGAAAAATTTCCTCGGCCAGCGCTTTCACGACGCAATCGGCGACGAATTCCGGCGTGACCGCATTCGGCACTAGAGACGCACCCGCTCGCGTCTTCGCCGCTGCGTCGAGCATCGGCGTGAACACTCCCTGCGGGCACAGCGCCGACACGCGAATGCCGCGGTCGCCGTATGTGATCGCAAGCCATTCTGCGTATGCTTGCGCCGCGTGCTTGGTCACCGAGTACGGCGCCGCTCCGACCTGCGTCAGCAGTCCCGCGGCGGAAATCGTTTGCAGCAAGTAGTCTTCGCCGCGCGCGAGCATCGAGGGCAGCACCGCGCGCGCCGCGTAGACGTGCGCCATCACGTTGATTTCCCAGCTGCGCTGCCAATCGGCATTGGTGGCTTCGATGCCGCCTTCGCCGATTCCCGCATTCGAGCAGAAAAGATCGATCGCGCCGAATTTCTCAAGCGTCTGTTGCACAAGGCGCTGCACGTCCGCTTCGCACGCTACGTTCGTTTCGATCGCGACGCCGCCGATTTCGCGCGCCAATTCCTCCGCCGCCGAGGTCTGGACGTCGGCAACGACAACCGCCTTCGCGCCTTCCGCTTTGAAGCGGATGCACAGCGCCCGGCCGATGCCGCTCGCTCCGCCGGTGACGACCACGACTTTGTCCTGAATCTTCATCGTGCGATTCCAGTCAAGTGGGCCGATTATACGCGCTCGCACTGCGCATCGGCCCTCTTTAGGTTTGGATGTAGCGCCGTGGTCTTTAGCCGGCACCTCTGGTTCTCATGCCCCGACTGCCGCGTTGGCGGGGCACTTCTGTGCCGCACCTCTGATTCTTGCGCAGCATGTATTCAAACTCTGCGCCCCCGGCTAAAATCGCCCGGTGGACCGCTGGTTCCCAGTTGAGACGGAGCGCTTGCTCCTGCGCGAATTCCGCGCAGAAGACGAGACGGACGTCCACGCATACGCTTCCGATCCCGAAGTCGTTCGGCTGATGATCTGGGGCCCGAATCCGCCCGAGGTGACCAAGTCTTTCCTTGCCGGCGTGCTCAAAGAGCAGGAGCAGTGGCCGCGCCCGCTCGTCAGCCTTGCAATTGAGCTGAAGAGCAACCGCCGCGTGATCGGTTCGATCGGCCTGCGCATCAAGGACGAAAAAAATCGCGCGGCCGACATCGGCTATGTGCTTGCTCGGGCCTATTGGCGGCACGGCTACATGAGCGAGGCGGCTCGCGGAATTCTCAATGTCGCATTCGGGAAATTGCAGCTGCATCGCGTCTGGGCGACATGTGACGTCCGCAATCGCGAGTCCTATCGCGTGATGGAAAAGCTCGGCATGCGCCGCGAAGCCCACTTCTGCAAAAATGAATTCGAAAAAGGCGAATGGCGCGACACCTATCTCTACGCCATCCTTGCGGAGGAATGGCTGGCCTAAGTCGATCACCGGATTGCTACTCCCGATGGGCGAGGCTGAGTTTGCCATCCTTTGGCAGCCAGACCTCCGCGCTATTTGAGCTGACGTCGAAGAATCCGACGCCATGCTTTTGAGCCAACTCCACAACCTTCTTGTGTGCGGCGCCTGACTTCGACCGTGCAAAGCCACAATAGATGACGCTCCGACCTACGCTGTAGTCGGTTACCGAATCCTCGTCCTCCGGCAAGTCGGCCGATGACAGCGGGCCGTTAAGCGGTGGAAACGACTGGATGATGTCGAGGAACCACGCCTTGAGCGCGGGCGTCGACACAGCCGGGTCGTTGTAATCGTGCCCTTCGCCCCACTCTGTCTGCTGACGATACCATTCCATGAATGGCTGGCGGCCGGATGGCGCGGCACTGGGTTCGAAAACCATCAAGTCGTAGCTCATGATGCGATTTTACGTTCTAGGGCCAGGTGGCGCCAGCAATCGAGCGCGCCCACATGAGTGCGCGGCAGCTACCGCGTTGACATCGCATTAGCCGAAGCGATCGCGTTCCACCACCAAGCTCTCGCGAGATTGTCGCGATATAATCGATCGCGTGAAGAGGGGCTGCACACGCGGAGGCGCACATGGCTGACACGGCTCCCGCTAGCATCAATCGCGAGAGATTCGCAGAGATGTACGGAGGGCAAGCTCCGTGGGACACGGGCAATCCGCAGCCGGTTTTCGTCAAAGCTGCGGACAAGATCAGCGGGTCGATCCTCGATATTGGCTGTGGTCCCGGAGACAACGCGCTCTTCTTTGCGAGCCGCGGCCATGCCGTGACGGGCGCCGATTTTCTCGAAGAGCCCGTCGCGCGCGCAAAGCAAAAGGCCTCCGAGCGCGGCCTCTCCGCCAAATTTGTAGAGAAGGATGCTCTGCAATTGCAGGACTGGTCCGAGCGCTTCGACAACATCATCGACTCCGGCCTTTTCCACGTCTTCTCGGGCCAGCACGGGTTCGCCGACGAAGACCGCGTCCGATACGCGGAAGGCCTCAAGACGGTTCTGAAACCCGGCGGTCGCCTGTTCCTGCTTTGTTTCAGCGATCAAATGCCCGGAACGCAAGGCCCGCGACGCGTATCGCAATCCGAGTTGCGCGCCACATTTTCAAACGGCTGGGAGATCGAATCGATCGAGCCAGCCGAGTTTGACGTCCGCCCCGAAGCAAAAGCTGGCCTATTCCAGGGAATCAATCCGAAAGCGTGGTTCATGATCGCCCGCCGCACCGCCTAAGCGTACGCTGGAGCGGAAGTCCGCCTAATTCTTCGACGCCACATTCCGCGCATCAACCACCCACTGAACGTTGACGCCCGCCACACACCGGTCACGCAGGCCGTAGTCGCCTGTCGCTATGGTATAAGGGCGCCGTCAATGAACTCGGCATGGAAGCTCGCTTCGCTCAGGCTGGCCCGAGAAAGGAGATCGATATCCATGGGGAAGAAAGTGATGGCGATGATCGGCGCGGCGGCGCTGGTGCTGGCACTGGCCGTCGTGTACACGCAGCAGAAAGCGGCCGCATCGTCGAACAAACCGATGCTGCTCACGGCGCAGGACTACATCGAAATCCAGCAGTTGGTGAACAGCTATGGCTATGCGATCGACAAATGCACCAACAGCGGTTACGACTATGCCGACCTCTACACGCCCGACGGCGTATTCGGCATCGCGGATGAAAACGGCGTGCCCGGCAGGGTCAAATACGAAGGGCGCGATCGATTGGCCGAAGCGGACGGCGGCGGCAAGAGCGGCTGTATCGATCCGAAAACGGCAGGGGACCGCTACACCATGACGCACATGTCCGCCAATCTGGTGATTACACCGACGCCGGACGGCGCCACGGGGAGAAGCTACCTGCTCACAGTGGGCGTGGGGGATCCGACAAACAAAGAGACGGCCAACCAGCCTGCCAAAGCCTACTCGTGGGGTTGGTACAACGACGTTTACGTGAAAACGCCGAACGGCTGGCGCTTCAAGTCGCGCGTCCACTCCTGGCCCGGCATGCCTGAGTCGCTCAAAGCGCGATAGCGGCTATTTGATTGGGGAGATCTCGAACGGGCGAAATGTTCTGTTCCCGCGATCACCGCGATAAGGCGGGCTAGCTGATGGCTTCACGCCGGCACAAAATTGACGGGTATGCGGATAGGGACGGCAAAAAGGGACCACCCCTGGGCTGTGTGATGCTTCACAGGTAGAGCACGGACGGTGGAATACCCCGAGCGGCACAGTGCAACGCAGGCCTAGCTATTCTGTTCGTCCGCTCCTAGAGAACGAGCCCTCGCAACCAACTCTTTAATTGATTGTCGTGAGCTGCATCGAATTTTAGTGGAGCCAACGGACGAGCAAGTATCCGCGGTTGATTGCAGCTGTTGGGGCTCTCGAACAACAACTCCCACGAGAAAAACCCTATGACCACCGGAGGCAGGGTATGAAATCTCCCATAATCCTCCTCCGCTCATCCCACTATAGTCCGCTTGAACCGCTTCGACTTCTGCAAACCTCGTAGCGCCGCCCACCTCGACCTCATCCAAGATATTTACGCCCGCACACCGAATTTCGAAGCTCAACTCCCTATTAGCAATGACTTCTGCAGATTTCGGTGCTCCGATAATGAAATAATCGGGCCCATATTCTTCATCCGACGAATATTGCGAGGTCCTCAAATCATAGAAACTCAATCCCAAGCGAACCATCTCAGCCGCGTCTTCAACGTGAAGCTCGAACAGGGTCAAATCCGGTGAATATAATCCCTCTTTCCCGAGATCAGTTCTTACAGGCAGATGGTTTAGATACTTTACGACTTGCTGCGGGTTCTGGTAAGACCATCTCTCTCTCTTTTTTTCAATCATCCTTGCTACGTGCTGCGCAGTGAGTAGGAAAAATTGATTTTCCTGTTGCAGCATGACCAATGTGGCGGTGGCGTTTGTGCCTGTTGAGTTGAGAAAAATCGTAGTGTGCCGCGAAAGATCTTCCCGAGCCAATTGACTTCGCCCTAGTGGCGCTCTTTGGGAGTTATCCGAGACTATTGTCATCACCAGATCCTCTCGCACCACGTGCGCGCTGATTCTATTATTAATTCCTGCTAAACGGGGTCCTGGGACGTCGGCCGGATGCCCAAGCCTCAGTTAATTGCTTTCGGATCACAGATGTCCCGATTTTTTGACTTTCGAACTTAGCCGGGCAAAGTTAAGAAACGACGCGCGGGGTCACAGTGCGCGGTTCAAGGTTGCAGACTCGACGCACTCTCGCACATCATTACATCGAGATTTCCTTTGGAGGCCCCAAATGGCTTTCCGACGTATCTCGTCTTTCGACGGGGCAGCTACGGCCGATGAGCTTCTAAGTTTGAACACACCTAGGCTCGCTGAAATTGTTCTTCAGCACTTGAAGAGTTATGAGG
>DASPUN010000047.1:0-3895 GCA_035622875.1 Candidatus Acidiferrales bacterium
CGAACTCTGTGGCTACTGCACTCCAGAAGGCGCTCACGGAGACTCCTCGAATGAGCCGAAATCCCTACGGCGACGGTCATGCTGCTGAACATGTCGTCCAGCATTTGCTGACCTGGAGATCAGCGGAGAGGAAAGCAGGCGGCCCGGGACTCAGTCGGGAGTTCGGCAAATACGTGAAACGGTCAGAGTTCGGCTCGGGTACCCGGCAACGTACTGGCTAGCCGGCGATGAGCCTGCGAAGCTGCGCACGCCAGTCCGGTATTTCCAGTTCAAACGTCTGCTTGAGGCGCAGATTGGACAGAACAGAATAGGCAGGACGACGCGCTGGAGTCGGATATTCCGCTGTGGCAATCGGAGAAATGCGATTCACAACGAGCGGACGTCCGTCGGTTACGGCGTGAAGCCAGGCGGGGCAATGAGAGGAAAGGTGCACCTCCTCTACAATCGCCTTGGCGAACTGCCACCAACTGCATTCGCCGGCTGCTGTCATGTGATAGATTCCTCGCCAGTTTGAAAACGGCAAGACGCCTTGGCGGCGGTTCCATTCCCGCGTGATGATCTTCGTCGTAGCAAGCGCAATCACATGACTCGAGGTCGGGGCGCCGACCTGATCGGCAACAACCCGGAGCTCGTCTCGCTCGGCGGCAAGACGCAGAATTTTCAGCAGGAAGTTTCTTCCTCGCGTGCTATAAACCCACGCCGTACGAAGAATCAGGTAGAAACCACCGACCCCCTCGATTCCCCGCTCGCCCGCTAGCTTCGTCTTCCCGTAAACGTTGATTGGATTCGGCGAATCATCTTCGGTGTACGGACTGCTCTTTCGACCATCGAAGACATAGTCGGTCGAATAGTGGATCAGAGCCGCGCCGATTCTTCTCGCCTCCTCTGCCAACAAAGTGGGGGCCTGTGCGTTCACGATAAAAGCCGTGGCATTGTCGCCCTCTGCTTGGTCAACGGATGTGTAAGCTGCGGCGTTCACGATCAGGTGTGGTCGGAAATCTCTAACGGCTTGTCGGATGTTTTGCGATCGGGAGAGATCCAGTTCTTTGCGGCCGAGGGCCAGCAATTCGCTGGATTCGGCGAGGAACCCTTCGAGGTCCTTGCCGATCTGTCCGTTCTTTCCGGTCAGCAGAATCTTTGGCTTCATTTCGGGGAGAAATGCGGCAGCAATTTGCGGGGAACGTCAGCGAGCTTCGGATATCTCGAGTCCTTCTCTGAAAGCAGGGGATTGGCGACACCCCATCCGATGCCCAGTTCGGGATCGTTCCACTGGATTCCGTGGTCGTCTTCGGGGTCGAAAAACTCACTGCACTTGTAGAGGAACTGCACGGTCTCGCTTCGTGCGAGGAAGCCGTGCGCAAAACCATTGGGAATGTAGATTTGATTCTGCGCTTTTGCAGAAAGTATCACGCTCGTCCATTTTCCAAAGTTGGGCGAGCCCACACGGATGTCGACGGCAACGTCGAGAGCTTCGCCTTCGACCACACGACAAAGCTTCGCTTGGGGATGGCGGAGCTGATAGTGCAAGCCGCGCAAGGTGTTCTTGGTCGAACAGGAGTGGTTGTCTTGAACGAACCGTTCGCCAACTCCCAGTCCTGCAAATTTCGTCTGGTGGTACGACTCAAGGAAATACCCCCGGGAATCCCGATGCACCGTCGGGCGAATCTCCCAGACATCAGGAAGAGTTGTCTCGAGCCGCTGCAATGGAGCTCCGCCTCAGGCGATCCGTTCCGCTGGGACTTGCGACACTAACGAGCACCGGAGAAAGCCGCGTGCGCCAAGCAATCTCAACTCGCTCTTACTGCGGAAACCCGATTGGCGATCGATCGCAGGGAATCCTCGCGATGATCGTAGTATTTTTCGTAGTATGAGCGATACTCTCCGCCGCGAACATTGGCCAGCCAATCGCTGTGATCCCGATACCAATCGATTGTTCGATGCAGCCCTTCGTCGAGCGAAATGGAGGGTCTCCATCCGAGCTCCCGTTGCATTTTTTCGCACTTTAGTGCATAGCGACGGTCATGACCCGGGCGATCTCTTACAAACGAGAGCAATGTCGCCGGTTTGCTCATCAATTCCAGCAGGCGCCGAGCCATGCTGAGATTGTCGACGATGTCTGAACCACCGATGTTATAGATCTCGCCGATCCGCCCACGCTCCAGAACCGCCAGGATTCCACGACAATTGTCTTCCACATGCAACCAGTCGCGCTGCTGCTTGCCATCGCCATAAATCGGCAGGGGCCTATCCTCGAATGCGTTCGTAATCATCAGCGGCAGAAACTTTTCAGGGAATTGATAGGGGCCGTAATTATTGGAAGACCGAGAAATCATCGCTGGAACGCCGTACGTCCGAACAAACGACCGCACGAGCAAGTCTGAACCGGCCTTCGATGAGGAATATGGACTGCTTGGCCGGAGAGGAAAATCTTCGTCCGCAACAACGTCAGAATCTAGGTCGCCATACACTTCATCGGTGGATATGTGCACGAACCGCGGGACACCCAGTTTTCGCGTAACCTGTAACAGCACAAAGGTGCCCGTGAGGTTGGTTTCGACGCACGCAGCTGGTTCGTAGATACTGCGATCTACGTGCGACTCGGCCGCGAAGTGAACCACAGCGTCGCACCCTTTCATGGCGGCCTCGACTGCGGCACCGTCGCAGATGTCACCTTTGATGAAACGATAGTTCGCATGACTCTCAACGCTATCGAGATTGGCGAGGTTTCCTGCATATGTCAGTTTGTCGTAGTTGACAACCGCGTGGTCGGCACCCAGCCCGAGAACATGCCGAATGAAGTTGGATCCAATGAAACCGGCGCCGCCCGTTACGAACAACCTCATCGGCCCACTTCCTGGCGAGCGGGAGATTTTGCGATGCTCAATTTGTTGGCACCTGTCTCGGCGACGAGATTATTGGCTCGTAGGAGGGACTCAAACTGGCCCGCGTCGGTCCACCACCCTTCGAGGATCTCATAGGTCAGCCTGCCCTCCTCGATATAGAAGTTGTTGACATCGGTGATCTCAAGCTCGCCGCGGCCTGAGGGTCTTAAGCGGCGAATCTTCTCGAACACGGTTGCATCGTACAGGTAAATCCCAATCACGGCATAGCGAGACTTTGGAATCTTCGGTTTCTCCTCGATCCCAACAACTTGGTTTCCGCGAACTTCCGCAACTCCAAACCGCTCTGCGTCGGGAACATCCTTTAAAAGAATCTTGGCGCCCTCCCGCTGCTTCCCAAAACTTTCGACGGCCCGACAGATATTGTTTTCGATGATGTTGTCGCCCAGAACCACGCAGACGGGTTCACCGCCGGCGAAGTACTCCGCGAGCCCGAGCGCTTGGGCGATCCCACCCTCGCCTTCCTGGTAGGTATAGTTGAGGTGCTTTAGTCCGAAGTCACGCCCGTTTCCAAGAAGGCGCAGAAAGTCTCCGGCGTTCTTGCCACCTGTGACAAGCAGAATCTCTTCGATACCCGCATTTACCAGTGTTTGGATCGGGTAGTAAACCATCGGCTTGTCGTAGATGGGGAGCAGATGCTTATTGGTGACTCGCGTGAGCGGATTTAGTCGGCTCCCCGTCCCGCCTGCCAACACAATACCTTTCATCTTGAACCTTCGCTGACGGCCCCGTCCGGTTCGAGCTGCGTCTGCTGCGTCGCTCCTACCGCAGCACCGGCTGAAACCGATGGTCTGGATTTGACGTGCATCTCGCCCCGCTTACGTCGATGTGCAGGTGAACTGCCAAGAGCGTGGCACGGTCTGTTCGAGATTTCCGTAAGTCGCTTTATTCCCAAGGGTTGTGTTTTGAATCGGAAATGCTGGTATCGCTAACGGCCTACCTAAGTCTAAGAAGGGAAAACGGATGCGCATTTTCAGAGAAATTCTTCCACTTCG
>DASPUN010000048.1:0-14112 GCA_035622875.1 Candidatus Acidiferrales bacterium
CCTGAAACGCGACATAGTTCACGTTAATGTCCTGGAAGTGCTCGTCGGGTACTGTCGTTCCGGGCTCCCCGATCAATTCGAGCCGGACGTTCTTGTCGGTGCCCGCCTGCGGGAACCAGCCGTTCATCATGTTCATGCGCGGAGCCGCGCGCCCGCCGCCCGCACCGCCTGCAGCCGCACCCGGCGGAGGCGCCGGAGGGGCCGGTGGCGCCAGGGGAGGATAATCCCCGCCGAGCACGCCCTGATAGAAGCCCACGGCCTTGGCCATGTCCTTCACGTCGAGACCGATATGGTTGAAGCCGATCTGCTTGCCGAGCCGTTCGATATTCTGCATCGTTGCTGTGGAGTTCGAAACTTTCGGCCCCTCGGGCGGAGCTCCCGGAGCCGGCTTCATGATCGCGAAGAACTCGACGAACCAGCCGTCGGGATCCTGCACGAACGCGAAACGCCGCGGGCCATTTGCCCCACCGCCGCCTCCGGGCATATTCATGTTTACTTCCTTGAGCATGCCGATGGCCTTGAGCTTGTCCATGTCGATTTGGCAATCGTCCATCACTGTGAGGTCGAGGTGACCCGAGAGCAGATCGCCCAGGCCAAGGCTGCTCCAATTCTTGCGGTCGATCCCGCGATACTCCGTGAAAATAATGTCAAACGGCTTGTCGGAAACCGAGCTGAGCGTCTCCATCACGGCTTGGCGCGACTCGGCGCCGGGCGTGTTGCCGAGCTTGTTGAGCTCTTTGTCGACGTGCCAGTCCGTCTTGCTCTTCACGTGAAAATCGATCTGCTCGTAATACTTGATGGTGTTGTCCAGATTCGACACCTGATGGCCGTCAAACGCCATGCCAAGCACCATCGGATTTCCCAAGTCGGCCGCGGATCGCGCGGTTCCCGTCATCGAAAGCGCTAGCACGAACGCGCACGCCACGACCACGACGCCGAGCTTCGTGAACGAACCAGAGTTTGTTCGCTTCATTGTTTTCGAAAACATTCTTTCCATTCCCCCTGTCTCACACCCCGCAATTTTCGCGCTCGCGGGCGCGCTCATCACACGAGACTACCACACCTCCAATGGATCGGAGGTGTTGCGTCGAACACGAACTGTCAGGCCGTTTCTCGCGCCGCCGGATTCTCCAATGACTGGACGTGTCGTCGAGGAATCTGGTTTCGCCTCGCGTTCCTCGCTCCCCTTGACAACCGATTCCGGCAGGGTGTTTAGTGCCACGGTCAACGGAAAATGGGGAATGCCGACGGCGCGAGCGGCGCAGCGAAAGTTCTGCGTGCTTCCGGTCGGGGCAAGACAGCTTAGTCGCGGGGGTAAGGAATGAAAGCTTCCAAGAATCGGCAGTTTCTGGCATGTTTTGCAATTGTGACCGCGGCGGCGGTGCTTTTGATCGCAGCCGCGGCGTTTCAAGTCTCCGCGCAGGCAGCGCAAGACGAAGCGGTCAAGATGCAACAGAAGTTTCAGGACGCCGTCGTCGCGGCCGACGGTGCGGCGCTCACCAGCCTGATGGCCGACAATGCCGTATTCGTCCACGGCAACGGAGTGATGCAGTCCAAGGCCGAATTCATCGACGCAATCACCACCGGAAAGCTCGGCGTGTCGCAATACGACCTGCACGATTCCAAGGTCGTCCTTTTCGAGGGCGGAGCCATCGTCACGGGCCTCGTCGATTTCGGCTTGAAGCCGCCGGCCGGATCGACGAATCCGCCGCGCATTCTCCATTTTCGCGGTTCGGCCGTCTGGGTGCACTCATCGGCCGGTTGGCACCTGGTTTTCGACCAGGATACGACCCTCGCCGGTCCGCCCGCGGCTCCCGCTGCGCCGGCTGCACATCCATAGGTTCTCGATGCGGGTTATCAGCCTCGAAAGCGCGCCGCTCGTCGAGCGGCAGCACGTCCGCGAAGGAGTCTTCCGCTCGCGGCGCATTCTCAACGGCGCGGCCGGCACGCCGGGAAACTTTTCGCTGCAAATCGGCGTCGCGCCGAGCTATTTCTCTCCGCGCCACCGGCACAATTTCGATCAGGTGCGCTACCAGCTCGACGGCGATTTCGATTTCGGCGCCGACGGCGTCATGAAAGCCGGCACGATCGGTTATTTCCCGGAAGGGACCTTCTACGGTCCGCAATCGAGCGCGATGGAAAATTCCACGCTCGTGCTGCAGTTCGGCGGGGCGAGCGGAAGCGGATACATATCCGCGGAGCAGTACGAAAAAGCGAGCGCCGAGCTATCCAAGCACGGCACGTTTGCGAAAGGCATTTACACGCAGCTGAGGCCGGACGGCGGGAAAATCAACAAGGACGCATACGAAGCCGTGTGGGAACAGGTGAACGGTCGGCCGCTCGTCTATCCGAAGCAGCGCTATCTGCGTCCCGTTTTCATGGACCCTGAAAGTTTCGATTGGATTCCGCTCGATCATCAGCCCGGAGTCAGCTGCAAAAATCTCGGCGAATTTTCCGAGCGGCGCACGCGCGTCGCACTCTACAAGATTTCGCCGGGCGCGGCGATGCAGCTCGCCGAAAATTCAGTTTACTTTGTCGTTGACGGCTCGGGTTCGGCGGACGGCAAACCCTTCGAGCACCAAACGACGATTTATCTGCGAATCGGCGAGCGCGCGACGGCCTGCGTGCCATCCAAGGCTTCGACGTCCGCGGAATTTCTGCACATCGGCCTGCCTCGTTTCGATTAGTTCAGCTCGCACGATTTCGCGACGCAATCGCCGCACAGACTCGCTCGATATCGAACGAGTGTATTCCTCCACGTTGTGTACATTTTTTGTCGTTTTTTTGCACGCTTAGAGGCCTTTAGCAGCGACTTTCTGTACGTTTCCGCACGTTTTGCAGGAGTCCACAGGAATTTTCACCTCCGCCGCTCCGTTCCGGGGCCTACCCTGAGCCGCAGGGAGGGCCAGTACCGTGAGATTGAAGAAACAGGGACGGACGCAGCGGGCACTCGATGCTTACACCAGGCTCGTCGCTGCAGAGGAGCGGGTGACGAGATTGCTGCAAGGGCAGCTCGACGTGTTTGGGTTGACAATGAGCCGCTTTCGAGTCCTCGTTGCGCTCGCGCGCAATGGCCCGATGGTTTATGGCGCGCTTGTCGTCGAGGCGTTGCGCGGCAGTTTCGGCAACGGGGCGCTGGTGCTGAAGAATTTGAATAGAGACGGACTGGTGAAGCACGGCCCACACGAAAGGGATCACCGGAAAATCGTCTATCAGTTGACGGCCGCAGGGAAGGAGCTCGTGGCAGAAATTTACCCCGAGTATGCGAAAGCGGTCCGCGCGCACATGGCGACGCTATTGAGCCGCGAGCAGGAATTGCTGGCGAAATTGTGCGAGAAGCTGCAAGCCGGCGATCTGGTGCGTTTTTTTCACGAATTGAGGGCGGCGGAAGAAGAGGATCAGTGAGGCGGCGAAAATCGAAGGACCAACTCGACGGCTGCGCCGATGCGTCAGGCGGGGCCGTCGGAGCCAGCCTAGAGGTTTATCGTGCCCACTCGACTACTTGCTGCGGGTGAAGCTGCGCATCGGTTCGGCGCCTGCCTCGCCGGCAGGCGGGCTCTGCGCCGATCATTTTGTCGGACCTGAAGGTCCGACCCCCTAAGCGACTCGATCGTTGTGCGCTTCGAACTGAAGTGAGGTCATCACAACTCCCGCGCGCGAGGCGAAGCGAGAAGTGTTTTCGGGCGAGTGTTATCCTACGCCGATGGCGAAGAAAAGCGCGGGGCTGGTGATGTACCGAAAGCGCGGCGGGGCGCTGGAGGTGTTGCTGGTCCATTTGGGCGGGCCGTTTTGGGCGAAGAAGGACGCGGGCGCTTGGTTCATTCCGAAAGGTGAAATCGATCCGGGCGAGGACGAACTCGCTGCGGCTCAACGCGAGTTCGAAGAGGAGACAGGATTCAAACCCACGCCCCCGTTTCTTGCGCTCGGCAGCGTGAAGCACAAAGGCGGGAAGATTGTAACCGCGTGGGCGTTCAAGGGGGATTGCGATCCCTCGGCGCTCAAGAGCAACACGTTCAAGATGGAATGGCCGCCGCGCTCGGGCAAGCAGCGCGAATTTCCTGAAGTCGATCGCGCAGCATTCTTCGCGATTGATGCCGCCCACGAAAAAATCCACCCCGCCGAATTGGAGCTTGTGGAAAGGCTGAGGCGCGTGCTTGCCAGCGGCACTGGCACGAGCCCGGCGGATAGGTGAGTCAGGATTTGGAATTAGAGAACAACGGAGTCTCTGCGGCCCGCAAATGAGGTCGGTAGTTGGACATCGAAAGCACGCGAATGAAGTCAGATGGCGATTTCGCTGCCTCGTCTAGGAGTTCCCGCTTCATAAGCGAGACAAACAGGGCGCAGGAGCGAGCTTGGCAATTCACCGAACGATAGGGATTGAACTCAATGTCGGTAAATCCTGCATAGGCGCAAAGCTTCTGCCCCCATTCGCGCCAGTCCTTAAGGAAGTCGATGTACAGCCAGTCGTAAAACGCGGTCTTTGGCTCCAGCGGCCATAGGAAGTCGTCAAACATGAATCCCCTGAGGGCACCTGATCCCGTAAGCCGGGGGTCCCTTTTGGCCGCGCGGACGTCCTTGTCATACAGGTCGGTGAACGGGCCCCCGTGGGCGAATACCTTGCTTCCCTGGAATGCGCACTCCAAAGGGATTTCGCGCGACGCAGTCTTGATCTTGATGTGGAAAGCGCTTAGATGTCTGCCCCGCTTGTTTTCGGACTTAGTGGAGACCTCGAGCAGCGGCGAAAGTCCGGCGGCGGCCGCGGCTTCGTGGAGCGTCCTGATATTCTTCTCCTTTTGAGTCGGCGCGAAACCTGGATGCCATTTCATGGGAAAATAGACTTCTCTAACGAGATCTTCTGTCTCGGGTACAGGGACAAAAACCGGTCGTTCAGCCATGGGGCAGGTACCTCTCGAAGAACTTTAGTGGAACGTGGTCGGGTATTAGAATCTCGCAAAGTTCAGCCTGATCGAGGCGCGCCTTGACGTCCGGGTCGCGCCAATTCGTACGTTCGCATATTACCTCGAGGTCGATGAGATGCAGGCTTTCTCGTAGCGCATAAATCGGCATGCCCGACTTATTGGCGACGCCGGGCGAAAACATGGCGCCGTCGATTTCCATCACCTTTCGGTCGATATAGAGCCATGCAGTTCGTTCGATCCGCCCGTCCTGCTTGGCTCGATATTCCATGGGATGGTTTGTGCGAAAGCAAAGATGGACGAAGCAGTCCATGCCAGACATCTGATCCGCTTCCAGACTCCAATCATTTCCGCCCGGGTGAACATTTTCTACACCCATCTCCTTTAGCTTTTGAAAGGAGTAAAGGCCGCCTAGGTCCCGTATCGACGCAATGTTCCTGCTATCAGTGAAATGATGGAGCCATCGTATCCGGTCGAGACCTGCTCTCGCCATGCCATCATTTTAGACCTGTGCGCGGGTGCTCAGGAAGTCCTCGTCGGCGGCGCGGCGGTTGGGCGTGGGCAGAAACGCTTTGCGTTTTGGGACCTCGATACATAAAATCGAATGTCCTCATCACCAGAGATGACCTCGGATTCCATGCAAAGTTCACGCGGACCGTACCGCTTTGCGGCGCTGACATCGTGCTGCACGGTGCTGCTGCTGATGGCGGGAGCGCTCGTCACCAACAATGACGCTGGAGATTCGGTTCCCGACTGGCCGCTGGCGTACGGCAGGCTGATCCCACCGCTGATCGGTGGAATCCGATTCGAATACACGCACCGGGTGGTGGCCGGGATCGTCGCGATTTTGACGCTGATTCTGGCGATCTGGCTGACGTTTGCGAAGGTCAGGCCGCTGGCGAAGAAACTTGGCTGGATTGCGCTTGTGCTGGTGCTGGCGCAGGCGACGCTGGGCGCGCTGCGCGTCTACGAATTTCATCCGATGCTTTCGGCGACAGCGCATGCGACGCTCGCGCAGATTTTCTTCATTACGATCGTGGGGCTCTCGCTCTATTTGAGCCCGTGGTGGAATGCGGAGCTTCCTCGATTGCAGGATTCCAAAAGACCAAGCCTGCGCACGCTGACGACACTGACGACGCTCGCGATTCTCGCGCAACTGATTTTGGGGGCGGCGTTCCGGCACGGCGCCTTCGGAATTCAGCCGCATTTGTGGGGCGCAGGAGTGGTGACGTTCATGGTCGTGTGGGCAGGGCGAGCGGCGAAGAAGCGCTTCCGAGAAAATCGCGACTTGCGGCGAGCGACGATCTTGCTGCATTCGTTTTTCGGGTTGCAGATCTTGCTGGGATTTTCGGCATGGTACGCGGTGCGGGTGATCGCGCCCGAATCTCCGCAGCCGACGGTGGCATTTGTGACGCTGACGGTGGCGCACGTGCTGGGCGGCGCGCTGACGCTGGCGGCGTCGGTGATTTTCACGCTGACGGCGTTTCGGCTGATTCCCGGCGGGGCCGCCGAATCGCAGGCCGCGCATTCCACGCAAAGTGCGAGGGCGCTGTGACGAGCGAGACGCGCGTCGACACGGTTTCTGGGATGGAGAAGCCGTGGGCGTACGTCGTGCTGACGAAGCCGGACGTGACCTTCCTCGTGGTGATCACGACGGTCGCGGGGTTTTATCTCGGCTCGACCGGCACGCTCGACTGGGCGCGGCTGCTGCACACGCTGGGCGGGACGCTGCTGGTGGCGTGCGGGACGGCGGCGCTCAATCAATACATCGAGCGCGAGATGGACGCGGTGATGCGGCGGACCGCGGCGCGGCCGTTGCCATCCGGACAACTGAGGCCGCGCGAGGTCGTGACGTTCGGCGTCGTATGCATCGCGATTGGCGCGGCGTGGCTGGCGCTGGCGGTGAATCTGCTATCGGCGCTGGTCGCGCTGGCGACGACGGTGCTTTATCTCGGGCTATACACGCCGCTCAAGACGCGCACAACGCTATCGACCGCGGTCGGCGCGATTCCGGGCGCCCTGCCTCCGATGATCGGATGGGCCGCGGCGCACGGGACGCTTTCGCTTGGCGGATGGGTGCTGTTCGCGATTTTGTTTGTTTGGCAATTCCCGCATTTCATGGCGATCGCCTGGATGTACCGCGAAGACTACGCGCGCGCGGGAATCAAGATGCTGCCGACCGTCGATCCGAAGGGGCACGCGACGTTCAGGCAGATCGTGATGGCGTCGGCGGTGCTGGTGTGGGTGAGCGCGCTGCCGTCGGTGATCGGCATGGCGGGAACTTGGTATTTCTTCGGCGCGCTGGCGCTGGGGATGTTGCTGCTGCAAGTCGGGCTGTGGGCGAACCGCTCGCGCACGAACGTGCGCGCGAAATGGTTGATGCACGCGACGGTCGCGCACATTCCGTTGCTGCTCGTGTGGCTGATCCTCGATAAGTTGATGTTGCGGTGAGCCTCGCGTCTCTGCCGGCCGTCAACGCTTCCCTGAATGGCGCGTGCACGATCTTGCTCGTGTGCGGATTTTTTGCGATTCGCGCACGAAAAATTTCGCTGCACCGCTTTTTCATGGTGACGGCGTTTTTCTGTTCGGCGATCTTTCTGGTTCTTTACCTCTACTTCCATTTCCACGCAGGGATCATTCGCTTCGGCGGACAGGGGTGGATTCGGCCTGTCTACTTCGCGATTCTGATCACGCACACGACGCTGGCGGTGGTGATCGTGCCGCTGGTGCTGATCACGCTCTCTCGTGCGCTGCGAGAGCGGTTCGACAAGCACCGGGCCATCGCGCGATGGACGCTGCCGCTATGGCTGTATGTGTCGATTACCGGCGTGATTGTGTATTGGCTGCTTTATATTGCGTACAAGCCGATCCTGCCGGCGGAGTTTCCTTCGTAGGATTCACGAAGCAATCAAGAGAGATCCCTCGGTCCTCCGCCGAGACGGACTCCGTCCCTTCGTGCCTCAGGGCAAGCGGGATGAGCATCCTGACCGGATGCTTACTTGTACGAGACGACGGCTTGGCCGTTGGCGATCTGGATGTCGTTGATGTCGTCCGGGAGGCGTAGCTTTTCGCGGTTTTCTGGCGAAGCCATTAGTTTGTCGACCGCCGATTGAAGCACAGATTGCGGCAGCGGCATGTCGCCGAGCTTGCCGCCAATGGGATCGAACTTCAGATAGCCATTCTGCGAGCCGAGATGGCCATCGAGCTCCAGCGAGAGATCCTTGCCGTGAAAGTCGAAGACGACGTAGGCCCTGACGAGATCGCCGTCCATATTGACTTTGACGTCTTTCACCGAAGATTGGACCTGGTCGAGCGTGGCCGTTTGGTCGTTGAGCGCTGCGGCAGGATCGGCGGGGGGCGCGGCCGGCGGGGCGCTCGCGCTGCTCGGAACGCTACCGCTCGGAGCTGAACCGCTGGTCTGGAAACTCTTAGCGAGGTAGGAATTGAGCTCGGTGCTGTCGAGGGTCACGGGTTGGGCCGGCTGGCCGGCGGCCTTGGCCTGGTCGGCGGCGGCAAGCTTCTGGTCGACTCGGGCTGCGGCGGCTGGGTCGACTGGGATCGCCGGTGCCGGCGCCTTGTGGAGGATCAGCACCAGAATCAACAGGATTCCGGCGAGATTCAGCCAGCCCAGAATCTGGTAGACCGTCCTCGAACGGCTGCTTTCGGCCATGGGGATGTCCTTTAGGACCAGTCTAGCAAGGGGCAGAGAATCGCCAGCGATGCGGGCACCGGCGGTAGCGAATCGTCCACTGGCCCTAAGGGCAGATGCGGCGCGGGGCAGCCGCCTGACAGTCGAGCAGAAGCATTTGCGCTCAGGGCCCAATTCATCCCAACGCGAGGCGATGGTGTTACCGAAGAGATAGTGCCGCGGAGGCACACAGGAGTGGTCTTCGCGTTGACATGGTTCTAGTACCCACCGAAACTTAGCCTTGGGGCCAGTCCGACGCACGGGGAGTCCGTCGGAACATGAGGTGGGGCATGCGACGTACTTCTACAAGATCGGTCATCTATGGCTGGCTTCGTGTGTTTGCGGTGATCGCGACACTGCTCGCGGCGCCGCTGGCACGATGCCAATCCACTTCCGCTGACCAGGACCCGTCGACCGATACAACTGCCGATTCCGCGTACGAAACGATACGCCCGGTTCCGATCTTTTCCGCTGGCGTTGCCTACAACTCGTTCTTTGACGGCGGCGTGGACAACGTGCACCCGCTGGTTTCGCCAGTCACACTGATACCCTTCGGGCAGAACTGGCTGATCGAGTCGCGCGAGACTTTCGAAATCAACCTCGCTCCTGTTCCCGGCGAGAGCGGATATCACGGCGCGCTACAAAAGGAAGTCGACTACCTCCAGCTTGACTACATCGCCAATTCGCACATGACCGTAACCGTTGGGAGGTTCCTGACGCCCTTTGGAGTTTTCAACGAGCGGCTCTATCCGGTCTGGATTCGAGATCTGCAGACCGACCCGTTGATCCTGCCGATCGCCACCGGGCCGAGCGGCGCGGGCACGGGCGCGATGGTGCGCGGCGGGTTCGACCTGACGTCAAAAGTGGAGATCAACTACGCGACGTACTTTTCGACGCTGAGCACGGACACGCCGCTGGATTCGGAGCGGATGGCGGGGATGCGCGCTGGAATTTTTCTCACCGGGCCGCGATTGGAATTCGGCGGATCGTTCCAGCACCTGTTGCAGGGAGATCGCTCGAACGCGTTCGGGTTTCACGCGGCGTGGCAGCCGCGGTCGCTTCCGCTTGACCTTCGCGCCGAGTACGCGCGCGCGGACACGGGAAGTGGCTATTGGGTCGAGTCGGCATACAAATTGAGCCAGATCCCGGTTTGGAGGGACGAGCTGCGGCATGTGCAAGTCGTGGGAAGGATGCAACAGTATTTCACCGGTGTCGTGCCGGATGACGACCTGCCCGCCGTGAACACGCGCCTTTTCGAGTTCGGACTCAACTACTACTTTTACGATGACCTGCGGATCGTGAGCAGTTACGGCAGGCAGTTCGCGCCGGAAGGCGGAAACATGAACATATGGAATGTGGGCCTGACGTACCGGTTCGTGCTTCCGATCGGCCACGGAGACATTCAATGAGCCGCCGATCGCCAATCTTGTGGCTCGTGATCGCCGCGAGCGGAATTTGCGGAGCGGCCAGTGCTGCTCACGGGCAGCAAGGGGACAACGCCGTTCAGCAACCGGCGATGGTTCCGGCGTCAGTTCCAGCTTCGGCGCCGGCGGCGTCAGATTCAAATGTGGGCACAGCCGGGGCAACGGCGAGCCCGGCTCCGGCGCCGGCTTCGGCGACTCGCTCCGCAGGAACTGCGCATGCATCATCGGCGGCATCTCCCGCGGTGCGAGAGCGTGAATCGCTGCTGATCGAGGGCGAGAAGCGTTTCGGCACGAATTGCGGTCGATGCCACCAATCGCCGCATCATTTTCCACCTCGGATGATGGCGACGGTCGTGCGGCACATGCGGGTGCGAGCCACGATCACCGACGAGGACATGCGGCTGATCCTGCTTTACATGACGCAGTAGACCGCGCATGCCCGACGACAGCAAATCGCGGCACAACCGCGCAATCAAATCCGCGTGCCTGATTGGCGCGATTCTTTCTGTGACATTCGCACAGCGAGCGGCACGCGGCCAGGACGCCACGCCGCAGGTGATCGAGGTGCTCGCCGATCACGACAGCCGGTACAAGATCACGGGTATGAAGGAGCCGATGATCACGGTTCACGCGGGACAGCCGGTGATGCTGAAAATTACGGCAGTGAAGGCAAAGGACCACAACCGGAACGGGTCGATTCACGGATTTTGCCTGCTGCGAGCGAAGGACCGGTCACACGTCCCGGGCTGGGATTGGGAGCTGAAGCCGGGGCTCAACCAGATCAGCGCAGTAGCGCCGAGCGAGCCCGGAGAGTACATCGTGGTTTGCACGGTGATTTGCAGCTCGGAGCACGAGGGCATGCACATGAAGTTCATCGTGCTGCCTTGAGCAATTCATCGAATTGCTGCAGGCGGATGAAGAGCGCGGGCCGGCGCGTTCTAGATAGTCTGGGGGAAAAACAGGCGATGGGGAAGAAACGTCGGCGCGGATGGATGTTGACGCTTGTTGCGGCGGCTTGCATGGTCTGTTTTGCAGGCGGCGGACAAGAGCGCGTTTTTGTCGGAGAGATCGGCGATTCGCAATGCGCGCTGAACGTTCACTCGCTCAGCCGATCGCACAAGGAAATGCTGAAGAAACCGGGCGTGGGGACCTCGGCCGCGGATTGCGCGCGATACTGCGTGAAGAATCTGGGCGGTGTTTTCGTGCTCGTGGTGAAGCAAAAGGTCTACAAACTGGATAATCAAGTACTCGCCGAGAAGAACGCCGGATTGAAAGTAAAACTCACCGGTGTCCTCGATCCGCAGACCAACGTCATCGCAGTTCAATCGATGGAGCCTCTTAAGACGCAGTAACCGGGATTTCGAGTGGCCGGCTCAGAACTACTCTAAGGCTCGGGTGTCAGCGGCTTCAGGTGATGCAAGGGTCGGTAGTGTTGCAACTCGAGCAGACGCGCCTGATAGAGGATTCCCAGGCACCCGGAGATATCCCAATCGGGTGCGCAGATCACATCGCGCTTCGTTAGCCACTCTTTCTGTTCGCGGATCAACTGATCGGCGTCGTCGCCTTCCAATTGGTCCTGAAGCCGGGCGTAGGTGTCTGCGACTCGGACATCGAGGAACGCGACGCCTTGTAAGTAGCAGACCGCATCCTCGATGCCGGTCTTGGCCTTCGCGCAATCGAAGCTGGTGTGGTAGGGCTGAGCGGCCTTGATCGAGACAGGCTGAAATTCCTTTTGTCCGGCACTCCAGCGGAACTTGATCACCAGGGGATCGGTTCGGCCGGAAGTATCGTGAAACGTTTCGACGAGCATGCCGTCGGCAGCAGCGAGATCGTAAAAGACGCGCCCGAGAAGAACACCCATCCTCGCGCGCGGATAATCGCCGGGAGCTGTGATCGGATCATGGATTTTCAATTCGGCCAAGGATTGATCGGGCTGGCGTGCGAACACGGCGTGGACATCAGGTCCCGCCGTACCCGTGTTACACGTCGAGGCTACGACGACGGCCTGGCCGATTCCGTCGCGAGTGAAGTCGAAATTCCCGAAGGCGTTGATCGAGACATCTCCGGGCTCGCACCCAGCTGTCTTCGCGATATGCTGCGTGATCTCGTCCTCTGAAATTTTCGTTTTGGAGTCTTGAGCAAAAGTAGGACCGGCGCCGAGCAGCGCCAGCGCGAGCACAAAGAAGCTTTTCATTGTCGCTCAACCGTCAAATGATTATTGCAGGGCCTTGATCACGGCATCGGTAAATTGCGCGGTCGTTGACGTGCCGCCGACATCTTTCGTAAGCGATTTTCCTTCGCGATAGACGCGATCGAGGGCGGCTTCGACCCGGCGCGCGGCGGACGATTCGCCGATGTGGTCGAGCATCATGACGGCGCTCATCAGGAGCGCGGTCGGATTGGCGATGCCTTTGCCTGCGATGTCGGGCGCAGTCCCATGAACGGCTTCGAAGATCGCAGCATCCTTGCCGATGTTGCCGCTCGGGACGACGCCCAGCCCGCCGACAAGCCCCGCGGCGAGGTCGCTCATGATGTCGCCGTAGAGATTGGTGAGGAGAAGCATGTCGAATTGGTGCGGATTGAGGACCATCTGCATGCAGGCATTGTCGATGATGAGTTCTTTGTATTCGACCTCAGGATATTCCTTTGCCACACTGCGAATGGAGGTCAGAAACAAACCATCCGACATTTTCATGATGTTGGCTTTGTGGATGCCGTGAATTCGCTTGCGTCCGTGCTTGCGGGCGTACTCGAAAGCGAATCGGGCGATGCGAGTGGAAGCCTTCTCTGTGATGATCTTCAGGCTCTCGACCACGCCCGGGACGACTTCGTGCTCAAGGCCGGCGTAGAGATCTTCGGTGTTTTCGCGGATGAGGACTATGTCGACATTCTCGAAGCGCGACTTTACGCCGGGCAGATTCTTGACCGGGCGGACGTTGGCGTAGAGGTCGAGCGCTTTGCGCAGGCCGACGTTGATGCTGGGATGGCCGACGGCGACTCCGGTCGCGAGAGGGCCCTTGAGCGCGATGCGATTCCGGCGGATCGACTCGATCAGCTCCGCGTTCATCGCATAGGAGCCCCGGCGATCGACGTCGCCGCGCGCGGCCATTTCCTCCCAAGTGATGGAGACGCCTGTGGCGGCAAGGATCGCTTTGACGGCTGACGAGACTTCGGGTCCGATCCCGTCACCCGAGATCAGTGTAATCGCATGATTCATCGTGATGAATTCAGTTTATACGGAATTGGCGCGGAGATGTGGGCCGAGTTTGCGGCCAGCGTTCGCGAATATCACGGCAGGCACGAGACTTCCGACGCGAGATGGTGACGAAAAAGCAGCGTCCATGCAGGGGTTTGAGGAATCTGATATAATGGCTTTGCAAGTCAGGCGCTGCGGGTTTTGAGCGCTCAAATTTGGGAGGCTTCATAATGGTTCAATTGACGCCTGTGGCAGTCAATAAAGTGAAGGAGATTCTTGGGCAGCAGACGCCTGTGCCGACGGGCCTGCGCGTCGCGGTGGTAGGCGGAGGCTGCTCGGGCTTCAGCTACCGGATGGCGTTCGAGAACCAGATCAACGAGGCGAGCGACAACGTCTACGAGTTCGACGGCCTGAAGGTGCTGGTCGACCAGATGAGCGAAATGTACCTCGACGGCGTGTCGATCGACTATATCGAGACGCTCGAGGGCGCGGGATTCAAGTTCAACAACCCGAACGTGAAGAGCACATGCGGGTGCGGCAGCTCGTTTACGGTGTAAGCAGAGCCGGACAAGTTTCTCTCTCTTTGCAAGGGCTCCCGGAGGCAAGACTTCCGGGAGCTTTTGTTTTTGGGCGCACCACGGGCGAGAAGAGGAAAAGCAGAAGCAGATCCCTCGCCACCGTTCGCGAAGAACGCTACCGGGCTCGGGATGACAGACCTGCGGGGTGGAGGTCGGAGTGAGGATTGAAAACGGGGCAGACGGACCGTATCCTGTGGGGCTCACATGAAGATCGCCTTGGCGCAGTTCAACCCGACCGTCGGTGATTTTGAAGGGAACCGCGCGCGCATTTTGGAGATGGCGCGCGAGGCAAAAGCGGGCGGCGCGGACC
>DASPUN010000049.1:0-8820 GCA_035622875.1 Candidatus Acidiferrales bacterium
CGAGCGCGAACTTTTGCGCGAAGTCGCGCTCGCGCTGAGAACCATCCGTTACGGCTCGGTGACGCTGACCGTCCATGACGGGCGCATCGTTGAATTGAACAAAACAGAGCGGGTTCGCAAGGCTCCGGCATAGCTGCCTACAAGATCGTCACCCGACCCCGCACGGGGAGGGATGGGACCGAAATCGGCCAGCCGACCAGTTTACTGGAGGCCTGAAGCCAAAAACTGATCAGGAGAATTCAATGGCGACACAGTTAGGTCTTAGGCCCAAACAAATTACTCTCGCTCTAGCAACGATTCTCGCGGCGACGGTGTCCCTTTCGGCCGCGCCGCGCAACGGGGCTTCTACGTCGGATAGCGAAAGCGCGCCCAGTAAGACGCAGCCGACCAGCAAGGCGGCAGATCCTGGACAGCCCAAGTCGCCAGAATCGCCGGCGTCACCTGTGGCGGCCGAACTCGAGGAACTGAGAGAAACGCTGCAAACACAGGCGCAACAGTTTGCCGAACACAGCCAAGAACTCGACGCAGAACGGACGGCGCTTCGCGAGCAACTCGAGCGCATCGCGGCGCTGGAAACACAATTGGGCATCGCACCCGACCCGGGGGCTTCTTCCACGGCGGAGGCCGAGCTCCTGCCAGGCACCGGTCCCGTCGCCGTGCCATCTATTCCAGCTCCGGACCAAGATATTTCGAAAAGGTTGGACAACATCGAGAGCAAGCTGAAGGGTTTTGGCCCGTTTACGTTCGCCGGGGACTTTCGCCTGCGAGACGAGCCCTACTTCGGCGGGCCGACGAATCAGTCGCAGGTCCGCGACCGGGAGCGCTATCGCGCGCGCTTGAATATCAACGCCAAGCTGAATAGCGATATCAGCGGCGGCCTGACGCTCGCGACGGGAGATTTCAATGATCCGATCACGAACAACCAGACCGCCAACCAGGACTTCACGCGGAAGCCATTTTTCCTCGATAAAGCTTTCATCAACTACAACCCGCACCAGTTCAGCGCGCTCACGCTGATTGGCGGCAAGTTCGCCTATCCGTGGTACCGCACCGAACTGACTTGGGACAACGACATCAGCCCCGAAGGCGTGGCGCAGAAGCTCGAATGGAAGTCGGACACTTGGCACGTGCTGAGGCAATTCGCGCTGGTCGGATTCGAGCTGCCTTTCGGCGAGAGCACGAAGTTGAATCCGGTGACGACATTCACCAGCAATCCGCCGAACGCGCTGCTTCCTTATCCGAATTCGGGCATCAAGCAGAGCATCGTCTACGGCGGGCAGATTCAGACGCGTTGGCAGTTGGCGAGCTGGCTCTCGTTTACGGCCGACACTGCCTTCTACGACTTCCACAACGCCGACCAGATCCTCCTGGCCAACCAAGTTGCGTACGGCTCGGGCTCGGCAGGCAGTGCCGGCCTTGGCGAGTTCAAGCTGGCGGGCAACACGGTTACAAACTCGTTTCAGACCATTACGGAGTCCTTCGTGGTTCCGGTCTCCACGTACACCCCCCCGGGCGGGGGCGCAAGCATTCCTTGCGTTGTGAATACTCCAGCCGGGAACAAGTGCACCACGACGGTGGCCTCCTATATCGTCGGCGCGAAGTTCAACTCGAAGTTCGCGCTTTCGGACACGATTGCGCAGTTTGACATCAAGACGCCGTCCGAGCGGTGGCCCATTCGGCTTCTAGCGGACTACGTGCAGAACATCGAAGCGTGCGCCAACGACTCGACGCTCGCGTTCACTCCCGCACAGCTGGCGAATTTTCCAGTAGATGCAACGCTGACTCATGCGACAAAGAACCCGAGCATTACCAAGAGCGGCGCTGCTGATCCACTTGCCGTGAACGGCTGCAACAGCCACGACAGGCGTGGCCACTGGCTCGAGGCGAGGTTCGGCCGGCAGCAGGAGAAGGGCGACTTTCAGTTTGCCTACACCCACATGCTGATCGAGCGCGAAGCGGTGCTGTCGGATTTCAACTTCAGCGACATCCGCCAGGGTTCAGACGTGCTGCAGAACCGCGTCGAGGCTTTCTACCAGGCCAACAGGAACGTCCAGTTCGGCTTCACCGGCTTCATCGGCCGGCCGTTGCACCCAACCGTCACAACGCCGCAAGAAACCTATCTCAAGCGGCTCCAGTTTGACGTGATCTACAAATTCTAGGCGAACACGAAAATGAGACAAGGAACCCGAAAGACAGCCATGAGAAACGCAAAGAAGTTGTTCCCCACCACCCCCCTGAGAATGGTGACGGCGCTTGCCGTCGTCACCATTCTGCTGTTCTCGTCGAGCGCCACGGTGTTCGCGCAGGGCTCGGCAAACTTGCTCAACGTGTCGTACGACCCGACGCGGGAGCTTTACAAAGACTATAACGACGCCTTCGCGAAGTACTGGAAGGCGAAAAGCGGGCAAGACGTGACGATCCAGCAGTCGCACGGAGGGTCGGGCGCGCAGGCTCGCGCGGTGATCGACGGCCTGCAAGCGGATGTCGTCACCCTGGCGCTGGCGTACGACATCGACGCGATTTCCGAGAAGGCCAAGCTGCTGCCGGCCAACTGGCAATCGCGTCTGCCGAACAACAGCACGCCGTACACGTCGACGATCGTTTTCCTGGTCCGCAAGGGAAATCCCAAGGGCATCAAGGATTGGGACGACGTCGTCAAACCGGGAGTCTCGGTCGTAGTGCCGAATCCGAAGACTTCCGGCGGCGCGCGCTGGGCCTATTTGGCGGCCTGGGGCTACGCGTACCTAAAGTCCGGGAAGAGCGACGCAGCGGCGAAAGATTTCATCACCAAGCTCTACAAGAACGTTCCCGTGCTGGACTCGGGAGCGCGAGGCTCGACGACAACGTTTGTCGAGCGAGGCATCGGCGACGTGCTGCTTGCGTGGGAGAACGAAGCTCTGCTTTCGGTCAAGGAGCTTGGGCCGGACAAGTTTCAAATAGTAGTTCCCTCTCAGAGCATTCTGGCTGAGCCGCCCGTCTCCGTTGTGGATCAGGTTGTGGACAAGAAGGGGACGCGAGCGGTTGCCGAAGCTTACCTCCAATACCTATACACGCCCGAGGGTCAGGAAATCGCAGCCCGAAACTTCTACCGACCGCGCCTTGAATCGGTGGCCAAGAAGTACGCCTCGACTTTCCCGAAGGTGAAGCTGTTCACGCTGGGGGACGTTGCGGGCGACTGGCACAAAGCACAAGAAACTCACTTCAGCGACGGAGGAGTGTTCGACCAGATCTATCAACCAAAATAGCTGGGAAATTAAGCGGAGCGGACAGAATGGAGGAATCAGATGGCGGTGAGGTTTAAACAGCGCAGCATCATACCGGGCTTCGGCCTGTCCCTGGGCTTCACGCTGTTTTATCTCTGCCTGATCGTCCTGATTCCTCTTTCCGCGACGTTTCTGAAGACCTCAACTCTGACGTGGCAACAGTTCCTGCATGTGGCGCTTTCGCCGCGAGCGATCGCTTCCTATCGCCTGAGCTTCGGCGGATCGCTAATCGCCGCAATGATCAACCTTGTGTTTGGCCTACTCGTGGCTTGGGTCCTTGTACGGTATGAGTTCCCTGGGCGGAAGCTGTTCGACTCGCTTGTGGATCTACCGTTTGCTTTGCCGACCGCTGTGGCAGGCATAGCGCTGACGACAATCTACGCTCCGAACGGTTGGCTGGGGCGGCCGTTCGCCTCCATCGGCATCCGCACTGCTTATTCGCAGCTGGGCGTCGTGATCGCGATGACGTTCATCGGCCTGCCGTTCGTGGTGAGGACCGTTCAGCCCGTGCTCGAAGATTTGGACCGCGAACTCGAGGAAGCGGCAGCAAGCCTCGGGGCTGGCAGATGGCAGACATTTCGGCATGTGCTGCTGCCTTCGATTCTCCCCGCCGCCTTGACTGGATTTGCCCTCGCTTTTGCGCGAGCCGTCGGCGAGTACGGGTCGGTCATTTTCATCGCCGGAAACATGCCGATGAAAACGGAAATCACACCGCTGCTGATCATCACGAAACTGCAGGAATATGACTACCCAGGAGCAACGGCGATTGCAGTGGTGATGCTGATCGCCTCGTTCGCGTTGTTACTTGGGGTGAATCTGCTGCAGAAATGGAGTTCGAGTCAACGACGACTCGATGACGCCGGCGCGGGTCGTGCGGAGGCGAGTCCGAGTCTGACTCCAGTATTGGTCCGAGAAGGAGGCCGTTAGAGCATTCTTTCCCGCTCGCGGAACTTCAATGGCCGCCTCGATTCCATGGACGATCAAACACGCAGCCCCCGGCCGCTCGAATCATGCGACAAAGGCGACGACGGAACCGGCATTGGTCCGCTGGTCGCTGATTGCGGTGGCGGTCGTATTCCTCGGCGCATTCCTTCTCTTGCCACTCGGCGTCGTGTTCGGATCTGCCTTCGAGAAGGGCTTTCGTTTCTACATCAACAGCCTCAGCGAGCCCGATGCGCTCGCGGCAATCAAGCTGACGTTGATTGCAACGGGCATCGCAGTACCGATGAACCTCATTTTTGGCGTAGCGGCGGCCTGGGCAATCGGGAAGTTCGATTTTATCGGCAAAAGTGTGCTGATCACGCTGATCGATTTGCCGTTTTCCGTCTCGCCCGTCGTCTCCGGGTTGATTTACGTACTGCTATTCGGCTTGCAGGGCCTGATGGGGCCGTGGTTGATCGCGCACGACATTCGCATCATCTTTGCGGTGCCCGGAATCGTGCTAGCGACCATTTTCGTGACGTTTCCGTTTGTGGCACGCGAGCTTCTGCCGATGATGCAAGCTCAGGGAAACGACGAGGAAGAGGCCGCGCTGACTCTTGGAGCAAACGGCTGGCAGACGTTCTTCCGTGTGACCGTCCCCAACGTGAAATGGGCTCTGCTCTACGGCGTGATTTTGTGCAATGCGAGAGCCATGGGTGAATTCGGCGCCGTCTCGGTGGTATCCGGGCACATTCGCGGCCTCACGAACACGATGCCGCTGCACATCGAGATTCTCTACAATGATTATCAGTTCGTTGCGGCGTTTGCGGTGGCGTCGCTGCTGGCGCTGCTGGCGCTACTAACGCTGGTCGTGAAAGGCATCGTGGAATGGAAAACAAGACAGCAGCTCGCAGAGCAGGCCACTGCAAGCGGGGAGACAAGGCAATGAGCATCTCGGTGCGCGATATCAGGAAGGACTTCGGTCACTTCACCGCTCTTGATGGTGTGAGTCTCGAAATCCCTGATGGACAGCTGGTCGCGCTACTCGGGCCTTCAGGCTCGGGCAAAACGACGCTGCTGCGCATCATCGCAGGGCTCGAATTTCCGGATTGCGGCACTGTGCAGTTTGACGGCCGCGACATCACGGAGCGCTCAGCGCGTGAGCGGCGCGTGGGATTTGTCTTTCAGCACTACGCGCTTTTCCGCCACATGACCGTTTTCGAGAACATCGCCTTCGGCCTGCGCGTGCGGCCGCGAAAGTTTCGTCCGTCGAACGGGCAAATTCGCACGAAGGTAAACGAGCTGTTGAGGCTCATCCAGCTGCAGAATCAGGCGCAACGATACCCATCGCAGCTTTCCGGAGGACAGAGACAGCGAGTCGCACTGGCGCGAGCTCTGGCCGTCGAACCGAGCGTGTTGCTGCTCGATGAACCGTTCGGCTCCTTGGACGCCAAAGTGCGTATGGAATTGCGACGCTGGCTGCGACAACTCCACGACGAAGTGCATATCACTAGTGTGTTCGTCACGCACGATCAGGATGAGGCGCTGGAGGTTTCCGACCGCGTGGCCGTGATGAACGAGGGGCGCATCGAACAGGTCGGCAGCCCCGAAGAAGTGTACAATCAACCGGCGAGCCCATTCGTTTACAACTTTCTCGGTAACGTCAATCTATTTCATGGGCGGGTCGATGACAACAGAGCCTACATACACGAATCGGCCACGGGTAACCTTGTTTTCGTCCGGCCTCACCTTCTCGATATCGACCGCCAGCCCGGCTCCCCGAATTCGTTCCGCGCCAGAACAAGACACATCAATTCCGCCGGTGCGCTCGTCAAGATCGAAGCAGTCACCGACTGGGGTGCGCCGGTTCACATCGAGATGTCGCAGGATCGATTGCGCGAACTGCAACTCGTCAAAGACGAAGTGATATTTGTCATTCCAAAGGAGGTCGCCGTATTTCGGAACAATCGGCTCTCCTGAGTTGGTTCAGCAGAAATTGACTCGTCTCCCCCCACCCACCCGAATGCCCTGGTCCCGCGTCACCTGCGGGACCAGGGTTTAGTCTTGGACCACTTTGCGACAAGATACGACCCCGAGCGGGAATCTGGTACGAGTGCTTCGCGTCAGTATGTGAAAAAACTGGTGTAGGATACCGCTCGGATTCAAGCCTGCACCGTTGAAACCGGGAACTTCACTGCGGTTTGGGGGATGGAATGAGCAGATTGTCGGCCCTATTTGTTTGTCTCGCGCTCGCACAAGCTGCACCGGTTGGCGCACAACAATTGGTAATCAAGACCCAAGAAGTGCAAGAGGAAGTAAAGAATTACAAGCCAGTCACTAAGAAGATGCTACTCAATCCCGATCCGGGCGACTGGCTGATGTACAGCCGCACATACGACGCATTCCGCGATAGCCCTCTCAAGCAGATCAACAAGAAGAACGTGAGCCAGCTTCGCATGGCCTGGGTCCGCGGCTTGCCCGAAGGAGTCACGGAAACCATTCCCATCGTCCACGATGGCGTAATGTACGTAATCGCGCCAGGCGGATTCGTTGATGCAATCGACGCCACAAATGGCGATCTCATCTGGGAATACAAGCGTGAATTCAAGAACGCGTCGCTCGGTGGCGTGGAGCGCACAAAAGCTCTGGCGATATACGACGATATGGTCTATTTCACTGCGGTCGATGGATTCGTCGTTGCGCTCGACGCACGCACTGGCAAGGTTCGCTGGGAGACCTACAAAACTGAGACGCAAAATACCTCCGGCGCGATCGTGGTAGACGGCAAGGTGATTTCCGGCGGCACGTGCGGCAAAGGCAGCGATACGTGTTTCATCGAAGCGGACGACGCGGAAACCGGCCAGAAGATCTGGCGGTTCTACACGGTGGCGCATCCGGACGATCCCGGTTTTGCGTCATGGAATCAAGCCGACAATTCGCAATCGATGGCGTCGACGTGGGGCATGCCGGGAACGTTCGATCCCGTTCGCAATGTACTTTATTGGGGCGTCGCAAATCCGATGCCCGATCAGCGCATGCAGCGTCATGGCGGCGATCCCGACGGCACGTCTCGTAAGACTCCTTCTGATCTTTACAGCAACTGTACGCTGGCTCTCGATCCGGCCACCGGCAAGCTCATTTGGTATTACCAACATCTTCCGGGCGACGATTGGGACTCCGATCACACGCACGAGCGTACGCTTGCGCGCGTCGCGTTTGATCCCGAACCGAAATTTGTCAAGTGGATCAATCCGGACGTTCCGCGCGGCTCGATGCACGACATCGCCGCAATGGTTTCAGAAAGTGGCGCGCTGTTTGTACTTGATCGCAACGACGGAAAATTTCTCTGGGCCACGCCGTTTCCCTATGACGATCCGCGTGCCGTGCTGTCAGATATCGACGTAAGAACCGGCCAGACGACGTTAAACTGGGACATCGTGTTCAAGCATCCGGGCGATCACCACATCACCTGCTACTGGAACACGCGCAGCTACTGGCCGACGGCCTACCACGAAGCGAACAATTCCCTCTACGTGCCGTACACCGACAACTGCCGCGATCTGACGATTCCCGGCCCCGGCGTGAAAGCCGGCTGGACCGTAATTCCCCGCCCCGGCTCGGATTCCAACAAATTCACCGGAATCTCAAAAATCAATCTGTCGACCGGCGAGCAAATGCGATTTGATCTAGGCCGCGCACCTGGCAATGGCGCGATGCTCACGACGGCCGGTGGACTTGTCTTCCACGGCGATATCAGCCGCCGGTTCCGCGCTTTCGATGTCGATACTGGCCAAAAGCTCTGGGAAGCAATTCTCGGCGGGAATATTTCCGTAAGCACAATAACGTACGCCGTCGATGGGAAGCAGTACATCTGCGTCATGACCGGCTACAACCTAAAAGTCCCGGAGCTCAGTGCGGAGGTTCCGAACTTGCACACTCCGACCGGCCACAATGCGATATACACTTTTGCGCTTCCGTAACCGAAACCACACCGAACGAGTCTCAATATTAGGCAGTGGGGTGTTATGATTCGGATCGCAGAAAGCGGTAGGGCACCAAATCTGCGAGCGCGAAACGAGATGAATGAGAGGCGAGCATGAAAATCAATAGGCGCAAGCTGCTATCGCTGATCGGCATTTCTCCGGCGGTGCTGGCTGGCTCTCCCGCGCTCGCCGAACCCGCGAAGAAGAATGCGGTCGCGAAGCCCACGGAAACGAAGCTCGAGACTCTCAATCCAAAGGGCAATCCGCCCCCGATCCAGCTCATTCCCATGGCACCGCGCCTTTCGAGCCTTGACGGTAAGACGATTTTCCTGGTGTCGGACGGCTTCGCCGGAGCCGATCGCTTCCTGAATCAGATCGCCATCTGGTTCCAAAAGAACATGCCCAACGTGAAGACGGTTTACCGCCTGAAAGCCGGGTCGTATTTCGATGACGACCCCAAGCTAACGGCGGAAATGAAAGCCAGCGGCAACGCCATGATCATGGCGTATGGGCATTGAAGCACCTGCACACCAGCGACCGTCGGTCACTGCGCACAAGTTGAGAAAATGGGCCTTCCCACGGCCCCCCTGGTTACGATCGCCTTCAAGGATCTCGCCAAGACCAACGCCGCGAACCGCGGCATGCCCGGCGAG
>DASPUN010000050.1:0-277504 GCA_035622875.1 Candidatus Acidiferrales bacterium
TGCCTTGGGCGCAGGAGGTCTGGAGTTCAAATCTCCACGCCCCGACCATCGCAAGTCCTTTCCCCTTTCGCCCGACGTGACATTTTCAACATGCCTGAAATAGCCGCGCGATCGCTGCATCCATGGGCGGGATAGACTGGCTTGAGACGAGGAAATCCGCTTGAGCGCCCGAGCCGAAACCATCTCTGCGCAAAGCCCCGCCAGGCCGTGGCTTTACGATCCGTGGATGGACTTGGTGGTCGGCTGCGGCGCCTGGTCCGCGCCACTGCTCGCGATTACATGGCTCGCGCGATCGAATACGCACGGTTGGACTGTTGCGTTCTATGCGCTCGCGATTGTCTTCAACTATCCACACTTCATGGCGACGGTCTATCGCGCCTACCACACGCGCGAGAATTTCGAGAAATACAAGATTCTGACGCTGCACGTGACGCTGCTCATGGTCGTGACCGGCGTGCTGCTGCACGCCTGGCCGCGGCTGCTACCGTGGGTTTTCACGCTCTACATTTGCTGGAGCCCGTGGCACTACACCGGACAGAATTACGGCTTGCTGATGATGTTCGCGCGGAGGAGCGGCGCTGAGGTCTCGAGCGCCGAGCGCCGCTGGATTCGAGCGGCATTCATAGCGTCGTATCTAATGCTATTGGCAAGCTTCGAGACCGCAAGCTCAGGCCAGCCGCTCGTACTTTCGCTCGGATTGCCGGCGAAGTTTACGCTTTGGGCGCGGCTAGCGCTCGGCGCGGCATTTGCACTGTTTGCGGTGTTGGGTTTTCGGCGGCTCGTTGCGCGAGGCGGCTGGGAGGCGATGACGCCATCGATGCTGCTCGCGTTCACGCAGTTTCTTTGGTTCGTCCTGCCGACATTGCTTGAGTTGCGCGCTACCTACCAGATCCCGCAAACGCAATACAGCAGCGGAATCCTGGCCGTCTTGCACTCCGCGCAATACATCTGGGTGACCAGTTATTACCAGCAGCGCGAAGCGCGCGCTGCTGGCCAATCGAAGTGGCGGGTAGCGGCCTATTTTGTGACGCTCGTTGCCGGCGGAATCGCGCTCTTTATTCCAGGGCCATGGCTCGTGAGCTACATCCTGCGCTTCGATTTCACGACGAGCTTGCTGATTTTCACCGCGCTCGTGAACATCCACCATTTCATTCTCGATGGTGCGGTCTGGAAACTGCGCGACTCACGCGTTGCGTCGCTGCTAATAGGTCCGGGCTCAAGAGCAACAGGCGAAGGCGCATCGCTCCGTCAGACGTCCGGCCAGACTGTCGTCGCAACGTCGTCGTTTGTCTCGCGGCTGATCGCGGCACCAATGATTCGCATTGGGCTCGCTGGTCTATTGCTTGTTTGGGGAGCCGTCGAAGAAGTGCGGTACGCGCTAGGGACTGATGACAGCAATCTTTCGGCGCTTGTCCATGCGTCGCGGATGAACCCATACGACAGCACGGTCGAAGCGCGCATCGCTGTGGCGGAAGGGCAAGCCGGCAAGCGCGACGAGGCCATCGACGCGCTGATGCGGGCGGTTGCCATCAATCCGCACAATGTGGCGCTACAGAATGCCTGCGCCAAGGCTTTGCTTGAGCTCGGGCGCTACCAGGATGCCTACGATCACTACGCGAAAATGCTCAAGCTGTTTCCGCGCGACGAGGACGCTCTCGTGAACTACGGCCTACTCGCCGCGCGACTCGGTCATGCGCAAGAAGCACTCGACTCGTGGCAAAAGGCTGCGGAGGTCGATCCCGATCAGCCCAACCCGCACCTGTATTTGGCGCACGCATACGATTTGAAAGGCGACCCCACGACCGGAGCGCGTGAGTGGCAAGAATACCTGCGCACGGCAGCATTGCGCCCGGACGATCCCGTCGCGAGACTCCAACAACAAGCCTCTGCCGCAGTTCAACTCGGCGACGATGAGACGAAGATCGATCGGAACGATCTGGCTCTGCAGCAATACCAAGCTGCGGTCGATCTTGCCGGCCGTTCGGGGGACCTGAAGTTGCAGAGTCTCGCGCTGGCGCATCTGGGAGATTCACAAGAAAAATCTGGAGACGCGAAATCCGCGGCGCAGTCGTACCAGCGCGGCTTGCAACTCGACGCCAAAGCAAACGACCCGCGCGGCGAGGCAATCGATTGGTTCAGCTACGGACAGTTTCTGCAGCGCCACAGGCAATCGAACGCACTCGTGTACGCATGCATGCTGCGATCCGAAGAGCTGCTGAAGAAAACAAACAGCCCTGAGCTGTCGACCGTGCAAGCGGCACGCCACGAACTCGAGAGCCGGCTCGGAGCCGGTGCGCGATTGAGTCAGACGAAACTTCCCCAGTTACTCGCTACGGCCGGCAGCCTGCCTGCAACCTCTTTCTGATTCTTGGCATACGCGGTGTACACTCGGGTCCGCAATTCGCGCAGAATTTCGGGGGATCTGTGGCGACTTCGGAAAGCGTCAATTCCGGCACACTCAACGTCAGCGAAATCATCGATCAGCGTCCGGTAGGCGCTTTTCAGATTTGGACCCTCGTGCTGTGCGGTCTCGTTCTCGTACTCGATGGATTCGACGGACAGACGATCAACTTCCTTGCGCCTTCCATAGCCGATGCGACGAAGATTCCGACGCATAGTTTTGGTCCCATTCTCTCGGCCAGCCTGATCGGGTTGATGATAGCCGCTTTGACCACCGGGCCGATCGCTGATCGCTGGGGCCGCCGATGGCCCGTGATTCTATCGACGCTAAGTTTTGCGGTATTTTCGCTGTTGAGCGCGCACGCCAGCACTCGTCTCGAGTTTTGGGTGCTGCGTTTTCTGACCGGCCTCGGCTTGGGCGGGGCCATGCCGAACGTCGTCGCGCTTGCATCGGAGTATGTCCCCAAACGAATTTTGGCGGTCGTCATCCCTATACTTTTTGTCGGAATGCCACTGGGTGGAACGATTAGCGGATTCGCTGCCGCTGCAATGGTGCCAGTCTGGGGCTGGCGTTCGGTATTTCTGCTGGGCGGCAGCCTGCCGCTGGTGATCTCGCTTATGCTCATGTTTGTGCTGCCTGAATCGATCGAGTTCCTGGCAGTGCAGAGCACGAATAACGCGCGGATCGGCAGGATACTCGCCCGCATTTCGCCCGAGTTCGCGAAGCCCGGCGCGAATTTCGTCGCCTCGCATGAAGAAAAGCGCAAGGGCGTGCCGGTCGTCGATCTTTTCACCAACGGCCGCGCAGCCGGCACGATCCTTCTCTGGATTCCCTATTTCATGAATCTGCTCCTAATCTATTTCCTCAGCAGTTGGCTTCCCTCGCTGCTGCGCGACGCGGGCATGTCGATCAAGGGCGGTGTGACGGCGACAGCGTTTCTCAATTTTGGCGGCGTCTTTGGATGTCTCATCGAGGGACATTTGCTGAAGAGGTGGGGCGCATCTGCAGTCCTGACGATCGAATACGTCCTCGCCGGCGCTCTCACAGCCTCCCTAGCGCTCATTCACGTTTCGTTTCCGCTGATGGTGGCGATGACGTTCGGCACAGGCCTGACAATCATAGGTGCGCAAGGCGGACTCAACGCGCTCGCGGCGCGGTTTTATCCGGTCTCGGTGCGGTCGACGGGCGTCGGTTGGGCGCTGGGCGTGGGTCGCATTGGCTCGATAGTGGGGCCGCTGATTGGCGGAACATTTCTTACAATTGGGTGGAAGACGCGCGAGATGCTGCTTTTTACTGCCGTGGTCGCAGTCGTCGCATTCATTTCGATCTTGGTGAGCAATCTCGTTCGCGGCAACGTGACTGCGTTTGCGCCTTCAACGGAACTCGGCGGCCACTAATTACGAGACGGAGTAATTTCGTCTCGCGCAGCCTCCTTGACAACCCTCCCACCCGCACTTAATGTAGGTCGGCTTTTTTGCATCATATGAAGAGTTAGAAGAGGGCCCGGAACGAAATGCACCTTATCTATGAGTTCTGCAGATGGTTGCAGCATACATCGGTCGGCACTGCGGTCGCGGAATCGGATTGGTTGTTCCCGGCCATCGAGACAGTCCACGTCTGGGGCATTATTTTGCTTGTCGGCACCACAGGTGTGCTCGATCTTCGTCTCCTGGGTTTCATCCTTACCAATCAGCGCGTATCCGACTTGCACCATCGGCTCATTCGCTGGACCTGGACCGGCTTCGCGGTGATGTTCATCACCGGATCGTTCATGTTCGCTTCCGAAGCGACCAAGATGTACCAAAACTATGCATTTCGCATAAAAATGCTGATAATTCTCGCCGCAGGATTGAATGCATTCGTTTTCGAAATGGTCGCGTTCCGCCGCGTCAGCGAATGGGACACCGCTCGCCGAGGACCTTTCCCAGCGAAACTTGCTGCGTGCGTTTCGCTGACCGCATGGGTAGCAGTGATTTGGTTCGGCCGCTGGATAGCGTACGTGTAGGTCATTATGGCGTGGGTCGATGTGATTTCGGCGGGACTTAGGATCACTTCCTGGTGAGTCGGCTGAGACCGCCCCGCCTGAGCAGATTTGCCCCGGCGTGAGTTACTTCGGGAGGCGATCGACCGGCGGAAAGCCGGTACCGGAAGTCTCGAAGCTGGCCACCCGCGTCCGAAATCCCAGCCTTGACACCGAGCCACAACCGTAGATATAACCCAGCCAATACGCGGTGGGGGTCGACCTCCTTTGGCGAACGTTCACGTCATGTCGACGGACACGCTACCCGAAGGGGAAAGGTTTGCCTTCTGGCACGAGCGAATCCGGGCCTGGGATCAGTTTTCGCGGCTCGAGTTTATCCCTCCGCGTGGGACGTCGTTTCACGGATCGCTCGAATACGCCGATTTTCAGGGTATTCGCCTCTGCAAGCTGAAGATTGGCAGTCTGAGCGTCAATCGTCCCCAGCCGCAGGCATGGGAACATTACAGGCACGCGCTAAATGTCGTATTTCAGGTGCGAGGCCACTCGCAATTCGAGCAGTGTGGCCGTACCGTTGTGCTGTCTCCGGGTGAATGGGCTATCAGCGACACGCGGTTTTCTTCGCGCATGGTCTTCGCCGCGGACGGCGTCGAGCAGTTGCTACTCATGGTTCCGGCCGGACACCTTCACGGAATTCAAATTCGAGACAATTTCACGGCGCGTTCTTTTTCCAGCAGGAAGGGACTCGGAAAGTTGATCTACCAGTTCTTGAGCACGACTTTCTCTCAGCTTCGAAATCTATCCGAGCAAGCGGAGCGCACCGTCGCCGAAACAATTCATCAACTTCTCAGCTTCTCGCTGTTGGAGCTGCTAGGCGACGAACCATCCACGTCTGCCACGGAAGCGTTGCACCTTCGTGCGCGCGCCTATATTGTTCAGAAGCTCCGCGATCCAGCTTTGAACGTAGCGCAGATCGCCGAAGCGCTGCATTGCAGCAAACGGTATCTGCATTTTGTGTTTGCGAACAAAGGGAACACGGTCGACGAACTGATCTGGAAGCTCAGATTGGAGGGTTGCAGGAACGATTTGAAGAATCCAGCCCTCACCGGCCGATCGCTCACTGAGATTGCGTTCTCTTGGGGATTCAACAGCTACCCGCACTTCAGCCGGAAATTCAGAAATGAATTTGGCGCCTCGCCGCGCAGCGTACAAGCGGGAGCCGCAAAAGACGCCTAGTCGAGAATATCGCTCCTCGCCGTTGTCTGCACAAGCCGCTTCTTGCAAAGCCAGGGAGCACGTGAATTAGGGACTTCTCCGTAAGATAACTAGCTTTGCGCTTTGGACAAAGTATCCAATCGGGCACGGGGACTACACTCCGCGCCAATCGCGATGGGGGGAGGACTGTCCAATAGGTTCACGGTCGCGATCCTCCGACGCCGCCTGCGGCAAACTGTATCCGGCCAAGGCGGATGAGCCCACGTCATAGGGGTGGCACATGAGATCGAAGCTTCTTCTCGGATTCTGCCTTTTCCTTGCTTGCACCGCGCTCCGGGCGCAAACGATTTCCACTTCGCAAATCAGAGGCGTCGTTCAAGACTCGAGCGGCGCGGCAGTGGCGGGCGCCAGCGTCAAATTGACGCAGATTGCCACAGGCGCAGCGCGCACGAGCACCAGCGCTGTCGACGGAGCCTACGCGTTTCCCGATTTGTCGGTCGGCACGTACGACCTCGAAGTGTCGAAGTCGGGCTTCAGTAAGTACGTGCAGAAGGGGATCGTGGTTGATGTGGGTGTCAACCTTTCGGTAAACGTCTCCCTGGCGGTTGGGGCTATAAGCCAGGAAGTCACTGTCCAAGCAGAAGCCGCAATGGTTGAGACGCAGGCCGAAGGAGTAGGGCAGGTAACTCCCCCGCAAGAAGTGCAAAGTCTGCCGCTCAATGGACGACAAGTGACGGACCTGCTCCCGCTCTCCGGCGCGGTCGGCCAGGGCAGAGCTTTCCGAGCGTCGTATCCCTCGTCGGCGGTTATCTCGATTGCCGGAGGCGCGCAAGGCAGCGTCGCGTTCTGGCTGGACGGCGGCACGCACAACGATCCTTTGAGCAATCAAAATCTCCCGCTTCCATTCCCGGACACGGTTGAAGAATTCAAGGTCGAGACGAGCTCTTTGCCAGCCCAATACGGCACGCATCCGTCGGGTTCGGTGACCGTGGTCACGAAGTCCGGCGCGAACTCGTTTCACGGCGACGTGTTCGAATACGTGCGCAACTACATCTTCGACTCCAAGAACACGGCGTTCGCCGCCGCGACCGAGGTGAATCCAATCACCGATAAGACGTTTGCTTTCCGCCCGCCGCTGAAGCGCAATCAGTTCGGCGGCACCATCGGCGGGCCGATCAGGAAAGACAAGCTCTTTTTCTTTGTCGGCTGGCAGGATACGATTCAGCGCTCGACTAACCCGGCACAGACGACTGTACCCACAGAAGCGATGCGAGAAGGTGACTTTCAGCCGTGTCTCGGAGCAGCACCGGTTCTCGGCGGGCCGTATGGAACCGGGACTGCAGGCGACGGAATCAGCGGCGCCAATGCGACCAATCCTGCTAACTTTAGTCCGATCATCGTGGCCCTGCTCAACCATATTCCCGTGGCGCCCGCGGCCGGCCCCGTCGGCGTCTTCTCACCTTACCAATGCGGAACTTACAACTATCAGTCGCCGGCTAATTTTGGCGAAAACCAAGGTCTGGCGCGAATCGACTATCACATGAGCAGCCGGAACACGATATTCGGCCGGTATTTCATCACCAATTGGGAGCAGCCTGCCGGTAAGCCCGAATCGCTCCCCAGCGGAGATCCCGACTTGCTGATCGCCGCGATCGATGGTCAATCGAACCGCGTTCAGAACCTCACTTTAGGCGACACGTATCTTTTCGGCTCCAACATGGTTAACAACTTCCGGCTTACGGGAAGCCGAAGCAGAAATCTTACGGTTCAAAATACGACCACGGATCTCTTCGACTTGTTTAACGAAGCTGGATTGGCTCCGGATGAGATCGGCGACATCTACCAGTTGGGTCCAAACGTTGGCAAGTTCTTCCCGAATTACATGGCTGGCTTTGCCGTCACGGCCGGTTTCGGCGGTCTCTTCAACTCCACACCGTCCCTGCAGCCCTACGATACGATTGAAGTGGCCGACGACTTGGCCATTACGCGCGGAGCTCACCAGCTTTCGTTCGGAATGGATTTCATCAACCTGAGAGCCTTCGCGCACAATTACTTGTTCAACCAGGGCATTTTCACATTCGACGGCAACAGGACGTCGTTGATCGGGCCTCTGCCTAGCTCGGGTCTATCGGACTTCATGTTGGGATGGACATCCGCCAACAGCGGGTTCGCGCAGGATGCTCCAATCCCATCGCTTCAACACCAGAATATTTTCGCGATCTACGCGCAAGACGCTTGGAAAGTGAACCGCAAGCTCACGATCACAGCCGGTTTGAGATGGGATCCGTTTTTTGGTCACTTCGTTCCAGGGGGCATCGACGTCGTCAACATTTCTATTCCGAACATCATCAACGATGTTGTCAGCACGAAATTTCCCCACGCACCCGCCGGATACTTGTTTCCTGGGGATCCGGGTGGGCCGCACGGAAACAAGTTGACCCCCAACGATCTGAACAAGTGGAGTCCGCGCATCGGGATGGCTTGGGATCCAATGGGAACCGGCCGGATGTCTATTAGGGCTGGTTTTGGGATGTTTTATGACTTCCCGAACTTCTCCTATGACCAGTTCGGATTCGAGGAGCCCTGGGGAGGTGCTGTCACTGCTCCCGGACTCGATTGCACGACCACTTGCATCAGCGACCCATGGGGGACGTTCGCGACCACGCCAAATCGCTTTATCTTTAACGATCAACAAGGCGTCACCCACGTCGGCCAAGATCCGTTTCCGGATTTCGTAGGTCAGGGACCGACAAAGTCCGCGTACGTTCCCGGCGCGTTGGTTTTCAGCTATCCGCAAACAATCAAACCGACGTACGTGATGCAGTACAACTTGAGCATCGAAAAGCAATTGGGTACGAACTGGCTGATCTCGGCGACCTATCTGGGCAGTCAGCAACGCCACTTGTGGGGAAACAATGAAGCTAACCCGGGGATGCAGGGACCTTGCGTGGAGGGAGTTGTCGGCGGGCTTGCCGGTTACCCATTCCCGCCAGGTGTGGCGTGTGTCGCCGATGGCGGGAAAGTCCCAAATGGGCCATGCCCAGGGTTCCTGCCCCCAGCGTTTTGTGGGGGGCCCGGAACGGCATTGAGCCAAAATCGCTTGTTCCAGAACTACGGTTCGGTGGGACTCTGCTCGCCTACGACTTCCTGCTATGGCGAGACTCTCGTTTTGGAGGAACAGGGAACCGGGAATTACAACGGCCTGCTGCTCACTGCCAAGCACCGATTTGCGAATCATTACACTTCGATCACGAACTACACGTGGTCTCACTGCATCTCAGACAACTACACAACAACCCTCGGATTCTTCCTTGCGGCGGAGGCGCGGCCGTATGACCGGCGATACGACCGCGGCAACTGCCCGAACGCAGATACGCACAATCTGTTCAACCAGACGCTCGTGGCCGAGACTCCGAAATTCGGCGGCCACGTAACTCAGATGCTTCTCGGTAACTGGACGTTCTCGCTTTCCGGGATCATCCAGTCGGGCACGGATGTATCTCCTTTCATCTTGCTCGACTTCTCCGGGAGCGGCAACGGCCTTACGCAGCGTCCCAATTTGACAGGTGACCCGTATTGCCATCCGAAAGGTAGGACGTGCTGGTTAAACCCCGATTCCTACGCTCCTCCTGACGCGTATACTTTTGGAGACCTGAAAAACAACAGCTTGTTCGGACCGGGATCGATCATCATTAACACCGCGCTGGAGCGAGCTTTCCAGGTCCGGGAAGGCCAGCAGCTTACGTTCCGCTGGGAGGTCTTCAATATGCCAAATCACGCAAATCTTTACCCACCGTCGGTCGCCGGGGCTGGAATCCTACCTACCTTCGGGCAACCGGCGCCGGCGAGCACGGCGGGATTGGGAGCTCTCAATCAGACTGTAAATGATCCGCGCACGATGCAATTCGCGCTAAAATACACGTTCTAGACACTAGCGTTGGATCCGTAGGCGTGATCCGTGGAACCCTTAGGCCACGGGTCACGTCCAAAGCTCAGGGGTAGGCGCAATTACAGTTCAGGTCGGACGTCGCTTGGCGAGACATCCTCAGGATGACCGCGCTCTTGTAAGGACTCCGAAAATCGGAAGATCACTTGAGCAGCTTCATCGCGCCGTGTGCCAGCCGGCTGCACTGTTCAACTCGCGCGACAAAAGTCTGAGGAGGCACTCAGAATGCTCGTTGTGAATCGCTTTGCGATGATAGCTGCCTTGGCTGCACTCGTTACGACGTGCGCCGTGGGGCAGCAGCCGACGCAGAACGCGCCCGCGGAGCCACCGGCTGATGCGGGGCGTCCCAGGTTTGGGGGGTTTCCGATGGGCCCTCCGGGAAAGATAATGGAGCTCAAGGCTGAGCCGAGCGTGATCGGGCCGGGTCAATCGGCGATCATCCGCTGGCGCGCCATCAATGCAGACGACATTTACTTCGATCAGTGTCTCGGCATCGTGCCGGCCATCGGCAAAGTTGTCGTTTCGCCCGCGGCCACAAGTACCTACACATTTACGGCTAAGGGGCGCGCCGGCGGCGATCAAAAGTCCGTTACCATCACAGTCGTGGGTACCAATCCGATACCGCCGAGCACGGACCCCGGCTGTGTCGATCCGCACAACCAGCCGATTCCGCAGGCTTCGGACGGACATCCCGATCTTTCGGGCGTCTACATCGCGGGCTTCAACTTTAGCGCGATGAATCGGGGCGCAGAGGTGAAACCCGGCGCAGAAAAATACAAACTCACCGAGAAAGAGACCGAAATTGGCATTGGCGTGACCTGCACACCTCCGGGTGTTCCCGCAGCCACGTTCCAGCCCTATCCCATGCAGATTATCCAGAAGCCGGGCTTGGTAGTCATTCTCTATGAAGCCTATGGAATTTTCCGCGTGATACCAACGGATGGGCGTCTGCATCCCGATGATCTCGATCCCACCTACATGGGCAATTCGGTCGGACACTGGGAGGGCGATACGCTGGTCGTTGACGTGACCGGGTTCAACGACAAGACAGAGATCGCCAATTATCATCACACCACGGCTTATCACGTGGTGGAGCGGTACCATCGCGTCTCCTACGAGGAACTCGACTACGACGCAACGATCGATGACCCCAACGTGTTCGCGAAGCCGTGGGTACAATCCGCGAAAATGAGATTGCACCCGGAGTGGCAGATCCAGGAATACGTCTGCGAGCAGAACAACAAGAACTATCAGGACCTTCTCATTACCAAGGATGCGAAAAAGAAGAAATAGTTGTGCGAGGCTTCGCGCGCAGGAGCGCGCGCTGCAAAGCAGCTAGTTCGGATTTGGAGAGAGGAAAGCATGATACGAAAATCGGCAACCTGTTTTCTTATCGCGCTAGCCGCGATCGCGGTCTTCGTTCCGGCTGCGCTGGCGCATCATTCGACAGCGATGTACGACATGGAGCATCCGAGCACCTTCAAAGGCACCGTTACACGGGTCGAATGGACTAATCCTCACGCCTATATCTATCTAAATGTGAAAAACGACAAAGGCGGCGTCGACGAATGGGCCATGGAAATCAATAGCCCCAACTTTCTTCACCACAATGGTTGGACTAGTAACACTGTGAGGCCCGGCGACGTGATCACAGTAACCGGCGGAGCTGCGAAGAGTGGTGCGAGGACCATGCGCTGTACTTCGGTCACATTGGCCGACGGCACCGTGCTGAGGTCCTAAGGCGCCGGAGCGGCCACGCCGACTATCCACAAGATAAGTTGCGCACAGCGAGCAAAACGGCGTATAAGCGTCTGTCACTGCGATTGTTCTGGCCGCTGGTTTAGGCGAAGGTCGTTAGGAGGCGCGTCTTTTGCTTCACTTCTGCGAGTGGCTTGAGAAAAATCCCTGGATCATGTCGTTGGACAGTTCTGTCGTCATCTCTTTGATCTTCGAGATTTGCCACTATTCTGGATTTTTCCTCCTCGTCGGCACCTCGGTTGTGCTCGATTTGCGCCTCATGGGAGTTGCCGCTCAGCGTGAACCTGTGCCTCAGCTGGCGCGCCAGCTTCGCCCCTGGATGTGGACAGGCCTGGTGATGGTCCTGGTCTCCGGGTTCTTCATGTTCGCCGGCGATGCAGTCGATTTCTACGGTGCGGGGACGTTTCGCGTAAAGTTGCTCATCGTGCTGGTTGCTGTGGGTTTTGGAATCTTTGTGAACTCGAAGGCGGCCGCGTCCAGCGAGGAGCCGTCGATATCTTCTATTGGTGCGAAAGTCGTGGCCTTCCTGTCTCTCGTACTGTGGATCGGATCGATACTGATTTCCGTCGAAGTGCCCGCGATTTCGGGCGTCGGCTAATTCGTGCACGCTTCGCGCCATATTCTGAAGGCGCAGAGGGCTAGCTCGGATGCTTAACTTCTTCATGACCGTTGCCAAGTGGCTGCAGAACACTGGGTGGGCTCTTTATATCAGCGGTTCCACGTGGATCTATCCCTTTGTCCAGGCAACGCACTTCACAGGTCTTTCTCTCTGGATCGGCACGAACCTCACTCTCGATCTACGCCTTCTGGGAATCGGATCAAAGCGCCGGACCGCCGCCGAGCTTTCCGATGCGCTTTTTTGGTGGAATTGGGTCGGACTGCTGATCGCCATTACCGGCGGTTTCATGCTGTTCTCGAGCGCGGCGACCAAATACATCCCGAATCCCGCGTTCGAAATCAAGCTCGGCATTCTGGTCCCTCTCGGAATTCTTTGGCACATCTTTGTGCAGTGGCACGCACGCGCCCGCGAACAAGCCGATATCGTAAGTCCGTTCGGAAAGTTCGCGGGACTGCTTGAATTGCTGCTGTGGTTCTCGGTGATCACAGCGGCCGTGTCGATTCCCAATTTCGACACACATTAGCGCGATCATGCACTTTCGGCCGTGGCGTCTCACGCTTGCCTTCTTCGCTCTTCTCACCGCGGCCGGTTGTGGCAACAAGCAAACCTCCGAATCCTCTTCGCTCCCTACGGTTGATTCATCCACCGCAGGTTCGATCGGCGGCGTGGTGACGCTGGACGGCATTCCACCCATTCTCAAACCGATCGACATGAGCCAATCCTCCGTGTGCGTCCAGGCAAATTCCGCGCCCGTCATTCCGCCGACGTTCGTCGTCGGCGATCACGCCACCCTCGCCAATGTCGTCGTCTTCGTGAAGAGCGGCCTCGGCAAGTACAAGTTCGAGACGCCCTCCGAGCCCGTGATCCTGGGCCAGAAGAATTGCATGTACGAGCCGCACGTGCTGGCGCTGATGACCGATCAGCCGTTCGAAATTGAGAACAATGACCCGACGATGCACAACGTTCATCCCATGCCGAAACAGAATCGCCAATGGAGCACGTCGCAACCCGCGGGTTCCGCGGCGTTCAAATCGTCGTTCGCGCGTCCGGAGTTTGCGATGCCAGTGCTCTGCAACGTGCATCCGTGGATGCGCGCGTTTGTCTTCGTGTTCGATCATCCCTACTTCTCGGTCTCGTCGAAGTCGGGTACTTTCGAACTGAGAAATCTTCCGCCCGGCACGTACACCATTGAGGCCTGGCACGAGAGCCTGGGTGCGCTCGATCAAACGGTCACTGTGGCCGCAAATGAGTCGAAGACGATTTCCTTCGCCTTCAAATCGAACTCATCTTCTTCAAATTAGTCCAGCAGCCGACGCGTCCGAAAGTGTTCGGCGTGACCGCTTCGGTCACTCAGCTACGGAAAATTCTTCACTCCCGAGCCGAGCTGAGCTGCGGCTCGCAGTCTCGCAAGTTACTGAGACCACTATGTTTACAGGTTCGGGCTCACTCGCGCGCTTATGCTAGATGCCCTCCTCGCAATCACTCGAATCCTCTAATCCAGACTGGCACGTAGATCGCATGCGTAAGCGTGGGCATCCGTCTACCCCGGACAGTCGGTCGATCGCGGCGGGCGGCGACCGCAATTCTCGATGCACGCAGTCAGGCGCCTTGTGCAGGGTGAGCAGAGTTGAACAAGAAATGCAGAGTCATCGCTGTGCTGGGCACGCGGCCCGAAGCCATCAAGCTCGCGCTTGTGATTCACGAACTGCGCCGGCGCTCGTCCGAGTTCGAAACGGCCGTCGTCCACACCGGCCAGCACCGCACGATGCTCGATCAGGTTCTTCAACATTTTCAGATCAAGCCGGATTTCGATCTCGACGTGATGCGTCCCAATCAAACGCTCAGCTCGCTCACCGGCCGCGTCGTCGATACCGTTGAGAATGCGTGCCACCGCTTCGAACCAAACATGGTGCTCGTGCAGGGCGATACCACAACAGCCTTCGGCGCGGCGCTCGCTTCCTACTACTGCAAAATTCCCGTCGGTCACATTGAAGCGGGACTTCGCAGCTACGATCTCTACAATCCCTTTCCCGAAGAAGCGAATCGCCGACTCATCTCCGTCGTCACCGAAATTCATTTCGCGCCGACTGCGCTCTCTCGCGATGCGCTGCTGGCTGAGCGAGTGCCGCCGGAAAAGGTTGTCGTCACGGGCAATACGGTCGTCGACGCGCTTCGCGGCCTGAGCAGGTTGCGCGATTCGTGGGACAACACGCCGCTCGCTGGAGTCCCCACCGATGGCTGGCGCCTTGTCTTGGTGACGTCACATCGGCGCGAATCCTGGGGTAGCGACCAGGAAAACATGTGTCTCGCGCTGAACGATCTCGTGCAGAGGAACCCCGATATTCGCGTGATCTACCCCGTGCACATGAATCCCAACGTGCGCAGCACGATCAACGCGCTTTTGGGAGGCGTAGACCGCATTCACCTAACCGAACCGCTTGATTACATTACGTTCGTCAGTCTGCTGCGCCGCTGTTTTCTCGTGCTCACCGATTCCGGCGGAATTCAGGAAGAAGCGCCGACGTTTCACAAGCCCGTGCTCGTACTTCGCAAAGTGACCGAGCGTCCCGAAGCTTCACAGTTTGGCATGTCGAAAATCATCGGCATGTCGCGAAAGAAAATTCTGGACGAAGCGCAGAAGCTGCTTACCGATCCCGAAACGTACAAGGACATGTCCGAAGGCGAAAACCCGTACGGCGACGGCCGCGCCTCGGAGCGAATCGTCGAGGCGATTTCGCGCTGGTATCAGGGCAAGACTCCGCTACTTGAGCCCGAGCAGGAGTTCAAATTGCCCCCGAGGCCGCACCCAAGGCGCCGCAAGACCGATCTCGTCCGGCAGCAGCACGAACAGATCCCCGAGAAGGTGCATTCCTAGGCGCGGTGGAGTGCCATGGTCTACTTCCTCTTCGCGATTGTCGCCGTCATCTCGCTTTATACCGCGCGGCACTACTGGTTCACGTTGAATCGCCTGTTCGGATTTCAGCGCCATCCCTACATTGACACCGACACTGCGGATTGGCCGCAGGTGACGATCCTTGTCGCCGCGCATAACGAAGAAAAAGTCATCTCGCACATTCTTGCCGCGCTGATGGGCGTGAACTATCCGCCGGAAAAAATGCTGGTCGTTCCGGTGAACGATCGTTCGACCGATAAGACCCGCGAAATCATCGACCGCTTTTGCCAGGACCATCCCGGCCGCATCCGCCCGTTTCATCGCACCGGCGGCAAGGGCGGAAAAGCTGCAGCGCTGAAGGACGCGATGGAGTTGGTCGCCACCGAGGTGATTCTGATCTTCGACGCGGACTACATTCCCGGCACCGGACTTATCAAGCAGCTGGTTGCGCCGTTTTTCGATCCCGAAGTCGGCGGCGTGATGGGGCGCGTCGTCCCGCTGAACGTTGGCACGAATCTGCTCACTCGTCTGCTCGATCTCGAACGCTCCGGCGGCTATCAAGTCGATCAGCAGGCACGCATGAATTTGCGTCTTGTGCCGCAGCACGGCGGAACGGTTGCGGGAGTCCGGCTCAGCGCGCTGCGCGAAATCGGCGGCTGGAACGACAATTCACTCACTGAAGACACCGACCTTACCTATCGCCTTCTGCTGCACGGCTGGAAGACGGTCTATCAAAATCGTTCGGAGTGCTACGAGGAGGTGCCGGAAACGTGGCAAGTGCGCGTGAAGCAGATCATGCGCTGGGCCAAGGGCCACAATCAGGCGCTTGCGAATTACGGCCTCCATCTCCTGTTCGGCAAGCACCGCGCCACGCTGCGCGAGCGGATCGACGGCTTCCTGCTTCTGGGCGTGTACATCATGGCGCCCCTCACGCTTCTCGGATGGCTCCTCGCGCTCGGCGTGTTTTACGAAGGATACGCTCCACTCCATGGCGTGATCGCATTGCTTTCGATTACGGCGTATTCGGCCGTGGGAAATTTCGCTGCATTTTTCGAAATCGCCGCAGCCGCGCGGCTCGACTACACGCGCCAGCGCATCTGCCTCCTTCCTTTCCTCATCCTCGGATTCGGCGTCAGCATTTTTTCGGTTTCACGGGCATTTGTCTCCCAATTGATGGCCCCGCTCACCGGCGCTCAGTTTCATTGGGATAAGACCGAGCGTTTCCGGACCACACCGTGAGCGCCGTCCTTGCGACCGCGGGTCTCTTTGCGCTTGCTGCGGCGCTTTTCCTCCTTCCGCTTATACCGGCAATCGTCGAATTGCACCTCAAACGCGATGCGCAGGCGCTCAACGTGATTCAGCAGTACGCGGGCGATATCCGACATTTTTCATTCGGGTTCCGCAGCTACGCCTCCGATTTGCTGGTCCCGCTTGAACGGTGCGTTGCTTCAGGCGATACGGCAACGGGCATTCTGCCTCACGGCGACCGATACTTGCTGCTCGGGCGAGCGGACACCACGCAGCTTCTTGCTCCAGGTACTGCCGGAAGAACATGCGATTTCGTTGTGGCTGCAGGCACGGAGCTGATGCTGCCCGACGGGATCACGTTCGCCAAAGAGCTGTACGCGTCGCGTCTCCTGACCGGCGGAGAAAACTGCACCTATCGCGCGATTCTCGGCGACGACGCAGTGCGCCTGGGGCAAGGCAGCAAAGTGATTCGCTGGGCCCACGCGGCGAAGAGCATTCACGCGGAGCAGGACTGCGATCTCTACGGCCGCATTTCTTCCGAGGTTGAAATCGGCCTGCAAGCCGGATGTCTCTTTCAGCGGCTGCATGCTCCGCGCATCGTGTTCGGACCGCCGCCGGCGCAGAAAGACTCAGCTGGTGCGTCGCCTCCCGATCAACCGGCCGAACCGATTTCCTCATTCATTGCTGCCAGGCGGCGCTTTGTTGACGCGGATCTTGAAATTCCGGCGCGCGAAATCGTCGAGGGCAGCATCGTCACGCGTGGCGGCCTTCGGATTGGCGCCGGCGCGCAGATTCTGGGAAGCGTGAAAAGCAATCATCACCTGGCGGTTGATTCGGGCGCCTTCGTGGCCGGCAGCTTGATCAGCGCAACCACGATGCACATTGGCCCCGATTGTCAGATCGGCGGGCCCGTGATTGCGGAGTATGAAATTCTGATCGAGTCCGGCTCACGTTGCGGAACATTCGACAGGCCTACAACCGTGAGCGCTCCCGTGATTGCCGTTGAAGAAGGTGTGGTCGCCTTCGGAACGATCTGGGCGCGTCACGAGGGGCACGCGTTGGCAAAGCAATGAATGCACGCCGGTCAGTGGCCACTGCTGCTGTCGCAGTTCTGATCTGCGCTGGTGTATGGGCCGCTCTGCGCGTCGGCGAGAGCTCCGGCGCCGGAGCGGATCGCCTGATCCTGCTTGTTCCCGATGGAGTCAGCTTTGCCGACTCGCGCGTAAGAGTTTGGCTGGATACCGCCAGCGAAGAAGGCCTGCACGTGGTGCCGATGCACGATTCCACATACATGCGACCGCTACTGGACAGTCGCGCCTGCGCAGGCGTGATCCTCCCCGATGAGTTTCACGTGAGCGCGGGCGACTTGATCGTTTCCACCATCCGCGACTATGTAGCAAACGGCGGACATCTGATGCTCGTCTACGATGCCGCCACGAAATCGCCTCAGGGTTTTTATTCCAGAGAGGAATCGCGGCTGTCTGATCTCGCCGGAGTTCGCTACGCGTTCTACAACGCGCTGGGTGCCGGCATGATTCGCTCTTCGGCTGTAAGCGGCTCGATTCCCACGATGGACGAGCTCGGGGTGCCGCCGGGCAAGTACTTTCCGTTCGTCGAATTGCAGAAGAACGGAAACCAAACATCGGCGCAACTGCGCCGCTATCAGTTCGGAGATTTGGAATACCCGAGCTTCGTCACGATGGGTGACTACGCAGGAGAAGTCCTGCTGCGCTCAGGTTCGAACGTCGCGGCCAGTTTGCATCCGTTCGGTAAAGGGTCCGTGTTGTTCGTTAATTTGCCTCTCACAACTCTTGTCGAAAGAACTGACGGATTGCCGCTCCACGCCTTTCTGAACTATTTCGCGCTGCACGTTCTGGCCTTGCCGTGCCTCCTGGCCGTTCCGGACGGCATCGGCGGCATCGTTCTGAATTGGCATGTGGATTCCAACGCCGCGATTCAGTCGCTGCAGGAAGTCAGCACGTGGCCGATGACTAGGCAAGGTCCGTACTCGATCGACATCACTGCCGGGCCGGACGACTATCGCGTGGGCGACCATGAGGGCTTTGATGTTCCCGGAAATTCCATAAGCAGGGAACTCGTGCGCGAGCTCGTGCGTTCAGGTGACGAGGTTGGAAGCCATGGCGGCTGGATGCACGACTATTTCGCGGCTCACGTGGACAAAGACCCTCCTGAGCAGATGGAAAAGTATCTCGAGCTCAATAAGGCGGCGCTCGAGGAAGTGACGGGGAAACCGGTGATCGAGTACTCGGCGCCCGAGGGCAACCAACCCGAATGGGTCACGCGCTGGCTCGAGGCACACGGATTCATCGCCTATTACTTCACCGGCGACAGCGGAATGGGACCAACGCAAGGCTATCGCGATGGTCATAGCGACGGCCAGAATATTTGGGCTTTTCCGATCGTTCACCTGGACCGCGCCGCTTCGTTCGAGGAGATGGAGCATCTGTCGGTGCCTTCGCCGGTCGTCGAAAGCTGGCTCGATGCGCTGACTGATTTCGTCGTCCGGCACAGGCAGGTACGTCTCGCCTATTTCCATCCGCCGGGAATTTTGCCGTATCGCCGAATCGTCGACGCGTGGTTCGAGAAAACGGGGCAGCTTCGCGCACGGGGAAGATTTCACTGGTACACGATGGCCCAGATGGCGAGGTTCTTGAATTCGCGCAAGTCCGTGAGTTGGAGTTTGACGCAGAAGAAGGGGCTGGCCTCGCTTACGGCTTCCGCGCCCGCGACGCTCGCCCACGAAGCCTGGAGATTTCCGGCACCGAAATACAGCAAGCCTGTCGTGCGCCGTGGTTCAGCCGAGATCACCGAGGTCCGCGACGGCTGGATCGTAGTGGCAGGTGAGGGAGATCAACTCGAAATCGAAAGCAGAGTGTCAGGACAATGAACCGTTCACACCATTTTCGGAATGCGCTCTTCTACTTGACGGTTACGCTTGCGTGCTCGGTTGCGGCGCGCGCCCAGCAAACCCAGGATCCGCCGGCCGCCGATCCTCCACAGCAGACCACGCAACAGCAGCCCGAGGCCGCGCCTCCGCCATCCCCATCGGCTCCGGCCGAAAAGGTGTTGACCAACTTCGTAGAAGTTGGCGGGTCATATCGCCAATTGACGAATAACTTCGGCGATTGGAGCGGCGGCTACACTCGCGCGGTGTACTCGGAAGGCAAGAACACGTGGAGCGGCGAGATCAACGGGCAGCACGAGTTCGGCGACGGCGGCGCGTACATGGCGGCGGGCGATACGTATGATTTCAGCCCGACCTGGTACGCTTCACTCACGCTCGGCTCGAGCGCGGGAGGATTTTTCTGGCCGCGTTTTCGCGCCGACGCGTTCTTGAATCGCAAGTGGCTGTCGCGGAAACAATTCATCGCCACTCTCGGATACGGGTACTACGCGGCGAAGGACGTTCACCGCGATCAAAGCGTGTTTGTCGGCACGACCTACTATTTCACTAGGCCCTGGATCTTCGAAGACGGCTTGCGGTTCAACGTCAGCAATCCAGGCGCAGTGTTCTCACCATCAGGCTTCGTCGCCCTTACGCATGGCACCAACAAGCATCACTACATCACAGTAAACGGCGAATTCGGCGAAGAGGCCTACCAGCTTGTCGGGCCGACGACGGTACTCAGCCGCTTCCTCAGTCAGAGCCTGACAATTACCTGGCGGCAATGGACCGGCAAGAACTGGGGCTTCAATCTCATCGCGGACTACTATCACAGCCCGTTCTACGAACGGGGTGGCGGCAGCTTTGGATTCTTCAAGGAGTTTTGATCGCCGCGCGCTCGGGAGCGTCGCGAGCGACTCTTCTCGGTTCACCGAGCGCGGCCGCTTTTGCGGTCATCGTGGCGGCGTGATCGCGATGCACCGCGCGCTGACGCGATTCGTCCTCGAGCCTTCCGATCTGGTCACGGCTGCGCTGCTGGTGCTGCTGTTCACGTTCGCTTGGATCCTTGCATTGCCGTGGATCTGCAGGTTGTGGCAGGCGATTTTCGCCGCTGGGATCCGGCTGATGTCGCTCCGCTGCGATATCGGCTTGCGCGAGCATTTCGTCACGCCCTACATTCGCTTCGTCGTGCCGTTTCCGCGGATGAACGGGGTCAGTCCCGATGCGCAGACATGGTGGAGCACCGCAGCGGTTGTCGGCTTGCTGTTTGCTGCGACGTACCTGCTGCCCAAGAAATTCACGCCGATCACATATCTCGCGCGGGCGGTGCTTTTCATTCAGGTGACTGCACTCATCTATTTTTTGTGGATGCCCGGCAGATTTCCCCACACGCCCGACAGCTACATGGAAGGGATGGTTACGTACGGCATCGCGCTGATTGCGATTGTCCCCATTCTCTTCGGACTCACCTACTACATTTTCCGCTTCCGGCTAGTTCGTAAAGCGGCGCTCACGGCGATGACGATGGCTCATCTCGCGATTTTTTTCCCGCTACAGATGCTTTTGCAGGCCGTCGTGCTCGAAAAATCCGTTCTGTTCATGCCCGTGCTTTACATCGTGTTCGGTTTGCCTGTGGATGTGATGATCATTCTTGCGTTCTATTCCTGGGGCATGAGCTGGCCCTCAGAGACGCAGAACGAAATGTAACTTTCTCCTTTCTAAGCCCTTCGCCTAAATCGAACGCAGCAGGCGCTGCTCGGCGCCGTACGGATCGTTCACGACTTTGCATTCATCGTTGAGGATCATCACGGCGCGCTTTGTGGTGTCGAATGCGGGCCAAGGCAGGTCCTTTGTCGAGGGATTGCCCGTGCGGGCGAAGGCAACCCAGGCGGAGCTGACTTTCTCCGCAAGCGCGTAACGGTCCTGGCCCGAGCCCACCATCGACTTGCAGTTGTCGACGTTGTCGAACACAAATGGGATTTCGAGCGTGTGGAAGGAGCGCAGCTTGCCTTCGCGAACTGGCGAGCGCCACGTGAAGTAATACTGATACACGGGGGCCTTGCCCTGCATGGCCTTGCGGTCGGCTTCAACCAGAACGCCTGCGCGGAAGGTTGCGTCCGAGGCGATGATCAGAAAAATGTCTGTGTTGCTTGCCTGCGGACGGCCCGCCTTGTACGCGGCGATGACCTTATCGACTTGATCTTCGCTGGCATTGCGAACCGTCTGCTTCACGCGCGCATGCAAAGTTGCGTCGTCGATGGGATCAAGAATTTGGTTGGGGAAAAATGTGACTTCGGTCTCGACGGTGCCGATCAGCAGCGGAATGTCTGCGGAGAGCGCGGGCGCCACAGGATCGAAGGGATCGGTCGGCAGCGTTTCGCCGTCGACCACGGGCGCGAAAGACAAGCCCGGCGCGCCGAAAAGTCCGCCGCCCGTCGGCGCAAGCAATTGATCGGGCGTGAGCTTTCCCAGCTCCTCGACTTGGTTCGGCTTCAAGTTGAATTTCGAGAGAAAGAGCTCGGCGGATTTGTTCGCCGCCTCGATCGGGGTGCCTTTCACTGAGGCGCCGCTTTGCACGATCGCGCGATGGAAGAGCCCTTTGGTTGCGGGCATCGCCATCAGCGAGCTGACTTTTCCGCCACCCCCCGATTGTCCGAAGATCGTGACATTGCCCGGATCGCCGCCGAACGCGGCGATATTGTCGCGGACCCATTCGAGCGCGGCGATGATGTCGAGGTTTCCGAGATTGCTTGAATTCGCGTATTTCTCGCCGCCGATTCCGGCGAGATACAGGTAGCCAAGCGCCGAGAGGCGATGATTCAGCGAGATTGCGACGACATCGTGTTTCTTCGCCAGCTGTGCGCCGTCGTAGCAGATGAATCCGCCCGAGCCGCTGGTGTATCCACCGCCGTGGAGCCAGACCATCACCGGCCGCTTGTGGCCGGCGCCAACTCCAGCCGTCCACACATTGAGCATCAGGCAGTCTTCGCTCATGGGCTCGTCGCGGTCCATCACTTCAACTTCCGGAGGAACGACACCGTGGAACGAACTCAGAAGCTGCGGCGAGCGCGGACCCAATTCGAAGCAATCGCGCACGCCGTTCCAAGGCTCACGCTTTTTCGGCGGCATGAAGCGGTTATCGCCGGCAGTAGAGGCCGCGTACGGAATGCCTTTAAACGCGTGGACGCCGTCCTGCATCGTCGCGCGAACTTTGCCCGTGGTTGTCGCGACAGTTGCGCCTGGCGTGTGCGTCGCGTCCTCCGCCAGTATGCGAGCGAATCCGCCGCTCATGAGAGCTCCCGCCGCGAGAGTGCCAAAACCGATGAACGATCGACGGTCCATGTTGGTGCCTCCATCGAAGTGCGTTGGGGTCCGCAGAATTGCGGAGGGTGCGTTGCGAAAAGGGGGCCGAAATATTGTCGAGTAGCGAGAAGGCCGATCGTTTGTTTTGAGTGACTTACGGACAATTCTACTCGAAAGCATTGTCGAGTAGAAATGCGCGCAAGGTTCGGCCTGCGCCCGCAAATCTGCGGGGCCCTCGGTCTTTCATCTTCGCGAACTTCAATTCGTCCTTTCACGGGCGTCATTCTACTGCACGGGAAGGGAAGTGCAAGCGCGAGAGTATGTGGACTTTTTGCGGGCAGGTTCGCAGCGCGGCCGCCGCGACGGCGGCATAACGCGATCGCGATGGGCGGCGGTTAGTTTTTCCGCAGATCGGCGTCGATCAATTCAAGCATCCTGGCGGCACGGGCGCGAGCGTCCTCGCCTTCGGTCGGCAGCACAGGCAAATCCGGTTTGATTCCGGCAACTTCGTCGGTGCCATCTCTGCGTAAACGCACACAATTGGGAACTCGGAAGCGGAGGCGCGAGTGCGGTAGCACTACCTCCGCAGCGTCATCCATGAATCCGCAGCCGTCGCCTTCGGTATTCGTGCCGACGATTTTCGCTACGCCATTATCCTGCATGACGGCGCTGAACATTTCTGCAGAAGAGGCGGTTTTGCCGTCGGTGAGGATGTAGACGGGACCAGACCACGCGCCGCGCAATCGATCGACCGCCGCAGGCCAATAGACCGCAGAAGCCAAGTCCTCTGCCTCCATCGAACCCGCTGCCAGGTAATCCAGCTCGCCGCTCGCGAATCCCGCATCGATCAGGCCGCTGCATCCCGCAGGGTTCCAAGGTCGCTGTTCGCGCCATGCCCAGGACAAATCGCAGCTTCTTGAGGCGATGTCCGACTTGCGTTGCTCGAAATGGGAGATCGCTTCACGAAGCACGTGTTGCGTTTGGGCGCTGGCCTCCGGATGCTTTTCAAGCGCCTCGCGAATGCCCTGCAGTTCTTCGTCGAAATAGGCGTTGGCGGAAGGCGCAGCGGCCAATAGGAGGCGCGCTGAGTGGACATCGCGAGGTGTGAAAAGGCGGGCGGCCCAATCGCCTGAGTCATTGCCGCCGGTATTGCCTCCGACGTCGACGATGACAGCGGCGACCTTTTCGCCGCGAAATCGCGAAAGTTGGGCGGCCAAAATTTGGAACCAGTCGTGCTGAATCTGGTCTTTCAGCACGTCGACTTTTATTGGCTGGCCCGTTTTCCGCCAGGCATTCCACTTTTCGATGCAGCTCGATGGGGGAGCGTCCTGCGGACGGAAGCGCGGGATGCGGACGACGCCGAAGCGCGTCCCCGACGCAGACTGCACGATGCCGGCACGAAATACCCGGCTGAGTCCGTCTGACTCAATGGACGAACCACGCAATGCATCGAGCGGTAGGGAAAAAGCGATGCTGCGAACCGGGGCGTAGCCCAAGGCCGCGCAGCCGGAGGCTGGGTCCATGTCGTCAAAGGCGGCCGGCGGCGGATTCGATTTCCCTGCGGATGGCTCCTCAGTTGGGACCTGCTCGAAATGGCCGTCGTGGAATCCGGCGACGAAGGCGAGAATTGCAGATCTTGCGTCGTCCTCATTTTCGGCTGAATCGAGGATGCGCCGCGTGCGGCGATCGAGCCCGGGAAGGTCGACGCCGCTCTGGGGGGACGCAAACCAGGCAAGGTTTGCGTACGACTGCTTTAAGGTGGATTTCAGGAAAGCATAATCCTCGGTCCAAAGCTCGCGATGGAAGGACTCCTGAGCGGTTTGAAGGGTGCCGAGCGCGGCGTGGCGCGCGGCCCACAGATCAGACGCGAAGCCGATGCATGCAACGGCCGAACAGATGACCGCTGCCGACGAGCGAGCATGAAATTTCACGCTCTGTAATATATGCCGCTGGGCGCGAGATGGATAGGAGGACGGGCGAAGCACAAGCCGAGAAGTACTGCTAGGGGCGATAGGGAAGGGATACCGTTAGCGGTCGAAAGCGGGACGCGCGGTCGATTTAAGTGGGGTTTGGCGATGCGCGAGAGGAGGTGAATTTCGTGAAAGGTACTCGCTTTTGAAGTGAAACCAACGTGAGCAGACGCGCCAGTCGGCGAAAATCCTCAGGCCTGCTTCGCCAGTGCTGACGCTGTTGTCTCTTGCAGCGTCGCCGGGCGAACAAACGGCAAGATCACGGATTTCGCTTCTACAATGGTTGGCAAGGGTCACCTGTGACGACAGAGGCGCATCCGCTGCAATCATCCGCGACGCTCTCGCAAATTGCCCGCGAGCAGCGCCTGCAAGTGATCGTGCGCAAAGGACTGCCGCCCTTCCGCCAACCCGCGCTCGAGCTTACAAAAGCGTTGAGCGGCGAATCCCCGGACCTAAAGAAAGCCGCAAAACTGATATCGGCGGACCCGACGCTCAGCTCTCAAGTGCTGCGGATGTGCAATTCGCCGCTGCTGGGGCTGCACAGCCGCGTGATCAGCATCGATCATGCGGCAACGCTGCTAGGTCCCGAGCGGCTTCGCAGCCTCGCGCTTACGACTTCCGTGGCGGACTTCGCCGGGAAGGCGCTGCCCGATTCGCAGATGATCGCCTTCTGGCAGCACAGTCTTATGACCGCGATGCTTTCGCAACTCCTCGCGAAGCGCTGGAAATATTTCGCGGAATATCAGGCCTATATAGCCGGGCTGCTGCACGATATTGGACAGGTCCCTGAATGGATTCTTCTGAGCGAGGCCGCCGGGGAACCGGGCGAGCTGCCCGCGAACTGGACCGATAATCCGCCGGTCGAGCAGGAGTATTTCGGAATCGACCACTGCAAGCTCGGCGGCATCATGGCGCGTTCGTGGGATTTGATGCCTTCTTTCCTCGATGTGCTCGAGAATCATCACACACCGGAACTGGCGCTGCGTGACTCGGTTCTCGTTCGCCTCGTCGCTGCGGCCGACACGTTTCTAAAGATCAAAGCGCAGGCGGCGTCGCTCGAAGACGAGGCGCTACTTGAATACCTTGGTCAGAAGTTGCTGCAGCTGGGCCAGGGACTTTTTGGCCAGAGCGATTGGCGGCACGTGGAAGAATCGCTGGAACGCGAATACGCGCGCGTTTTGCCGATCGCGCAGGCGGGTCCCAACGGTCTGCTGGGCAAGAGCGAGGGACAGTTAGATCCTGACGCGGATGGCGATTCAAGACCTATGTCGCAGCAGGCTCGCGAGGCAGACCAGAGGATTGCGCAGCTGTCCTCCCCGAATAGGCCTGCGCAAGCTCCGGTGCGCGGCGGGACCGCGCAGTCCGGCCCAGCTCCCGTAGGGTTTCTGGAGCGATGCAAGAAATTCGTTGAGCAATTATTCTCCTGAAAAACTCTGCTAGACGCGGCGAGTAATCTATCGCTGCGCGCGATAGGAATGCCTGCTGCGATCCCCCCTTCGGGGATGTCCATGTCCGCGTCGCTCGAACGCCGGACTACTATCACCAGACGGACATAGATTCTTCGAAGAGACGAGCGAAATCGTCGGGGTTGACGGGGCGGGGCGAGAGCTTCGTGACGCGATGCTGCGGCAGGGTACCTTCGACAAGTGCCGGAATGTCCGAAGATTGGTAGCCCAATGCCCGAAGGCCATTTGGAACTTTCAGGTCCTGCATTAATTTCACGAGCTGGTCGGCGAGGATCTTGCCGGCGTCTTCTCGTTTCGCGCCGGCGACGTTGGCCCCGAGAATTTCGGCAGCCTTGAGATGGCGCTCGGGACAAGCCGGTGCGGTGAAGCGAAAAGCGGCCGGCGAATGGACGATCACCGAAATGCCGTGCGGAACGAGCGGATGGTCAGCTGCGTAGCCGGGCGGGCGATAGTTTCGCACCATGCCTGCGACTGGATATGACATCCCGTGCGGCAGATGCACGCCCGCGTTTCCAAATCCGATTCCCGCGTACGAAGCGGCAAGCATCATGTTCGCGCGCGCTTCGTCGTCGCCCGGATCGGCTACGGCGCGACGCAGATAGCTGCCGACAAGTCGAAGCGCTTCCAAGCTCCAAAGGTCGCTGATCGGATTGGAACCCTGATAGGCTGGACGCATGATCGGGCGCTCGGGCCGCGCGCGCTGCTGATACGGAATCGCGGTGTAAGACTCGATCGCGTGGCTTAGAACGTCAAGACCCGAAGCGGCGGCTACGGCGGCGGGGAGCGTGCGAGTATTTTCGGGGTCGACGATGCCGAGAGTTGGCCGCAGGCGGCGATGCGCGATGCCGGTCTTCGCTTTCATCTTTTCGAAATCGAAAATTGCGACACCGGTGGTTTCGCTGCCGGTTCCGGCGGTAGTGGGAATCGCAATCAGAGGTTTCAAGGGACCCGGAACTGGCTGGCCGCGGCCGATCGGCGGATTCATGTAATCGAGGAAATCGGCGGGATAGGAGCTATAGAGATTCGCAGCCTTGGCTGTGTCCATCGTAGAGCCGCCGCCAACCGCGACGAAGGCGTCGAAGTCCTCTTCTTGTGCGGCGCGAGTTGCGTCGCGGAAGGATTCGTCGGTGGGCTCGACGCGTACGCGATCGAAAATGGAAAAGCGAATCTTGTTCTCTTCGAGCGACTGCAGCACGTTTGCGACGGGAGGCAGCGCGCGAAGGTGCGGATCGGTGAAGACTAGGACGTGTTTCTTGCCGAGATCCGCGAGTTCGGCGCCGATCTCGCGCGTGGCGCCAAAGCCGAAGCGGATGGCGGCAGTCGCCATCTCGAAGGCATATTCATTCAGCATCGTGCGCTTTTGATCAGTTCAGTTCACGCGGCCCCAGAGCTTTCTTGAGGCGATGCGGGCGCCCTCGACGAGCGACCGGAATTTCAACCAAGAAAACGGCGGGAACACCGGGCCGAAGCCGGCGAACGTGCCGAAGCCGCAGTCGCTGCCTGCCATCACTCGCTCCTTCCCGATGACGCTGGCGTAGCGAAGCAGGCGCTGCGCGACCACTTCGGGATGCTCCACGTAGTTCGAGCTCGAAGCGATCACGCCGGGAATGAGAATTTTGTCATCGGGCAATTTTATTTTCGTCCACGCTTCCCATTCGTGCTCGTGGCGGGGGTTGGCGGCTTCGATGAGCAGCGCCATGGGCTTCACTTTGATGGCGATGGGGAAAATTTTCATGCAGTCCATATCGTGAATGTGAGGCCCTTCGTAATTGCCCCAGCAGACGTGCAGGCGGACGCGGTCGGCCGGAACGTTGGCGAGCGCGTGGTTGAGAGCTTCGACTTGCAGCTCGGCGTAGCGAAGAAATTCGTCGTCGGTGAGGCTCTTGAAACGCGAGTGGCGGCCCATCGCGAGGTCCGGACAATCGAGCTGCAACAGCAGGTCTGATTTCACGATCAATTCGTACTCTTCGCGCATCGCGTCGGCGAGCGCCGCGAGATAGGTTTCGTGCGAAGGGTAGTATTCGTTGGGCTGAAAGACGGCGATTGTGCCCGGCGAAACGGAGTTCAGGAAGCCCTCGGCGACATTGGCTTTCGAGAGCGCTTCCTTCATGTGGGCGATATCTTGCTTGACCGGCTCGAGATTCTTCACCTTGATCGGACCTTTGCAAACGGGTCGCTTGTACGTGGCGGAGTGGCCGGCCTTCACGAGACGGTCGCGATACTCGGGAAAATCTTCGAGGTCCTGCGGAGTGGGGCGCGCGGAATCTCCTTCAAATCCGGTGAGACGATGGCGGATGTAGGTGGCGTAGCTGATCTTGCTGGTTTCGCCGTCGCTGACCACGTCGATTCCGATTTCCGCCTGGCGCTTGACGAGATCCGCGGCGGCGCGGCGCATTGTCTCGTTGAATAAGGCTTGATCGATGGGTTCGCCGCGATCCTGCGCGAAAAGCAGGTCGACGACTTCCTGAGGGCGCGGCAGGCTGCCGACATGCGTCGTAAGAATGCGATCGGTGCTGGTCTTCATAAGGAATTCCTCGCGGGTGGGGATAATACGTTGACTTGGATGCGAAGTCGAGCGCCGCGTGAGCGTGATGAGGAACGGGTCCGCGCCGTTTGGCCAGTGACTTAGCCCATCGTGCTCACTTTCTCCGGCTCGATCTTGTACAGGACGCGGACCTCTCCCGGCTGAGCGTAGGGATACGGCTTCCCGAGATATTTCTGCGACAAGCTGTCGATGTGTTCAGCGGCGCCTTTTTGCGTGATTTCCACGACCCGCCCGCGAATCGCCAGATAGCGGTAGGGATTCTCCGGATCGAGAATGGTAAGGGATATGCGCGGGTCGCGCCGCACGTTTCTGTCTTTCACTCGGCCGACCGCGGAATTGAACCGAACGTATTTGCCATCGTAGTCCACCCATACGGGCGTGACCTGGGGGCTGCCGTCGCTCATGATCGTGCCGAGGCTCGCGAACGCCTGCTTCTTGAACAAATCGAGATATTTTTCGGGGATTGCTTGCGCCATGGCCCACCTCCGTCGAAATGTACACAGCTATGATAACCGCGCCGGGCGTTTGTAATCGCGAAAAGATGACAATGACGCTGAGACAACAGCTGAGAGCGCCGTGATGTATACTCGCGCGAGTCATGGAACCAATCGTCGCTGATTTCAATTTGAGCAGGCTGGAACGCGTGATGTCCGGGCCGGGCAAGGTTGCTGCACTGGGCGAGGAGCTCGAACGGCGAGGATTGAAGCGGGCGATCGTTGTGACGGGGAAAACGCTCGGCGGCTCGGCGCTGCTGGAGAAGGTGACGGGCGCGGCGGGCGCGCGGTGCGCGGGAGTGTTCAAGGGCGCGCGGCAGCATGTGCCGGGCAGCAGCGTCAACGAATTGCAGGCGATGATCGAGCGGCTGGACGCCGATTGCCTTGTGAGCTTCGGCGGCGGAAGCCCTATCGATACGTGTAAGGTGGCGAGCTACGCTTTCCTCAACAAGCGCGAAATCATCCACATCGCAATTCCGACGACGCTATCGGCCGGCGAATACACCCACGCGGGAGGCGTGACGGACGAGACGACGCTCGTGAAATCGGGTGTGTCCGATCCGCGATTGCAGGCGCGGACTGTGATCAACGATCCCGCAGTCACGCTCGAAACCCCAGACTGGCTCTGGGTGGCGACAGGAATGCGGGCACTCGATCATGCGATCGAGACGATCTACACGCCGCGGCATCATCCGATCAGCGACGCGCTTGGATCGAAGGCGATTGCGCTGCTAGTTGAGCATCTCCCAGCGTCAATCAAAACGCGAGGGGCTGACCAGCTAGCGCATAGAGGGCATTGCCAGTTTGCGGCGTGGTTTTCGATTTTCGGATCGATGAACACGAGATTCGGAATTTCGCATCTGCTGGGGCATCAGATTGGGCCGCGATGGAACATAGCGCACGGCGTCACGTCGTGCATCACGCTGCCGCACGCGATGCGGTTCATGGCAGAGATTGCGCCGGAGCGGTTTGGCCCGATCGCGGAGGGGTTCCGCATTCCATTCCATTTGGCGAAGCCGATGCCCGGAGCGTTTGCGTGCGCGGAACGGACGGCGGAGTTTATCGCACAGTTCAACGTGCCGAATTCGCTGAACAAAGCTGGCGTGCCACGCGCGGAGATCGGCCAGATTGTGCCGACCGTGCTGCATGAGTTGGAGAAATCAGGCGTCGTCGATCGCGCGGTGACAGCGCAGGACGTAACGGCATTGCTAGAAGCGGCGTATTGAGAAACCCGGCGCAGACACGAAATTTCCTGAAGTCGGAACTTCAGCGGCTAAAACCGAGCTCTAGTATGGTCGGCTGAGGTCCCAGCTGAAGCCGCGACCCACGAACCAACTGGCAGTGCGTTACCCGCGAGGTTTGAAGAAGAGGGATTCTTCGACTGCGGGTCTCGGTGCGGAGATCGTGTTTCGACGCCCGCTCCGAGACCCGCAGCAACTTCGCCGCATTGCGCCTTGCCGGTTAGACGGCACGGTGCCAAGCAACCGTGCCGGGCACGATATATCGTGCCCCTACGAAGCCATTCGTATGGGCGGCGCGGTTACTTGCTGGCGGGTTTGTCGCCGCCGATGAAGACGGCGCTGGTTCGGCGCGATGGACCGCCCGGAGCCTGTTCGGCAGCGGCGGCTGGCACCGACACCGGCACTTTCACAGCCGGCTTCTTGACGCCGCCCGGGAAATTGCTCTCGGGAACTTTGATCGGCTCGAGCATCGCTTCGATTTCCGCGCGGCGATGTTCGAACCACGGCGGGAGAAGCAGGCTCTGGCCGAGCTGGTCGGCGGGCTCGTCCACGGCGAAGCCTTTCGGAACGGTCGCCGCGCACTCGACGAGAATTCCACCCGGGCATCGGCAATAGACCGAATGGAAGTACATGCGGTCCTTGATTTCCGAGGCGTCGGTGTAACCGAGCTCTTCGTAGATGCCTTTTTGCTCAGCGAGCTTTTCATCGCTTTCGACGTCGAGCGCCATGTGGTGAGCCGTGCCCGCGCCGAAAATCCAGCTTCCTGACGGGCGGTCGGGCTCGTGCAGCAGCGTGACGGTTTTGGACGGGCCGCCTTCGCCGATTTCGTAGCGGTAATACGGGCCTTCTTGGCCGGTCTTCTTAAAGCCCAGAGCGTCGACGAAAAAGCGCTCGGTCTCGGCGATTTCCCGAACCGAGAGCACCGGGCCGTGGAAACCGCGCGTCGCGACATCGCCAGAGACCTCGCCGACCGACCACGGCCTTCGCGTGTCGCCAGCTTCGATGACTTCCAACTGAATTCCGGAGGGATGATCAAAGCGGATGAACTTCTGGCCGAAACGCTCCTGGATGCCGGTGTTCTTGATGTTGTGCCGGTTGAGATGCTCGAGCCAGAATTTCAGAGAGCCCTTCGGGACCGAATATGCCGTCGACTGAATCTGACCGGAACCTTGACGGCCTCTCACGCGTCCATAAGGAAAGGTCGTGTAGACCGAACCGGGCTCAGCGTTAGCGTTCGCATAGTACAAATGATAGTGCGCGTAGCGACCGTCGAAGAGGACCGTTTGCTTGATCATTCGCTGGCCGAAAATTTTCGTCTGGAAGTCGATATCTTCCTGAGCGCCACCCACGCACACCGTCATGTGATGGAGACCTCTTACAATGGACATGGCCTTTCACCTCTGAGCGGGGAGTTTATCACAAAAGATTGAGCGGGGAAGCGCAGCGGAAATCATTGCGATGGCAACGGAGTTCGCGCACAGAAAAGGCGAAAAACGATGCGTGCGCGCAAGGCTTTTGTGATAAAAGTTGTGGCCGATTCGGTCGACGGCTCGTGACGGCTAGGGCGTGAAATGGGTGGAACATCTCCGGAGAAACTCACCGGAATTTTGGGTCTCTTGATATTTTTCGTGGCGTTGCTGGGCGGGCGTGTCGCTGCACAGGCGCCACCAGGCTGGGGGGCCGCCAGTGGAGAAGACCCTTCGGGTGACTGGTCCCCGCGATTCGACGAGGATTGGGAAGAGCGAATTCCGGGTCCGGAAATCGGCGATTACCTGGGGCTGCCGATCAATGGCGCAGCGCGGTTGAGGGGTGACAGCTGGGACGCGGCGATGGTCGAACTACCCGAAGACCAGTGCCGCCAGCACGGCTCCGATTACGGTTGGCGCGGTCCGTCGCAATTGCACATTTGGCAGGAAGTCGATCGGGCGACGCAGAGAGTGATCGCATACCACACGCATCTTTCAGCTTATGGGGCGGAGCAAACCATCTGGATGGATGGCCGTCCTCATCCGCCGGATTACGCGCTGCACACGTGGCAAGGATTTTCGACCGGCGAGTGGGACGCGAACACGCTTGTTATCACAACGACGCACTTGAAAGAGAACTGGATACGGCGCAACGGAATTCCGAGAAGTGACCTGGCGACCGCGCGAGTGCATTTGTTGAAGCACGGCGATTATCTGACGGTCACGGTGATTGTGTACGATCCGGTATATCTGACGGAGCCGTTCATTCGTACGACCGACTTCGTGTACACCCCGCAGTCGCAAATGGCGCCTTGGCCGTGCGAACCGGTGGACGAAGTGGATCGCCCAGAGGGAGTGGTTCCGAGCCATGTCGAGGCGAATCCGTTTCTCGACGAGTTTCCTGCGAGGTACGGCATACCGCCCGAGGCCACACGGGGCGGAGCGGAAACGATGTATCCGGAGTATCAGTTGAAGATGAAGAGTATGAAGCGATTGCCGCGTCCAGCGAAGGTAGTGCCGAACCGGTGATACTCATGATATCTGTTCGATTTGCGAAAGCTTTCGGCGGTGCCGCGATAACGGCGGCGATGGTTCTGGCCGGCTTCATTTGCGCGACGCGAACCGCGCGCGCACAGCAGAACCCGAGCCAAGCGGGCGCCGCTGCCGCGGCTCCGGATTATTCGAAGGCGGAAGTTCACATCCTGCCCGTGCAGGGCAACGTCTACATGCTGGTCGGGGCGGGCGGAAACATCACGGTGCAGGCTGGGGATGACGGTGTGCTGTTCGTCGACACTGGCGTCGCACAAATGAGCGACAAAGTGCTCGCGGCCGCGCGCGGCATCTCGACCAAGCCGATTCGATACATCATCAACACGCACATGCATCCCGACCACACGGGGGGCAACGAGGCGATCTCGAAGGCGGGATTGACGATCGCTGGCGGCAATGTAGTGGGAGACATCGGCGCCAGCGCGGGGAATCAAGCGATCATACTCGCGTTTCAGAGCGTGCTGGACAGGATGAGCGCGCCGACGGGCCAGCAGGCGCCCACTCCCGAAGGTGCGTGGCCGACCGAAACGTACACGACACCCGAGCGTAAGTTGTTTTTCAACAATGAGGGAATCGAGATCATTCACATTCCGAATGCGCATACGGACGGCGACAGCATCGTCTTTTTCCGCCGCTCGGATGTAATCAGCGCGGGCGACATTTTCGTGACCAACCGCTATCCCATTGTCGATATGCAGCACGGCGGAAACATTCAGGGCGTGATTGCGGGTCTGAACAAGATTATCGAGATCGCGATTCCCGCGGCGCTCGGCGGGAATGATGTGTTGCAGGAAGGCGGAACGATGGTGATTCCGGGCCACGGCCGCCTTTGCGACGTGGCGGACGTCGTCTTTTATCAGGAGATGGTCACGATCATTCGCGATCGAGTGCAGGACATGATCAAGAAGGGCATGACGCTCGAACAGGTGAAGGCGGCGCGGCCGACGCGCGACTACGATCCGCGTTATGGCGCAACGACGGGAATCTGGACGACGGACATGTTCGTCGAAGCGGTGTACAAAAGCCTGGCGCCGAAGCAGTAGGCTAGGCTTGAGTTGCGCGAGGGCGATTGTCGATATAATGGGGCAATGGGTTTGGGAGGAACTTTCGTGAAACGGACAATATTTGCAGTACTCGTCGCGGGCGCATTAATGGCGGGTGGACGCGCGTACGCGCACCACTCGTTTGCGGCGACCTACTTCGTCGATCAAGAGGTGACGGTAGAGGGAACCCTGACGCAGTTCCTCTACCGCAACCCGCACTCGTTCATCAAGGTGGAGGCGAAGGACGACAAGGGCGAGCCGGTGGTCTGGTCGGTCGAGTGGGGCGGCGGTGCGCAGCTGACGCAGGAGCACGTGACGCGCGACACGCTAAAGCCTGGCGATCACGTGATCGTCAGCGGGAATCCCGGGCGCGATCCGGCCGAGCACCGAATTCGATTGCACAAAATTGTGCGGCCATCGGACGGTTGGAAGTGGGAAGGCGTGATCATGTAGGGCGATTTCTCGATCGGGACGATCGAGAGAGCTGGTGGGCGGTTCGAAGCGGGGGAGCGGATGGATCCGGTCAACTGGCTGAAGCGTGGCGGAGTGATGCTGGCGATCGCTGGGTGCATGGCCTTTGCAACGCCCGCGCAGCGCGGACAGATCGGCTTCACACCGAATGCTGCTCCTCCCGATCCTAAGGCCGCGGCTCCCGAGGACCTGACCGGATATTGGGTTTCGATTGTGACCGAAGACTGGCGCTATCGGATGATGACGCCGGACAAAGGCGACTATCCGGGGATCTTCTTGACGCCCGAGGGTCAGAAGATTGCGCAGTCGTGGGATCCCGCGAAAGACGAGGCCACCGGGCAGGCTTGCAAGTCCTATGGCGCTGGAGCGATCATGCGCGTGCCCGAGCGCTTGCACATCACGTGGGACAACGATACGACTTTGCGCGTGGAAACCGACGCAGGGAAGCAGGTTCGCCTGTTTCATTTCAGTGTGAACGACGTGCCGTCGAATGAGACGCCGTCGCTGCAGGGTTATTCGATTGCGAGCTGGGAAGGGCTGCGGCCGAGAGGATTCATGCTGCCTACTGTTGCGTCCGGTGGCGCGCCGCGGCCACGGCGCGACGAGGGATATTTGAAAGTCATCACAAAGGATCTCGCGCCGGGATACCTGCGAAAGAACGGAGTGCCGTACGGGTCGAAGGCGACGGTGGAAGAGTACTTCGACAGCTTCCGAGAGCCGAATGGCGATGAATGGCTCGTCGTGACGGCAATCGTGACCGATCCGCAATATCTGGCCCAATCCTACCTAACGAGCTCTCAGTTCAAGAAACTTCCCGATGCGTCCGGGTGGAATCCCACGCCCTGCGAGGCGAAATAGCGTTGCTTCGCTTGGTTCTTGCTCGCAGCTATCGCAAAACAGACATCGAAGAGGGATTCCTCGAATCCGTCGAGCGGCTGCCTGCCGGCGGAGGAAACAGCTCCGCGCGACTTCGCTCGGAACGACAGCGATGAGGATTGGCGCAAAAGGATGACGGATGTGGTTCGATAACTTTTTGCAATGGCTTGCCGATACGCAGTTCAGCACGGTGATGCGCGAGTCGACATGGGCCGAGCCGATCGTCGAGACCATTCACGTATTGACGCTGACATTGTTTCTCGGATTTGCGGTGCTGCTCGATTTGCGGCTGCTTGGAATCACGCTAAAGCGCAAGCCGGTTTCGGAAGTGCTCGCGCAGTTCAATCCATGGCTATTCGGAGGGTTTGCGGTGATGGTCTTGACCGGAACGCTGCTTTTTTGCGGCGATCCGGTTTCGTTCTACAAAACGCATCCGCCGTTTTTCAAGATCAAGATGGTCATGTTGGTACTCGCGGGCCTCAACGTCATGATTTTCAACATGGGCATCGGGCGCAAAGTCGCGGAATGGGATTCATTCCCCAAGACGCCGCCTGCGGCCAAAGCGGCCGCAATCGTTTCGATCGTGCTGTGGATCTTGATCGTTGCCGCCGGGCGCGCCATCGCGTACGTTCTACCGCCGCCATGAGGAGGCCTGTTTCAGATGTGGTTTAGGGTTCATCTGCTGTGGTTTTGCCAGTGGTGCAACAACTCTTTTTGGGGGCACGGAATACGAGCTTCCGTGTGGCTGTTTCCGTTCGTCGAGATATTCCACCTGCTAGGACTGGGCGTGCTGGGTGGAACGGTTCTCGCGCTGAACTTGCGATTGCTTGGCCTCGGGTTTCGAGGCGGCCGCACCGCCGATCTCGCCGAGGATTTCACGCCATGGATGGTCGGCAGTCTATCGGTGATGCTGCTTTCGGGCTTCTTGCTGTTTTCGACCGAGGCCGTGAAAATGTACGGCAACTGGGCGTTCCGCGGGAAAATGATTTTCCTGCTGGCGGCGATTCTTTTCACGTTCACGATTCACCGCAAAGTCGTGATGTCGGATGAAACGCGCGTGACGCGAGTCTCGCGCGCGCTGGTGGCGGTGATATCGCTGCTGCTGTGGGCCGGGGTCGGGTTGGGCGGGCGCGCGCTCGGTTTCGTGACGACTTCGACGAGCTCGGTGACGGTGTCAGGTCCATAAGCCCTATTTTCGCCAAAAAGGCGACGAATGTTACTGGCGTACATCCTGCAAGCACATCCCGAAGCACTACCTCTGAATCCGATTGCGCGATGGGAATGGGTGTTTCCCGTCGTCGAGTCAATTCACATCTGCGGATTTGCGCTGCTGGTTGGTTCGATTGTGATCCTCGATTTTCGGCTGCTCGGAATTTGTCTGAGAGGGCAGCCAATCTCGCGAATTGCGAAGGAGCTTGCGCCATGGATTTGGGCGGGGCTTGCGCTGCAGCTTACGACCGGACCGTACTTGTTTTCGGGCGATCCGCACGAGTACGTGCAGATCGCTGCATTCCGCAAGAAGATGCTGTTTTTCGCGCTGGCTCTCATTTTCCATTTCACGGTAATTCGCGCGGCGACGAGGCCAGCGGCGGATTCAGCGCCACTCGGCTGGCGGCGCCCGGCGGCGTTAGTTTCTTTGGGGCTGTGGTTCTGTGTGCTGCTTGCGGGGCTTTGGATTGGGAACCTTTAGGGTGATGGAAGAGGATTCATGCAAGGTCGTTGAGGCGCAATCGAAATGTCGTTCATGAAATTCTGCCAGTGGTTGAGCGAAACGCAGTTCAGCCACCATCTCCGCGAAGCGCCTTACGATTTTCCGGTTCTCATCATCATTCACATCATCACGATCGGGCTGTCCGGCGGAATGGTCGTGATCGGCAATCTGCGCGTGCTGGGGCGCGCGCTGCGAAGCGTCCCTGTCTCTCAAGTCATCGAAGCCTTCAGGCCGTGGAAGTGGATTGCGTTTGCGATATTGCTTGTAAGTGGAACGCTGCTCGCGGCGGCCGACCCAATAGAGTACGGTACCAACATCATGTTTTGGATCTCGAATGCGCTGCTTCTGATCGTAGGTGTGAATGCGATGGTCTTTCGATTTGGTGTGTATCGCCGCGTGGCGGAATGGGAAAACGCCGCGGAAGCGCCGCCGGCTGCGAGGCGTTGGGCTGGAGTCTCGCTGGTTCTCTGGATCGTGCTCATTTTTGCGGGGCGAGCGATCGCGTTTTTCTGAGCGGCAGGCGCGCGGGGAAGGGCTAGGGGCGCGAGGGCGGGACGTCCAATCGCACAACGACGCCTTCCAATTCGGGCTTGGCAGCGGGATAGAATTTCATCACGAGGGGGTCGTGACCGGGTACGATGTGGTCGTGTGAGTCGGCCAGCCGATAAAGTAAGTTAAAACCTTCCAGCATTTCAGCGACGTTGTAGACGATCGGGAACGGCCGCCGCTGCTCGAAATTTGCGTATAGATGCGCGGCATCCGAGGCGAGGACGACCCAGCCGCGCCGCGTTGTTACGCGGAGGATTTGCAAACCAGCGGAGTGCCCGCCGACCCGATGCAGCGTTAGTCCGGGTGCGAGCTCGGCGTCGCCATCGTGAAAGACAGCTTTTTCGGAATACACCAAGCGCACCATCTCAAGTGCGTTTTCGAGGTCAAACGGAGCTCGGAGCGCTCCGTGACACATGCAGCGGCCCGTTGCATAGGCCATCTCGCGATCCTGCAGATGAAAGCGCGCGCGGGGGAAGCGCTCGAGGTTGCCGGCGTGATCGTAGTGGAGATGAGTAAGAACGACGTCGCTGATCCGAGCGGCATCCACACCGAGTAACTCCAGCGATTCGGCGGGGCAGCGCAACCATTCCCGCTTTCGGCGGGCGGCGGCCTCCCTGCCGAATCCCGTGTCCACGACGAAGGTGCGGTCGCTGCGGCGTAGCACCCAAACGAAGTAATCGAGATCGGACGCGAATTCATGCGGATCGGCGAGGATGAAGTTCTCGTCGGGGTGGCGATTGCCGAGGTGTGCGTAGCGAATCGCGAAAATCTCGAACGGTTCAAATTGCATGTGACCCCTCGGCGGCGCGGAGCGTGAATTGTGACGGGCGCTATCATAGGGCATAATGCGGCGTCGGAAAAACGCTGATTGATAGGGTTGCGGACTGGCGCGGAGGAATTTCGAATGGCGCAGGGGGACATAGGCTTTGTGGGAGTGGGGAGAATGGGCGCGCGAATGGTGACGCGCCTGATCAAGGCGGGCTATTCGCTTACGATCTACGACACCAATGAAGCTGCAATAGCGCCACTCATAGAATTGGGAGCGCAGGCTGCCGATTCTCCTGCTGCTGTGGCGTCGGCTGCGGAGATCGTCTTCGCGAGCGTGCCGACGCCGCCGATCGTTCAGTCTGTGGCGCTCGGGCCTAGGGGAATCGTGGAAGGCAACCGAGTCAAGATCTTCATCGACGTGTCGACAACGGGAGCGACGGTGGCGAAGGCCGTGGCTAAAGGACTCGCGGCGAAGGGGATCGCAGCGGTGGACGCCCCAGTCAGCGGGGGAATCACGGGAGCGGAGAAGGGAACACTGGCGGTGATGGTGTCGTGTCCTGAAAAAATTCTTCCGACCGTGAAGCCCGTCCTCGAAGTGCTCGGCAAGATTTTTGTGGTCGGCACGCAGCCGGGACAGGGCCAAACGATGAAGCTGCTGAACAATCTTCTTTCGGCGTCGGCGATGGCGATCACGTCGGAAGCGATGGCGATGGGAGTGAAGGCGGGGCTCGACCCCACGTTGATTGTGGACGTGTTCAACGCGGGGACGGCGCGAAACAGCGCGACGCAGGACAAGATGAAGCAGCATGTCATTTCGCGGTCGTTCAACTATGGCTTCGGAATCGGGCTGCTGAACAAAGACATTCGATTGTGCATGGCCGAAGCGGACGTGCTGGGCGTGCCGATGGTTGTCGGGAGCGCTGTGAGGCAGCTGCTTTCGATTTCTACGGCCAGCGAAGGAATGGATGCCGACATGACGGCCATGGCAAAGACCGTGGAGGTATGGGCGGGCGTTCAGATCGGCGGAGCGCGAGGCGCGTAGGTGAATCTGCATTCCCGCAGAGAATTTCATGTCATCAAATCAAGAGAGGATCGAGAAAATGGATCAGAAAACGTTTGAACGAGGACGCGAGATTCGAAGTTCAGTGCTGGGGAAGGATTTTGTCGACAACGCGTTCAAGACGGCCGACGATTTCAATCGGCCGCTGCAGGAACTTGTGACGGAATACTGCTGGGGCGCAATCTGGGGGCGCGAGGAATTGCCGAAAAAGACCCGAAGCATGTTGAATCTGGCGATGATAAGCGCGCTCAATCGGCCGCACGAACTGAAGGCGCACATCAAAGGCGCGCTGGTCAACGGAGTGACGCGCGTCGAGATTCGCGAGATCTTGCTGCAAGTGGCGATCTATTGCGGCGTGCCGGCGGCGGTGGACTCCTTCCGAATCGCGCGCGAAGCGTTTGCCGAACTCGAGGCGGCAAAGTCCAAAGCGTAGCGACCAATCACCTTCCCATCTGGGACGCAGCAAAATGAAAAAGCATCAAATGTTGATCGGCGGCAAGTGGCTCGAGCCCGCGTCGGGGACGTGGTTCGAGTCGATCAATCCGTTCACGGCGCAAGCGTGGGCACTCGTTCCGCGCGGCAACAAGGACGACGTGGATCGTGCCGTAGCCGCGGCGAAGGCGGCGTTCTATGGCGATGCGTGGCACAAGCTGACGGCGACGGCGCGAGGCGAACTCCTGCGCCGGCTTGCGGACCTGATCGCTGCGGACGCAGAGAAGCTGGCCGAAATCGAGAGCACCGACAACGGCAAGCTGATCGCGGAGATGCGCGGTCAGCTCAATTACATTCCTCAATGGTTCCGCTATTTCGGAGGGCTCGCCGACAAGATCGAAGGGCGCGTCATTCCGATCGATAAGCCGGGCGTGTTCAATTTCACGCGCGAGGAGCCGCTGGGCGTGGTCGCGGCGATTACGCCGTGGAATTCGCCGCTATTGTTGGCTGCGTGGAAGCTTGCGCCCGCGCTTGCTGCAGCGAACACAGTTGTGTGGAAGCCGTCGGAGTTTTCTTCGGTTTCAGCGCTTGTGTTCGGCGAACTATTCGAGCGAGCGGGATTCCCACCCGGCGTGGTGAACATCGTCACGGGCTACGGCAACGAAGTCGGCGAGCCCCTGATCACGCATCGCGACGTAGCGAAGATTGCGTTCACTGGCGGCGACAAGACGGGCGAGCACGTCTACGGGCTTGCCGCGCGCGGAATCAAGCACATCACGCTGGAGCTCGGCGGGAAGTCGGCAAACATCGTGTTCGACGATGCGAATCTCGATGACGCCGTGAAGGGAGTTGTGTCGGGTATTTTCGCGGCGACAGGGCAGACTTGCATCGCGGGCTCGCGCGCGCTGATTCAGCGCTCGATTCACGACGAGTTTGTGGAGCGGCTACTGGCGCTGGCGAAAACTGCGCGGATGGGGAATCCGCTGGACGCGGGCACGCAGGTAGGTCCCGTGACGACGCAGCCGCAGTACAAGAAGGTGCTCGACTACATTCAAATCGCCAAAGATGAGGGCGCTATGTGCCGGCTCGGCGGTGCGCCGGCAGCGCGCCCGGAGTGCGGCTCGGGCTGGTTCGTCGAGCCGACCGTTTTCACCGGCGTTAAGCCTGAGATGCGGATTGCACAGGAGGAGGTGTTCGGCCCGGTGCTGTCGATCATTCCGTTCGACACGGAAGAGGAAGCGATTCGAATCGCGAATGGCACGGTGTATGGCCTCGCGGCGGGAGTGTGGACGCAAGGCATTCGCCGTGCGCTGATGATGTCCGAGCGCCTCGAAGCGGGAACGGTGTGGGTGAACACATACCGCGCCGTGAGTTACATGTCGCCGTTTGGTGGTTACAAGCGTTCGGGAATTGGCCGCGAGAGCGGAATCGAGGCGATTCGCGAGTATCTGCAAACGAAGAGCGTCTGGATCGACATCGCCGGGAATGTGCCAAATCCGTTTGTGATGAGATAAAGATCTGGGTGGCGAGTGACTAGTGACTAGTGGCTAGTGCTTGCGGTCTGCTGATCCACCACCAAAGCGCCGTGCCCAGAACGGGCACTATGCTGAGTGTCACGAAGACGGGCGCGTACATCTGTCGGCCGAACCACGGGCCGTAGGCGAACAACAAGATCGCCACAACGGCGGACCATGCGCCCGATCCGATTCCAGCTACTTTGCCGGTTTCGTCACGTGGATAGGCGCGCGCAGCCACATGAAGGGACAGCACTATGAACCCCACGGCGATGAACATTGCCCACGAAAAGAGCGCCAGCGCCGTAATCCATGAGCTCGTTCGCGTGAGGATCGAAAGTCCCAGTGCGAGAATTGTGAGCAGCAGGTAGAGCCGGACAGGACGCGCGTTGTCGCGAACCCACCGGTCCGAGATCCAGCCCCAGAAGTAGTAGCCGAACTCCCAGCAGACCGCAGGAATCCAGATTACTTCTCCGATCTTCGCTTGCGTCAAGCCCAAGGCTCGATTCAAGTACAAAGGGCAGAAATAGAGGCTCGGGCCAAGAGCAGCACCTCCGAGTCCCATCCCGCACACGAGCAGCCAAAAACGCCGCTCGAAGAAGTTAGGCCACGCGATGCCGTTCGGTTTTCGCTCCGCCGCATGCACCAGCGGCGGCCGCGCCACGAACCACCAGACGATGAGCCAGATCGCACCGAGCCCACCGGTAATAAGAAAGGCTGCACGCCAGCCAAACTTCAGTGCAATCGGCACGATGATCAGCGGAGCGACGATTGCGCCCACCGAAGCGCCGCTATAGGAAATCCCCATGCCGCGCGATTGGCGGCTGAGCGGCAATGAGTTCGCCGCCGTTCGCAGGCCGCCGGGGAACGTAGCGCCCTCGCCGAAACCCAACATCGCGCGCACCAGCGCGAAGCCGAGGAATCCGGCGACCCAGGCGTGCGACGCGCTGGCAAATGTCCAAATGCCAACTGCGAGCAGCATGCCAACGCGCAGGCCGATGTAGTCGAGCCATGCGCCCCAGAACAAATTTGAGAGCATGTACACGATGGAAAAAATCCCGCCGACATAGGAATAGGCGGTTGCGCTCAAGCCGGTGTCGCGCAGAATCATCGGGGAAATTACTGTGAGCGCCTGGCGATCGATGTAGGAGAGGCACGAGCAGCTCATCATCACGGCGACGGGAACCCACATACGCCAGCCGGTGGCGGATGAGTTTGCGTTGTCGATCAGCGGAGCGGTCGTGGTTGGGGCTTCGGCTGGCATCTTGCGATGTAATGAGAAGCGGGAGTGTATCACGCGCGGTTCCGAGCAAGCAGAAGCGTGGTAATGTGCCGTGCGGCGTCGGCGGGTGACGGCGGAGACCGTGAACTTGGACATCACTGAACTGCAAAAGTGGATTGGGAAGACGGAAATGGTAACGGACCAGACTACGACCGTCCCGATGGCGGCGCTTGCGGCGACGCTCGAAATTGACGCCCCGAAACCGAAGGCGGGCGATCCGCTGCCGCCGCTCTGGCACTGGCTCTATTTTTTGCCAATTCACCGGCAATCCGAGCTTGGCGTCGAGGGCCACCCGGCCAAAGGAGGATTTCTGCCGCCGGTGCCGTTGCAGAGGCGGATGTGGGCCGGGGGGCGTTTTGAATTTCGGCGCGATCTGCGCGTGGGGCAGAACTACACGCGGACTTCGCGCGTCACCAGCGTTCAGCAGAAAGAGGGACGGAACGGTCCGTTAGTATTTGTAGTCGCGCGGCATGAAATCGCCGATGCCGAAGGAATCGCAACGATCGAGGAGCAGGATATCGTCTACCGAGATCATCCAAAGGCCGGAGACGCACCCACGGTTGCCCAACAGGCACCGAAAGATGCGAAATGGGAGCGCATCATTAAGCCCGACGATGTGCTGCTGTTCCGATACTCAGCACTCACATTCAACGCGCACCGCATTCATTACGACTGGCGATACGCGACGCAGGTCGAAGGCTATCCCGGATTGGTCGTACACGGCCCATTGATTGCGACACTGCTGGTCGATTTGTTGCGACGGAATGTGCTCGAGGCACGGATTGAGCGATTTCAATTTCGAGCAATGAGTCCGCTGTTTGATACCGGACCGTTCGCCGTATGCGGACGGCCCGAAGGTGACGGGAAGACAATCTTGCTTTGGGCGCGAAACGAAACGGGCGGGCTCGCGACCACGGCTACTGCCACGCTCGCGTAACAGCTAGTCGTAATACTGCGGCGATTTCTTGAGCTTCGAGTTGGCCATGTAGTCGTGCTCGATCCAGAGCTGGGTGTTCGTTTTCTTGCAGTAGTCTTCGATCATCGCCCGGCTGGCAAGCGATTGTTCCTTGTTGTATTCGAATGTCGGCACGCGCCCCGAATTTCGCTCTTCCGGATAGTGATAAAGGTCGCCCGCGAGCATGACATTCCCAGTTTTCGCGAGACGAAGGATCAGCACTTGATGACCGGGCGTGTGGCCGGGAGCTGATTTGATGATCACTTTGCCGTCGCCGAAGACGTCGTATTCGTCCGTTGTGATGAGAACGGTCTTCGCGGTTTTGAGCTTGTCGTAATTCTTTGGATCGACCAGCGCGGGCGGCTTATCAGCAAACATGGCGTCGCGTTCGATGGGCCGCACGAGCCACGTTGCGGTCGCGAATTCATTGGAATTGGCAACGTGGTCGCCGTGATAGTGGGAATGCGCAAGATAGGTGATGTCTGAAGGCGCGTATCCGATTGCGGCGAGTTGCGATTTGAGGGTACGCGTGGCGGTGGAAGGACCCTGTGTCACCGGCTGGCCATCGTCCTTAAACGCGCTATCGGGAATCACACCGACGTCCCACATCAGAGTGCCCTTTGGATGGACGATTAAGTAGCAGGGAACCGCAAAATCAGTTGTGGCGACTTCCTCTCGTTTGAAATTGAAAAGCGCGGGGTCGAGGCCTTTGATTACGCCACAATCGAAGACGTAGAGCCTCAGGCTTTTGACCTTCTGCATGTGGTGTTGCGCGAGCGCTGAGCCGACCACAGCGATCGCAATCAAACCCATGACCAGGGCCGGGCTAAGTCGCTTCGAGTGGCGACGAATCGTCATGGCACGCTCCTGTACGTTGCGGGGGCCTAATCATACTCAGAATTTGCAATACGTCCAGCCCTCGAATTGGCTCGGGGGCCTCTTTCGTCCCGCGTCCCCAAAATCCGAAGGCACGCGGGTCGGGAGCTAGATTGAGCGTATAATTCGCGGCGGTTTGCGAGGCACAAAGGGAGGAAGTATGGGTGACATCGAGAAACACAACGAGCAGATCGTGAGACAGTTTTTTGAGACGTTGAGTTCAGGCGATCTCGAAAAGCTGCGAATGATGCTTCACGAGCAGGCGACTTGGAATGTAATGGTCGTCGGCATTCAGGGCGCCGGAGAAAAGAAGGGCCGCAAGGCCATCATCGACGATTTTCTCAAGCCGGTGCGCGAGGGACTGTTCGAGCCCAAGGACCCGAAGGTATTGATTCAGACCCTGATTTTGCAGGGATCGCGCGCAGCGGTCGAGGCGAAGGGCCTGGGCAAGATGAAGAATGGAAAAGAATACAACAACCGCTATGCGTTCATGATCGAAATCAAGGACGACAAGATTTTTTCACTGCACGAGTACATGGACAGCTATTACGTGAGCACGCTGTAGAGGCAGCGTGTTGCGAGTCGTTTTGTCGCCATGGCCAAGACTCACGCACCGCCGTTGACCGTCGTCCCGCCGTCAATCCGCAGGATCGCGGCCGAGATGTAAGAAGCCTCAGGCGACGCCAGGAAAACCGCGGCCGACGCAATGTCTTCCACTGTCCCATTCCGACCTAGAGGGCATCTCTGGCGCCGCGATTCATACAGCGCATCGTCGAAGTTATTCATGGCGCGGGCGCCGGGGGTCGGCACGGTCCCCGGGCAAACCGCGTTGACCCGAATGCGTCGCGGGCCGAACTCGACGGCCAGGGACCGCGTCAGCGAAGAGACCCCGCCTTTGATCGCCGAATACACGGTCGACCGCGGGACTCCGAGCTCTGCGGCGGGCGAGGTATTGTTGATGATCACTCCCCCGCGCTCGGGGTCCATGTGGCGCAGCGCAGCCTGCGCGCTCCAGAAAATCGCTTTCAATCCAACGTCGATCATTCGCGTCACAGTTTCTTCGCGGATCTCTGCCACCGGCTCACGCTTGAAAACGATCGCGTTGTTCGCGACGATGTCGAGGCGGCCGAATTCGGCGACCAGCTCGTCCACAGCGTGCAGAAAATCGTCGCGCCGGCTGACGTCAATCGCGAAGGCACGAGCTTTCCCTGAGTTCTTGACGATCTGACTTGCCGTTGCCTCAGCGGTCGTCTTATCGATATCGGCGACACCGACCGCGGCGCCTTCCGACGCGAATGCGAGCGCCATCGCCTGGCCGATACCTCGTCCTGCTCCTGTTACAAACGCAACTTGCCCTTTGAGACGCGGCATACATTCACTCCCGATGAAATTTACGGTGAAACTGAGACGACCGAGACTGCGGTGTCGGCGCCAGCCGAACGGACGCCAGAACGGCGATCTTCCTTGATCAGGTCGGCTGCCTTTTCCGCAATCATGAAGACTGCGGGTGCGGGCCCGGCCGAAGGCAGCGCGGGCATGATCGATGCGTCCACGACGCGCAGCGAATCGACGCCGCGAACGCGGAGGCGCTCATCCAGGACCGACATTGCATCCTGCCCCATCTTGCAGGTTCCGCTCGGATGGCAGAAGGTACTGGCTGCCCTATGCAGGAATTCACGAACGTCGTCGTCACTGCGGCAGGCGTCTCCGGGTAGATCCTCGGCGACCACCATCGAGCGCAGCGGCTCAGTAGCGAAAATGCGCCGTATCAGCTTGACGCCCGAGAGTAGACAGTCCTCGTCGCTCGCCACCGAAAGATAGTTTGCGTTCATTTCCGGCGTTTGCTTCGGATCGGTCGATTTCAGGAGCAGACGCCCACGCGATTTCGGCTGCGTGAATGCGACGCCTCCTGTGACTCGCGGAATCGGGTCAGGTTCGAGGCGCCCGCTTCGATCATAGACGTGGCTCATCGCCCGGAAAACGAGCTGCAAATCGGGGCAGGGCGTGTCCCCGGAACTACGCGCGAGCGCCGTGGCTTGCGAAGCACCATTGGTCAGCGGTCCACGCTTCGCTAGGTAATATGTGATCGCGTGGCGAACCACCGGAAGTCCGCTGAGTTGGGGATTGAGCGAATTATCCGGCGTGGTTCGGAAAGTAAGCTGCGCGGAAACGTGGTCGTGCAAGTTCTCGCCGACGCCGGGAACATCCGCCACGACGGGAATCCCAATTTGCTGAAGATGTTTCGCAGGGCCGATTCCGGAAAGCATCAGGATTTGCGGCGAGCCGATGGTGCCAGCGCAAACGATTACTTCGCGCGTCGCCAGCGCCTTGTGAATCGCACCGCCGCGTTCATATTCAACGCCCGTCGCGCGGCGGCCTGCCGTGAACAATCGCAGCGCAAAGGCGGACGTTTCTACCGCAAGATTTGGTCGAGACCTCGCCGGCCGAAGGTAAGCCTCGTACGCCGAACTGCGCTCGCCATGGCGGATGGAATACGGCATCAGGCCGATGCCTTCGGGCGAAGCGCCGTTCAAGTCAGTCGCTTTCGGGAGACCCGCGCGCACGCCGGCTTCGATGAACGCGCGCGCGATCGGGCTGACGAAAACCGGATAACTGACGGTGACCTTGCCCTTGCCATTGGCGGACGGACCGTCCAAATCCTCACGGCGCTCGAGTTTCTGGAAATACGGAAGAACGTCAGACCAGCCCCAACCAACATTCCCGAGCGCGCGCCAGCCGTCGTAGTCCTCTTTCTGGCCACGCACGTAGGCGCTGCCGTTGATCGAACTGCAGCCGCCCAGGACTTTTCCGCGCGGCCAGAAAATCGTGCGATTGTTCAGCTTTGCTTCAGGTGCGGTGTACAGACCCCAATTGAGCTTGGGATGCGTGAAGAGCTTGCCCATCGCCAGCGGCATCTTGATCCACGGGCTCGTTGGCTCGGAGCCAGCCTCGATCATCAGCACGCGAACGGACGAGTCTTCCGTCAGCCTAGCTGCGAGCACGCATGCGGCTGTGCCCCCGCCGACGATGATGTAATCGAAACTGCGAGCTTCAGCCATTGGCGGCGAGATCAGTCGCTGGCGAAACGGCAGCTTTGTGCGTCGCGGACCACGCGGCCGACGGGCTCGTTGAAGTGAATCGCGAAGAACCGCACGGGAGTGTTTCCGTAGCGCGCGATGAAATCGCGGCGCGTCTGGCGGGACATGTCCTTGTCCACGCACGCCGCCGAACAGAGTTCCGGCTCGGCAAACTGAATCGGATTGTGAAACACGTCGCCGGTGACCACTGCCTCCTGCCCGCGCGATGAAACGTGCACGCTGACGTGCCCGGGCGTGTGGCCGTGAGACGGCTCAAGCCAGACTTCGTCCATCAATTTGTGATTGGTGTCGACGAAATCGGCCAAGCCAGCATCGATGATCGGTTGGACCGAATCGCGAATGTGCCGGATGTCCTCACTTTTTTCCTTGAGCACCTGCTGCCAATAGGCCCATTCCTTGCGGCCGAAGAGGTAGCGGGCTTTCGGAAACGTCGGCACCCAGCGGCCGTTTTCCAGTCTTGTGTTCCACCCACAGTGATCGAAGTGAAGGTGCGTGCAGAGCACAAGATTGATCGAATCAGGATCAAATCCTGCGGTTTTGAAATCGTCGAGAAACGCTGTCTGTAGATCCGCGCACTGCGGAAGCGCACGCTCGCGATCGTTGCCGACGCACGTATCGATCACGATTCGCTTGCCGCGGATTTCGAGAACGAACGCTTGCACCGCGAGGATAATCATCCCTTCCGGAGTGATGAACTTGGGAACGAGCCAGTCGTACTTCTTGTAATGGTCGGCCGTCTCGGGCGGGAAGAGCGGCGCCCACGGAATCCGGTCCGCGGATTCCATGATGCTGGTCACTTTCACGTCGCCGACCTGCCAGCGGCGGACGCGCGACTCGCCTCTCTTAGTCGGCACAGCTGGTGCAGCACCGGAATGACCGGCCGCGGCTCCAGCCGCATGAAGTTTCGCGGTCGATTCGCTGTGTGGATCCATGATCGCCCCCCGTTTCCCAAAACCTTGCCTTGGCTAAGCCTACCTTCATCTAACACCGATTCCGGCGCGGCGCAACTCGCAACGGGAATCGCTAGCTACGGAACAGAAATGTCAAAAGGAAGACGACCAACCTAAAATTCAGAAGCCTAAGAGCGTTGCGCGCTTCCGTGCCCGTGAGCTTTGCCGTCAGCGGCATAGTGCCGAACACTTTGCCCTTCATCACCAGCTTCCCGTCCTCGGCTTCGAGCGACGTGATCTGAATCAGCTCGCCATTGTCAGGCCCATAGAGTTTCATCATCGCTGCTGGCCAATCTTGTCAAAATTGATCTTCAGATCTTCGCACATCTTCATGGCGGTCGCGCGGCCCGCTCCGAAGACGCCGCCGCCCGGATGCTGGAACGGCCCGACAAGATAGAGACGCTCGACGCCAGGCACAGTGTTATGTCCGAGATCAGGCGTAGGCCGGTGCGCACCCGACTGATACATGTAAGGCGCGGCGCCGTGCAGATCGCCTCGTTGAAAGCTCTCGGAGCAACGCTCGAGGTCGAGTGGGCTATCGCAGACGTAGGCGATGATGTTTTCCCGCGTGAGATTTTCGCAGAACTTCGCGGTTCGCTCGATCATCGTGCGAGCGAAGACATCCTTCACTTTGTCCCAATGCTGCGGCCCACCGTCGGGATGCGAGTAGGGCACGTAATCCCAAATGTGGAACGTGGACTTGCCAGGAGGGCAACGCGTGGGATCGTGATTCGATGGGCAGGCGACGCCGAGCAGTGCGGTGTCAGGAATGCGGCCATATCGCAGCGCGTCGAAGTATTGCCGCAGGACGGTCATACTCGTGGCCACGAGGTCGGTGAAGTAGGCCTTGCTCACGTGCGGTCCGGCTTTGAAGCGAAGCGGCTCGTTCAACGCGCCGTGCACGGTGAAGCAAGAATTGGCCGACAGCTCGACCCGCGCGGCGTCCCGCGTGACGCGGTAGTCGAGTCCCGGGACGTATCGGCCGAGAAAATGCGGATGGATCGAGCCGATGACGCCGTCCTTGGCGGCGTATTCGGCTCCGTCCGCGGTTCGCACGCCGACGGCGCGGCCACCTTTTACCAGAACCCGCTCGACCGAAGTGTTGTTGACGACTTTCCCGCCGTGGTCCTCGATGCAGCGAATCAGCGACGCCGTGAGAGCGCCGCTGCCTCCCACGGCCACTCCGATGCCGTAGGTTTCCATGAACCCGAGAAAGACGAAAATGCCGAGGCCCGTGCCCTTTTCCTCGGGGCCCGTCAGGTTTTCGGAGACCATCCGAACCAAGAACAGCCGAACTTGGTCGTTCTCGAAATTGTCCACGATGATGTCGTACGGACTTTTCTGCATGAGCGCAAAAAGCTCGCGACCCTCTATGCTCTGGTCCATCATCGCGAGCATTGCGCCCATCGGCGGAGGCGGGGTGTAGAACGATGCCGAGATCATCGGCAGGTATTTCATCGCCGTGTCGGCGAATCGGAGATAGGTGTCCGCATCCTTTTTCGAAAAGCGGGAAATTTCCTCGTAGTTTTTCTGGCGGTCGCGATAGAGGCCGATCGTCGAGCCATCGTCGAAAACGACCATAAAGGGGACTTCCGGGTAGACGTATTTGAGGCCATAGCGCGAGAGGAGCTTGAGCTCGTCATTCTTGACCAGCGGATTGCCCTGAATGAAGATGTGGCCGGTGCTGAACCGATCGTGCAAATAGTCCGGGCCAGTGAGCTTCGCGGTTACAACGCCGCCGCCAAACCAGGCGTTTCGCTCGAGCACGAGAACGCTTTTTCCTGCTGCGGCCATGTAGGCGGAGGCGACCAGCCCATTGTGGCCGGAGCCAATGGTAACGACGTCATACACAGAGGGCATTGGGGTTCCTGTTGTTGACGAGCCGCGCGAGGCCGATCAAAGCGCACCGCAGCGGCCATCGAATCGGAGCGCAGTCTGTTACAGATTCAGGCTGGTGTTCAACTATTATTTCGCACGATTATAGATTCAGCGGCGAGAATCTTCAGATGTCACGCTTCTCGCGGCTGCTTGAGCGGTTCCTACTTCGGTAACTTGCAGCGTAGAGGAGACTGCAGCTTGCTCGCTCCCGCGATGAACTGAAACTTGTAGCTGCCAGGCACCGGATTTTGGCAATTCGGTTGTGGCCGATTCCAGTAGCTTGTTCGAGGATTGCCGGCGGGTCGCGCGAATCTGCGCTCCGGCCGTCGCGTTGGCCATTTGGACCGAAAGGTCCACATCGGCGTCGAGAATCGGCTCCTCCGACTTTGCATCCTGTACTAGGACAGAAATGTCGCAATCGCCCGGCTCGATTGGATCGCGGGGCCCAAAGACGCTCACGTGGAACGGTCCTGAGTTCGCTTGGAAGCGCACCGTCGCGTCGTCAATATCGATTGCGTCGGGTGCAAGCCAGCCATAGGCCAAGGCTGCGAGTGGAAGCGCGATGGTCAGGGCTGCCAGCACTGGGCGCCTAACACGAACGTCCGATGGCTCCGGCCGCGGAGGCCGCTCAGGTTGCGGCGCGGATGGCGAAAGCAACTCCACGGTGAGCCACACGGCCGGAATGAGGAAGGCGAACGAGCCGATGACCCACATGCTGACGCCCGCCGCAGCTTGATCTGTTTGCGCGGAAATCCCCCAAAGTCGCGGGACGGTCAGGTAAGACGGATAGAAAACGCGATCGGAAAATGCGAGAAAGGCCGAGAGCGCGGAATTCACGAAATCGGCGAGTAGCAGATAGATGGGCATGCTCCATCGGGGCCAGCGAGCGCGGCTGGGCCACGGCTGGATCACCGGCCACCAAAACAGCAGCGCAGTCAGCAGAAAGCATGCATGTTCGACTTCGTGCCACGCCGGTGATCGCAATGCGAGTTCATATGCAACTGGCACGTGCCAACCGAGCATCGCGAGAGACAAGAGCAGCCACGCGACCGCGGGATTCGAGAAACCATTCCCAAGCCATCGAACAGGTCTTGAGCTCAAAATCGGACCCACTATGCGTTGCGAGGCCCAGCGAGGCAGCCCGTGGAGTAGCGGAATCTCCGGATCGCCGAGAAGAATCAGTGGCGGCACGACCATCATGAGCACCATGTGCTGGAACATGTGGTCGGTGAGGAAGAACGGATCGAACGCGTCGATCGGAGAGGCGAGCGCTGCCTCCAGGGCGGCGAGACCGCCGAGGAAAGATGCTAGTCGAAAAATGGTGAATCGCTTGGGGATGGCGACGCGAAGCGTGAGCCAGCCTCGAAGGTAGAGAAGCGCGGTCAGAAGAATCAGCGCAGTCGCGTATGGAGGAAAAGACCAGGACGCGAGGACGGCTTGAGCGACAGGGGACATCGATGGCTAGTGCAAGCCCTTGGGCGCCAGAGCTAGACGTCGACTCATGAGGGGCGTTCGCGCCCGCCCTCGTCGCCCATCATTCCCGGAGCTTCCACACCGGCTCGCGCCGCGAGCGGATATTGCCAGGTGGGAACGCGCATTTGTCGCATGACGACGAGTCCGGCCACGATCCCGAATGCCACCTGCGAGGCCAGAAACCAGCCCCAATGGATTCTTTGGTTCAGAATTGGATCGACGATATCGAGCACGTTGTAGAGCAATCCTGTCCACACCAAGGGTGCGAGGATGCCGCCGAGCAGTATTGGGCGTCGTGGAAGCATCGGCAACAGGGCCCCGTAGAGAAGGCCGACCAGCACAGAGGTGGTGACATGCAGAGCCGTCGCCACGAGCAGGAGTTCGATGTGGAATGTTTCAACCTGAGAGGTGCTCACTTGAATGCGCTCATACACCACAGCGCCAAGAAGGTTGATCGGATACCAGATGCTGCCGTGACTGAGCAGGCCGTAGAGCATCGCTAGCACGGCCATCGCGACGCCGCCTGCGAGGCCTCCTTTGAGACCTGCCGAAATCGGGTAAATTTCGAGCGGCAATCGCGCGCGGTGGGGAACCTCTGCGGCAGCCAGCCTGGCGACTTTGCGCCGGGACGTTGCGATCGGCACGGGCGTCGGCACCACGGGCACTACTTCGTGGCGGTCGTGCGGCAGCACTTGCACGAACCAGCCGACGCATCCCGCGATCGCCAGGAGACCCCCGACCCAAATGAGCTTGTCTGTCGTGACTAGGGCAACGGCCATGAGCGCCACGCCGAGAGCTAACACAAGCGGCCAACGGGTCGGCAATGGAAGGTTCACGTGGTCCGGCCCAGACTGACGCGTCGAAGCGGCTTCGTGCCCTGGACTCATATCGCCCTCACGGTTGCCACCCGAATTTTGAACAGATGTCTCATCGGCCTAGGATGTATACCGTCGTAAAGACAACGACCCAGACTGCATCGACGAAGTGCCAATACAACGAAAACACCTCGCAGCGCTCCGTGTGTGCGGGCTTTACTTTTCCCAAGAGAGTTAAGATCATGACGAGCGCCAACCCGATCAAGCCAACGATTACGTGCGAAGCGTGCAGGCCCACCAGCGAATAGAACGTGGTGCCGAAAAGGTTGGTCTGAATCGTGAAGCCGTCCTGATAGATCATGTGCCGCCACTCAATTGCGGTGCCGATGATGAAGATTGCGCCAAGCGCGAGAGTCACAAACCAGAACAAGCTGAAGAGGCCGGTCTTGGCCTTGCGCAGCGCTGCAATCGCCCAATGCATCGTCAGGCTGCTTGAAAGCAGGCAGATCGTACCGACGACGGGAACTTTCAATACTGCGCGCGGCGTGGGGCCGCTCAGACTCTTGCCGATGTAAAAAACATACGCGGCGATAAAAATCGTAAAGATCGCCGACTCCGCGATGATCAGACAAATCATCCCGACCTTGCCGCGGGACGGAAGCTGCCACGGGGCTTCGCTTGCAGAAATGTTCGCGGTTGTTGCGCTCATCTGAACTCCCTAGCCCCTCTCGTAGACTTCATTCGTACTTCCAATCCGGATCCTCGGGATGTTTTATATCCCATAGCGGACGGCGGCTGTGCACCTCCGGAACAACCGCGAAGTTGTATTCGGGCGGCGGTGAAGTGGTGGCCCATTCGAGCGTCCACGCATCCCACGGATCATTTCCGGCTGAGGCACCTTTGATAAACGACGCGACCATATTGTAGACGAAGATCAGAACTGCAACGCCCTGGAAGATTACGCCGACCGACGAAATCATGTTCCAGATTTCCCAACCGCGGCCGGCCTCGTACGTGTAAATGCGCCGCGGCATTCCAAGGAGTCCGGGGATATGCAGGGTATCGAAGGTCAAGTGGAAGCCGATCAGGAAGATCCAGAAATGCCATTTGCCCAAAGTTTCGTTCAGCATGCGGCCGGTCATCTTTGGGAACCAGTAATAGAAAGCCGCGAAAATGCTGAACATGATGCCGCCCACGATCACATAGTGAAAATGCGCCACGACGAAGTAGGAGTTTCCGAGCTGCCAGTCGAAAGGAGCTGTCGCGAGCGTGATGCCGGTCAATCCGCCGATCAGGAATTGAAATAGGAAGCCGACGGCGAACATCATCGGCGTAGCGAAGCGGATCTTCCCGCCCCATAGCGTCGCGAGCCAGTTGAAGATCTTGATACCGGTGGGAACGGCGACCACCATCGTGGTCAGCACGAAAAACGCGTTGCCATACGACGGCATACCCACGGTGAACATGTGGTGCGCCCAGACTCCGAGGCTGACGAATCCGATGCTGACCGTTGCCGCGACCATCGCCGGATAGCCGAAAATCGCTTTGCGCGAAAATACCGGGACAACCTCTGAAATAAATGCGAAGCACGGAATGATGAGAACGTAAACCTCCGGGTGACCGAAGATCCAGAAGAAATGCATCCACATCACGACAGAGCCGCCCGCCTGCACGTCGAAAAAGTGCGCGCCCAGGTAGCGGTCGGCCATCAGCATCATTTGCGCGGCGGTAAGCGGGCTGATCGTGACCAGAATCAAACCGCCGAGGACGAGGTTCATCCACGCCATCAGCGGCATCTTGCCGAGAGTCATGCCCGGGCAGCGCATCGTCAGGACCGTCGCGACAAAGTTGATGCCGGCTGCGATGCTGCCCACGCCGCCGAGAAGAATGGACAAGTTCCAGTAGTCCGCGGTGTGTCCGGCAGAAAAGGCCGTCGAGGTGAGCGGTGCATATGCGAACCAGCCAAAATCAGGCGCCGCACCGGCCTGAGCGATCGAAGCACCCGCGAAGAAACTGCCGTAGAGCAGAAGTCCGCCAAACGCCGTCATCCAGAAGCCAAAGGCGTTGAGCCGCGGATAGGCCATGTCCCGCGCACCGATCATCAAGGGCACAATGTAATTGCCAAATCCGACCAAGATCGGCATGGCCACGAAGAACACTCCGGTCGTACCGTGAAGCGTGAACAGCCGGTTGAATACCTGCGGGGAGAGGAACGTCGCGTTGGCGTGCGCCAGCTGGATGCGGATGAGGCACGCTTCGATGCCCATCACAACGAGGAAGAGGAGAGCGTAGACGATGTACATCAAGCCGATCTTTTTGTGATCGGCGGTGCCAAGCCACTCGTACACGACGGCCAGCGGACTTTTGTGAACCGTCAGAGGTACAGCTTCAGAGGCCATGATCCTTTCTTCCTCAGTGCAGTGTCATCAAGTAAGCCACAATCTGACCCAATTCCTGGTCGGTCAAGTCCTGTGCGGGCATGAGCGTTCCAGGCTTGAAGGTTGCGGGATCGCGCACCCACTTGAGCAGGTTCGCCGGCGTATTTGGCACGGAACCGGAACCGATCGTATCGCGGCTCATCAGATGTGTGAGATCGGGGCCGACTTTGCCAGCTGCAATCGTTCCGTTGATCGTATGGCAAGCGAAACACGCCTTGGAAATGAAAAGCGCACTGCCCGCCGCGACGTCGGGATTTGCGGGAGCAGCCTGTTGCTGTTGATCATGCACCCAGCGATCGAAATCCTCGCGGCTCTGAACGTAGACTCGCAGAAGCATCTTCGCGTGCTGCGTTCCGCAGAACTGCGCGCATTGACCCAGGTACAGTCCGGTCTCGTGGGGATCGATCCACATGTTGTTGGGATGATTTGGAATCAGGTCCGTCTTACCGGCCAATCGCGGGACCCAAAAACTGTGGTCGACATCCGCTGAAAGCAAGTGGATGTAGGTCGGCGTCGGATTGTTGGGATCGCTTACAGGCACGTGAAGCTCGTTGGCGGCGACGACGCCAAGTTGGGGATAGCGGTACTCCCACCAAAACTGGTGCGCGACCGCAGTGACTTGGATCTTTCCGTCGGGAGCATGCGCGTCCTGAACCCGGTGGATAACCTGAGCAGTCGAGAGGAACAGGACGACAACGATCAGCACTGGAATCACAGTCCAAGCGAGCTCCATCTGATTGCTGCCATAGATTTGAGGTGGCTCGGTCTCGTCCGCATGATTGCGGTCACGGAATTTCGTGACGGCGTACGCGAGCAGGCTAAAGACAACGACGAAGATCGCGCCCAGGATTTCGAGCTCGAATACCGACAAGCGATAGATGGAATGGGCCGGCGTGGAAGCGGGCGCGAAAATATTCGTCGGGCTTGTCGGACCGCCGGAAGATGCGGCGATCGCTGAGGGAACAACAGCGGAAAACAGAAACAAGGCGAGAGGTGCACGCCGAATGGCACTTGACAGGGCTCGCACGACCGTTCCGCAATTCTCCAACCGCGGGAGCGCAGTCGCAAGTGTGATTCCTCTGCCGGTGGGCATCGATGAATGCGTAGGCATCGAGTCGCCGTAGCCTATTGCGATCGCCGACGGTGCGATGTGATGTGCGTCACACGTAGTGGTGACTCGCGGCATGGCAAGACCGACGCAAATCTTCGTTAAGAAGCTGCCGCACGGGAATCGAACCTAATCACCCACCAGCCCCCGCACGAACGCCAACCTTATAGGCGATTTCGAGCTTATTTTCCAGCCCTATGCTGATGAGATATTCGCCTAACGACTTCGTTCGATTACGGGGTGGGCCAAGCTTTCGGCGGAGCCATTCGCAATCGGACCAGCCATCTCGCATCGGTTTCGTCCGAGTTCTTTCGCGCGGTAAAGCGCGTCATCGATTCGGAGGAGCAATGTATCCGAAGGCGGGGGATCAGCAGGGTCGCTCGCAGCGACGCCGAAGCTTGCGGTGACGTTCACTTCACCGTCCGATGTTGAGATGGGAGTCGCCGCTATCGTCTCGCGCATGCGATCTGCCAGCCTAAGCGCGCCCGTCGCGTCCGCGGTTGGTGCGATGATTAGGAACTCCTCGCCACCATATCGCCCCACGGTGTCGTAGGGACGCACGCAACCACTCATGCGCCGCGCCGTTTCTTTCAGGACAGCATCGCCGAACAAATGTCCGTATGTATCATTAATCTGCTTGAAGTGGTCGAGATCGGCCAGGATTACGCCGAGAGTGCCGCCTTCGCGGACTTGCCGCGAGCGCTCGCGATGGATCTCTTCGAGAACTGCGCCGCGGTTGAAGAGTCCGGTGAGCGCATCGTGCGTAGCTTGAAAGCGCAGCTCCTCCCGGGCGGAAATGAGGCTTTGCTGGAGACTCAGGATTCGGAGACCCACTCGCACGCGCGCCCGCAGTTCCTGCGCATCGAAGGGCTTTGTCAAATAATCGTCGGCCCCCGACTCGAGGCCTTGGAGTACGTTGCCCTTTTGAGTGAGCGCCGTAAGCAGAAGGATGTACACATAAGGACGATCATTGCGCTTGCGAATTCGCTGGCAGACCTGGGGGCCCTCGAGGCCCGGCATCACCCAATCGAGAACAGCGAGGGACGGCGCTCCTTCACTCTCAAGAATGCGCAGCGCCTGCAAGCCGTCAGAGACAGCTACAACTTCGTAGCCTGACTTGACGAGCAGGGCCTCTAGCATCCGGCGCAGCACCGGATCGTCTTCGGCGATGAGAATCCGGCTGCGTGGTGTCGCGTCCGGCGCCGAAACTTCGGTCCTCGAAGTCGTGTTGAAACGCTTCTCCATTTTCTCTTCGGAAGATCGCTGTGCCTTCGTTTACCGAACGGTTTGATTCAAAAAGTGTTCCAGCTCAGGCAGCAAACGCTCAATCTCCCGTTCCAGACTCGCAATGTGTTGGACAGCGTTTTCCATGCTTCCCGAGAGTGCCTGACGCTCCAGGGCGAAGGCCGCTTCGGAAACTCCATTGGCGCCGACGTTCGCTGACGAACCTTTCAGCGTGTGGGCCAAGCGGCCGAGCGCACGCACGTCACGCGAACTCCAGCTGTCTCGGATTTGTCGCAAGGTGCCCTGACATTCGTCGACAAATAGTCGAAGCAGCTCCTCCAGAAGCGCCCGATCACCCTCAACACGCTCGAGCGCAGTGCAAAGATCCAGCGCATCACGTTCGTTTGGAGCGCCGGAAATGTCCTGAGTGTGACCTCCCGTTTCGCATTTGACGCTCTGATTGAGCACGGCCAGCAGATCGGCCGAGCGGACAGGGATCGGCAGAACAGCGTCTGCACCGGCCTCCGTGCATTGGCGCCGGCTTGCGGGCGTGTCGGCAATAGTCAGCGCGACCAGTGGAATCCGATGGCGACCCTTGCTTTCGCATGCTCGAATTGAGCGAATAAGGTGGAGACCATCCCTTTGAATGTCCGCGACAACGGCGCCGACGGAGCCACTATCGACAGTTGCGAGAGCCTCCTCGCGGTCGACAATTGAAATCGAGTCGAAATGGTGATCGTCCATGAGACCCGCGATAAGCTTTCGGCTCATGGCGTCCAGTTGATAAAGCAGAACCTTCATACCTGATTGCTCCAGTTGCGGGGCAGACGATTGCCGTAAGGCAGCGGAGTCTAGCCTAAGTAATTTATCGGCAGGCTAGGAGCGCGACTTTAGGCGATGTTGTTTGAATTCAACGAAAAAGGAAGAAAACGCGATGCACTGCAAATAGTGGAGTGCCGAACAGCAGGACGTCCGCCCTTGGGAGTTTAGTGGAGCGAGAATTTTTGCCAGGGAATCGAATCTACCGGGACGGTTGACATGAAACCGGTGATATCGCAGCGACCATAGTAGGTTGGCGCTCCGGCAGCGTCCTGCGACATCAAGACGACTGGCTTGCCGTCCAAAACCTTTTCAATCGCGGCAATGATCGAGTTGGCTTCGTGTGAATTCGAAATGACGTCGGGCTTCACAACAACCACGGCAAACGTGGTGCCCTCCGCATTCATTACGGCGGCCTCGAACTGCATTATCCCCCTCGCACGTAGGAGCAGGATGTTCCTAACCGCAGCGGTCCGCCACTGGTCTCTAGTACAGGTTTAGGCCAGTGAAAGCTCAGTAGTACCTCGGAATCGTCTGAGTCAGCTCAAGCTGGAATTACGTTCTGCCGATAATAGCCTAGTAAACATCTGCCTGCGATGGGAAGTTGTGCGACACAGCGGTCCTAGGAGTTTTAGCCAGCGTTCGCGGCGTCCGTTCTTGCGGAATTCTGGTGGAACGCATCCACGATCGGAGCCGTGCGCTCGAGCTAGGGGTTTAGTGGCATGGAGCGTGTCATGAGAAGTCGCACGGTCGTGGCACTACTGGTTGGAGGTATCGCGATGCTCGGAAGTTGCGGGCGGGCGCTCCAGCCAGTCCAGGGCCCAGCTCCGCTCGGCATTTCTCCCCCAAGTGCGCCGAGCGGCACGGTGGGATTCGCATATAGTTTGGCGCTGAATGCGACGGGCGGGCAGCCGCCATACTCCTGGTCCGTTAGCAGCGGTGCGATTCCCGCAGGATTGACTCTCGATGCCAGTTCCGGCGTACTTTCGGGAGTCCCCACAGCAACCGGAACCTCGAACTTTACAGTGCAGGCGGTGGATTCGTCTGTGCCGGCCCGAACTGGCAGTATGCCACTCACCCTCGTCGTAAATGGCCAGCTTACCTTTTCCATCACGTCATTGCCGGACGCTGCGGTCAGCGTCCCCTATGCCGCGACCGCGTCCGTCTCCGGCGGAAATGGACCGTACACGTGGAGCGTTGTTTCGGGGGGACTACCTCCAGGGCTCTCATTGAACGGTGCAACGGGCGTGATATCAGGCACGCCGACGACGGCCGGGGGCTACGGATTGGGTTTGAAAGTCACAGACTCGTCGAATCCTCGACAGACGGCGCAATTCTTCAGCGGGATTAATGTCTATCCGCAGTTGACGATCACATCGACGAGTCTGCCCGATGGAGTAGTCGGGACTTCCTACAACGCGACGCTCACCGCAACGGGCGGCACTGGTTCCTATTCGTGGTCGATCAGTTCGGGGAGTTTGCCAGACGGGATCAGTCTTGATCCTAACACTGGCATTCTCTCCGGTACTCCTGCGACATCGGGCCAGGCGAATTTTGTAGTGCAGGTCACTGACACTGCCAATTCACCGCAGGACCCGACACTTCCGCTTTCAATAAACGTTACCGCGCAAGGCGCGAACGATCGGCTGATGAAGGGTAGCTACGCGTTCTTGCTTCAGGGATTCGATTCCGGTGGAGCGGTTGCGTTCGCGGGAATCATGGAGGCGGATGGAGCGGGGTCGATAAACAGCGGACTTCTCGACATCAACCGCTCGAGTGGCCCGCAACAGAATGTCGAGATCGATTCGGGAAGATTCGCAATCAATTCTGACAATCGCGGCACCGTCACCATTCGGTCGGCGCTCGGAAGCTATACGTTTTGCGTCGCCGTGAACAGGGATGGCTCCTTGGCGCATTTCATCGAATTCGACTCCGCTGGACCCAACGTGATCCGCGGCAACGGAATAATGAAAAGGCGTGACACCGGAAGTCTGCTTCAACCAGGATGGAAAGGCGAGTACGCTTTCGCTTTCTCGGGCTCGACGTCCACGGGCCACCGATCGGCAATGCTTGGAAGTTTCGCAGCGAGCGATAAGGGCGCGATCACCGCGGGACTCGCTGACAGTAATTCGGATGGCATTGTTGTCGAAGCGGCGACGGTTCATGGCGCTTCGCGCTACGGCTTTGCGGCAACCGGTCGTGGCGAACTCAAACTGGCTGTTGATGGATTGGGAAGTGTCACAGGCGCAGTTTATTTTGTATCGACGAACGAGTCCTTCTTTGTGCGAACTGATGCTCCGGGCAGCGACCTGCTGTCTGGCGAGATCATGCGTGAGTCGGGCACTCCGTTCTCGTCATCGACCCTTGGCGGATCCACAGTGCTACATGTAGTGGGTTTATCGTCAAACGGTTCGACGACCGTGGGTGTCGGTCTTGTCTCCTTTGCAGCTTCCTACTCTCTTCTCGGAAGCTACGATGTCAATGAGGGCGGAAGAGTCTCGTCGCAAACAATCTCCGGCGGGAGCTACGAGGTAACATCGGCTGAATTCGGACGGGGCACAATGAAGTTTGCAAGCAACGATTTCGTTTTCTATCTGGTCGATTCCGCGAAGGCTTTCGTAATGGATTCGTCGGGAAGGGCCGTAAAGACCGGAATGTGGGAAGGTCAGTCGGCAAGCGGTTCAGTGCTCTCTGAATCGGTTGGAAGCTTCGCCGCAGGATCAGAAGCTGACACTAACGCCAAAGTTGCATTCGTATCGGGGATATTGACAATCGCTCCGGCCGGCGATCTCGCTAGAACGGCGGACGTCAACCTGCCAGGAAACGTGTTGTCGGTTGGCCAAACTCAAGACAGTAGACTCACGGCCATCACGCAGGGACGCCTCAGGACCGCTGAAGGGAGGACCTACTACGTCATTTCACCTACGCGAATAATCGAAGCAGACATGCAAAGCGGCAAAGCCGCTCCGAAACTCGTAATACTCGATCAGTGATAGAAACTTGCGAGAAGCAAACATGAGCGAGTAGTACCCGAAGTTCACACACCCCCGATCTGGTATCCAATCCCGCGAATCGTATGGATAAGCGGCCGCTCGAATCCCGAGTCGACCTTTTTTCTTAGATAGTTGATGTAGACGTCCACCACGTTCGTCATCGAACCGGGGCTGAGCTTCCACGCCTGCTCTACGATGGCTTTCCGCGGGACCGGCTGCAGAGCATGTTGCATGAGGAAATCAAGCAGTACGAATTCCTTGTGAGTCAACTCGATCGTGTAGCCACCCCTGCGCACAGTCCGCTTGATCCGGTCTAATTCAAGATCTTCGACTTTGAGTACGAGTTTGGCGGGGCCATTCAGCCGCCGAAACAGCGCTCGCACGCGGGCGGATAACTCTGCCGCCGAGAAAGGCTTCGTCATGTAATCGTCGGCACCTGCTTCGAGGCAGCGAATACAGTCTTGAACCGAAACGCTCGAACTCAAAACGAGAAAGAGTGTTTCGGGCTTCGCGCCACGCAGGCGCGCCAGAAGGTCCAACCCTGCTGCAACGGGCAGCCCCAAATCGAGGATTACGACATCGAAGTTGCCTGTTCCGACCTGGCTTTCGGCTTCTCCCGCGCCAACAGCCAGGAGTTCATCTTTTCTCTCGTTTTGCAAATGCCGGACGACAAAATCCGCGAGAATCGGATCATCTTCAACGACGAGTATGCGCATGCATCCCCCACATGGACTTTGTAGAGTTCATTAGAATATTGCAATCAAACCCCAAGCCGCAGGAAGTGCCCATTAACATCGATCTAATTCCATGCAATTCACGTTCACACATGAAATCTTTGAAACCGCTTATGTCCCTAAGCAGCATTTCAAGAATCTCGAACGCAAAGACGATCCTAGAATGCGGTTGATTGTTAGGCATGCGTCGCGTGTTGCTTGGCGCACAAAGCAGAGATGTCAGGATCTCAATCCCGTTCAATTCAAACCGCTCGCAATACGCGATTGGGGCCACACACTCGTGCGTCTTCACGTCAACGTAAGGCCATTAACTACCCTTGTAAATTCGGCTATTTCCCTAAGGAAATTCCTGTAGGCGTGTACGCTCGCCTCGAGCTGCCGAACCGTGCGTGACACCGTTTTCAAGAAACAGCGGAACGCTGAGACGCGCGTGAACCTTGCGAGCGACAAGATTAGAGCTTTCTATTCTTCTCGAAGTTAACTTGTTCGCAACAAGCATGCGATAAGAATGCAATGAGCGGAGCGGGGCGATCGAGTTCTTGTGATAAAGAAATAAATCACGCACTGCACGCTAAAGTCACAACTCAAATTGTGGGAGATCATTCATGTCAAGCGGCGCCCAGCCCCTTTCCAAGTCGGAAACAATTCGCCTTTTGGTCGCGAGTCCAGACCCAGCATTTAGAAAAATGCTCGTGCAGACCAACGTGCATTGGCAGGGGCGCGTGGAGGAGGTATCAAGCGGCTCGCAGGCTCTATCGAGATTGGAGTCGATGCCATTCGACGTGTTGGTGCTCGACAAACATCTTCCGGATCTAAATTCGCAAGAAATTGCCGAGCTCGTGCGCCGCAGATTTGCTCGTATGGAAGTGCGCCTCGTTGATTCGCAAGCCGGTGCTGAAAAGGCTTTCGCTGAAACTTCGGTTGCACCTGAGCCGGTACCGCCGCCCGCAGTTGCAGCGCCGCGCACTCCATCGGCATCAATCGATCCGCAAGCGCTCCCGGGAATGGTCGGCACCTCCCGAGCGATGCAGCACGTGTATCGACTCGCCCGGCTGGTGGCCCCGCGCGACACGACCGTTCTGATTACTGGGGAGACGGGAACGGGAAAAGAAGTTGTCGCCCGCGCAATCCATGAGTTGAGCTCGAGGGCGGAGAATCCGTTTGTCGTCGTCAATTGCGCCGCAATTCCAGAATCGCTGCTCGAGGCCGAGCTCTTCGGACACGCACGAGGCGCGTTTACCGGAGCTGTGCAATCTCGCGTGGGACGCATCCATATGGCTCATGGCGGAACATTTTTTCTCGACGAAGTGGGAGACTTGCCACTGGCCATGCAGGCAAAATTGCTGCGATTTCTTCAGGACGGAGAAGTGCAACGACTCGGCAGCTCGGAGGTGTTTCGCGTCGACGTTCGCGTGATCTGCGCGACAAACGTACGGTTGCTCGACTATGTGAAGCAAAAACTATTTCGGCAGGATCTGTATTACCGGATTGCAGTTTTTCCAATCGAGCTTCCCCCACTGCGAGAACGCAAGGAAGATATGGCCGCACTCGCTGAGCATTTTCTATCCGAACTCTGCAGCAATGCCGGCCTGCCTTCGAAGAGAATTTCTGCTTCCGCTTTGGCCGTGCTTCGCCAATCTCCTTGGTCCGGGAACGTCCGCGAATTGCAACACGCGGTGGAGCGTGCGTTTATTCTCGCCGGCGAGGAACCGCAGCTTCACGTCGAACATTTCAGTCGCACTGACGATCCCGTACAGTTTAGAGAAATCTAAGTTATCAGTCCGACAGTTGGCATCCCGGATGCAAGGTACGCACCGGGATGCCGAAATTGCCCACAACTCGGCAAAATCGACTCAACTCAGGACGGCGCGAAAAGCAGACGGCTGATCGCAGATCGCTCGCGCACGCCTTCCGGACATTCACGCAGGCAGCCGGATCTCTCGAGAAATCGTACGCACAGCTCCAGGGCGAGGTGGCGCGGCTGAGCGGGGAGTTGGAACTCGCCAATTCCGAGTTGTCACGGAGAATCGAAGAGAACGTGCGCGTTCGCGGATTTTTAACGCGCGTACTCGAAGGCCTCCCGTGTGGCGTTGTCGTCACAGATTCCCTTCGTCGACCGCGGATGGTCAATCCGGAAGCTCGCCGGCTGCTTCAGTTTGACGGCGGTTGGACGCCTGGTGATGACACAGAATGCCCGGCCACACTTGACGCACTTCTCTGCGCTGCGACGTCCGCGGGGTTTTCATGCGAACAGGAATGGGTTTTCAACTCCGCTGCGGGCAATCGAACTCTCGGAATTTCGGGATCCCATGCGGAGACGTCATGCGAAGGCGAAACGATCTGGATTATTCGCGATATTAGTGATCAGAAGCGACTCGCCGCCGCGCGTGAGTCTGCGAGACGGGCTCACGCGCTTGCCGAAATCGCTACGGTGTTGGCACACGAGATTCGGAATCCGCTCGCAAGCATGGAACTATTTGCAGGTCTTATCGCGGACGCAACGGTCGGTGCGCCGGATGTGCAAGAGTGGGTCACTCAACTGCAAGCCGGCCTTCGCCTGCTCGCTGCTACAGTCAACAACGTTCTCCAATTCCACGGCGAGCCGTCTGGCGAGATGATCGCTACGAACCTCGCGCAGTTGTTGCGCGAAACAGCCTGCTTCCTGGGTCCGCTAGCGCGCCAACGCGCTATCGAAATCGTGATTCAAAACGGTTTCGAGCAAGCGGTCGTTTCGGCCGATGCACAAAGCCTGCGCCAAGTCTTTTTCAATCTCACGCTCAACGCATTTGGCGCAATGAAACTGGGCGGAACGCTAACGATTCGCGTTGGTGCGTCGGCTGGCTTAGCAAAGGGTGTTCAACTCGATTTCGAGGACGAGGGCGTCGGAATCGAACGAGAAGCGATTCAACAAATCTTTGAGCCCGGATTTACGACCAAGGCCGGCAGCCCCGGCCTTGGACTTTCCGTGTGCCGGAAAGTGATCGAACAGCACGGAGGAAAGATTGCCGTGCAGAGCGTGCCTGCGCGGGGCAGCACGTTTTCGATTTTTCTGCCAGTCGCGGAGGAGCTGCATGAGTCAAGTGCTTGTGGTCGATGATGAATCTTCGATGTGCCGCGCACTCGACGCGAACTTCCGTCGTCGGGGATGGCAGGTGACGACGGCGAATGGCGTGGCCGACGCACTGGCGAAGTTTCGCACGTCTCCATGTCGCCTTGTTGTCACAGATATGCGAATGAGCGACGGAGACGGACTGGATGTCTTGCAAGGGGTGCGGCATGTGGCGCCGCATACCGCCGTGATATTCCTCACGGCGTACGGAAGCGTGCCGGAAGCCGTGACGGCTATGCGGGAGGGCGCGTGTGATTATCTAATGAAGCCGGTTTCTTTCGAGCAATTGGAGGAAACCGCTCAGCGGATACTCGGACGCGCGTCGGATGAAGTTGAGCCGGATTTCTTTATCGGCGAGTCGCTGGACTTCCGCCACTTGGTAGCGCGAGCCAAGCACATAGCTCAGACAGACGCTGACATTCTGATTGAAGCGGAGAGCGGAACCGGCAAGGAGCTCCTGGCCCGGCTCATCCATCGCGCAAGTCCCCGGTCGTCGCGACCGTTCGTAGCAGTCAATTGCGCGGCGTTCCCGGAGAATTTGCTCGAAAGCGAGCTCTTCGGCCACGTGCGCGGCGCATTCACCGGTGCTCTGGCCGCCAAGCCCGGAAAATTTCAAATCGCCGACGGCGGAACGTTGCTGCTCGACGAAATTGGTGAAATGCCCTTGAGCCTTCAGCCGAAGCTTCTCCGAGTACTGCAGGAGCGCGAAGTGGACCGTCTCGGTGACACGCGACCCGTTCCGATTGACGTGCGCGTCATCTCGACGACGAATCGCTCGCTGGCGTCGCAGATCGAAGCGGGGGTGTTTCGCTCCGATCTTTTCTACCGCCTCAATGTGATTCCGCTATCGATTCCTCCCCTTCGCGAACGACGCGAAGACATTCTGAGCTTGGCCGAACATTTTCTGCGAAAGCTGGAGCCCATATCGAAGCGAGGGCAGTTTCGAATTTCGCCGGAATTGGCAGTGGCGCTTCGAGCCCACGATTGGCCCGGCAACATCCGCGAGCTCGCAAACTTCATTCGGCGGGGCGTAGCGCTCACCCAAGGCGCCACGCTTGGCGTCGAGTTGTTCGGCTCGGTGACGCGAGCGCAGCCCTCGGTGAGTGATCGACCGAAGCCGGGCACGACGCTTGAGGACATCGAGCGCCAGCTTCTTGAGGCCACGCTTGAGGCCACCAACGGCAACCGCACGCGAACTGCCGAGATGATGGGCGTGAGTCTGCGCACGGTGCGGAACAAAATTCGGGAGTATGGCCTTCGCAAGGAGGCCGTATGAGCTGGCTCGATTCTCCGCAAGACAATCTGCTGGCGCGGTATCTCGATTTGACGGCGACGCGACAAGCGCTGATCACGAGCAACATCGCCAACGTCGACACGCCGGGCTACCGAACACGCGACATCGATTTTCACGGCGAGCTGATGCGTGCGATTCAGAACGGCGGAGAGGTCACAACCGAACCTGCCGTTCGCGAAGTGCAGGGACTCAACGCGCGGCCGGACGGCAACAATGTCAGCATCGATCGCGAGAGCATGCTGCTGGCAGAGGTGCAACTGCAATTCAGCGCTGCCGAGCAGCTGCTGAAATCAGACTTTAAGACACTGAGTATGGCTATCAATGAAGGGAGTGGTGCGTCATGAACTTGTTTAAGGTACTGGATATCAGCGGCTCTGCGCTGTTGGCCGAGCGCGAACGCGCGGAGGTGGTCTCGAGCAACCTGGCGAATGCCGAAAGCACGAGCACGCCGGGCGGGGGGCCTTACAAGCGGATGCACGTCGTCTTCGGTGCACATCCGATGCAGATGCACGGTTTTGCGATGACGCTTGCGTCGTTCACAGACATGAACGCGGAAGGTGTTCGTGTTGATCGAGTCGTGCAAGACGGTGCTCCTCCCGTTCGACGCTTCGAGCCGGGCAGTCCCGACGCGGACAAAGATGGCTACGTCTCTTACCCGGCAATCAATCCCGTTGAGGAACTTGTGAATCTCATGGGCGCCGCACGGGCCTATCAGCTCAACGCATCGGCGGTGCAAAGCACAAAAAATATGATTCAGGCGTCTATCGACATCATCAAGTCGTAAGGCGAAGAGGGAAGAGCATGACAAATCCGATTCAGGGGCTGCCGCAGCCGAACATCGATTTTGGCTCAGCGGTTGGCAAGGAACAGCCGCGCGGCTCCGATTTCTTTGAGACCCTCCGCGGCGCAGTCGATCAGGTGAAGGACCTTCAATCGCAAGCCGACACACAAGTCGCGGGGATGCTGAATGGCGACGGACAAGACGTGCACGCCGCAATGATTGCAGTCGAGAAGGCAAACCTGGCCTTCGAGCTTATGCTGCAGGTTCGCAACAAAATCGTGTCGGCGTATCAGGAAGTGTCGCGAATACCGTTCTAGGCGAGGGCCGAAAACATCGGCCGGATGCGTGCAAGGCCGCAAAAGACGAGGGAAGTCGAAAATTCATCGGGCAGCTTCGTCGTGGATAGGCAGAGAGAATGGACAAGTTTCAAAAACAGGTCGTCGCATTTTTGCGAGGCCTCACGCCTACGCAAGTTGCGTTGCTGGTAGGCAGTTGCATTCTGGTCGGCGCGACGATCTGGGTTTTTGTGCGGCTTCTGGGAGGCGCGGACTACAAACCGCTCTATACCGGTCTCGCGCAGAGTGACGCTCAGGCTTTGACGCAAGAGCTTGGCGCTCAAAACATCCAATATCAGATTTCAAGCGACGGTACGACTGTGCTTGTTCCATCGGACCAGATCGACAAGGCTCGACTGCGGGTTGCATCGCAGGGGCCGCTCAGCAGTGGGCGGATGGGATTCGAACTATTCGACAAGCCGAATTGGTCCGGCAGTGATTTCTCAGAAAAGGTCAACTACCAGCGCGCGCTCGAGACGGAACTCGAGCGGACGATTCAGACAATGAACGGTGTCGAGGCTGTGCGCGTGCACCTAGTGCTGCCTCACGAATCCCTGTTCACAGAACGCGAGCGCCCCGCAAAGGCCGCTGTGGTTCTCAAACTGCGCGGCACGCGAATGTCTGATCAGATCGGTCGTTCGGTAGCGAATCTTGTTTCGAGCGCGTGGGACGATCTCTCGCCTCAGAATGTCGCCGTTATTAGTACAGATGGCCAAATGCCCGGCCAGATTCATGGCGATTCGGGAGATGGTTTAGGCGGCATGGGTGACCTCGAAACCGCAATGGCTGAGCGGGTGGTGCAAGTGCTTTCGCCAATCGTCGGCTCTGATCACGTTCGGTCAAGTGTGACAATCGAATACGATCCAACGTCCGGCGAGAGCACTCAGGATGTTTACGATCCCACCGCGAGCGCCGTCCTGACTTCGCAAACTTCGCAGGAAACGGCAGACGGGCTCGAGCCCTCAGGTATTCCCGGCACGGCGAGCAACGCTCCCAATGCTCCGCCCGCCGGAGCAGCTGCGAATCAGACAAATGTGGATCAAAACGGGCAAGCGATCCGCACGGAGAGCAAGACTTTCGCGGTAAGTCACACTGTGCGCCATCTGATGGAGCCGGCAGGGCGCATCAAGCGGATTGCCGCGGCTGTCCTGGTGGATGACGTAGCCGAATCGAAGACCGAAAACGGCAAAACCACTGAGGCGCGGCGCAAACGTACTCCGGAAGAGATGAAGCAGATCGAGGATCTCGCTAAGGCGGCTATGGGATGGGACGCGAGCCGAGGCGATCAAATCTCGGTACAAAACGTTTCGTTCCGGAGCCCGGATGTCGAGAAGCCGGAGCCTCCCTCAGTGCCGGAACGGGTTCGTGAGGTGGCTGAGCGTTGGACCGGCCTACTTCGCTACGCCGGAGTCTTCGCGCTGTTCCTCTTGGTCTACTTCCTGATACTCGCTCCGGTGAAAAGCCGCGTCCTCACTGCGATCGAGGCGGCGGGCACTCGCGTCTCAAATGAACACTCGTTGGCGGCTCAAGGAAGCGCGGCCACAGGCGCAGCCGGACTTTACGGCGCTGAACAAGCTACGTTGGGAAGCGCTGCGGCTGCACCGCAGCTTCAACAGGCGAATGTCCTGAAACAACAGATCGTCTCGCGCGTGAAAACCGATGCTGAAAACGCCGCCCGGCCCGTCCAAGGCTGGCTGCGCAGCGGAGCTTGATCGTGGCTCGCGCGTCTCAAACTGTCTTGACTCCCGCCAGAAAGGCGGCCGTTTTGCTTGCTTTGCTCGGAGATGACGCCTCGACCGAAATCTGCAGACATCTTGGCAAGGACGAGCTGCGACTGCTGGCACAAGAGATTTCCGATCTAAACGAGATCACTCCCGAGATAGCCACGCAGGTTCTGCAGGAATATCAGGGGCTGGCTGTGACGCCGAGTGCGGTCGCCCAAGGCGGCCCCGCCTTCGCCGCAAAGCTCGTCGTCAAAACGCTGGGTGACGAAGGGTCGCGCCCGCTGATCGAAACGGTGATTCGCGCCAAGCAAGAAGCCGCAAGAAATCTGGAAGCGCTCGAACAGGCAGATCCCAAGCAGCTCGCGAAACTGCTGCAGGAGGAGCATCCGCAGGCCGCCGCGCTCGTACTTGGTCATTTGAATACACGTGTCACTAAAATGGTGCTTTTGCTTTTGCCTGATGACACGCGGACAGACGCGATCAAGCGGCTTGCGCAGATCCAGAACTTTTCTCCTGAAATTGTGAACAAAATCTTCGCGAGGCTGCTCGGTAAGTTAAAGCCGAAGAAAGAATCCGAGCGTCGCGCCTACGGCGGCGTGAAGACAGTTGCAGATTTGCTCAATCGCATCGACGGCAAAGTCGCAACGAGCATTTTGGAAGCGATTGAAAAGGAGAACGATGCACTCGCGCTCTCCATTCGCAACCAGATGTTCACGTTTGAAGACTTTGGCGACGTGCCCGACGAAGGGCTCCGCGAACTGCTATCTCAGATCGACAAGAAATCGCTGGCGATGGCGCTGAAGGGTGCGTCCGAGAAGGTTCAGGGGCGCTTCTACGGATGCATGTCGTCGCGCGCGGTGGAGATGCTGAAGGAGGACTCGGAAGCAATGGGTCCGGCGAAAACGAAAGACATCAATCAGGCCCAAGCCGAAATCATTCTCGTGGCGCGCAAGCTCGAGTCGGAGGGGAAGATCACCTTGAGAAGTGGCGAAGAGGGAGAAGAGGCCAATGCCGAGTGAGTCGCCGAGCGGAAACGGTTCCTCCTTGCAAACGGCCGAGCCTTTTTTCTATACACCAGCAAAGCCAGACGCAGGATCGAGATCCGGCAGGGTGCCTCTCGCTTCGCGCGAAGCGGTGTCTACCAGCGGCGAGCGCGCGAATGAAATGCCATCCGAGCAACGTGCTTACGAAAAGGGCCTGAGCGAAGGTGAAAGTCAGGCACGCGCGGCTTTTGAGAAAGCACTTGCCGAGGTGCGAAGCCAGATATCGGTTGCTCTGCGCCAGTTTACGACACAGCGCGAGACGTACTTCGAGCGCGTGGAGGCCGACGTAGTGCAGTTGGCGCTCTCCATCGCCCGCAAAATTCTTCACCGCGAAAGCCAGATCGATCCGCTCCTGCTGACAGGAGTCGTGCGTGTTGCGCTGGAGGGCATCAGCCGCGACACGCAGGTGCGCCTCCGCGCCAATCCAGAGGAGGTGCGTTTCTGGCGCGACTACTTCACGCACGCCGAGGACATTCGACCCACGCCGGATCTGATCGGTGATCCGTCGCTATCTCCAGGGCATTGCGTGCTGGAAACTGCGCTAGGGACCACTCACATCAGCTTTGACACCCAGCTCAAGGAGATCGAGCAGGGCTTTCTTGACTTGCTGAGCCAGCGCCCGCGGGGGGAGGAATGACGGAAGCCCGTCCTCTCGCCCCGTTTTTTCGCCGCCTCGATGAGTTCTCCACATTTCGATGGATGGGCCACGTCACAAAAGTGACGGACTATCTGGTTGAGTCCGAGGGGCCGTTCTGCTCGGTAGGCGAGGGTTGCGCGATTCTGACGTCGGACGGGCGGACGCTCGCCGGCGAGATCGTCGGCTTTCGCAATCAACTCGTGCTCTCCATGCCGCTCGAGCGCCCAATCGGCATCCGGTACGGCGATAGAATCGTCACGCGCGGCACGCAGCCTTGCCTGAGAGTTGGTCCCGGCCTTCTCGGCCGGGTTGTCGACGGCACTGGAAAACCGCTCGATTCAAAAGGCGCTTACGCAGCTCGCGAATATTGGAGCCTTCGCGGCGATACACCGCCCCCGCTTGATCGGGCCCTGATTCGAGATCCACTCGGATGCGGGATCCGCGCGATCGACGGAATGTTGACGTGCGGGCGTGGCCAGCGCATGGGCATATTCGGAGGCAGCGGCGTCGGGAAAAGCACGCTCGTCGGCATGATGACCCGAGGCACGTCCGCTGACTTGACCGTATTGGCGCTGGTGGGAGAGCGCGGTCGTGAAGTAAGGGAGTTCCTGGAAGAATCGATTGGCGAAGAAGGCCTCGGCAGATCGGTGGTTGTGACTTCGACCTCCGATCAGCCGCCGCTGATGCGCATTCGGGCGGCCCTGGCCGCGACGACCGTTGCTGAGTACTTCGCGGCACAGGGCAAGCACGTTTTGCTCGTTGTCGATTCGTTGACCCGCTTTGCGATGGCTCAGCGCGAGATTGGATTGGCTGCGGGCGAGCCACCCACTGCGAAAGGATACACGCCGTCGGTTTTTACTCTGCTTGCGCAGATGCTGGAGCGTGCCGGGCACTTCGGCACCGGCAGCATAACGGGCTTTTACACGGTTCTGATGGAAGGCGACGATCAGCAGGACCCACTCGTGGATGCTGTGCGCGCCATACTCGACGGGCACATCACCCTCGATCGCCGCTTGAGCGCGAGGGGCCACTACCCGCCCATTTCAGTGCTGGACAGCCTGAGCCGATTGATGCCCTCTGTTTGTGCGCCCGAGCATCTTGCCAAAGCGCGTCTCGTGCGCAGCTTGATCGCATCCTACGCTGCGTCGGAAGACCTGATTCGGGTGGGAGCGTATCAGAGAGGCGGCGATCCCGTATTGGATCGGGCCGTCGCAGCGCTGCCCGAAATCAACTCGTTCTTGCAGCAAAAGAAGGAAGACAAGACGCCGATTGAAACCGCAATCAAATCGCTTATTGCTCTGCCCGCCTGACGCAGATGGCCTTTCATTTCTCACTCGCGACCATCCTGCGCCTGCGCGAGAGCTTGGAAAAGCAGGAACTGCAGCGCCTGCAAAAGCTCGTTGCCGAGCTCGCGCAAATCCGCGCTGAGATTGAGTCAATCGACCAAAGGATTGAGGCCGCACGGCGCGAAGTGATGGAACAGGCGTCTACAGGCATCTCGGGAGCCGAACTTCACGCCGCAGCGCTCAGCGAATTCGCACTTCTTCAGCTGCGTGCAGAGTTGATCGCGAAACGAGAAGAGCTCGAGCGGGCGCGGAAGGATCAGCAAGCTCAGTACAACCACGCCCGGCAGCGTCGCGAGATTCTCTCGAATCTACGCGAGCGGCAGCTCGCGGCCTACCAGCACGAACAGAGCCGCAGGGAACAGCAAATGACCGACGAACTGTTCCTGATGCGACGTTCGCACAGAAAGCGGGCGGAGCCGGCTTCATCGAGTTGACGCTTCGTCGGTCAGCGTTGAAGCAGGGTCGCGCCGCGCTTGCAGCTGCCGAGGTTGGTCCTTGCCTAGGTCAGTCGGCAAACATTTCCAGCTCGCCTGGAATCCGTTCCCGACAATCCTCGAAAAAACTTGAGCAACACCCGCATCATCTTGAATCTTGGCGAGTTATCGCGTCGCCTCACTCGCAGGCTTGCTCGCTTGCATTTGGCCACGCGGATGCAATCGATCTGCCGGTTTCGAATCAGACCTATGCCCATCGAGCCGAGCTCATTGTCCGCCGGTCTTGTGTCGGCCACGGCAGGCGCGGATATTGTGATGCAAACAGCAACACAGCGAAAAGTGGACCTCGCATCGGCCTTCGCCGAGATCCTTGGCGCGTCGTGTGCGAGCGCGGGGCAGCCGTCAGGTGCTTCCACGTCGACCGTTGGTGCACTTTCGGAGAAACCGAATGCGACGGTCTCGTCGAGCACTGTGCTTGAGGGTGACAAGAAGCCCGGAAAGCCGCATCAAGCTGCCGACTTTCCCGCGCCGACTTTTAGCGATTCCGCTGTGACGCTGCATCCCGAGATTCCCGTTCTGATGAATGGCTTCGCGGTGCCGCTGGGAGCGACTCCCGCGCCGGCCGCGACCGATGTTAGTGCGACTGCATCTGTTGCAATTTCGTCCGATGACGCGAGCAACGACGCAGCGCAGCTACGGCAAGCACCTGGCCGTCAGCCGCAAGGTGCGGCAAAAGCGGAAGTGAGCAACTGGCCGCTGACTTTAGCGACTGCGCAACCGTGGGAAGCTACTTCATCAAATTTGTTCGGCATCAGCACCATGCAGTCGAGCGCTGGTTTGGTTTCGAGCGCCATGCCCTTGATGGGGGGGCCGTCCTCGAGTGAACCGCCAGCGGGGATTTTGGTGCAAGAGACCGGAACAACGACGATCACCATCGCAGCGAACGAATCGGTTCAGAATTCGAGCGATATGGGCGCACTCACTCGGACGGCGGCTGCAATGCCCTCAATCACCTTGCCTGGCAAAACGGGTGCCCAAAATTCAACCGTTACAGTGACACCAAGCAACACATCGAAATCTTCCGCTTGGAATGGCGCCCATCCCGCCATCGCCGCCGCGTCAAACGAATCTCCCGCTTCGACCTCATCGCGTTCCTTCACCGCGAAGGAATCAGCGGCCGCGACGGAACAGAAGCTGCGCGCCGGGACCGCCTCCAGCGGGCCTCTCGCGCCACCTTCTACGAGTGCCGAGCCAACGATCGAGGCAACCTCTCGGGCAATGGACGCTCTAACGCCAGAAGGTGTTGCGGACTCGTCGTCATCGCGGACGATGCTGCTTGCTCCTGCACACGAGCAACAGCCGTCCCAACATGCTTCGCCAGAAATCACGACAGGCACAATCGCGTCACGGGATCGTGTACCGGAATCAGACTTGACCGCGAGTTCATTTGAATCCGAGCGCCCGATTATTCAGTTGGAAGCGCCGAAGAACTCTCAGATGACATTCGTGTCAGGCCTACCTCCTGTTCTACAGTCCCGACCTGACGCAGGTACTCGCCCTAGCGAACCTGGCGAACCACTTCATGGCAGTCAAGCAAACCCAACGGATCAAGTAGTTTCTCCATCGCCGAGCGAGAGTACGGCGATCTCGAGTGCGTTTCAGCCAATGGCCTCAGGGGTCTCGATCGCATCGACGCTACCTACGCCGGGTGCAGCATGGCGAGCGCCGACAAGCGCTCCATTTGCGAACCGGATATCCTCGGTGAAAGTCGTCAGCGTTTCCGCTGCAGAATCTGTGGTGGGGGCCAATCGTGGCGACCAGCTCACGCAAGGTGCTAATGCGGATCCGAATACGCTGGCATCCAAGCCCACAATTCCCATAGCGGCTGGGACACAACAGCTTTCTGCCTCGAAGAAAAGCGAGACTGCGCCACTAACGCCACTAGCGGTTCAGTTCAACACTCCCCAGAGCGCGCAAGCAGGTCCGGCGAAGATCGAGGTTCCAAACACCGATAATTCAACGCATCCCGCCTCGACTGGGAAATGGCCGCGCGCGGCAGTCCCGGCGGTGCCTTCGATTTCGGATTCGACTGTTTCTCTACCTCAGGCCCGCCAGAGCACGCCGCACGCCCCGACGCAGATGACAATCTTCCATCTAGAAGAGCCGCAACCGGCGAATTCCAGTAGCGATGCCAAGATTGAAGTGTCGCACCAAACCGATTCAAGTGCGCCGCAGGCAGCACCGAATTCGCACTTGACGCCAGGTGGCAGCTCGAAGATGCCAGCCGCCGATTCGTCGCGAACTCCTTTGATCCCGGTAACGGCGACCGAGGATGCGGACAGCCCATCGATGGAGCAGGGTACAGATACGGTGATTTTGCACACGGCATACCCAACGACGGCAACGCCCAGTGCGTATGACTCCGAATCAAGTTTGTCGACTTGGCCGGGTGTGGGAACGAGCGCCGCCTTCACGAGCGGCAGTGGGGCGCAAGATCTCCAAACCCAGACGAACACTCGCTCTTCTCGCTCTCAAAACGTCGCGGCGAATGCGAGCACCGAGCCGCTTGCTGCAACTCCCGACACGAGCGATGCACCCGCTTCGACGCAGGCACTTTCGGCTGCCACCAGTGCATCGAAAGTTGATTCGCCCGGGTCCGCAACAAGTGGCGCCCCCGCGAAGTCGCCTTCTGCTTCGAACGACCTCGGCACGTCAAGTGAGGTTTTCGCACAGAGGCCCGCCGAGAACGTTGAGCTCTCGAGCGGTTTGCAGGCATGGAACGGTGGCGATAACGCCCAAACGCGTTTGATTCAATCAGCCAACCTTGGCGGCAATCTTCGCTCCTCAGAAATGAACATTGCACTTCACGCTGAATCGCTCGGCCCCGTCGAACTTCGCACGCGCATCACGGGTGATGTGGTCGGCGCGTCGATCGGCGTCGAAAGGCACGATGCACACGCGATGATCGCGAGTGAGCTGCCTGCGCTGCATCAGGCGCTGAACGACCGGCAGCTTCGTGTTGGAGAGCTCTCGGTGTTTCAAGGTTCAGTTCATTCGGGCGGCGCGACGGGAGATGGCCGTCCGTCGCAGCAACGGGAGACAGCGCAGCAAAGCTCCGCAACCACAACCTGGGCGGCAGAAGAGAATTCGACGCTGCCCGAAATTGCGGTACTGAGCGAAAGCGGTGATTCAGGAACACTTTTCGACTCGAACGGAAGATTGAGCGTGCGGGCCTGACGGGCGCCGCAAAAGGAGCACGTACATGACATCAGCAAATCCACTCACAGGGGCCGGAACTTCTTCGGCGGACGGAGCGAACAATGCCTCTTCAAGTTCGTCCAACAGTCTGAGCAACCCGAGCACCTTTATCACTTTGCTAACGGCCCAGCTTCAGGCACAAGACCCGCTTGATCCGATGAGTCCTTCCGAAATGGTCGACCAGCTCACGCAGATCAATTCTCTGCAGCAACTGATGCAGATCCAGGGCGATCTTCAGAGCATGTTAGCGATGTCGACGGGTCAGATCGAGAGCACGCAGGCAACACAGAACGTAGCGTCGTAGAGAAATTTTCGCCGAGCGACACGCTCGGGAACACTTGATAGGAGGAAAGACATGGGACTGTTTTCAGTAGCACTTTCGGGACTCAACGCCAGCTCGGAGGACCTTTCGGTCATTTCGAACAACCTGGCCAACATGAACACGGTCGGGTACAAGGCATCGACCGCGAACTTCCAGGACCTGTTCTATCAACAGATCGGAACCAGCGGGAATAACAACCCGGAACAGATCGGCGAGGGCGTTCAGGTCGGCTCGGTAGACTCGCAGTTTACGCAAGGCAGCATTCAGGCCACCGGAGTGCCGACCGACGTTGCGATTCAGGGCCAAGGCTTCTTCGTGGTCAACAAGAACGGAACGCAAGAGTTTACCCGGGCGGGAAACTTCTCGATAGGCGCAAACGGACAATTAATGACGACCGATGGTGGCAACGTGATGGGATACGTAGCCGTCAACGGCGTCGTGAATCCGAGCTCGACCGTTTCGCCGATCACAATTCCTTCCGGACTCGTGATCCCACCCAAAGCGTCGACGCAGTTTTCCGTTTCGATGACGCTCGATTCTGACTCGGGCACGGGTACTGCTGCGGCGAGCCAGCAGACCGGCGCAGGCATCGCCCCGGCCACTGTGCTTGCAACGGGCAGCACTCTCAATTTCAACGACGGGACCAACAACTTCACGTACACGTCCGCAGCAGGCGACACGATAAACACGCTGCTTGCGGCCATCAACGCCAACGCGAATTTCTCAGCGAGTCTCGCAGGAAATTCGTTGATCATCACGGCCAAGAACGGCACGCCGATCACTTTTACTGCCAACACGTTGACTGACGCGGCCACGAGCACTCAGGCTGAAACGTTTGCTACTTCGGGTACAGCGGTTCCCGCAGGCTCGTTCAGTACGCCAGTCACGGTCTACGACTCGCTTGGCGCCACACACGTTCTAACCGCGAATTTCACGAAGACCGCAGCTAGCACATGGAATTACACGCTGACGATTCCTGCAACCGATGTTGGGCAAACCGGGGCTCCCGTGACCGTGAACAGCGGTACGTTGTTGTTCAATGGAAACGGCCAACTCGTGTCGCCCGCAAGCAACGTAGCGCTTACAATCAACAACCTGGCGGACGGTGCGAGCCCGCTCAACATCACTTGGAATCTGCTTAACGCGAGTGGATCAGGGCTGATCTCACAAGTCTCCGGTCCTTCGGCCGCAACGGCGACACAAACCGACGGCTACTCGAGCGGTGCGCTGCAGACGATTTCAATCGCTGCCAACGGAACTATCGACGGCGTTTTCAGCAACGGCCAGACGCTGGCGGTGGGTCAGCTCGCTTTGGCTTCATTCGCCAACGCGCAGGGTCTGTTGAAGAACGGCTCGAATACGTTCCTATCGACGCTGGCTTCCGGCCAGCCCACCATCGGGGCGCCGAACGCCGGAGGCCTCGGCTCGGTCACCGGCGGTTCGCTCGAGCAGTCCAACGTAGATATTGCGACGGAGTTCGCAAATCTCATCATCGCGCAGCGCGATTACCAGGCAAACGCTCAGACGGTTACGACCCTTGACCAGGTGTCGCAGTACGCGATCAGCATGATTCAAAACGGATAGTAGTCGACAGTAGTGGTTCGTAATCAGAACCCGCGCTTCGCGATTGCATCGGGAGGCGCGGGTTCCCAGCATATTTAGCGTTCTCTAATGAGAGTTGTCGCATCTCCACGCAAAGCTATCGGCCTGGGTAAAGTGGCGGATGCTAAATTGTCCTCGTATGACCGCAACACCTTTGTTTTGCGCGAGATTACGTGTGTGTACTTAACCCTCAGCTTGAGTCGGCCGTCGCTGTAGTTCGGCGCGCAAATTGCAATTCCTCGCCACACCATGGCTGACGAATCTAAGGCCGCTGCAAAACCGGCTGAAACCGCGAAGAAAAAATCTGCGGCACCTCTGATTGTGGTTCTGGTCGTTCTCCTTGCTGGTGGTGCAGGGGCGGCTTGGTTCTTCCTTCATCACGGCAAGACAGCGGAGGCCGCGCCTGAAGCGAACACTCCCGAGTTCGTCGTGCACCTCGACACTTTTACCGTCAATCTTGCCGACCCCGAAGAGGGCCACTTTCTGCGCATAACGATTGATTTGGGTCTGGGCCACCCGCCGAAGGGTGCTGCCGAACGCAACTACGGCGATTTCCCAGTTGCACGCGCACGCGACGCCATTCTTTCGGTGCTCACGATCGGGAAAGCCGACGTGCTCCTTACGCCCGACGGCAAGACGCAATTGAAGCACGACCTGATCCAGTCGTTGCAGGACAAAGTGCCGGAAGCAGACGTCCGCAATGTCTACTTCACGGAGTTCATAGTCCAGCGCTGACCATGGCGACTGTTCTCGCACTTCCAAAGGCGCAGGAGCCGGGACTATCCGAAGCCGGGTGGCGCGAAGCGAGTTGGCTTCCTTGTCGGCTGACGTCCGAGATTGCAGTTGCAGGATTCACTGTCGGCGATTTGATGAGCATCGAGACGGGCTCGGTTGTCGTTACTCGCACGCCGACGTCCTCGGATGTGCTTGTGAGGGTGAACGGTGAGCTGATCGGGCGCGCTGAGCTCGATGCTGTAGGCGATCACTTTGCGGTAAGGATCACGGAACTGGCATGAGGCCGGCGCGCATGGACGAGAGGCAAACGATGTCGAGCACTCCGGCAGTCGGCTCTGAGCATGGATTGGGATCGCTGTTGGCTTCGCTGTGGGCGCGGATTTCCGGCGCCATCTCAAGAATTACGGCGACACGGAACCGCGGACTGCGATTGTGCGAGAGCTTGTCACTCGGCGAGAAGCGCATGTTGGCGATCGTCGAATGCGACCGTCAGCGCTTCCTGCTAGCTGCCACTCCGCAGAGCATCTCGCTCTTGCAGTCGCTCGGCCCCATCCCGGCAGAGGAAGCCCCGAGGAAATCGGACTAATGGATCGTCTTAGCAGATTTGCGAAGAGAGCGGCTGCCTCGATACCGCTGCTGCTCGCGATCGGCACAATGATTCCCGCCCGAGCCGCAACGCCGCAGGGAGTGTCGATCCAAATCCCCGGTTTCAGCATGCATGGCGATTCGGCGTCTTGGACAATCGTCATCCTCCTAACGCTTCTGACGCTGCTGCCCGCGCTTCTGCTCTCGATCACGCCGTTCGTTCGCATCCTCGTGGTTTTTCACTTCCTGCGTCAGGCGCTGGGTACGCAAAGCACGCCTTCAAATCAGACTTTGATCGGACTCTCGTTGTTCCTCACGTATTTCCTGATGCAACCTGTGGCTGCGGCGATCAATCAGCAAGCCCTGGTGCCGCTCGAGAATGGATCGATTACCACAATGGAAGCGCTCAGCCGCGGCTCGGCGCCGGTTCGCCAGTACATGCTGCAGTACACCCGGGAAAAGGACCTGGCACTTTTCGTGGAGATGTCGCGAGAGCCGCGCCCAAAGCAGCCCGAAGACCTCTCGATGCGAATCGTGATTCCGGCGTACATCCTCTCGGAGCTGAAGACAGGCTTTCAGATCGGCGCCATCTTATTCCTGCCGTTTCTGGTGATCGACATGGTCACAGCATCTGTAACGACCTCCATCGGAATGATGCAGCTGCCGCCAGTCGTGATCTCGACGCCCCTGAAGATTCTCCTCTTTGTGGTGGCCGATGGCTGGAATCTTGTCGTGGGATCCATGTTGAAAAGTTTTCATTAGGGACGGCAAATGACGCCCGAACAGTTGATCGCAATCACGCGCCACACACTCGAAGCGGCACTTTGGGTTGCCGCGCCAATTCTGATATCGGCCACCGTGGTCAGTCTGTTGATCAACATTGGCCAGGTGATGACTTCGATTCAGGACCCGACGGTCTCGACCGTGCCGCGCCTGGCGGCCGTCGGCGGGATTCTTTTTTTGCTGATGCCTTGGATGTTGCACTACATCTTGGGCTACACAACGGGTTTGCTGGGCGATTTTCGCGCGTTCACTCGATGAAGGGAGCACTTGGCAATTGTCGCCTTGGCTTGAACATGTCCTAGCTCACGCGCTGCCGATCGGATTGCGCGCCGGCGGCCTTATGACGTTCGCGCCGTTCCTGGGCGATGACGCGATACCGGCGCGCGTGAAGGCGGGCTTTACGCTGATTCTCACGGCGATGTTGTACGGCGTTTGCCCTGTCCCTGATTTTCAACTCAACGCTATCAATTGGACTCGCATCGTTGTGAGCGAAGCAAGCGTCGGTTTGCTGATGGGGCTTTCAGTCCGCGTGATCCTCGAGGGCATGCAAGTCGCAGGGCAACTTGCAGGTGCTCAGCTGGGATTCTCGCTGGCGGCAATCATCGACCCGCAGACAAACATAGACACGCCTGTGCTGGCCGTTTTTCATCAATTGATCGCGCTGTTGATCTTCCTTCAGCTGGATGTTCACCATTGGTTATTGCGCGGCGTCGTCAAGAGTTTCGACTATTTGCCGGTAGGAATGGCGGTAGTGACGCGCGCGACGGTACAAGAATTCGTACACGCGGCGGGAGCGATGTGGCTGATTGGAGTGCAGGTCGCCGCTCCGATTCTTCTCGCGACGATGCTCGTGGACGTTACGGTTGGGTTTTTGAATAAGGCCTCGCCGCAACTTCCCGCGCTCTTCATCGGGATTTCGGCGAAAAGCTTGATCGGCTACGTAGTGCTGGCTGCAGCTGCGGCATTGTGGCCGCGGATATTGGAAGGGCAATTCACGAATGCGCTGGGCTGGAGCGAACGAATGCTCCATCTCGCGCATTAGGCGGAAACGATCGTGCCCGGCGAGAACAGGTCAGAAAAGGCAACAGGACGACGAAGGGAAAAAGCCCTCGAACAGGGGCAGGTTCCTCGATCGCGCGATCTGGTCATGGCTTTGACACTCTTGACCGTGACCATGATGCTTTCCTGGCAGCCCCAGAGTTGGATCGGCCGCTGGCGCGACTTCTTTGGCCGCCTTCTCGCTACGAGCTACGCCGGTGAAGTCGGTCCAGGCACGTCGGTTCTCATATGGACGGCACTAACCGTGGCTCGATGGATCGCGCCGGTTCTGTTTCTGGCGATGTGCGTTGCCGTTTTTTCGAGCGCCGCGCAAGGCGGCTTCGTGTTCGCTCCTCAGGCGTTCAAACCAAACTGGGGCCGGTTGAACCCGGCCAGCAACGTGAAACGACTGTTTTCCTTTGCCGGCCTTAGCCGCGCGCTACGGTCTTTGGTTCCCAGTGGCGCGATCGTCTTCTTGTTCGTGAACATTCTCGAACGGGATCTCCCCAAAATTAGTCAGCTAGCGCGATTCGGGCCTCGCGCAGTACTGGCGCAACTAGGTTCTCTGATATTCGAGCTTGCGTGGAAATGCGGGCTCATCATGCTCGCTTGGTCGGTGGCGGACTATTTTTTCCAGCGATGGAACTACGAAAGGTCGCTGAGGATGACCAAACAGGAAGTGAAACAGGAAGCCAAGGACACAGAGGGAAGCCCCCTGATCCGGGGACGGATCAAGAGAATGCGTCGCGCGCTCCATCGGAAGATTCTGGCGAAAGAAGTCGCTCGCGCAACCGCTGTGATCACCAACCCGACGCACTATGCCGTTGCTCTTGAGTACAGGGCCGAAACGATGGCAGCTCCCGTCGTAGTGGCCAAGGGCCGCAATCTCATCGCGGAGAAGATCAAACAGATTGCACGGTGGCACGAAATTCCCATCATCGAAAATCCGCCGCTGGCGCAGGCCCTGTACAAGGCGACGGAAGTGGGCCAGGCGATTCCACAGAAACTGTACGTCGCTGTCGCCGAAATTCTTGCGTTCCTCTATCGCACGAAGGCGCGTCTGCAGACGAGCCCACCCAGGATGGGAGCGTAATCGAGACCCATGTCCGCTGCAGCTCAAGCCAATCCGATTTTCGTAAAGAAGGTGTCGACCGACTGGCTCGTTCCGGTCGCGACTGTCTCGCTCGTTTTCATGATGCTGGTCCCCGTACCGAGCTTCGTGCTCGACATTTTTCTAGCGACCAGCGTGACGTTGGGAATCGTCGTCTTGCTTTCGGCTCTGTACATTCTCAAGCCAGTCCAGTTCTCTGTGTTTCCCACTTTGCTTCTGTTTCTGACGTTGTTCCGGATTTCGCTCAACATCGCCAGCAGCCGCCGCATCCTCTTGCATGGCAATGAGGGGGCGAGCGCGGCGGGCCATGTGATTGAGGCGTTCGGTCAGTTCGTTGTTGGCGGCAATTACGTCGTTGGGTTCGTGATCTTTCTCGCCTTGATCGCGATTCAATATCTCGTGATTAACCACGGTGCTGTCCGAACCGCTGAAGTCGCTGCTCGATTTACCCTGGACGCCCTGCCCGGCAAGCAGATGGCGATCGATGCTGATATGAACGCGGGGCTCATCGATGAGACGCAGGCGCGCGCCCGGCGTGAGCAGATTGCGCGCGAAGCCGAATTTTATGGCGCAATGGATGGCGCCGCGAGATTTAGCCAGCGCGATGCATTAGCCACGATTCTCATCACCGCCATCAACATCATCGCCGGCTTCTTGATCGGCGTCATTCAGCTGCACATTCCATTCGATCAAGCGCTGAAAACCTATACGGTGCTCACGGTCGGTGACGGCCTTGTCACCATGATTCCTTCACTGCTTGTCTCTGTCGCGGGAGGCATCGTCGTCACGAGAACCTCGACCGACAGCACGGTCGGAACTGAACTTGGCAAGCAACTCTTCAGCAGGAAAATCCCGCTCCGCATTGCGGCCGGAGTGATGTTTTTCCTCGGACTGATTCCTGGATTGCCGAAGTTCTCCTTCTTCATGTTGTCAGCGATCGCTCTCTATCTCTCGTCGCGTGCTTCTGAGCAACTCGACAAGCCTGCTAAAGAGGGCGCCGCAGCGAAGAAGGACGCGAAAGCCAATGCACAGCAGCAAATCGAGCAGCTGCTCAAACTCGACGAACTGAGCCTCGAAGTCGGTTACGCGCTTGTGTCACTTGTGGATCAGGCACAGGGCGGACAACTGCTTCAGCGCATTCGCGCACTTCGCCGTCATCTGGCCTTACAGCTGGGATTCCTCGTTCCGTCGATTCACATCACGGACAACATGAAGCTTAAGCCGCGCGAATACTTGATTTACCTGCGCGGTGTCGAAATTGCCCGCTGGCAGATGTATCAGGACTACGTTCTGGCGATCAGTTCTGAGCCAAATCCAGCGCCGCTCGACGGCTTCGACACACGTGAACCCGCATTCGCGACGCCGGCCAAGTGGATCGCGCCTGCCTTACAGGAGCAGGCCATCGCGAAAGGCTATGTGGTCGTTGATCAGACGTCAGTTCTGGCCACGCATTTAGCGGAGATCGTCCGACAATTCGCGCATGAATTGCTCACGCGGCAGGAAGTGAAGCGCCTATTGGACACTCTTGCGGAGATGCGGCCGAAGCTTGTCGACGAACTCGTGCCGAAGCAACTGACCCTCGGCGAAGTCCAGAGGGTCTTGCAACAGCTTTTGCGCGAGCAGGTATCGATCCGCGATCTGTCGACCATTCTCGAAGTGCTGATCGACACTTCGGCGACGACGAAGTCGCAAGTGGCTCTCGTCGAAGCCACGCGGCAGGCGCTCGGGCGCGCGCTCGTTCAGCCGCTGCTCAGCGATGACCGCAAGCTGAAGGTAATGACGCTCGATCCGATACTCGAGCAACAGATTCAGCGCAGTTTTGAACCGCAGCCCGCCGGAGATCGAACTGCGCTCGCTCAGCCCTCGCCGCTACGACGAGTGCTGGAGAGCCTGCAGAAGTCCGTGACGGACAAAGTCGCGCTCAATTCAATGACGTTGCTTTGCAATAGTCCGGCTCGATTCCACCTGCGGAGGCTGCTGGAACCGTTCTTGCCGCGCGTGGTGGTGCTGTCGCCGGCCGAGATTCCAGCGACCATATCGATTCAATCACTGGGAGTCGTACGATGAGTGACCGACGGCAGTCCCGCTGCGCGACTCCAACAGAACAACGACGATGAACTCTGACGCAAACATGAACAACTCCGAATCCGCACTGAGCGCGGCGGAACGAGAGAAGCTCGTTCTTGAGCACCTGCCGGAGGTGCGCTACATCGCGCGGCGAATTCACGAACGCCTGCCGGTGCAAGTTCCTTTCGAAGATCTCGTTCACGCCGGAATTATTGGGCTGATGGAGGCGCTTCAGAGATTCGATCCCAAGAAACAAGTTCATCTGAAGAGTTACGCAAAATTCCGCATTCGCGGCGCCATTCTCGATAGCCTTCGGACAACCGACTGGAGCCCTCGAAGCCTGCGCAAACAGGCGCGAATGGTAGAAAGCGCCTATGTTGCGCTTTCTTCGGAACTGGGCCGAGCACCTTCCGAATCGGAGCTTGCAAGCCGCGTCGGCATGGACTTGCTTTCGTTCCAACAGCTCCTCGGAGACTTGCATGGCCTCAACATGGGCAGCCTTCAGGCTCTCGCGAGCGAGGATCTGCCGGACGAAGAGGCGTGTGTCTATCAGCCAAACGGGCCCGATGAAGATCCGTTTTTCCAGTGTTTGCGATCTGAACTGAGATCGCAACTCGCCGAAGCGATGAACACTCTTGAGGAAAAAGAGCGTCAGGTTCTCGGTCTCTATTACTTTGACGAGCTCACAATGAAAGAAGTCGGAGCGACACTCGGGATCACGGAGTCGCGCGTATCACAGATTCATTCCCTCGCGCTCATTCGCTTGCGAACTCGCATTCAAGAGCTTTTGCAGGCCCGCACGGCTGCGGCCTCCAGGACGAATGCAGAGGCTGATTCTGCGGCTCCCGCGCTCGAGTCGCTGCCCTAGGAGAAACGATGGCCGAGACGCCAAGTCAGGAACAGATCAGCGCGCTCATGCAAGAGGCGAAGCGGAGTGCGTCCGCAGTTCAGCTAAAAGAGAAGGTCCAGTCAGCGTCGGCATTTGATCTGAAGCAATCGAAACAGTTGTCCGAGGGTGAGACGCGCGCCATTAGTACGCTACAGGAGGCATTCGCCCGGCAGATAAACGACTCGCTCGCGAGTTACTTGCGCGCTCCTGTCGAAATGAAGCTCGCAGCGCTCGCGCAGAAGACGCTTTCGGCGTTCGCAACGGAAATGCAGGAGCCGGCGTATGTTGCCTCCATTCGTTTCACTTCGCCAAATGCTCAGGCGCTTCTTCAGATCGACATCCCGCTCGTATTTCAGATCCTCGATTTGATGTTTGGGGGCGAAGGCAAGCAACAAATCGACGTGCGCGACCTCACGGAGATCGAGGAGGAGATCTTCGAGTCTGCGGTTCGTCTTTTCTGCGATGAGCTGCGATCCGCATGGCAATCGGCGGTGGCGACCGAGATTCGCTTCGATCGTCGAGTGAAGCTCAGCCAAACGGTTTCGGTGATGCCTGCGTCCGAAAAACTCCTCTTCACTACGTTTGATCTGACCATCGCCGAGAATCAGGGCAAGCTGACGTTTGCTTTTCCTGCCGCTGTTTCAACCGCATTGACCCGTGACCTCGCCGCCGAGACCGAACGCACTCAGCCAGAAAACTCCCAAAAGAATCGCGCGCGTCTTCAGGAAGTCCTGGCGAATTGCGTCTTCGACACCGAATTGACGCTGCCGCCGAGTGCGGTTTCGGTTCGCGAGATTTTCGGGCTGAAACAAGGAAGCATCGTTGTTCTTAACATTCGGGCAACCGAACCGATTCATTTAAACGTTGCTGGGAAGAACATGTTTCTTGCCACTCCTGTAGGATGCGGCGCGCAGCGCGGCGCTCAGATCGAGAGAATTCTTTCGATCGCTCCGGAAAAAGAGAGGAAATAAAGTGAGCGCCTCCGGATCAAACTCGGGCTTTGCCCAATTCATCGAATCCTGGCGCCAGGGATTCATGCAAGTGCTTTCCGAGCTTGGCCTGAAGTCGGCCAAGGTGGAATTTGTGGATGCGAAGACCTGCGCCGGCCGCATTCCCAAGGCCGGGGACAAGAGCTATCGCTTGATTCTTGCAGGCAGCGGAAGTGTACGAGGCACTCTGAAGTTTGTCACCACCGAGACTGAAGCGCTCAAACTCAGTCTTCTACTGTCGCCATCGGTCGAAAAAGGATCCACGCTATTCGGAGATGAAGAGCGCGATCGGTCGACAGAGCTGATTTGCAGAGCGGCTGCGAAGTTCATGCCGCTGTGGAACCGTGAAAACGCGAAGCTCGATCTTGCACCCGCGAACGCCTCCAGCACAGGTCCGGACTCGATCTGCGGGGGGCTACGCATCGCGGCCGAAAACTTCGGGCCGATCACAATTCTACTCGTCCCGTCCGCCGAATTCGTCCAGTTCATCCGGGAACCGGGAGCTGCAACTGCTGCTACCGTTTCGCCAGCGCCTGCGAAAGAAACGCCCAAGGGAGCGCCCACAATGCCTGCAAATCAACCGGCCGAAGCAAATTCTAATCTAGGTCTGCTTTTCAACGTGCAGCTCGAAGCTACGATCCGTTTTGGAGGGCGCCAGTTGCTTCTTCGCGACATTCTCTCCCTATCTCCAGGCTCTGTGATCGAACTCGACCGCCAGGTGAGCGAGCCGGCCGAGCTATTGGTTGCAGGGCGCCTGGTCGCGAGGGGCGAGGTCGTGGTTGTCGACGGCAACTTTGGCCTGCGCGTCACCGAACTCACGAACGCTAGCCAACGCTCTGAGCTAGTTCAAGCTTGAGGCCAACCTGGACGCCGACCTCAATACTCCTCACATTACCAGAGGCGAGAACGCGCCCGCTCACAAGCGGTGCTCACAACAAACAAAGATTTCTTCTAAAGCGATTCACACAACTGCCGATGGAATGGGTGAAGCAAATCCAGCGATCCAAGCAGGTTCGCGAAGATTCGAGCTCATTCCATGCAATCGCAAACACCCCCAATCCTTGAAACCGTGCAGGAAAACCGTGAAGCTCGCAGACGGCGACTGGCCAAGATCATCACAGAATGTGTGGCGGGCCTTCCCGGCAATACTTCTCAGCTTGATGCGCTGCTGAGCACTCCTCCCGTTGACCTCACGCGGGTAACAAGAATCATTAACGGCGACTCAGAATTTAGCGGTTTGCTCTTAAGTTTGGCGAGCACAGAGCTATTCAATGTTCGATCGTGCGGCGTCACACTTCCGCAAGCGGTTGTGCTATTCGGCTCGGACCGCTTGCGCACCCTCTCGCTAGCTTGCGCATTTTTCAAGTATGCCAGTCCGGGCTTGTCATCTACTGACCGACAGCAGCTGTGGCAGCACAGTTTCCTGAGTGCGGCGCTAAGCGAACGTACTGCCCGCCAAGTGGGATATCCCGAGTCTGGCCAGGCTTACCTTGCTGGGCTAGTTCACGATATCGGCCGGCTCCCGTTGCTCGAGGCGGCGCGGCTAGAGAAATCAGCAAGCAGACCACTTCCGGCAGATTGGGCAGATTCGCCGTCCGCGGAACGCGATTGCTTTGGTGTCGATCACTGTGAGATTGGGAAATCGATAGCCGCAGCGTGGAGACTTGCCCCGTCTTTCTTGGATGCGGTCGCCTACCACCATTCACCCGACCGCGCCAAACACGATCCTGACCTTGCCGAGATCGTTGCGGCGGGCGATCACTACGCGAACCTCCTGTCGCCCTTCGCACGGGAGGATTTCGCCTTTGGCTCATCTCAGAACGCTGGAGCCATCGACGCGCTGTTACAGATGTGCGTTCCGAATCTGGGCGAACAGGGCGCTGCGGACATGCTCGACAGTCCTCAGGATGAGGAATTTGATGAAGACCTGATGGCGCAACTATTGAACTAGCGCTTTTGCATCAACGACCCGGCCCTCCGCAGTCCTTCAGCGATCGGAACTTCTTGCCCAACCTGCTGGGCAAGTTCCCACCTCTCGGGTTGTTGGCTTGTGATTCAGTACCGCACGCCCTCACAACTCAAACACACAATTGGACGTTAGGAACATTACATTCGCCTAATCTGGCTGCTCACGTGCACCGAACCAAACAGGGAGAAAACTGGATGGACAGCGGATTCTATTCTGCCTTCACGGGTCTGGCCGCGCGGATGCAGTCGCTTGACGTCGTTGCGAATAATTTGGCGAACGTGAACACCGTTGGATACAAAGGGCAAAAGGAATTTTATCGCGCGTTCACCGCTTCGCTTCAGAACAGCCGCCTTACGCCTCTCAACCAAGCCATCAACGATTACGGATTGCTCGGCGGTTCGCGCATCGACTTTAGCGCGGGCTCGCTCGATAGCACTGGCAACGACACGGACGTGGCCATCGACGGTGCGGGCTTTTTTGCGGTAAAAACCAAATCGGGCGCCGACCTCTATACGAGAAATGGCAACTTCAGTTTGAATACCAAGCGCCAACTCGTGGACTCCCAAGGCAACTTTGTCCAGGGGCAAGACGGGCCCATTCAAATGCCCAACGGAAAACTTACCATCAGCACAGACGGCACGGTCTCCGTGGATGGCGCTCTTGTGTCGACTCTCAAAGTCGTCGACTTCGCGCCGGGCACGCAGCTTTCTCAGCAGGGAGACTCAGACTTTTCGGCGCCAGCTGGCGCCGCTAAACCGGCGCTGGCCGCTCAGGTTCGGGAGGGCATGCTCGAGGCATCGAACAGCAATCCCGTTGCGGGCGCCGTAGCGCTGATCGATCTGCAGCGCAATGCCGAGATGATGCAGCGCGCGCTGTCGATTTTTAACACTGATTTCAACCAGACCGCGGTCCAGGAACTCTCGCGAGTCTGAGTCCAAGGAGAAAACCAGAATGTTTCGCGCACTCAATACGGCTGCCAGCGGCATGATCGCCCAGCAGCTCAATCTGGACAACATCGCTAACAATCTGGCAAACGCCAGTACGGCCGGTTTCCGAAAGCGTCGCCTGCAGTTTGAGGACTTGCTATACCAAAACATGATTATGCCCGGGGCCGCGTCAACGCAGCAGACCACATTCTCGACCGGTTTGCAGATCGGTTTGGGTTCTCGATCCGCCGCTTCAGAAATGATTCAGTCGCAGGGAGATTTCGATACGACCGGTAATCCGCTCGATCTAGCCATTCAAGGCCAGGGATTTTTCCAGGTTCAAATGCCGAGCGGCGACTTGGCGTACACACGCTCCGGAACTTTCCAGCTCGATTCGCAGGGGAATGTGGTCACATCGGATGGCTACCAGCTCCAACCATCGATCACGGTTCCGCTCAATGCCACGAACATCACAATCGGCTCGGATGGAACGGTCAGTGTCACTCTCCCGGGGCAGCAGCAGGCGCAGCAGGTAGGCCAGATTCAACTCGCGCTGTTCGCGAACCCGGGCGGCTTGAACAGCATCGGTCAGAATCTCTTCTTGCCGACCACAGCTTCAGGCGACGCGCAGCTTGGCACTCCGGGCGGCACCGAAGGTCTCGGCTCGATTCAGCAGGGTGCTATTGAGCAGTCCAACGTGAACGTCGTCGAGGAATTCATTGAGATGATTCTCGCACAGCGCTCGTACGAGTCGAATTCAAAGGTCGTGCAGGCGGCGGATCAGATGTTTCAAGACGTTAACCAGATGTCGCGCTAAGGAACCGCGCCTTGAGAAAATCGATTCTCATAGGGGCATCGGCCGCAACTCTCGCGTTCGTCACAGTCATCGCTGCGCCGAACGCGCGCGCCTCGCGCGTTTCGCTTTTGCCGGAAGTCGAAGTGCGCGGCAACTCGATTTTTCTCTCGGACCTTTTGCCTCGGGATGTCTCCGCACCTATACGAAACTCCGCCCGGTCCATCCTCATCGGAGTCGCTCCGCAACCCGGCAGCGCGCGAATTCTCGATGGCGGTAAGTTGGCAGACTTGGTCGGCAGTGCACGCGGTGCCAGTGAGATCGATATCCCGCGTCAGATCGTCGTTCGGCGTGCGGGACGGACAATCACGCGAGAGGAAGTGGTCGCTGCCATTCGCGCGGCACTCAAGCACGGCGGTTTGCCGGATGGCGACCTCCAGCCGGAAGACCTTCGAGTATTTCCAACTGTGATGGTCTCGTCAGACGAAGTACCGCTGGAGGTCCGTCGCATCGATTTTGATGAAACGCTTGATCAGGCGAAGTTCTTACTCTCCGAACGCGGTGCGTTGCCGTTCTTGGTTACGGCGCAATTTCGTGACGCGAGTCTGATCTACGCGGCGATACCGGACGCGGCACCACCCGGCTCCATCGCTACGGGCAACGAAAGTGCATCTGCAAATCCTGCGTTCGGACCTTCTACTTCGAATTCCGGCAAAACCGCAGCTGCGCCCGAGGATGACCGCATGCGTCGCCTAATTTCCGGCGCGCGGGTCAACGCCACTCGAGTCCAAGGCCCCACGCTCGTGCAGGCTGGCAAGGCTGCGACGCTCTTCTTGAATTCCGGCACGATGCAAATGCTTTTGGACGTTACCGCAATCGATAGGGGTTCGCTGCACCAGGTCATTCGCGTGCGAGTTCCCGGCACCGGCAAAGTCCTTCACGCGCAGGTTACGGGCGATCGGCGGTTAGAAGCGGCTTTTTAGGGGACAGCGTTCGATGGAGACTTCTTACAGGTTTCGAGCAATCCTTGTCTCGGCTTCACTGCTATTCGTGGGGTCTGCCGATTTCGCCAGTGCTGCGACTTCCAAGAACAAAGCGCCAAAGGTCAGCCCTGCTACTACATCGCTCGATGACTATATCCGGCGCGTGACTGCCGCTGGCGCCGAGAAGCCGTCGACTCTTGGAAGTTTGTGGGTTGCCACCGGCCCGCTTTCGGATGTGGCATCTGACTATAAGGCTCGCATGGCTGGCGATCCAATCGTCGTGCAGCTAGTTGACACGTTCTCGGCCGCGACGAACGGAGAGAACAAGACATCGCGGCAATTCTCGACGTCTTCCGCAATCACATCGCTGCTGCGAAATATTCCGGCCAGTAATGCTTTGCAAAATCTGCTGAGCGCTAACTCCAATACCTCGCTTGACGGCAAGGGTGCCTCGACGATGAGCTCGAACTTGCAGTTAAGCCTCGCAGGCCGAGTCGTGCAGCAGCTGCCGAATGGAATGCTGGTAATCGAGGCGTCGCGAGACTTTACAGTCGGGAATGACAGGCAGACGGTCGTGCTTCACGGATTGGTCCGGCCGGGCGACATTGCACCGAACAATTCGATTCAGTCGACCTCGGTGGCAAGCCTTGAGCTCGAAATCAAAGGGAAGGGCGCAGTTGCCGACGCCTCAGCCAAACCAAGCTTGCTGATGCGCGTACTGCTCAAGCTCTTCAGTTTCTAGGGGGGATTTTCGTGATACGTCTCCGCATCTGCGCCGGGATGGCAATCGTGGTCGTCGCGCTCGCCGCCGTGAGTCGTGCGGATGAGCAGCCTCGCGGCGCTCACATCAAGGACATCACGACGATCGAAGGTGTCCGCGACAATCCCCTGATGGGTTACGGTGTCGTCGTTGGCTTGAATCGCACAGGCGACAGCCAGCAAACCGTATTCTCGACTCAAACGATGGCCAATCTTCTCCAGCGGATGGGAGTTCAGGTCCCCGCAACCACGCTGCGCGTCAATAACATGGCAGCTGTGTTCGTCACCGCGACGCTTCCGCCGTTTGCGCGACCTGGAATGCGCATAGACGTGACGGTCTCCTCAGCCGGAGACGCGAAGAGTCTTGCAGGTGGTCTTCTGCTGCTGACGCCACTAAAAGCAGCCGACGGCAACATCTACGCCGAAGCACAAGGGCCGCTCACTCTCGGAGGCTACAGCGCGGGTAGCAATGGCAACGTGAAAATCGTGAATCACCTCACCGTCGGCCGAGTGCCTGAAGGTGGCATCGTCGAGCGCGATACTGCGGTTAGCTTGGCTTCGATGACAACCATCTCGTTGCTTCTCCACGATCCCGATTTCGCGGCCGCTGGCGACATCGCCTCCGCGATTAACAAAGAAATGGGCAAGGATGCCGCGCACGTTGTTGACAGCCGCCGCGTCGACATTAGCGGCATCGCTGCAGGCCAGGGAACGGTGCCCGAGCTTATGGCCCGCATAGGCAGTCTTTCGGTCTCAGTGCATCCCCCGGCCAAGGTGGTGGTGAACGAACGTACCGGCACAATCGTCATGGGAGGGGCGGTCACGCTTGGACCATGCTCGATTCTCCACGGTAACCTCGCGATCGACATTGCAACGCGACTTGAGGTTTCACAACCAGCTCCACTTTCGCCTAACGGCCAGACCGTCGTCGCGCCGCAAACGCAAGTGCAGGCAGCGGAGGCGCCTGCGCAGCTCATTCACCTGCAGGAGGGTGCGACGGTCGAGGAACTAGTGAAGGGACTTCAAACTATCGGCGCAACCGCGCGCGATGTCGCTTCAATCCTTCAGGCAATTAAGGAAGCTGGTGCGCTCGATGCCGATCTCGAGGTGATCTGATGACGACCATAGGCGCACTCGACGGCTTATCTTCACACCCAGTCTCCGTTTCGGGCACTCAGGTCACTCTGGAAACTCTGCCCGGAGGCAACGAGTCGCCCGACGACCGCAAGCTCCGAAAGGCTGCGGGAGATTTTGAGTCCATTTTGCTTGCTTCGATGTGGAAATCAATGAAGCAGACGTTCGGCACCACCGACTCGGAATTCGGCTCTGACCCAGCGCACGGTACCCTCGAGGACTGGGGTATAGAGGTAATGTCGAGCGCCGTTGGCCGGGCAGGGGGTCTGGGCATCGGCAAGCTGATTCTAAAGCACTTAGAGAATCACGTTGTAGAAGGAAACCGTGCCAATCCGGCACAGTTCCCTAAAGTTCAGGCGAATTCGGCCGATGTATCGATGGAGGAGAGAACCAGTCCGCGAACGCGATAACGGCTTTGCGCTCAGTGGCTTTTCAAGAGTGGCGCCTAATGGGCTTCGGCGCCCTCCAAAGGACCAGACATGAGAATCGATCCGAATCAGTTCTTGGGCAACCTGCAACCGGATAATGTACAGCAGACGAGCAATCGAGGTACGCAGCCGGCCCAATCTGAAGAGACGCACGAATCTGGCAGCGTGGATACCGACGATCAGTTTCAACCTTCCGCCACGCTCGATCAGATTCAGCGGCTGAAGGCTCAATTGGCGCAAGTGCCCGAAGTGCGAAGCGACCGGGTGACGGCGCTCAGCCAAAAAATTCAGCAGGGCACCTATAGGCCGACGAACCAGCAGATCGCCGACTCAATGGTGTCCGAGCTCGGCAGCAACAAGCGGAGTTAGTGTGGGCTCATTGAAGTGAGACACCATGGCAGATCTTACGCCATCGCGGATCGAGCCGCTGGGAGGTTCTCACGACAATCAGTCGGAGAATCCGAACCGCAAGCAAGGTGCGAAAGAGAAGCCCGCGAAGGCCGGGACTGTGACTCCGCCCATCGACCTTGAAAAAGAAGAGCCGCATCAGCTGGATGAGCAGGCATAAGCCGTGACGCCCGATAGCAAACAATATCTAGGACTTCTGGAGCGGCGGCTCGATCTGCTTGGGAGCCTCGCAGCGGCTCTACTGGAATGCCGCGGCGACTTCATCGCCATGGACCTAGGCGCGATGGAGCGCCGCATCGCCGAGCAGGAACAACTCTGCGCGCGAATCCGCTCACTCGATTCCGAAATCTCAAACATGCAGGCTCACTGCTCAGGAAGCGCCGCTGCCCTGCGGAGTGCGGACCCGCCTTTGCTTTCCAGCTCAGTCGAAGGCGATGCCAATACCGACCAGCAAATCCGCGCGACGATCGGCCGGATCTCGGCAGCACAGCTCGAACTCAAGCGGGTCAACGATGCGCACCAAGCCATGTTGCGGCGCTCTCGGCGAACGGTGCAGGTGCTGCTAAACATTTTCAACTCGCTTTCGCCAACCTACGCAGTGCCCGCATCGGTCGGCTCGACGTACGAGGAAAGGGTCTGATCCGGTGGGTACGCTCAGTTCCGCTCTGAATATCGCTGTGCAGGCGATGATGGCCGATGAAACGGCGCTCGACACGACCAGCAACAACATCGCCAACGCAAACACGCCCGGATATTCGCGTCAGACTGTAAATTTTGTGGAAGCGCCTCCGGTGGAATTTGGCGGCCAGACCTATGGCACCGGTGTTCAAATTAGCTCGATCGTCAGCCAGCGCAGCGCGGTGTTGCAGTTGCTGCTAAATCAGGACACTCAGCAACAGGGCCAGTACTCATCGTTCCTGACCACGATGCAACAGGTCCAGACCCTGTTCAATGAAACAAGCGGCACCGGACTGCAAAGCTCGATTACAGGATTCTTCAATGCTCTGCAGCAGCTTTCCGAAGACCCCTCAAATACGACTTACCGCCAAGCCGTTATCACCGCCGCAGAGAACATGGCGCAGAATTTCAACAGCAGTTCAGCCAGCCTGACGTCGCTTCAACAAAATGCCGACGCCTCAGTGACGCAATCTGTGAATCAGATCAACGCACTCACTCCGCAAATCGCAGCGCTCAATGCTCAGATTAGCGCGGCAGTATCCACGGGGCAAAACGCCGGCTCGCTTATGGATCAGCGCGATCAGTTGCTTAACAAACTCTCCGGATTGGCTGGCATTGCTGAAATCGACGCCGGCAATGGAAACATTACCGTCACAACCACATCCGGCGCTGCGCTCGTCGTTGGCAACAAGAGCTTTCAATTGACCACGCAAGCCGATCCGACAACGGGTTTCGAGCATATTTTCTCACTGGACAGCGACATTACGTCGTCCATCACGGGCGGGGCGCTCGGTGGAGCGTTACAAGTGCGCGATTCCACAATACCGTCAATACTGTCGTCGCTCGATTCGCTTGCTGCCAATCTTGAGAATTCCTTAAATACGATCAATCAGTCGGGTTTCGATCTGAACGGAAATCCAGGTGGAAATTTCTTCGTTCCACCGCCGGCTGGCGGCAGCGGAGCGGCCGCGAAAATGGCCGTCGCGATCAGCGATCCTTCGCAAATCGCGGCCAGCCAGGACGGTAGCGCAGGCGATAACGCAAACGTCGACGCCATGCTCGCGCTTCAGAATCAACCGTTTGTGAACGGACAGACGCCGATCAATGCGTATTCCAGCCTGGTATTTCAAATCGGAAATGATGTCGCAACCGCCCAATCCGAACAGCAGGCCTCGCAAGCCAGCATTCAGCAAGTGCAGAACCAGATCGGCAGCATTTCGGGCGTTTCAATCAATGAGGAAGCCGCCAATCTGATTCAGTATCAGCAAGCCTACCAGGCGGCCGCACAGGCGGCCGCGGTGATAAGCAGCTTGACGCAAACGGCGATCACGATGTTTAGCTCGTCGCACTGAGGAATCGCATGAGCATTCGTGTCAATCCAAACGTTCTTCCCGATCTCGTTTCTTCGATCGAGCAGGCCCAGCAAGCCGCGCAAACGGCAACGCAGGAACTGGCAACCGGACGCAGCGTCAACAATCTCTCGGATAATCCGGCGGCAGCCGCGTCCCTCGTCAACAACAACGCACTGACCAGCGAAAACGATCAGTACCTGACGAACCTTGGCGATCTGCAGGGCAAATTTCAGGCGGCCGACTCCGCGCTCAACACTGCTGTTCAGCTCATGACGTCTGCAATTTCGCTCGGAACCGAAGGCGCGACAGGAACGATTTCCGCAGCCGACCGTCAGGTGATCGCACAACAGGTCCAGGGACTCCAGCAACAGATGCTTGCCCTGTCGAACACGACCTACGAGGGCACGTATGTTTTCTCCGGCACGGACGTAACGACGCAGCCGTTCACGCAAAACAACGCATCGCCTTCCGGTGTGCAGTACAGCGGGAATTCAGGGGTTACAAACGTGTCGATCGGAGACGAACAGTCAATGCAGACGAACCTCCCGGGCGATCAAATCTTCGCGAACGCGAACGGGAACATATTTCAGGCCCTCAACGACCTTGTGAATGCCCTCAATTCAGGCACAGGAATTGACGCAGCGAACGAGGAAGTCTCCCAGGCATTTTCGCAGCTCACGACGCAGCGTGTCTTTTACGGGAACGCGCTCAACCAGGTTCAAAATTCTCAGAATTATCTGAATCAGGAACAGGTCAACCTGAGCGCCCTGCAGAACCAATTGGTCGGAGCCGACATGACGAAAGTCATCGCCGATCAATCGCAATCACAAACCGCCGAGCAAGCGGCCTTGAGCGCCACGGCTCAGATCCTTAGCCTGCCAACCCTGCTCACCTACATCAAGTAGTCACGCCGACTTCATCTGTCCGGGATCGTTGCTGATCTACAACTGAGTGGCGACGGTAAGCAGATTCAGAGGGGAGGGCACCGGGGCAACCGGAGTCGGTCGCTCGTTCCATTTCTGTACGGCGACCTCCAGCGAGCGCAAGAAATTCTGTCGAAACAGCATGCTCGAAAAACGTTTACGTACGGTGTTTTGAGCAGCCTTTCCCATGCGCATGGCGAGATCGCGGTCGGCCAAAAGTAGCAGTGCGTAGGCTCGCAGTTCCGCTGCATCATTGGACAGGAAACCGCTCACTCCATGCTCCACCGGAGACGTCGGGTGGCAATTGCCGAGGACGGGCAGTCCCGCAGCCATCGCCTCGAGAGTCGCCATGTTGTACCCGTCCTCGAACAACGGGTCCGCGGTGTGGACGTAAAACCTGTGACGGCTGAACGTCTCTTTCAATTCCTGCCAATTTGTCGAAGGGTGCACGCCGGGCATGTCGTCATTTCGTCCGACCAACGTGACAGGAAGGCCATCGAAGGCTTGATTGTGAAAATCCCAAAGCAAAATAGCCGGCCGTCGCTGAATGTGATTGGCTACTCGCAACCCGCACGCAATATCGCCTTCCCATGGAAGGTAGTCGGCCGGATCAGCGGAAAGTGGAACGATGTCGTCTGCGAATCCCCACGAGCGACCCTTTGGCGTCGAGACCGCCACCACATGCGTGCCGGTCATGCGCGCGAATTTCGCGACAGCATCACGTAATTGCTGTGCCCGAAGTGTCGAGCCTTGCTCCCGCAGAGCGCCGTCGAGAGTCTCATGGACCACAAGCAGCCGCGGGCCCTGCAGGGTTTTGGCGTCAAGAAGATCGGTGAGGTTGTGAGCGACGGCGCATCGGTAGGGACCTGGAGTTCGCAGGACGTCTTCTAGCCGGACCAACCTTGCGTTTGGCGGAATTGGACGCATTTTCTGGTCCCACCCGTCAATCTCCCGGCCTCGCAACCCGACGACGATATCCAGCGGGAAGGGAAGCGCCCGCAATTGATACACCCATGCCTCGTGACAATCGAAAACCAGCAAGCGGTCATTCATGGCGGGATTCGATCATTCATCTACCGCGTCATTCGCAGCGTGGCACTCCACATGCCGAGCGTTGCTACATGGCTCCGTGCCGCCGCGATCTGGCCGCGGCGTACAGTCAACATGACGCGCATCTGTTCGAGGGCTACCTGGATTTCCTCCAGGTTGCCCTTGTACGTTTCGAGCTCAGCGTCCAATTCGGGATGCATCAAGCGCAGTTTTTCGGCGCCGTCGACGATCGGCTGCAAGGCTGCGACGGGTTCCGCAATCGCGCGTACGTCTGTTGCGCTGAAGGTACGGCATCCCGCGAGAGCATTTCTCGTTTCGGAAATCACCGCGCGCAATTTCGCGTTTGCCTGGCGGATCTGCTCAACTGCGGAATCTGTCATCAGACGCTCCAGGTGGCGCCGCTGGTTTCCGGCTCCATTTGAGGGGATACGGTCTGCCGGCGTGATTCTTCGGATTGGCGTTCCGGTAGAACGACCTTGTTCTGCGCCACTTCTTGTTCGACTTTTTGCCAAGCCTGCCGCAGCGGCATGAAGTGATCGATCAATTTCTTAACGCTCTCGCGATTGGCACGCACATTCGCTTCGACGATGAGCCCCCGCATCACGCGGTAGAAGCCGCGCAAGTGCTTTGCCACGGTTCCGCCCCGCTCGAAGTTGAGGACGCTATCGAGTTCTGCGATGATGAGCAGTGCATGGTTGAGCCGTGCGACCCGCTCTTTAATGTCGTTCGCGGCGATCGCATCGGCCGCGCGGCGAAAATCCTCGAGGATCGCATCGTAAAGCTTGACCACAAGGCCCGCGGGGTTGGCTCCGGCGGCGCTAATTTGACGGTAAAAAGAGGCGATGTCTTCCTGCTTCATTTGATTATCCCAGCGCGGTCAGCTGCTGCGTGATTTGATTCTGCAACATCGGCATCTCATCCAGGGTGTTCTGCATCTGCGCATAGAGTGCTGTGAGCAATTGATTTTGCGTCAGCAACTGTTGCTGCATGTTGCTGATCTGTTGTGAGAGATCCTGGTTTTCCTGAGACATGCCCTTGAGGTCGAGCGAAATCGATCCCTGCGTTGGATCCGTGATTTGGTTCATGGTGGTCGAAAGGAAGGTGGCTACGCCCCCGGCGCCTTGCAGCAGATTTTGCACGCTGCTGAAATTGTTGTTGAGGGCGTTGGAAAGCACCCCGGAATCGACCGAGAGCGTGCCATCCTCGTTCATGTTTATGCCGATGGTCGCGAGGTTGACGAACCCGTTGTTCCCGGAGATGGAAAATGTAACAGCGGACAGCAGTTGGTCCTGCACGGAGCGCAGGGTATTGTCCGCCTCAAGCGCTCCGCCGCCAGTCCCGTTTGATTGGACATCGAACTGGCCATTGAGGTCCTGGATCACTTTGTTCCAGGCCGAGACAAACTGGTTGATCGCGCTCGTCGCCTGGTCGGCGTCGGGCGAGAGGGACAATCCGACCGTTTCGTTCGGGTTTGCTCCGACGAGATTCAGCGTCACCCCGGGAATGACTGTCGAGACCGTGTTGCTCGTCGAACTGATCGGCACGCCATCCACCGTGAGGGATGCGTTTGCGCCACTAGTGGCCAAATTGAAGTTGAGGCTCGTCGTATTGTTTGAAATCGTGATATTTCCGCTCGTTCCTGATGTCTTACTCACCAACGCAAGACGCGAGCCATTGGCATCATTGATCACACTGGCCGTGACGCCAGCGTTCTGACCGTTGATCGCAGCCGCCAGACCGTTAAGTGTGTTGTCCGTGTTGTCTACCGTGATCGTCACGGGCGCGTTGCTGCCTATGGCGATCTGGAAGCTCCCGGCGCCAATTGTTGCGTTGGGATCGACCGGATCTGTGTAATACGAGGATGTCGTTGCGAGAGACTTGACCACAACCGAATGCGTTCCGGGCGTCGCTGTAGGATCGGCGGTTGCTGATACCAGGTTCGGGTCCGAAGTGGTTGCCGTCAGCGAATTAATGGCGCCGCCGGTGTTGCTGAGCGCGCTTACCGCTGTCGCCAGCGCATTGATATCGGCCTCTATGCTGGTGAGCGTCGATGATTGATTCTGGAGGGCGCTCTGCTTTTGTTGCAGCAGATCCACCGGTATCGCATTGGCTTCTTCGACGGAAGTCAGAATGTTCTGAACGTTGATTGTATTGCTATTCGCCGGCAGCAGTATGTTGCCGAAGTTGTTTACTGTCCCCATCGAGCCCTTCTTGGTCCCCGGAATTTCTTGCCTTTTCTCAATTGACGTACGAATGGGTGGGCCTCTCGTGAGACCCACCCACCGTCACTGAGCTTGCTACACCAACTAGCCGAGCAGCTTGATAATCATCTGCTGCTGCGAATTGGCCTGTGCCAGAGCCGCCATACCCGTCTGGCTTAACACGGACAAGTTCGACAATTTGGAAATCGCCGAAGGAATGTCCGCTGCCATGATGTTGTTCTCCGCCGCCGTCAGGTTCTGCACCTCGGTCGTCATAACCGAAGAGGCGTACTGCAGCCGGTTGACGGAAGCCCCGATCGCGCCCCGATCGTCAGCAACCGTTTGCACGGCCGCATAAATCGAAGTAAGGGCGTTCTGCGCGTTCGTACCATCCGTACCTGAAAGCTGGGTGCCATACAACCCGAGTACCGACGTGGAAAGCGAGTTGATGGTCGTCGTGATTGGGCTCGGGTTCACGCCGTCAGTCAGATAGATCGAGGTCGTCCCGCCAGTGAATACCGACGTTCCGTTATAGTCCGTCGTCGTGGCGATTTGATCGATTTCTGCCAGAATCTGCGTGTATTCGGCGTTGAGCGAATCGCGCTGCGCGCTGCTCACCGTGCCGGTCGCGGCTTCCGTCGCAATCGACACCGCGGTGTTCAGAAGCGACGTCACCTGCGACAGGGCACCGTCGGCAACTTGCAAGCTGCCGATGCCATCGTTGGCGTTCTGAACCGACTGATTGAGCGCCGCGATGTTGGCGGACAATCCGTTTGCAATCGCGAGACCTGCCGGATCATCCGAACCCGAGTTAATGCGTTGGCCCGTGGACAACTGCTGCAGGGTCGAGTTGAGGCTCATCTGCGTGCTTTGGAGAGCCGCTTCTGCCTGCAGGGCTGGGATGTTGTCGAGTATGCCGAATGGCATTTCAAAGTCTCCTTTCGAAGTTTCGAGCGTCCCGTTTTGCGGTTTGAAGCCCTGGCTCGGAAGGACATCCCCCCAAAACCGCCCGGCTCGCTCGCGCCCCACGGAACTTCGGTCGTTCCCCTACTCCATCGGCAGGTGGGGCCTTCGACTTTAATGTTCGGAAACTCTTACCCCTCTATCATTTAGCGTCACCATTAGCTCGCCTACACGGGAGCCGGCCTTGGCTCCGAGTTCGCGCAGCAACTCCTCAAGGCTCGCGTCCTCCGGATGAAGCTGCCGGCCGACGTGCAGCACCGCGGTAGCGCGAGCCCAATTTCCTGCCTGCGCCCAGAGTCTTGCCGCTACCGAGAAATCCCGCGGGATCGGAGCTTTCACCGCGCGTAGCTTCTGTTCGGCTGCCATCGCGGCGTCAGAAACGCGCTCGATCGATGCCAAAGCCAGAATCAGTCGGTCGTGCAATTCCGCATTCTGTGGTTTTTGGGCGAGTGCGCGCCGGATTCGTTGAAGGCCAGGTTCCGCACATCCGCGCCGCACGGTCGCGAGACCCAGTTTTCCCTCCAGATGAAGTGACGCGGGCGCAAGTTTGAGAGCCCGTTCGTAGGCACGCGCCGCGGAGGCGAATTCGCCGAGGTTGTAGTAGCCATCCCCGATGAACTCCATCGTGGTCGGTGTTCGCCGCCCGTGCTTCTCCGCCTGATTCAGCGCTTCAATCGATTCTCGATGTTTGCCGAGTCGCGCATTAGCAACGCCAGCGAAAAACCATGCCACGCCGAACTCCGGATTCAGGCGGCAAGCCGTTTCAAAACTGGCGAGCGCCGATTCGACGCTTCCCGAGTTCTCGAGCTCGACCAGCCCCAGCTCCAGATGCGCCTGCGCGTTCTGCGGCATTTCATCAACTTTCAACCGTCCCAATTCATGGTAGAAGCGGTTCTTGCGGGCTCTTGTGTTCGCGTCTGCCGCGAGCCCAAAGTGATGAATCAGAAATCGCGCGCGGCCAAGGCGCATTCCGCACTCCTCGATTCGCGATCCAACAGACTCGTGTACGCGGCCCACGAAATAGATCCGGGGATCGCGACGGAAAAGCCGGACATTCTCGTGATCCACATAAGCGGGATAGGCTTTTGCTGCCGGTAGTGTCGAATCATTCGGCTTCGCCGGTTCATCCCAGATTCGATCGTCGAGGCTGAGAAAATAGTTGCGAATTGCGACCATGTAGCCGGCGAGGTTCGTCGCCGCGACAAACCCGGGAATTGTTTTCCTCGCATCGGGGTCGAGCACTTCATCGGCGTCGAGAACCAGCACCCAGTCCGCTTGCACCTCGGCAAGTGAGCGATTGCGCGCAGCCGCGAAATCGTTTTCCCAGGGAATATTGAGTACATGGGCGCCGAACTCCCGCGCGATCTGAATGCTCGCGTCGGAAGATCCAGTGTCGGCGATTACGATTTCGTCCGCGACGCCCCGCACTGACTCGAGGCACGCCCGCAGCGTCGGAGCAGCGTCCTTTACGATCATGGAGAGAGCGATTCTTGGCATGCACCCTCCTCGACGATCGGCTCGGAATCTACAGTCGGATTGCCTGTTGTTTGTGCAGTCAAAAATGCGACCCGCTTGCGGTAGATAGACGTAATCTTGTCCCACGTGTGTTTGCGACGAATCGCCTTTGCGCCGTTGCGTCCCCGGGCGGCGGCTTCCTCTGGATGTTCGTAGACATGTCGCATCGTGCGCGCCAGAGCCGCAACATCCGGCTCGAACCAATTCCATTCGCCTGCAAGTTTGCCGAACGGCGGCGGTGCATCGGGAACAGGGGACTCAATTGCCGGAATGAAGTATCCGCAATCGGACGGGCAAAATTCAGGTGCCGGACCCGCTGCCGTCAGAATCACCGGCTTGCCGCAGGCCATCGCTTCGGCGATCGGCATGCCGAAGCCCTCGCCGCGGTACGGCAGTACAAACGCATCGCATCCCCTGTACATCGCGGCGAGATCGGCGTCCTCGAACTGCTTCGATAGAAATGCAATGTGCGGCAGCCGCACATCGCTCATGAACTTGGCAATCAAGCCGTCGAGCGAATTGTGCGCATAGGCGGGATTCGCCCCGGTACTGATGGCAAGAGTCACATCGTCGCCCGCTTCAAAGGCCTGCGCGTAGGCCTGAAGCAACAAGTCGATCCCTTTGCGCCCGATCGCCCCGCCTACGAATAGAAACACAAATTGTCGGCATCCTGTCGGCCGAGCTGGCGGCCCGTCAGGCGTGAAAATCTTGGCGTCGACCCCATTCGAAATCACATGCACGCGGTTGTCGTCCACGCCGGCACGCACAAAAACTTTGCGGACGAAATCCGACGGCACCCACAGTTCATCCACATTCCGTTCAATGTCGCGGACCCAAACGCGAGGCACTGCTCCGAATTCCCAAGGTACGATCACAGCGACTTTGCCTCTCGATGGCCGGCGAAAATCAGGGGGCCAGTGATGGCGGATGGTCAAATCAAGATGCTTGGGGTAACGCGACATTGCTTCCGCGAGAGCCTTGCCATACGGAATTTTCTCGGCATGAACCATCGGCTGGCCGAATGGCTCCAACGCCACGTCAAATTCGCCCGATTTCAGCAGCGCGGTCGCGATTTCCCGATTGATGCGAGCGAGGCTTGAATGCTCGACGAACGAACCGCACACCAGGATTCCTGGTTTGCCTTCGTTTCCCCGCCGGCCGCTGAAGGGAGCCTCCGCTGCATCAAGTTTCTCAACGAAGGCTTCTTTCTCCGCTTCACCGAGAGGGATCGTCTGCACAATTCGCCGCGCAAGTGGGAAGGCACGATGGAGCAGTAAGAAATCGAAGACATCATTCAGATACCGCGGCTCGCGCCGCGCCAACCGTGTCAGATCGAATTGAACAACGCCGACAATCTCGGGCGGCAACCGAAGCTTCAAAAAATCTTCGGCCGCCGGGGTGAAAACCGGCTCGCTCACGATACCGGGATGGAAATATTGAACCGCCGCTCTTTCGTTACCGGTCCGAACTGCGATTCTCCCGAGGAGCCACGCTGCGCGGTAAGAACTTTCCCCTCCGCTGCCGACATACTCGTGATTGCTCGCACGGGCCCGTTCCAACTGTCCAACCGCTTTCGAGGGCTTGTTCTGGTGGACTGCCAGCAATCCGCTCACGAAACACAGCTCCGCGTAGTCGGGAAACGATTCCAGTGCGCCTTCCAGCACGCGCTCCACCTTGGCCATGTCGTTGTGCTTCATCAGCAGGACAGCTAGATTTCGCAGCGCGAGCGCCGTGACTTGAGAGGGAGCATTGGTGTCTTGTGCGAGCTTTGCAAGGTGTTCAATTCCCGCACCCGGACTGGCTATTTCGGCGGCGAAGGCTAAAACCATCTTCGCCCACGGTTGATTCACCGCTTTGAGTGCGGTGAGATACTGCGCTGACGGTGCGGACTTTCGCGCGACCCTCGCTGCTGTGCTCCAGAAATCGCGAATGCGTCCTGCACTCATCCAGCGAGGTTCGATCGCGATCAGATCCAGTTCAGTCATGCACGGGTAATGGACCGGAACAAAGCACTTTCTCCCGGCCGTGTGAAGGTCGCGGCGAATGCTTGCCGCCGAGCCTTGAAGCAGCTGATCTCCGGCGAGCCACGTCACCACCGCGTCGGCGCGCTTTGGAATCCGGCCCGTTTGCAGGGAGTCGAGGCACCGTAAAGACACGGAATCTGCAACGGGACGAATCACCTCAGGCAACGCGTCGTCAGAGATCGCGTCAGTCTCAAGCGCGACCTTCGGACTTTTTTCGAAGCTGACCAGCGGGAGACCTCCACGATGGTCCACGACATAGAGCGGCATGATTTTCCTTCTCGAATCGCTCGGCAGCCCACTGAATCGAGAATCTCGACCTCGAATTCCGAGCGCGAGCCCGCTTTACAAACCGCACCAGCTTCAACGCGTCTAATACAACTACGACGCCTTCACCGCGTTGATCTCCATCTCGAGGCACAGACCGTTGCGTCTCGCCACGGCCGTATATTCGTCAACACCGAATCCAAAGGATTGCAGCAGTTCGCGCAGACTCTGACGCGAGAACATCGTGTAGCGAAAGTTGCCGGGGTAATCCTGGCTGCCAAAAGTGACCTTGCGAAAGTTTTCGAATGGATATTCGCCGCGGCTGAACGCTTGGATCATGCCTTCCGCGTCGGGCACGATAATCCGAAGGAGGCCGCCGGGCTTCAGAACCCGGTGCCATCCGGGGATAACAGTTGACCTCAGCTCGGATTCCGTGAAGTGCTCCATCAGATGGGCAGCGTAAATTTCCGCCACGGTTCCCGCATGAAATGGAAGCGTGCGCACATCGGCGATCATGTCCACACCGGGCAACTCTCGGGTGTCGATGTTGAAGTAATCCGGCGTCGGCAAGTGTCCGCATCGGAGGTTGAGCCGGAGGTTTGTGCCCATCGCCGAGAGGCGCTGGGGCGAAAGCAGCCGCGGCGCGACGCTGGTGCGCAACGAAGTCGGCTCGGTTGCAGCGGTCGCGCTTGCCGGGCGCTGCTGTTGCAAGCGAAAATTCTCGATCAATTGCCCAACACCGCGCGCGAGCTGTCCAAACTCTTTCCGCAGTCCCTCCATGGCGCGCTGCGTCGCCTGGACTTCTTCTCGAGTCTCCATCAAGCGCGCGACGATCTTGCGATCGACTTCCGTATTCAACAGAGCATTGTTGGCCACAGCTCTAGCCAATTCCTCCAATCCCAGGGCTTGATCGACTGTCGGTCTTACCGATGCTACCGCGTGCGCGGGCGCGCCCGCTGACACCATCACTGCCTGATTCATTATCTGCCTCCGGAGTGTTTCGGGACTTTTCTCCATTCACTCAGTCCAATAATCGGCGAAACTCGTTGACCCAGAGCGGCGCAGTCACGCTCCAGTCCCAGTTAGCAATCATGTCGCGGCGGCCTTGCTGCCCCCGCGCGCGGGCCTCGTCTCGATTCGAAAATGCACGCCGCATGAGTTGTTGCAGGTGTTCAACGCTCGGCTGCGCCCACAGATGCCCGGCGAAGATTTCTTCCTCGACCGAGGCCGGCACGAGTCCCTCGATATCGATCAAGTAGCTGTTTTCATCCCGCAGAAAATCCAACTGACCGCTCCACCGGGTCGCAATCACGGGCAGCTCGACGGAAAGCGCTTCCATCAACGGCCGGCCATAGCCTTCTCCGTGAGTGGGAAGCACGAACGCATGTGCGCTGGCGTATAGGGCAGCCATCTCGGCTTGCGAAAGGAAACCTTTGAGCAAGATGATTGGCGGGCAATTTTCGAGCGTCAGCTCGGCTTCTTTCTCTATGAAATAGCACAGCTGCGCGACGGGATCGGTAATCGGATCGTTGAGCTGCGAGATTTTCAGAATCAGCGCTACATCCTCATCCGCGTTGAATTCTCGCAAATACGCCTTTACGAGCAGATCGGTCCCCTTACGCGGTTCTAGATCGAATACTGAGAGGAAATTGAATGACCGAGCGCGCGAGATTTCGAGAGGCCGCGTACCCGGCCGAAAAAGGTCCGTATCGACGCCAGCACGTACGACGCGCAGCTTTCGCGCGTCCACTCCGGCTTCTTCAAATGTGCGCCGGTTAAATTCGCTGGGCAGCCAGATCTCGTCCATCGCATCGCACCGCTCGAGCCAGCCGTCTGGGATGCGATCTGTCTCAAACATCGTCCGGCCCACGCGCACCGATCCGTGAATCCCCAGGTTCCATCCAAAGGCCGTCACGTGTTGATAGAGGATGCTCCGCGACAGATCGACCCGCTGCTGCGTCAGGTGCTCAAGCCTCTGTCTCGCGTACTTCGGCAACATGCGGTTGGAGTCCGACGTCTGCCCAATCGGCACGAGCTGTACCGGCACGCCGGATTCGGCAAGCGCTACCGCAACTACCCAGCACTCCTCCGCGTATCCCGAGCCGCCATAGACAACGCCGCGAAAAAACACTCCCTGCGGCTGCGCCTGGGTGTAGCCGTGGCTCCACGGCTTGCCAGCCAAAGTAACGTCGCTTCTGATGCCGTCCGTCGTCAACAGTTCCATCCGAATGCTCTCGTCGCTCGCGCAAGAAAATTCGACGCGACACACGCGTGGCATGTCGATTTGCGGCCAGAGGAATCAGCACTTAGCCTGCCAAAGAAAATCTCGCGCGGTCGTCGTTGCTTTGGCCGCCGCAAGACCGAAAAACCGGTCACTGAAGGTATGCCGTCGTGCCATCTAAGAGAATCCTTAGGCGCAAAAGGTCGGAAGATTGCTGCGATCCGTGGCTGGATGTGTGTGCGCACGAATTCGCGCGCAATAAGAGCCGGCGCCTCGCGCTCAGGGCACGACCAGCTGCGATAGATGCGCGAGCAGACTAAGAAAACTAATTCTCGCGAGCACAATCGTCGCAGCCGCTCTTGGTAAGCGTGGCACCCACCCCAGTTCGGTTAGGGTCTGAACGAGGCGCTCCGGCAAGAATTGCCGGACTCCTCACCGCATTCAGAAGAACACTGGGCACATTTTGCACGCGGCACGAACTATTCGAAGTCGCTAGCTGATGTGCTCCTGGAGATTTGAATGGAATTGATGGCTACATTGCAGGCTCCACGAACTCCCCAGCAATTGCAGGCAATGGAATCGTACAGGCGCCGCGACTATCAAGCAGCGATCGCTCAATTCCGGCAGGCGCTTGAAACAACACAGAGCGCGGAGTGCTGGAGCGATCTCGGCTGCTCGCAATTCGCGCTCGGCCTTTCCCGCGATGCTGAGGCTTCCTTCCGCCGCGCCGTGTTGCTGGACAAGTCTTATGCGATGGCGGCGCAGAATCTCGCGGCGCTGCTGATCAGCCAAAAGCAGTTCGCCGACGCTCTTGATGTTCTGCTTCGCGCCCATCGATTAGCGAAACCCTCCGACCGGGCGACGCTCGCCCCGCTCATTCAACATTGCGTCAAGCAGTCGCGCGCGCTTACTCAGCCCGCATTTCAAACCGGTGCGCGCCTGCCGAAAGTCGTTTGTCTCGTCGCGGGCTTCTTGGAGCGAGGCACCACGGAAGCAAATGCGCGTGAAGCTTGGAATCTTTACGAATCGCTTCGAGAGCTTTCGGGAGAAGTTGAGGCCAGTTTTCTCTCCATCGAGACGAGCATCGCGACTCCGGTCTTCGACCCCCAACGAGAAATCTATGGCGTGCCGGCAAGCGAGATCGCAGGATTCATTCGTGAAAAATCGCCTGACCTTCTCCAGGTTCACTATCCGCTTCTGAATTTCCCTGTGCAGTACAGCCTACAACGCCAGCCGACCACTCTGACGCTAACTTGCTCCGATCCGCTTGAGGGTTGCCATCCCGAAACGCTTGACGAAGTTCGTCACCTAATCGATTTCGGGCGATTGACTATCGTGTGTCAGTCCGCTGGAACCTTGGCGCGCCTGCAGGCGCACGGGATTCGCGTTGCAGCGGTGATTCCTCCAGTGATGTCCGCTCCGCCGCGCCGGACGCCCAGCGCGAAACAGCGCGCGAATTTTGTGGTCGGATTCGCGACGGCGCCAATTGTGCCCGAGCACTGGCAGACGCGGGGCGTACCGCTTCTGCTCGATTTGGCCGCGCACTCCCCGGAGTCACATTTTCTCCTCGCTTGGCGGACGTCGCCTGACGAGATTCAAAAAGCTGTCGCCGCAAAGGGATTGACCAACGTGACGGTGCTCGCCGGAAATCTCGACATGGAAGCGTTCTACGACCAAATCGACGCCGTGATTCTGCCGTTCGGAGCCGCTTGGGGAAATCACGGCTGCCCGCTCTCTTCGGTCGAAGGAATGTTGCGAGGCAAACCGGTACTCGCCACAGAATTCGTTGGGATCGCGGAATGGCTTCAAGCAACCGGCGCGGGAGTTGTGGTGCCCCCGAGTGGGCAGGGCTTGCGCACAGGACTCGTCCGCCTGCAAAACGAGTTAGCGGAATTCAGCCGGCAGTCCCGCTTGGCGTCTCGCTCACATTTCGACCGCGCGACTTCCGTCAACGCATATCGCAAGCTTCACGCGGAGGCGCTCGAAAAGCATAAAGGCCCTACGCTCCGAGATTGGGAGAATCGCCTCGAGGCCACCGGCAAGATCTTGGTGCGGGGCCGTCCATCGCTCGCGAACTACTACCAGTCTCGACCAGTCGCCCAGCGCTACATCGACGATCGTTTCGCGTCCGAACCCTTCCGGCGGTTTGCCGAGGAGGAGCACGATGCAATCCGGCGATTGATCGCAGATCGATTTGGCGGCCGGACCGATCTCGCGCTTCTCGATTTCGCAACCGGTCCGGGCCGCTTGCTGCCGTGCCTTGTTCCATTTGGCATAACCACCGCGCTCGATGGCTCGGCGGAAATGCTCGAAGTGGCTCGGCAGTCGAACGCGTCAGGCATCCGATTCGTTCACGGCGATGTTTTCAGCCACTCCTTGCTCGAGAAGTTCCATGTGGTGACGTGCGGCAGGTTGCTCCGCCACTTCGAATACCCCGATCGGCGCCTGCTCTACCGTCGATTCCACGAACTGCTTCGCGAGGACGGAATCGCCATCGTCGACGTGCCGAATCCTGCGCCGGAGTATCAAACGCGCGACAACATCGGTTGGGAAAACTACGGAGTGTACGACGTATTCTGGACGCTAGATCAATTTCGCGACGAGCTACGCGAAAACAATCTTAGATTGTTTTCTTTTGCCTCGGTGGGCGCGCATCTTTCACCCGCATTTCAAGCATCGAGCGCGACCGAACCCTTCGAATTCATTGTCGCGTTTGGAAAAGCACAGTAGTTACGCAGGTTCACGTAACCGCGGGAATCACAGAAACGGACCTGTCTTAGCGAGGCTCGTTCGACGCGTCGAAACCGAAAGCACCGAAAATCGACAGCTAGCGCGACGATCGCATCGGCTGCATCAGCGACGCGGCAGGTTCTAGGCGCCGCGCAGTCGGGACTTCATCCGCGCGATTGCGGATAGCCGCCAGGTCCGAGTCGACCATCATGCGAACAAGCTCATCGAACGAAACTGTCGGCTCCCAACCCAACTCGCGCCGTGCCTTCGAGGAATCGCCGAGTAGATGAAAGACTTCTGCCGGACGCAGAAGATCCGGATCGATTTCGACATGCTCGCGATAGTCCAGACCCGCGTGTGCGAACGCCACTTCAAGTAGATGCCGCACCGTGTGCGAAATTCCGGTCGCGACCACGTAATCCTGCGGTGCGTCCTGCTGCAGCATCAGCCACATCGCCCGAACATAATCCCCGGCAAAGCCCCAATCACGCTGCACGTCAAGGTTTCCCATCTTGAGCGATTTTTGCAGGCCGAATTTGATCAACGCGATGCTATAGCTGGCCTTCCGCGTCACAAATTCGACGCTCCGGCGCGGCGATTCATGATTGAACAGAAGTCCCGAGCAAGCAAAAAGATCGTAGCTCTCGCGGTAGTTGACGGTGATCCAGTGCCCGTAAAGCTTTGCAACGCCGTAGGGACTCCGCGGATGAAATTTCGTCCGCTCGCTCTGAGGCATTTCGCTCGCCGCGCCGAACATTTCGCTCGAGGAAGCCTGATAAAAACGGATCCGTGGATTCACTACTCGAATCGCTTCCAGCAGTCGGGTGACTCCCAGCGCTGTAAATTCGCCCGTCAGCACAGGCTGATTCCATGAAGTCGGTACGAATGATTGCGCTGCTAAGTTGTACACTTCATCTGGCTCGCTTTGATTAAGCGCTGAAATCAAAGAATTCTGATCCAGCAGGTCGCCCTGAATCAGTTCGACCTTGTTCTGAATGTGCGCCAGCCGCTCCAGATTGACGGTGCTGCTGCGTCGCACGATCCCGCAAACTTTGTAGCCCATCCGCAGCAGGAATTCGGCCAGGTACGACCCGTCCTGCCCTGTGATGCCCGTAATGAGTGCCCTTTTCGCCATGATTACCTCGAGAAGATTTGGTTGATTGCTGCGCGCTCGTAGATCGGTTCCGTGATTTGCCAGACTTTTGGCGTGGATCCTTGCTCGATCCAGTCGTCGAAACTGCTGAAAGAAGATGCGGGCGCGGCAGTGAGGTCGTCTCTGCCACTGCCACGCCCGCCCTGCACAACGCCGCGCGGCAGGTGATCGGGCTTCGCTGCGCTACTTGGCGTTGCATTGTCGCTCCGCGCGGGCGGTTGGGCTGATCCGCCGGCGGCTGCGGGGTTGGCAGACCGCCGATCGCTCGGAAACGACGAGACGAACTCGTTGACTTCCCGTAATCGTTCGACTGAATTCACTGGCTTCCTTCGCATCCCAACGTCCCCCGTTGCCGGCGCGATCGCACAAACTCGGCAGGATTTGCCGGATTACTGATCGCAAGTGGACGTGCTTCCTGCTCTTCCACTGTGAGTTGTGCACACGGGTGGCCCAATTAGAGGATTGCAAGCTTTCAACGGCGAATGAGACACGGCTGGGGCAGGCTCGCGCTCAACTCTAATCGCTGTCTGCCGATAGAGCTATTGAGGCGTCACGCGCGTCGTCCGGGTGTAGCCCGACGTGTGTGGCGAAAGGCGGCCTGCTATGATCCGGCTCACGCGCTTGAACAACCAGCCCTTGGTCGTCAATTCTGACCTGATCAAGTCAGTCGAAAGCTCACCAGACACGGTCATCACGCTCGTCACCGGCGAAAAAATCGTCGTACTCGAATCGAGCGACGAGGTGCTGGAACGAGTCATTGATTTCAGGCGCAAGATCATTGCGGGGCTTGATCTGCCGCCGTGGCACGCGCCGCAAACCGCTTCTCCTACCCGGGATTTTCGCGGCGAGGCTCGGCCTCCCGCCAAAAGAACCTAAGGAACTCGACGGATGGACAAGAGCACGTTTGCCGGAATCTTGGTGGCGTTGGGCGGAATTTTTCTTGGTCTCACGCTCGAGGGCGGGAAGGTCGCGCAGATTCTCCAGCCCACAGCCGCAATGATTGTATTCGGCGGCACGCTCGGCGCCGTGATGATTCAGTTTCCGCTGCCCGTTGTGCTCGAAGCCTTCAAGCGGCTCAGCTCGATTTTCTTCAACAAGGCCAAGGACCCACACGAGCGGATTTCGGAAATCGTCGGCTATGCGAATAAGGCTCGCCGCGGCGGAATCGTATCGCTCGATAAGGAAATCGACTCCATTCAGGAGCCGTTCCTTAAGAAGTCGCTCATGCTCGCCGTTGACGGCACCGAACCGCAAGAGCTTCGTAAAATGATGGAGCTCGAGCTCGATAACCAGAGCGAGCACGAGGAGCATATCCCCAAAGTCTTCGAATCTGCTGGCGGTTTCTCGCCGACCATCGGAATCATCGGCGCGGTCCTCGGCTTGATTCAGGTTATGCAGCACCTCGACGACATCACCGAAGTAGGGCGGGGAATTGCCGTCGCTTTCGTCGCGACGATCTACGGCGTTGCTTCTGCTAACCTGTTCTTTCTGCCGGCTGCCGGAAAAATCAAGATGCGCATCCGTCAGGAGCAGGTCGTCCGCGAAATGATGCTGGAAGGCGTCGTTTCGATCCTCGAAGGTATGAACCCCCGCATGATCGAAACGAAACTCCTCGGATTTTTTGCTGAGGCCAACAAGACGGCAAAAGCAGGCAAGGCGACCCTCCGAACCGAAGAGAAGACGGCATGAGCCGAAAGAAGCGCCACGAAGAGCACGCCAACCACGAGCGTTGGCTCGTCTCCTACGCCGATTTCATCACTCTTCTGTTCGCGTTTTTCGTCGTTCTGTATTCCTCTTCGCAAGTCGACAAACGCAAGATCGGTCAGCTGGCCATGGCGATTCAGGTCGCTTTTCAGCGCATGGCGGTGTTCGACAACTCCAATACGAAAGTGCCGCTTGCGACCACGGAGCCGATGCCCTTTCAGGATGTGCAAGCCATCGAAAACGTCTCGCGCACGCAGGACATGCAGCGCTTCATTCAGCCTGAAAATGGCGAGCTGAGCGGCAGCATCGTTCCCGGCGAGCTAAAAGACATTCAGGGCGAACTCGAAAAGGCTCTCGCGCCCGAAATCAAGCGCAACGTCTTGAAGGTATCGGCGCGCAAGGAAGGCCTTGTGATTAGCCTGCGGGAGATCGGATTTTTCGAGAGCGGTTCGGCGAATCTCCGCCGCTCTTCCATGGGTGCGCTCGACCGGCTCGCAGCGGTTCTCGGTCCGCGCGACGAAATGCTGCGCATCGAAGGCCATACCGACAACGTGCCGATTCACACGCACCAGTTTGATTCCAATTGGGAGCTTTCGACCGCGCGCGCGACCGAGCTCATCAAGGTTTTCATTTTGCGATACAAATTTTCGCCGGCCCGGCTCGCGGCCGCTGGTTACGCGCAATACCATCCTGTCGATTCGAACGACACGGCGGAAGGCCGCGCCCACAATCGCCGTGTCGACATCGTCGTTCTCAATCCAGCAGCCGGAGGCATATTCAGAAGCGCTCCTCAGGCGTCAAAGCCTTCACCGGCTAAGCCTCCCTCCATTGCGCCGGACTTAGGACACTTCGTTCCTAACTGAACCAGCGAAGAAAAAGGCTTAAACGCGAGTGGGCTTGAGCTTCTCCAGCTCTTCCATTAGTTCTTCTTGGGTGATGAGGCCCTTGTGGAAAAGTAGCCGAACGATTGCCTGAAATGCTTCCGGCGTCGCGGGCACGTCTCTCACTGCTGCGTTTCGCGGTGCCGATGATCGCATCGGCGCAGGAGCTGGGCGCGTATTCGCCGTCAGCGTGGCCGGGCGCTGATTATCAGCGGTAGGATCCACGATCTGTGGCACTGCGCCGCGTCTTGTTGGCACGGGCGCGAGTTTCTGAAGCTTCTCGAAATCCGCGGGGCGCATTCCCGTGAACGCGATTCCCATCCCAAGCCCAGTTTGCGACGACCTTACGTTGCCGGACATCTCCAACGCCGCACCTTCCGGCCTCAGCATGATTTCGACGGCTGTGTCGATCGGCAGTGGCGCGAGCATCTCCACGTAACATCCGCCGAGCGAGATGTCTGTTACCGTGCCGGGCAGTTGGACCGCGCCGTTGTCCGTGCTGACCTGTGCCTCGATTCGGCAAGATCTCCTCGGAAATTGTCGTCGATCGGCGCCGTACCAGGTCGCCTGTTTCGGCGCAACAACAGCGACCTCAACGGGCTCAGGGATGACCAGGGTCGGATGTGCGGGGTCGTACGTGTCAGCAGCCCACTCCTTCGGCGGGACTCCCCAAACATAATTCCCGGGTTCGAGGCAACGAACGCCCGTACGTCCGCTGCCTGCGGGGCCAGAGTCCACCCACTGAACTCGGTACCATGCCATCTGCTCTTTGTACTGGATTTCGATTCGGCTTCCGACTGAAACGATGTTGTTGAGGCCATAGAGGCACGCGCCCGAGCAGCTTATGTCGTGCGTTTCCACCGTCTTCTCGAACGGATGGCCGTGCGAGTCCAATCCCCGTACGATTACCCGGAAGGCGACGGCAACCCGCTGCTCTGTGCGTTGCCCCATGGATCCCTCAACGATGCTCCTTGCAAGGGCCGACGGCGCTTCGCAAGCCAGCTAGTTGATGACCTCCGACTTCGAAGCTTCTACTGGTCGGCTCTCGGCCGCCTGTAGCGCGACTTTGCGACTGGCAATCCGGTCGAGAATCGCGATCAGTTCGGCAGTACGAATCGGTTTTGCTAGGTAATCGTCCATGCCCGACGCGAAACACTTCTCGTCGTCACCCTTCATCGCGTGCGCGGTCATCGCGATGATGGGAATGTGTCGGCCTGTTTCGCGTTCCAATTCACGGATCGCTCGCGTCGCTTCCCAGCCATTCATTTCTGGCATCTGCACATCCATCAGCACCAGATCGTACGGCTCGCGGTTCAGCGCTTCCAGCGCCTTTCGGCCGTTCGATGCGATCGCCACCTTGTGTCCCCACTTTTCAAGCAGTCTGACGACCAGCAATTGATTGACCGCGTTGTCTTCCGCCAGAAGTATTTGCAGACTGCACGGAGACTCCCGCGATGTGCGACGCGAAACGAGCGATGCCTTGGGCCCCGGCTGCAGCGGAGTACCCACGGCGACCAAAATCGCGTCCAGCAGCTCTCCTTGCCGAATGGGTTTCGTCAGGTAGGATGCGATTCCGAGATCGCGACAACGCACGCTGTCGCCACGCTGTCCGGCGGAACTTAGCATCATTACCGTGCCGGCCCTGAAGTCCGGATGACGCTTAATGTATTCGGCGAGTGTGAACCCATCCATCTCGGGCATCTGCGCATCGAGCAGAATCAGCGGGAAATGTTTGCCGGCGCTCTGCGCCTGAATCAGTGTGGCCATCGCTTTTGTTCCGTTCTCGGCTTCCGACGGCTTCATTCCCCAGTTGCTGAGTAATTTGCACAGAATCCGGCGGTTCGTAGTGTTGTCATCGACGATGAGCACTGGCATTCCGAACAAGCTCGATGGGTCTCGCTGCGCTGCCAGCTTCGAGGCCGTGCGCTGCGCCTTGAAACACACGGTGAAATGAAAGCAGCTGCCGTGGTCCGGCTCGCTTTCGACCCAGATCTTTCCACCCATCAGCTCCACTAGTCGCGACGAAATCGTGAGCCCCAGGCCTGTGCCGCCGTATTTCCGCGTCATTGAGCCGTCAGCCTGCTTGAAGGGCTCGAAAATCGCGCGTTGCTTGTCCGGCGTGATGCCAATCCCCGTGTCCGTCACGTCGAACTGCAAGCGCACGAAATCCGGCTCGCGCGATTCCAGCTTGACGCGCAAAACGACCTCGCCTCTTTCTGTGAATTTGATCGCGTTGCCGACGAGATTGTTGATGATTTGCCGTAACCGGCTCGGGTCGCCCGCCACGGCTTCCGGAACGTCAGCCTCGATCTCGAACGCCAGCTCCAGCCCTTTCTGATGGGCGCGGAGGCTCAGGGCCTTCATCGTGTCGCCGATACAATCTCCCAGGCTGAAATCGATCGACTCGATGTCCATCTGTCCGGCCTCGATCTTCGAGTAGTCGAGGATGTCGTTGATGAGCGTTAGCAGTGAATCGGCGGAAGCCTTTGCGAGATTCAGTTGCTCGCGCTGCTCCGAATCGAGTTCGGTATCCAGCACCAGCTCCGTCATTCCGATGATGCCGTTCATCGGTGTGCGAATTTCGTGGCTCATATTGGCGAGAAACTCGCTCTTGGCCCGGTTTGCCGATTCAGCTGCCTCCTTGGCTCGCCAAAGGACCTCTTCAACGCGCTTTCGCTCTGTGATGTCGTAATAGATCACCATCATTTCGGAAATCTTGCCGTCTCTGATCACCGGCACAACCGTGACTTCGACGTCGACGTAGGTTCCGTCGCTCCGCCTCCGCTGCGTGGCCATCCGGGACAAGTTTCCTGCCAGTACCACCTTTTGCGTTGCTTCCATCTGTTCGCGGAGCTCGCCCGACGCGAGCATGTCCATGATCCTCCGGCCCGCAATGTCCTGCTGTTGGTATCCGAACAGCTTTTCAAACGCCGGGTTGCACATCAGGACAATGCTATTCGGGTCGACGAGCACAACGCCCACGGGAAGGTTTTCGATCAACGAATTCAGCAACCTTGTGCGGTCGGCAAGCGCTCGTTCCGCCTCTTTTCGCCGCGTGATGTCTTGATAAAGGATCACCGAGCCGCTCACGTTGCCGTCCACCACACGCGGGACGCAAATGCCCTCGACGTCGACGACCGTTCCATCGCTTCGACTTCGCTTCGTGGTCAGGTGCGTGGTCCCGCCGCGCGAGGCGTTTCGCTTGTTCGATTCGACTTCTTCCTGGGTGTCCGCGGTTGCGAGGAGTTGCGAAAGAGGGCGGCCGAGGATCTCTTCTTGCCGAAATTTGAATAGCGTCTCAAATGCTGTGTTGCACATCTCGACGCCGTCGTTGGCACCGATCGCCACGATCGCAATGGGTGCGCTTTCAATGAGAGAGTCGAGAAAGCGCTTTCGATCTGCAAGCTCCCGTTCGGCCTGCCGGCGCTCGGCGACTTCCATTTGCAGCGCGAGCGTCTTTTCGTTCGTCCGGATTTCGCTTTCCTGCTGCGCCCAGCGGAGCGCCGCTTCGCACGACTGGACGCGATCGAGCGTTTCGTTGACCACGTCGCAAAGCACACCGATTTCATCGTTGCTGCTCTTGGCTGGTCGTTCGGAGCACTCCCTTGTGCGGCAAGCATTCGCCGTAACGCGCAGCAACTCCTGTACCGGAGCTGATATGCCCCTTTGGAGATGTGACGCCAGCAGATACGCTGCTGCGAACGAAGCGGTGAGCCCGATTCCAACCAGCATTGCCACGCTCGGTCCGGACGCACTGCCCGCTCCGCCGAGCGCACCATGATTTGCACCAGCTTCGAAGACCGCAAATCCACCGCACGTGACTGCCGCTGTCGTCGCCCATGCTGCGACAGCGATACGCATGATCTTTTGCCGAATCGAAACGATCACGTGCTCTCGTCCGCTGTTGGTTTCGATCATTGTCCGAATTAGTCGCTACGATTTCGCCTAGTCGGTGATGGTTGCTGGCGACCCGATGCAGTTGTTTGCGTTGCGCTCGGCCACGCCGCAGAAATCGCCCCGAATAGCTAATCGGCTAGATTCCCTAAAGCTTTAGGAATGAGTGAGAAATCGACTCAACGCGGTAATGGCGGAATCGTGCTCGGAAGTCGAACACCGTGTTCGCGCCTCAATCTTACACTCGATCTCAAGTTCTGGGGGCAATTGCCGATGAACACTTGTGGAGACTTTGCGCGAAAACCGCACGGAGCAGTCTGTCGCGAGCAAGTTTCTCCGCTACGCAGCTCGCCAGCCGATTCTGACCGCCGACCAGCAGGTCTACGGCTACGAGCTTCTGTTTCGAGATAGCCTCGAAAACTCCTTTACCAGCAACGATCCCGACGCGGCTTCCCGCAACGTTCTCGATTCTTCGATTCTCATGGGCCTCGACGTCTTGTGCGATGGCCGCCGCGCGTTCATCAATTGCACGCGCGATCTTCTTTTGCGCGGCTACATCACGCTGCTTCCCCCGAATCAGACAGCCGTCGAAATTCTCGAGACCGTTCAGCCCGACGAACTGGTGATCTCCACTTGCCGCCGTCTCAAAGATTCCGGCTACTTGATCGCGCTGGATGATTTTTCCGAGAATGATCCGCGTGAGCCGCTAGTCGAAGTTGCCGACGTCATCAAGATCGACATGCGTGCGACCTCCATGGACGCCTGTGCCGCCCTCGTAAAACGCTATGCGACTCCGCGCCGTCGTCTCCTCGCGGAGAAAACGGAAACGCGCGAGGAGTTTCAGGCCGCGCGTAAGGCCGGCTTCAGCTATTTTCAAGGATACTTTTTCCGCAAACCCGAAATCGTGCAGGCGCGCGAAATTCCTGCCAATCGCGTCAACTATCTGCGCTTGCTTCAGGCGATCTCGCAGCCCGAAGCGGATCCGCACAAAATCGAGGAAATTCTCAAGGGGGAAGCTTCGCTTTGCTATCGGCTGCTTCGCTATCTGAACTCGCCGATCTTTGGCTTCCGGCAGGAAGTCAAGTCCGTCCGGCATGCTCTTACGATTCTCGGAGATCGCGAAATGCGCCGCTGGATTCGCCTGGTCACCACTCTCACCGCAGCACAAAACAAGCCTACCGACCTGATCCTCACTGCGTTGACTCGCGCGCGCTTCTGCGAAATGATTTCGACGAAGATCAACCGCGGCTCCTCCGACCTCTTTCTCGTCGGTTTGCTTTCAGTGATGGACGCGATTCTGGAAATGCCGATGGGTTTGGTGCTGGACGGCATCGCGGTGGAGCCCGACACGAGGGCCGTCCTGCTTGGGGAGCAGTGCTCTCTCACTCCGATTTACGATTTGATGCTTGCCCAGGAGGCGGGCGAGTGGAGCGCGGCTGAGCGGCTTTCGGAGCAGCTACATCTTGCGAACACTTTCGCTGCCGATGTTCACTGGAGCGCTATGCAATGGGCGTCCGAAATGACGAGTGACGTCCAGTAAGATCTGTCGCCTCGAAAATCCCTAGCAGAATTTGGGCTCTTGAGCCGGCGCTTCGCCGCTGATCTCATCCTTCGTCGCAGCGGACTTCTTGCCCCCGCGCTGCGGATGTGTGCCTGCTGCGCTGCCTCCGCGCGCATCTGCAAAAATCGCAGGAAAGAGTCTTCGAATTTCAGCGAGGACTTCCTCAGGAGAAGTGCTCTTGTCAAAGTAGCGGCCTGTGAGCGCGCTCGTTTGCGAAATACTGCCGAGCGGCGCAGGGGTGTCGCTGATGATGATGAATCGCGTCTCGGGCATCATTTCGCGCAGGCTCAGCGTGCATTCGAGACCATTCATCCGCGGCATGTGCAGATCGGTCACGATCACATCGGGATGCAGTTGTTCCGCCTTTTCCGGCAGTTCAAATCCGTTCTTCGCAGTCCCGACCACTTCGACCGCGCTCTCTTTCTCAAGGCAGGTGCAGATTGCGGTTAGCGCGACGGGTGAATCGTCGACCACCAGCACGCGAACAACTTTATTCACACTCACATTGATTCCTTTGGTCGATATGAAATGGACACTCACGCACTCAGAATGAGGCATGTGAACAATGAAAATAAATTCGGCGGGTTCCCTAGGGAAAATCCTGTAGCGCGATTGGTCGAGTGAGTTTACGTGTGAATCATCTCATTACGGATCGCGTAATGAACCAGTTCGGTGATCGAATGAACATTCAGCTTGAGCATGATGTTCGCCCTATGCGTCTCAATGGTCTTCACGCTGATGCCGAGCAATGTCGCCGCTTCCTTGTTGCTTTTTCCCTCCGCGAGGAGCTGGACAATTTCCCGCTCGCGCGGAGTCAGCCGGCCCCGCGGAGCCTTGCAGTCCGATTCCTGCATTTGCCTTGCTACCCAGTCGGATAGTTTCCGCGTGAAGTATGGCCTGTGCTGTCGAACCGTGTCGACTGCCGCCAGCAAATCCTGGTCTGCGTCTTCTTTGACGAGATAGCCTCTCCCGCCCGCATCGAAGATTTCGCGCGCCAGTTTCTCCGATCCGTGCGCGCTGAGTATCAGCACCTCGGTCAGGGGGGAGGCGGCCCGAATTTGGCGCGCTGCTTCCACTCCGTTCAATTCGGGCATGCCGATGTCAAGAATCGCGACATCCGGCTTGTGGCGTTTCGCTTCCGCAACGGCCGCGCGGCCATCGCTCGCCTCCGCGCAAACCTTCCAGCCTTTTTTCGACTCGAGCAAGCCTTTCAAGCCGCGTCGCACGACGCTGTGGTCATCCGCCAATAAGATACGAACCGGCATGACTCTCTTCTTCCTTCCGTGGTAGCACTGCCTTGATCGTCGTGCCCCTATCGCTCGAAGTAATCTCGAGCCGGCCTCCTAGTTGCCTCATGCGCTCGCGCATTCCTAGAATTCCCACCCCGAGCGTGCCGACGCCTGCGAGCCATTTGCTCAAGTTGTGGCTCTTCATTCCGCGGCCTTCGTCGGTTATCTCCATCACAACGTCGTCACCCTCTCGCACAAGGCGGATTTTCCCGCGAGGGCTTCCGGAGTGTCTCTGGATATTTCCCAGAGCTTCTTGCACGATTCTAAAAAGCGCCGTCTCCGATTCTTTTGGCAGTCTGCGGATTTCGGAAGCCATTTCGACCTCTAGCGCGATGCCGCTCCTCTGGCTGAAGCCTTTCGCGTATTCCTCGATGGCGGACGCCAACCCTAGCTCGTCGAGCAGCGGAGGATGCAAGAGGTAAGATAGCGAGCGAATCTCTTTCGAAACGTCGCGTACTGTTCTCCGAGTGTCTGCCAATATCTGGCGCGCCCGCCTGCTCTGGAGCTCATCAGACTTCGCGAATTGTGCGAGATTCAGGTTGATCGCGAGCAGCTTCTGAGAAACGCTGTCGTGAAGATCCCGCGCGATACGGCGTCTCTCCTCGTCTTGCAATTGCAACAGCCGTGACGACAACTGCCGAAGCTCTTCCTCGGCCCTCACTTGGTCTGTGATGTCGTGCGCTACGCCGATCGACCGTTCCGCTTTCCCGTCGGGTCCGGGAATCTGTATCGCCCGGGAATAATGGACTCGATACGACCCTTCAAGTGATTTGTAGCGCGCGACGTATTCGAACGGTTTACATTCTGCTGTCGCTCGTTGAACAATCGCACGGATTCGCGCGCGATCCTCGGGATGAACTCGCTCCCAATACGACTCACGATCCCATTCGTTTTCTGAGGTGAGTCCGTACATCTGCAACAGGTTTCGGGACAAAGTCGAACGCCGGGTCTTCAGGTCCGTCTCCCAGCTGCCCACGTTGGCCAGCTGTTCCGCTTGGGCCAGTAGGGTCTCGCTTTTGATCATCCGGTCGAGAGTCACCTTGCGGTCGGTGATGTCGCGCACAGTCGCGACCACACCGATAATCTCTCCGCGAACGTCCCTCAATGGCGCGAAGTTGTTGTTGCACCACCCCTCGCGATGGGTCTCCGGAACTGCAAAATGCGTGTCTTGTGATGAAACGATTTCTCCCGCCAGCGCTTTTTCCATGTCGGCGTACATGCCGCTTTCGGCCATAAACGGAAAAAGCTCAAGCGGGTGTTTCCCGATTACGTCGCTTTCCTTTATGCCGCTCATTCGCTCCATATACGGGTTCCAAAGCACATAACGGAGCTGGCGGTCGTGAACGATGATCCCTTCCTGTGCGCTCAGCAGAATCTGGCGGTTAAGCTCCCCCGTCCTGCGGAGCGCCGCCTCTGTGTTTTTCCGGTCCGTGATGTCTGTGAGCGTTGTAACCACGCTGCGCACTTCACCTGTTTCCGTGAACTGAGGCACGGCAGTTACCAGTGTCCAGAGCATTTCCTCCGAGCCCGGCTTGTGCCAGCCCAGCACCTCGCTGACAATCGGCTTCTTAGTTCGGATCGCCCGAGCGACCGGCCTCATAGGTTGCGGGCATTCCGTTCCGTCTTCTCGCAGCGTTATCAGCTTTGGGTCGCGCGTCGTCTTTCCAAGGATCTCCTCTCTGGTGACCCCGAACATCTCCAGGCCAGCCCGGTTGACGAACAGGATCTCTCCGTGGGGGCCGTTGACCATTACGCCCACTTGTAGCGCTTCCAGCAGCGAAGCAAAGGATTCGATGCCCGGATCGTGCGCATCCGGAAGGGTAGCCGTGCGCGTCGCCGTTCCGCGAGAGGATCGTGCCATTGGCGTGTGCGACATCTCCTCGACCACTGTTCGAGGAGTGCCATTGCGATTCACTCGCCCCGCCGAGTGAAGCGCAAGATACTTTATTCAAGCACCTATATCTCTTAAATGCAAGTGTTACAGGAATTGAAGTCGCGCCCGGTTCCCAGGTTACCTCTTGAATACCCGGTCGAAGCCTTGCAACCAGACCGTGCACGTAAACTCGCGGAACGCGAATTGCGTGCCGCGGCCTAGCCCATTTCGATGGAGTTAATTTTGCTGGCGATGCGAAACGACATTTCCTGCTGATCGGCTGGAAGTTTGCTTGGCGGCGGAAGTTCCGAGATCAAGTCGTCGTACGTTGTCCGGCGGTTGCTGCGCACAACCTCAAATCCCAGTACATCTGCGAATCGGCAGCCGTAGCGAACCATCGTTAGAACACTTGGGTCTTCTCCTCGCGGCATGTCGTGATGTTGCGAGGCGGCTATGATTAGACTTCCGGGCAGATTCCATCTCGTCATCAGCATTTCGCCCGCTTCGCAGTGGTCGATCCCGAAAAGTTCGCGCTCGGCTTCGAGTAACTCCAAAGACGTCGGCTCCGGATTTAGAATGAACTCGCTGTATCGCGTCGGGAAAGCCATCGCCAGAGCCAGTCGTCCGATGTCGTGAAGAATTCCCGCTGTGTAGGCTACGTCCTCGCTCGTCGACGTCCCTCTGGCCAGTTCTCTTGCAAGCAGCGCCGTGGCGAGGCTGTGCCGCCAGCAGATCCTCATCCATGGCGCGTCGATCGATCGCCCGATGTAGTGTCGCAGAGCACTCGTAACGACGATGCTCTTGATGCGATCTAGCCCCAGCAAGACCATCGCGGTGAGCGCGCTTTCGACTTCGATCCGCAAGCCGTACAGCGCCGAGTTGGCAATTCGAAGGATTTCCCCTGAAAGTGCCGCATCGGTCCGAATAAGTTCGCCTAGCTCCCGCATCGGCGCTTTTTCGTTGGAAACCAGTTGGAGCGCTTTAATCGCCACGATGGGGAATGGGGGAAGGTCGTTCAGTACGGATGGCAACTGCGCGCGGTCGGCCGTCTGGCGTAACATTTTTCGAAGCTCTCGTTTGTTTCGTCAGTGCCCACGCGATCGACCGGCGCAGTCGGCAGATCGTTTAGATCGTGTCTTTCTGCTTCTCTAGACCCGTCGCTTCGAGTTTCGCTGGCGTCGCTTCGGGACGCGGTGTCGCATTCGGCGCCGCAATTTCGGCCCGGTTGCGGCCGCGCCGTTTGGCGGAGTAAAGCGCGACGTCCGCTTGCACCATCAATCGTTCGATGTCGCAATCCTGGCCAGGCCTGATTCCAGCACTCCCGAGGCTCGCGGTAACTCGTATCTCACGGCCCTGAAACATGTACACATGCGCCTCGATCTGTTGCCGGATCCGCTCCACCGCGATTCGCACGCCGTCCTGATCGGTAAACGTCAGGATGAGCATGAATTCGTCCCCGCCGATGCGCCCGCAGATGTCGCACTGACGGCTGTTCCGCCGGATTGTGTCAGCTACGTTTCGCAGCACGGTGTCTCCGGCATCATGCCCGAATGTGTCGTTTACAGTCTTGAACTCGTCGACATCCACCATCACGATCCAAAACGGAAATTTATGGCGGAGTGCGCCCGTCAATTGCCGCCGGCCCCATTCTTCGATCGCCCGGCGATTTGGGAGATTGGTTAGGCTGTCGGTGAGAGCAAGCTGTTGCAGCATCAGATTTTTTGCTTCAATCTCGCGATGCAGCTCGACGATTCGCCGCCCCGTGTTTACGCGCGCTGCGAGCTCCTCCGGATTGAAGGGCTTGGTCACGTAATCGTCGGCTCCTGCCTGAAGTCCCTTCACGACCTTGCTCTTGTCAGAGACACCCGTGAGCATGATGATGTACGTAATCCGCCCTCCAAGGTCGGTGCGAATTTTCTCGCACAATTGCGGCCCGCTCAAATCCGGCATCAGCCAATCCGTAATGACGATCCCCGGTTTGTGCTCGGCGAAAACTGTTAGGGCCTCTTCGCCAGTTCTAGCTGGCAGCACTGCGTACTGCTCTTTATCCAAGGCATTTTCAACGAGCTTCCGCGCGACAGGTGAGTCGTCGATCACCAGTACCGGCATTGCTTGCTTTGCGGCGCTCACTGCTGGCAGTACGTGCGGACTTGGTGTCGCGCGAGCAGACTCGTCGCTGGATTTCTGGCTGGAAATGATGTGAGTGGCGTCCATAGGTGCTGCGCCCAATCGGCGTCACGAGTCTCCGTGAACTTCGGTCACCGCTGAATCACGCTGCAGTTGCCTGAGAATTCTGCGATGCATCGCTTGTTCCCGATGAACTGGAGCCCGCGGAATCGCTGGAAGCTTGTGTGGAAGTTGCTTGGTTTTCACTCGCGGCCAGTGTTCCCGTAAGCTCTTCGATCTGCAGTCGGAAGGTGACGTATTCCAGGCTGCTGCTCGCTCCTTGAGAAGAAGAATTCGAACTGCTCGACGCACCTTGGGCACCACTCCCAGAGTTGCTCGCGTTTCCCTGCACTTGAACATCGACTTCAGAGAATTGGAAGCTCAGCTCTTCAACCTGCAGCGTGCCGCTCGGTGCGCTTGAACCACTTCCGCTTGTGCTCGGCGTCGCGCTCGTCGCAGAGTTAACTCCGTTCTGCGAATCTGTGCCGGTCGACGATGGAGTGCCGGCGGCCGCGCTCGGTGTTGCTGCGTCTACCATTTGCGCGAGTGCCTCGATGTCTCCAACGATTGCATTAAATGCCGATGGGCTCAGTCCCTGAATGAGCTGCGCGAGTTGATCGAACACGCCTATCTGTTGTTGATTTAGACCGAGATCAGCCAGCGCGCTGTTCAGTCCCTGCAGCGTGTTTGAACCGTTCGAACTTGTGCCTGTTGCCGACGTGCCATCGCCCGCGGCCACGCTCGTCGGCGCAGCAGCGGTTGTTGTGCTCGCCGACGAATCGGCCGTGTTCGGCTGTGTCGAACCCGTCGTTCCGCCACTCGTAGTCGAAGAATCAGAGGGTGTGCTTGCGGTTGGCGCTCCGGCCGCCGCGGTCGTGCTCGCCGGTGATTGCGATAATGTCGCTGTCGGATCGGTCGGCGATGATGAAGACGACGATGGCGTCTGTTCCACAACAAACGTGCCGGCGAGCGCAAAAATCACTTCGCTGACCGAGAACGTGCCTCCGTTCGCGCCTTCGTCCTGATCTTGTGCGCCCGAGCGCGTAAACCGGTCACCCTCGTGGTTCCGACTCCAGCCATTCCAGCGCTCGCCTGATTGGTGGTTCCACCGATGGTGATCCTGCACTCTTTGAAACCAGTGGTTGTCCGCGCTTTGATTGCCGGTATTTGATACACCCGTCGTATCCATGACTCTTCCCCCAGTGCAGGCCCATGTCCCCAACAACCTCGCCCCAGAAGCCGCCCGCGTGCGGCGCAAGGCTCGACCGTCTTCCCAGGGGCGAACCTGTGACGTCTATTTCATCGGCAAATTCATGGAAATCTTGAGACATAGCTCGCACCGGCGCCTCTTCGCGTCCAATCAGTTGACCGAAATTTAACTTGCTCTTCGCAAGTTAAATTGTTAGCGTCCCAACCCGTGCTCCGCAAGCCTCATCCAAAACGCCGCTCCGCGTGCCCGGTCAGTGTTTCGCTTGAGATTTTCGGAGATCGCTGGACGCTTCTAATTGTTCGCGACCTGTTGATTCGCGGATTTCGTACCTTCAAGGAGTTTGCGCAGTCTGGCGAGGGCATCGCGACGAACATTCTTGCGGACCGGCTCCGCAAGCTCGCCTCCGCCGGGATTGTCACAGCAGAACCGGACGAAACCGACCGGCGGCGCGTCAGCTACCGCCTCACGGAGAAGGGAATTGATCTTGCGCCGGTCCTGCTCGAATTGCTGCTTTGGGGTGCGCGCCACCAGCGCTCCCTCGAGCCGTGCGGTTTGACCGACGCGATGGCGAGGCACCGCGAGCAGATCATTCAGGAGGTTCGGCGTCGCTGGAAAAATCGCGACCGGACCCCGCTGCAAGTGGATGGCGAATGGCGTCTGCCATTCTGACTCCGCGGCGCGATCATGGCTCGATGAAGAAATTGATCCTTGGGGCGAAGAAGAAGCACACTTCGATAAGGAGCGGTCAATGAGCAAAGTCAGAGTCTTGGTTGGCACTCACAAAGGCGGGTTCATTCTTACCTCCGACGGCAAGCGCCAGAAATGGGACGTCATCGGCCCGCTCTTCACGGGTTGGGAGGTCTATCACATGAAAGGCTCTCCCTCCGATCCCAATCGCATATACGCTTCGCAGACCAGCGGCTGGTTCGGTCAGATCATTCAGCGTTCTAGCGACGGCGGCAAGACTTGGGAGACTCCGGGTGGCGAGAAGCTGCCCAAACCCGGAGAGTTTCCATCGGGTCAGAGCAATAAATTTGTCTACGACGTGTCTTCGGAAACCGGCAAACCGCTCACCACTCACCAGTGGTACGACGGCACGCAACATCCTTGGGAATTCAAGCGCGTTTGGCACCTCGAGCCTTCATTCAGCGATCCCGACACCGTTTATGCGGGAGTCGAAGACGCGGCCCTATTTCGTTCAACAGATGGCGCACACTCGTGGCAGGAACTCGCGGGCCTGCGCGGCCACGGCACCGGGCCCAAATGGCAGCCGGGCGCGGGAGGAATGTGCCTCCACTCGATTGTCCTGGATAAGAGCAATCCTCAGCGCATGTACATCGCAATTTCCGCCGCCGGAGCGTTTCGCACCGACGATGGGGGCAAAACGTGGAAGCCTATCAACCGCGGCCTCCGATCGCCGTATCTTCCCAGCCAGGAGGCCGAGGTCGGCCACTGCGTTCATCACATCACTATGAGCCAGTCGCGTCCCGGCGTTCTCTTTATGCAGAAGCACTGGGACGTGATGCGCACCGACGACGCCGGCGACAACTGGCTGGAGGTTAGCGGCAACCTCCCGACCGATTTCGGCTTTGTTATCGACGTCCACGCGCACGAGCCGGAAACGATCTACGTCGTTCCGATCAAGAGCGATTCCGAGCATTTCCCGCTCGAAGGAAAGTTGCGCGTCTACCGCAGCCGCAACGGCGGGAACGAGTGGGAGCCGCTCACCAAGGGCCTGCCGCAGGAAAACTGCTACGTCAACATACTGCGCGATGCGATGGCCGTCGATTCTCTCGACTCGTGCGGCATCTATTTCGGCACGACCGGTGGACAGGTCTATGCGTCGGCCGATGCCGGCGACACCTGGAATGCGATCGTGCAAAATCTTCCGGCCGTGCTGTCGGTGGAGGTGCAAACGATCGCATGATTCGCGTGATGCTTCCACAGCATCTTCGAACTCTGGCCCAGGTGGACGGCGACGTCGAACTCGACGTCGCCGCCCCCGTGACCCTGCGTTCGGTTCTCGATGCTCTGGAAGAGCGGTTCCCAGTGTTGCGCGGCACCATTCGCGATCACGGCACGCTTCAGCGCCGCCCGTTTCTGAGGTTTTTCGTCTGTGAAGAGGATTGGTCGCTCGAGTCGCCGGATACCCCGTTGCCCGAGGCCGTTTGCTCCGGCCGTGAGCCCTTCATGGTGATCGGAGCGATTGCCGGCGGCTGAGGCTCAATCCAGCCGATCAGCCCAGCCGGAACACGACCTTGACGTCGTATCGGATGGAGACGGGCTGGCCATCCAGAATCGTCGGCTGGTACCTTTGCGCCGACACGGCCTTCAATGCCGACTCCAGCAGCAGCGCCGGACCGCTCACGACGTGTACCTGCGTCACGGTCCCTTTGTCATCGATGACGGCTTCGATCACCACCGTCCCCGAGACGTGCGCCTGTTTCGCGATGGGCGGATAAGCGAGCGGCGGGTTGTAGACCAGCGTCGGCTCTTTCATCCCGCTGTAGATGCGGATTGGACCTTTTGGCTTCTCAATGGGACCGGGTGGAGGCGGCGCCGGACCCGTAATTGATCCGCCCAAAACGTCGCCCGTTCCTCCCGGCACACCACGGACCAGATCCGAAATTACGGGCGCCGCGCCCGCGTCCGGAGCGGACTCCGCAATTCTCTTCGGAATCATTGTCGGCGCCGTCAGTTGCGCATGCATGAACGCTTGCTTCGGAATGCTTTGCACGTGCATCGCAGGCGGAGGCGGTGCAGCGGGTGGGAGCGGCGCGATCAGGACAGTGTTATCGAATTTGTATAGATCGATGCCTTCGGTGAAAAGCAGCGGCACCAGCAGCAGTAATCCGATGACCGCCGCCTGAAGGGTGAACGCCAGGCCTGCTCGCGCCGCGCGCTTGCCGCGGTCGCTTGCGTTTTCTTCGATGAGCGCGCTGGACAGAAAGCCTTGATTGCGCGTTGCGGTGGGAGAAGAAGGACTCGGAACACGCTTTCGCGTGTAGCTGTTTTCCAGACCTACCTGCCGAAGTGCACCTGCGCCTGCGTTGGAACCGGACATCTTGATCTCCTTTTCCAAACAGCGTAGAGGCCGTGCAGGGCCGTCAGGAATCTCTCACCGAGATCCGGAACCTGGCCCCACAGCGCCACCGCTTGACTAGGGCGGTGGTAACACATCTCTCCACGTGGAAAAGCGAGATGCCCTTGCCTACACCGATAAGTCTCTTTTAGTTTGCAGACTCAGTACTGAAACCGCAAACTCAAAGATCGAATCATTCCCATTGAATCCGCTGATGATTTCGTACTACTGCACATCTCGTTCTGATTACTCACCTTCGAAACCACGGCGATTTCGTCGTCGGCGTCTAGTTTGTCGCCGGTAGGTAAGCTGCACTCCTTGCATGATTCGACGACAGACGTGCTTTTCGGCGGATTTTGATTGGAAGAATTTTCTGCGAAGGAAGGATTGTTCGCTTCTTTATCTACGTCACATCTTTCGCAATCGCCGGAATTATCGCCCGCAACAACGCCAGAAACTCTCCTTTTACGCGCTCTCCTGTTTCCAGCACTTCTTGGTGGTTCAATTCGCGGTCCAGAATTCCCGCCGCCATGTTCGTGACGCAAGAGATCCCCAACACCTGAATCCCCATGTGCCGCGCGGCGATCACCTCGGGCACCGTCGACATCCCGACCAAATCCGCCCCAATCGCCTTGAGAAATCGGATCTCTGCTGGCGTCTCAAAGCTAGGCCCTTGCAGCGCCACGTACACGCCTTCGCGTACCGTCAGACCGAGCCGCGTTGCCTCGCTCAGCGCGATTTTCCGGTACGCCTTCGCGTACGCCTGCGACATATCCGGAAAGCGCGGGCCGAATCGCTCGTCATTCGGTCCGATCAGCGGATTCGTTCCTTGCAGGTTGATGTGATCGCGAATCACGACGAGCGCGCCCTGGCTGTACTCGATGTTGATCGCGCCGGCAGCGTTTGTAAGAATCGCGGCGCGAATTCCAAGCCTGCCCAGCACGCGCATCGGAAAGGCGACATCCTTCGGCGAATATCCCTCGTACATGTGCACGCGCCCCTGCATCGCGGCCACCGGCACGTCGCCGAGTTTTCCAATCACTAACTTCCCGGCATGGCCCTCCACCGTCGATCGTGGGAATTCCGGAATCCTGTCATAGGGAAGTCGCGTGGCAGACGCGAGCTCGTCCGCAAGCGCACCAAGCCCTGAGCCGAGCACCAGCCCGACCTTGGGTCGCAGTTTGGTTTTCGACTGAATGAATTTTGCCGCGCGCGAAGCCTTTTCGAATTCGCCGGCGCTCGCGCCTTTTCGAGGACTCATTTCAGCATGATTCCCACGATGGAGGCGGACATCAGGTTGGCCATCGTTCCCGCGAGCATCGCCCGGATGCCGAGCCGCGCCAGTTCCCCTCGCTTATTCGGCGCGAGCGCGCCGATCCCGCCGATCTGAATCCCAATCGAGCTGAAATTCGCGAATCCGCACAGCGCAAACGTCGCGATCGTGAACGACCGCGGATCGAGCGTCGCCTGCAGCGGCCCGAGTCGCTGAAATGCGACCAGCTCGTTCGTCACCATTCGCAATCCCATCAGATTCCCGATTGTGCTGGCGTCGTGCCATGGGACGCCCGCCAGCCAGGCAATCGGGGCGAAAATCCAGCCGAATATTTGTTCGAGGCTGGTCGGAAACCAGCCTGCGCCGTGGGCCGCCAGCAAGCGATGCGCTCCGCCGAAGCACGCGTCCACCAGATAGACGAGCGCGATGAACGAGACGAGCATCGCTGCGACGTTGAGCGCCAGATGCAAACCATCGCTCGTGCCGCGCGCAATCGCTCCCAGCAGATTGGGCTCGCGCTCCGTTTGCGCCATTTCGACGCGTCCGGCCGTGAGGGGCGTCTCGGTTTCCGGCACGAGCATCTTCGAAATCAGAATCGTGCCGGGCGCCGTCATGATGACTGCCGCGAGCAGGTGTTTCGCCTGCACACCGTAGGCGACATATGCTCCCATGAGGCTTCCCGACACGTGCGCCATCCCGCTCGTCATGATCGTCATCAATTCCGAGCGCGTCACCTCGGGCAGAAAAGGACGAATCGTCAGCGGGGCTTCGGTCTGCCCCATGAAAATGCTCGCCGCCACGTTCAGCGACTCCGCGCCGCTCGCGCCCATCAGGCGCGTCATCAGCCACGCTGCAAACCTGACGATCACCTGCATGATTCCGAAGTGATAGAGGACTGCGAAAAACGCCGAAATGAAAATGATGATCGGCAGCGCCTGAAAAGCGAAGATGAATCCGCGCGGCGAGTTCTGCATGCCCAGCTCGCCGAATACAAAAGAAGATCCGTAATACGAAAAATTCAGGAGCTTGGTCGCGCCGCGACCCAGAAAAGCAAAAATATCCTCACCGAGCGTCCATCGCATTACAAAAAATGCCAGCGCGATCTGGAGCCCCACACCCCAGCCGACCGTCTTGTAGCGAATCGCGCGCCGGTTCGTCGAGAAAATAAACGCCAGCCCGAGGATCGCCGCCATTCCGAATACACCAATGAATCGGTGCATCTCCGCCCTCGCTCCCCGCTTAAAATGGCCGGTAGTATATGGTTCGTTGTCTTGCTACACAAGCTCGGCTTGACAATGAAGGCTTATCATCGCGCATCCGGTCGCCCTTTGCGCAAACTGCGGCGAGGGATCTGCTTTTCGTCACCCGGCCAACGCTCCCGGTCTAGATCACTCTCGCTTCCGCCAGCGACGCCGATATTTTTCTCTGATACTCGTGCGCTTTCGCCAGAATCCCGGGCTTGTCCATCGTCATCATTACACGCCCGTCCATCACGACCTTACCGTTGATCACCGCGGTCCTCACGTCGTGCGCGTTCAGCGCATACACGAGCAGCGAATAGACGTTGTACATCGGCGTCGAATGGGTCGCGTTCGTATTGATCAGGATCAAGTCGGCCTTCTTTCCCACTTCGAGTGACCCAATCTGCTTGTCGAGATGCATCGCGCGCGCGCCGCCGATTGTCGCAAGCTCGACCGTTTGCCGCGCCGGAAGCGCTCTCGGGTCCATCCGGGTCACCTTCTGTAGCTTTGCGGCGATATTCATCTCTTGAAACAAGTCCTGATTGTTGTTGCTCGCCGCGCTGTCCGTTGCGAGTCCCACTGGTTCTCCCGCGGCGAGCAGTTCCACCACGGGCATCACGCCGCTCGCCAGCTTCATATTGCTCGACGGATTGTGGATCGACCCCACGCCGCGCTGCACAAGCGTCGCGATATCTTTCGCATCGACCCACACGCTGTGCGCTGCGATCACATCCGGTCCGAGCAAACCAATGCTGTCGAGGTACGCCACGGGCGACGCGCCATATTTCTTGCGGCTCAATTCGCTTTCAAATGGCGCCTCCGCGACATGAATCAGAATCGGCACACCGTTTCGCCGCGCTAGAGCTGCGGCAGCCTTCAAATTCTCCGTCGAGAGCGTGTAGATCGAATGCGGCGCCACCGCCGGCGTGATCAGCGGATCTCCTTTCCACTTGTCGACGAATCTCTGAATGTACGCGAATGCCGCCGCAGGTGTCTTGTGGTCCGGCGCGGGAAAATCGACGATGGTCTGTCCCAGCACGCCGCGCATCCCGGCTTCTTTTGTGACGCTCGCGACGACGTCCTCGAAGTAGTACATGTCCGCGTACGTCGTGATCCCGCCGCGCAGCATTTCGAGCACGCCCAGTCGTGTGCCCCAAAGGACGAAATCCTCGGTCACGTTGCGTGCTTCCGCCGGGAAAATATACTTCTGCAGCCAGTCGTCGAGCGAATGATCTTCCGCCACGCCGCGAAACAGGCTCATCGCCGCATGCGCGTGCCCGTTGATCATCCCGGGAATCACGAGCGCCGTGCTCGCATCGATCGTCCTCGCAGCTCGCGCGCCGCGCTCGATTTCCTTCCGCGCGCCGACTGCCGTGATCGTGTCGCTCTCAATCGCGACCGCGCCGTCCTCGATCACGCGGAACTCAGCGTCCATCGTGACCACCGTCCCGCCACTGATCAACAGGTCCACGCTATTTCCCACCCACGAACTGCAGCGTATACGCCGTCGTCGGATCGAACTGTTTGTCGATCACTTTCAAATCCAAAAGCTGCTCGTGCATCGTCTGCCACCGCTCCGCCTTCATTTTGCCGAGCTGTGCGCCGTTCGGCTCTTCGCCATCGACAAAATGCCCGTCGCGCAGCGCCTTCCACGTAAACTCCATCCATTCCGGATTGAGCGCCGGATTGAGCTTCACGATCGTCGCGTGCGCCGCAGTGGGATCGTTCAAATAGTCGCGCCAGCCGCGCACCGACGCATCGACGAATTTCCCCACGGCGTCCGGATGCTGCTGCAAGAATTCCCGCGTCGTGAACATCACGCGGTACGGACTGTATCCCGCATCGCTCGTCAGCAGGACGCGTGTCTCGATCCCCGCCTGCTTGGCGAAGAACGGCTCCGATGTCGCAAACGCTTGTTGGATGTACTGCGGATCGGCGATGAAATTCGCCACATTCATCATCGCCGGAACTTCGTGCACATTCGTGAGCTGGTATTTCTTCTCGATGAACTGCCACCAGGTCGATCCAGTCTTGATCGCCACCGTGTGCCCGTTCAAATCCGCGAACGAATGAATCGGCGAATCCTTCCGGACCATCACGCCCTGCGGATCATGCTGCATCGTCGCGGCCACGGCGACCAGCGGCTGCCCATCGGCAATCGACTCCAAAATCTTGTCCGACGAGCTCATCCCCAATTGCGCCGCGCCCGCCGCCACCTGTTGCTCCGGCGTCACGTACGGCCCGCCGGGCTGGATGCTCACGTCGAGCCCCGCGGCCTTGTAGTAGCCCTTCGCGAGCGCTGTGTAGAACCCGCCGTGCTCCGGCTGCGGATACCAGTCAGCTTGCAGGACAATCTTCGTCAGCCCCGCACTGTCAGAAGAATGACGGCATCCGCCAACCAGCAGGCTCGCAAGAATGGCAATTACAGCAGGAAGGATCGACCGAGAGGGCTTGCCCATGCGGAAGACTATCACAGCGCCCATCCTCGCCGGAAGCCTCTGCCTGGCGCGGGCAATCTCCTTTTTCTGAGTGTCGCCGTGTTAGAATCCCGCATGGCGCGTGCCAAACCGCGACGTACGATCGGCTCCCTCCGTGACCAGGCGCGCATGCGCGCTCTCTATCGCTTCACTGCCCGCACTCTGAACACGTCGCGCCCCGTGCCCTTCGGTGCTCTCATTGTCGAGACGCGCACCGGCAAGCTCCTTATGCGAGCCACCAACGCCGTGATGCGCGAAAACGATCCCTCCTCTCATGCCGAGGTCCGCACAGTTCGCCTCGCGTGCAAAAAGCTCAAGCGTCCGTCGCTCGCCGGCTTCACCATGTACTCCACCTGCGAGCCGTGCCCGATGTGCATGGCCAACGCGCTCTGGGCGCGTCTCGATCGCGTCGTCTATGGCGCCACAATCGCTGACGCCAGTCGCTTCTGCTATCAAATTCATGTTCCCGCGCGCCAGGTCGCGCGCCGGTCCGACATGCGCTGTGTTGTCGAGGGCCCCGTGCTCCGCGAACTTTGCGTCACGCTTTTCACGCATCCGAACATGCAGAAGGCTTTTCGTACTTGGAGCTCGTCTCGCACGAACGCCCACAACTCGCGAGCGGCTAACGAAGGAAAAAAATCGCGATGAATTCGCCTCACGCCGCCGCACTCGCAGCTCTCCTCGGTGATTCCGCCCGCGTGCTCACCAATCCCGCGACCGTCGAGCAACTCTCCCGCGATTTCTACTGGTACTCTCCCGTTCTTCGCCGCCAGCTCGATGGCAAAGTTGGCGATCTCGTCGTCCAGCCTCTCACGGCCTTTGAAGTCCGGCTCGTTCTTCGCTACTGCCACGCGCACGACATTCCTGTCACCGCTCGCGGCGCGGGCACCGGAAATTACGGCCAGGCCGTTCCGCTTCACGGCGGCGTCGTGCTCGATCTTGCGCGTATGGATCGCATTGAGCGGATCACTCTCGATGGCGTCGCCATTTGCGAGCCCGGCCTCCGCCTTGGCGTGCTTGAAAACGAAGCGCGCAAATTCGGCTGGGAATTGCGTTGCTATCCGTCGACAATCATCAAAGCCTCGGTTGGCGGCTTTCTCGGCGGTGGCTCGGGCGGCATCGGTTCGGTGGCTCACGGAAACCTGCGCGACTATCAAACTGTCCGCGCGCTCGATGTCGTCACCATGGAGCCCGAGCCGCGCATCGTTCACCACGAAGGCGAGGCCGTTCACGACATTCTTCACGCGTGGGGCACCAACGGAATCGTCACTCGCATCTGGCTTGCGCTCGCACCCGCGGTCGAGTGGGCGCAGTGCGCCGTCGCCTTCGACACGTTTGACGCCGCATTCGACTTCAGCGAAGCCGTCGCCACAGATCCCGCGTGGACCAAGCGCCTCGTCACGCCCTTCGAGTGGCCCATCCCGTCGTTCTTCACGCCGGTGTTGCAATACGCGCCGCAAGGAAAAGCGCTCATTTTTTTCATGGTCGCCGAAGCTCAGCGCGAGAAATTCGAAGCCGCAGCGCGTGCCCACGGCGGGGAAGTCACCTACTCCGGAAAGTATCTCGGCCTGCGCACGCGTCCGCTACTTTCCGATTACACTTGGAACCACACGACGCTCTGGGCGATGCGCTACGACGAGGCTTATACCTATCTCCAGTGCGCCTTTGATCCCGATCGCGTGCGCAACCAGATGCGCAAACTCAAAGACCGTTTCGGAAACGAAATTCTTTTTCACATGGAATTTTGGAAGGCCGCAGACGGCCGCATGATTCCCGGCGCAATTCCCGTCGTCTATTACACAACCGAGGAGCGCCTCAACGACATGATCACGTTCTGCCGCGAAATCGGAGTCTTCGTCGCAAATCCTCACGTCAACAATGTCGAAGGCGGCGGCCGCTATCGCTCCGACAACGTTCAGTTGCTTGCCAAAGAACGCTACGATCCCAAAGGCCTGCTGAATCCCGGGAAAATGGTCACTTTCAAGCCGCGAGAGCTCGCGCGATGAAGACTTGGATTCCCGACGCTCGCAATTTCGCCTATCTCAGTTGGAAGCAGGTCGACGCGCTCCCTCGCGACGCCACGCTTCTCGTATTGCCGACTGCTGCGATCGAGCAGCACGGCCATCATCTGCCACTTGCGACCGATACGCTCATCAACAATCTTCTTCTCGGCCATGCGCTCGCGAAACTTTCGCCGAGCGCCCGGGTCTACGCGCTGCCGCCGGTTCACTATGGCAAGAGCAACGAGCACATTGGTTTTCCCGGCACGCTTTCCGTCAGCGCTTCCACTTTCATGGCCGTTCTGCGCGATCTCGGCGCCAGCATTGCCAGCGCCGGTTTCAAGCGCCTCGTCCTCTATAACACGCACGGCGGCAACACTGCTCTCATCGACGTAATGGCGCGCGACCTCCGCGCCGAATTCAAGCTGCGCACGTTCGCGCTTCACGGTTCGGCGGGCGCGAAGTTCGAAGAACTGACCCCGCAGGAGCGTGCCTACGGCTTTCATGCGGGCGAAGTCGAAACGGCGTATCTTTTGGCGTCGGTGCCGGAGTTGGTCGACAAGTCTGCGTACACGAGCAACTACATCGCGGATGTGAACAACCCCGGGCTGCTGGCACCGGAGTTTGCTCCTGCTACGTTCGCTTGGCTCACGCGCGACATCGCCACGAGCGGCGTGATGGGCGACCCGCGAGCGGCGACGGCGGAAAATGGCGCGCGCTGGCTCGATCAGGCGTCGACGCGCCTCGCCGCCGCCCTCGACGCCATGCTCCGCTTCCCGCTCTAGGCGATGCTGAATCGACCTCGTCATTCTGAGCGAAGTGGCCGGACCTGTTCGTCGTCCCGCTCTTGCGGGACGTCCGGCCACGCAGTCAAAGAATCCCTCTTTGTCCTGGTAAGCGAAAGGCTACCGAATGCCGCGAAATCAAGGTAACGCTCTCATCGATTGCGGTAACGGCGTCCGCCTCGAGCGCGGCGTCCGATGCCGCATGTCCGACGGCGTCGACCTCGTCTCCGATCACTACTATCCGGCCGATCCCGGCCCACACCCGACGCTCCTGATGCGCCAGCCCTACGGCCGCGACATCGCTTCGACCGTCAGCTACGCGCATCCCGCTTGGTTCGCGCGTCACGGCTTCAATGTCGTGATTCAGGACGTCCGCGGCCGGGGCGATTCCGGCGGCGTCTTCTATCCGTTCCGCCACGAAGCGCGCGACGGCGCCGAGACCATCGCCTGGCTCAGCATGCGCCCCGAATGCAGCGGCGGCATTGGAATGTACGGCTTCTCCTATCAGGCCATCACGCAGTTGCTCGCCGCCGCCGAAGCGCCCGAAGCGCTGATCTGTATTGCACCAGCAATGACCGCTCACGATCTCTATAATGGCTGGTTCTATCATCACGGCGCTCTGCGTCTCACTTCGTCGCTTGGGTGGGGCCTGCAATTGCTCAAAGTCGATGCGCGCCGGCTCAAGCTCCGCGAAGCAAGCGACCGTCTCGAAGACGCCTGGGCCAATCTTGGCAGGCACACAAGCGCCTTGCCGTTCCGCGACCATCCTGCGCTTCACGGCAAGGGCCTGCCAACCTATGTCCTCGATTGGTTCGATCATCCGGATCCGGGCGAATATTGGTCTTCGCTCGATGCGACCAAATCGCTCGGGCGCATTCGCGTTCCAGCACTTCATATCTGCGGCTGGTACGACATGTTCCTCAAAGGCAGCATCGACGGGTTTCTCGCTCTCTCGCAATGTGTCGGCGGGCCCATCGCGCGCGCTAACCAATATCTCGTCGCGGGTCCGTGGCAGCACACTCCGTGGGGCGACCGCATCGGCGCTACCAATTTCGGCCCGGAAGCCCTGTTCGACACGGACTCGATTCTCCTGCGCTGGTTCAATCATTGGCTGAAGGGCTCGGGAGAATTCGCGAGCGAGCCGCGCGTTCGCCACTTCGTCCTCGGAGAGAATCGATGGCGCACCGCTGACGCCTTTCCGCTCGAGGCGAAGCATGTCTTGTATCTCAACAGCGCAGGCCGCGCGAATTCGCGCAAAGGCGATGGCATGCTCTCCGCCGCAAGGCCCGCCCCGGACGAGCCTGCCGACCTCTTCATCTACGACCCTGAAGTTCCCGTCGTCGCTCCCGGCGGTTCTGGAGCAGCTCCCGGTCAGTTCGATCAGGCGGCCCTCGAACTGGGAAACAATCTGCTCGTTTACACGACCGAGCCGCTCGCGTTGCCTCTGCGCGTCTTCGGTATCCCGCGCGTTTCGCTCTACGCTTCGACTTCGGCGTCGCCAACCGATTTCACGGCGAAACTCGTCCGCGTGCGCGCCAATGGCGCCGCCGAATTCATCTGCATCGGAATCGCGCGCTCCAGTTGGCTATTCGCGAAATCCGGCTACGCCGCAGACGAAATTCATCACTGGCAATTCGATCTTGAGCCCACGTCGTGCCTCTTCGCAGCCGGCGATCGCATCCGTCTTGAAATCGCGAGTAGCGCCTTTCCACTGTACGACCGCAACCCGGGCACCGCAGTACCGTCTTGTCGCGCCACATCGTGGGACTGGAAGCGTTCGACCCAGATCGTCTTTCACACAAGCGACCGCCCGTCCGCGCTCTATTTGCCGGTAGCTGAGGCGGTCGGATGAGCGCCGGCTCGAACGTCCCGCAGATCGAGTTCGACTCCGTCACCAAGAGCTACGGCACGGGCAGGCTCGTCCTGCAGTCGATCGACTTGAAGGTGCTGAAGGGCGAGTTCGTCAGCGTCATCGGTCCATCGGGCTGCGGCAAATCGACCGTGCTGAAATTGATCTCCGGTTTGACTCCGCCCAGCGACGGAACGATTCGCGTCGACGGCATGACGCCCGAAAATGCGCGCGAAACGATCTCCTTCATCTTTCAGGACGCGACACTGCTTCCCTGGCGGACCGTGATCGATAACGTCGGGCTAGGCCTCGAACTCGAACACGTCGCCACGAAGCGACGCCATGAAAAAGTCGCGTCGCTGTTGCAGCTCGTCGGGCTCAGTGACGTTGCCAGCGCCTATCCGCGCGAACTTTCCGGCGGCATGAAGATGCGCGTCTCGATCGCTCGGGCGCTCGCCACGAATCCGCGCCTGCTTCTGATGGACGAGCCCTTCGCGGCGCTCGATGAAATGACCCGCGATCGCATGAACGAAGAATTGCTCCGCCTGCGCGACGAACAACAGTGGACGGCCGTTTTCGTCACGCACTCGGTTGCCGAAGCCGTCTTCCTTTCGACGCGAATCATCGTCTTGGCGCCGAATCCCGGCCGCGTGCGCTCGGTGCTGCCGGTCGATCTCCCATTCCCGCGGGATGCCCAGCTCCGCGAGACCGAAGAATTTGAATCGCTCGTCGCGCATACATCTCACGTTCTCCGGGAGGCCCTCGTTCAATGAGGCAGCGTCTTACGACCGCCGCCAACGCGCTGGCCGTCTTCGCGGGAGTCCTCATTTTGTGGCAACTTGTACTGTGGATCTTCAACGTGCAGCCGTACATGCTGCCGTCTCCCTCGGCCGTAGCCAAAGCGATCGGCAAGCGCTTTCCTTCACTGATTTCGTCGACAGCGATCACGGCCGAAGAATCGGTGGGCGGCTTGATCGCCAGCATCATCGTCGGGGTGATCGTGGCGCTGCTTTTTGCGCAATCGCGCTGGGTGCGCAAAATGTTTTACCCCTATACGATCCTTCTTCAGACAGTGCCCATCATTGCGATCTCGCCCCTGATTCTGAATTGGGTCGGTCCGGGTGCGCCGGCAGTCACTCTGATTGCGTTCATTATTTCGCTCGCGCCCGTCATCGCTAACACGACGCAGGGCCTGATCAGCGTCGACGAAAATCTCGTGCACCTCTTCCTGATGCACAACGCGACGCCCGCGCAGAAACTTTTCAAGCTGCGCTTGCCTCATGCTGTGCCGTCGCTTTTCGTCGGCGTTCGCATCGCGAGCGGGATCGCTGTAATCGGCGCGATTACGGGCGAGCTCTACGCGGGATCGAGCCGCGTCGGCGTCGGCGGACTGGGCTACTCGATTCTTTACGCCTATTCGCAGCTCCAAACCGACTACCTTTTCGCGCTGGTCGTTGCCGCGATCGTTCTCGGCTTCGGATTTTTGTTTAGCGTGATGTTCTTGGAGTGGTTGTTCCTGCACAAGTGGCACGAATCCGCCCGAGTGCCGGAAACCGAGTAAATTGAATTAGACAGAGGAAAAATCATGCTTCGGCTTGAAACGGAAACTGGCTGGTGGCTCGTGACGCATCCCGATCACGCGCGTCTCGCAGGAGCGTTTGCGGAGCGATGGGGCAACGAGAAATTTTTATCGCCCGAACCGCGCGCGAGAGTGCTCAAAGGAATCGCGCGGCACGATGACGGCTGGTCCGCGCGCGATGCCGCGCCGCAGATCACGCGGCAGGGAAAGCCGAGCGCGTTCTCGGTCGAACTGGTCGGCAAGTACTCTGCTTTCGAGGAGATAGACCTCGCCGATTACCTCGCGGTCCGCGATCGAGCAGTGCGATTGATTGCCGAAGAGGATCCGTACGCAGCAGTGCTCATCTCCATGCACACGTACAGTTTGCTGAGCGAGCACGCCGACTGCTCGACGATCGCGCCCGCGGATTTGCCGCTGCTCGATAACTTTCTCGAACAGCAGAAGTCGTTTCAGCGCACGCTGTTGCAGAAAATTTCGAGCGATACGGATTTGCCTGCGGAACAGAAAAGCGAAGCGGCCATACTCGAACACTTTCGACTGCTTCAAGCGACCGATAATCTTTCGTTGCTGACGTGCGTGGATTTCTCGAAACCCGCGAACTTGCTGCATCCGTTGCCTTTGCGTGGCGGCGGACACAGTCGAATTGAAGTGCGGCCGGCGGCGTCGCGGCATTTCGTGCTGAACCCCTATCCGTTTGCGGAGCGCTCACTCAGCTTTCAATTCCCGGCGAGGCGTGTCGTGGGGAAGACATTCGCGTCGTCGGCGGAACTGCAGGAGCGGTTCAAGGCGGCGCCGGTGGAGGTGCTGTCGGTGACGGTGAGCGCGGCGTGAGGGGCTGCTTAGCGGTGCACAAAAACGTCATTTTGGGGCTGCTAAGGCCCGCTAAGCGTGCAGAAAAACGACAAAAATTGCATACCACATCGAACGACTAATTCACTTCACGTAGAGGGACTCTGAGCCGGGAATAGGTCGCGAAATAGAAAGCGGGGCGGCGATTTCTCGCCGCCCTGAATTTCGAACGTCGATGGTACCGCTCAGAACGTCACGCTGAGCGACATTTGAATCTGTCTCTGGCTCCCTATGATCTTATTCACGTTGCCGAGGCCAAAAGGCGGGTTGAAGAATTCCCCAGGCGGCGTGCCGACCTCTGGGAAATCGTCAAAGTACTCGTTCTGCGTTACGTCGTCCACCGGGATGTCAAAGCTCGGCGTGTTGGTGAAGTTGAAAACGTCGAATGAATATTTCGCTGAGACCCTCTCGGTGATTTTTGTGTTTTTGATGATTGATATATCGGCGCGCTTTTGCCAAGACTGCCGAAAGATGTTGCGCTGCCCACTCTTGATGAAATTGGTTTCGTAGAGATCGTCCAGCGGAATTGCGCCATTGAGACCGCCCGGCTGTAGCAATGGAAGCGTAAAGCAGGAAGCGTCGAGGGCAGGGAGAGTCCCATTCCCGTAAGCTCCCACATGGCCGGTGTAACAGCTCTTCGGCGTACGGCCAGCCACCAACGGAACGATCGGGTTGGTGATACCGTCGGACGTGCCGTAGAAGATACTGCCGACCGCTCCCGAATAGTCGATGACACTATACGGCTGACCACTTTGGAGGATCGCTGTACCGGCGAGCGCCCAACCATCGATGATTTTGCCCTGCCACGAGGATTCCGATGCAAAGTTGTGAAGTCGGAAGAGATAACTCACGTTGAAGACGTGAGTGCGGTCGAAGTCGGAATTTCCGTAGGCCGATCGCAGGTTGAGGGGGTTGTTGCCGTTATAGAAGAGACCGAGAGCGCTTTGTTCGTCCAGGGAATGCGAATAGGTATACGAAAACCCGATCTGAACACCGTGGCTCATCCGCTTCTCGACGTGGGTTTGCAACGCGTTGTACGCGGAGACCCCGGCCGCGGTATAGGACTCGGACTGGGAGGAGTAACCGATATAGGGAACGCGAAGATCGACGTTCCCACCTTCGTAGTTGGCTTGGTATCCCTGTGCCGGCTGGCCGTTGACAGCCTGAAGGGTTCCATCGGCGACGGTATAGCCGTATGTATAGGATTGCGGCGCAACTGCAGTCGCGACATCCGCACACTTCGGCTGCACGCCCTTCACAATTCCTCCGCCGCAGAGCGGGTAGGTGGGTGAAGCGATTCCCGCTTGGTTGAACGGAATCGGAATTACTTCATGGCGTCCGAGGTTGCCGACGTAACCCACTTCAATAGCTAGGTCATTGCGCGGCTGCCATTGGATATCGAGAGTTTGATTCATCGTGTAGGGAAGCTTATTCGCGCGATTGTAAACCGCGAAAGCAAACAAGGACTGATCGTCTTCGATGCCCTGCGCGACGCACGTGCCGGGCGCGCAGCCGGCCGCGTGTGGGAAGTACTGGAGCAGCGTTGCCGGGTTGCCCGTCGGAGGCGGGCCAAGCGTTCCTCCCCAAGGGTTTTCGAAATTGCCGCCGAACGCAGTGATTGTGCTGTAAGGGTTCGACGCTGTTTCTGGGTTGCACGTCGCGACAAAACCGAGATAGAGGGTGGACGCATCGGTGCAGAACTGAGGGAGGACGTATGGGGCCGTTTGATTTACGCCAAATGGGCCAGCGGAAATGATGCCGGTCGCGAAGCCGGGTGAGAGATAGGAGAAAAGCTCGCCGCGATCGTAGTACATGCCCCAACCCGCGCGCACGACGAGCTTGTTGTTGAACATCTTTGGACTCCACGCGAGCCCAATTCGCGGGGCAAAACCCCACTGGCGTCCCGTCAATGTGGATTTACTTACGCCTTTGGTTGGGAATTTGGAGTTGTTGCCAGCGATAACGAATCCCGTCTCAGGATTGCCGCTCGCGTCCAAGTTGAAAGAATCGGTGACGGGATCGTAGGAGTAGCGACTTGGATCAAAGTTATAAAGAAGCCCGTTCCTTTCTGTAAGCCCGCCGTTGTAATCCCAGCGCAAGCCTGCGGTCACGGTCAGGTTCGGACGGAGCTGGAATTTGTCCTGGATGTATTCGCCAGTCTCATTTGCCCGGTAATGGCGATTCGCGTTGCCTTGGAGAAATATTGTGCCGACGAAGCCGTCGGTGGTGTACGGGGTCACCAACCCCTGAACGAATTGCGAAAAGTCGGCAAAACCGATCATGCCCTTGTTCGTCCGGTCGTCACGAGCATTGAGTTGCGTGTAGGACCACGTGCCGCCAAATGTGATTGTGTGCCGGCCTTTGATCCAGATTGCATCCGCTGAGGGCATGAAGCGGTTTTGGAAAATACCTGTAAAAGCACCCTGGGAAGCCGCTGTCTCGCCAAACTGGAGCGCCTCCAGCGCCCCGGGGCTTTCGTCGCCAAGAGCGTCCGAGATGGAGATGCCCGGAAACGTCGTGTCGTTCGTGATGCCCTGGAAAGCGTTAATTCCGAGATCGGTCGGCGTGAAACCTGGAGGTTGCACCACCGTGCTGTAGAGTTTTTCACGTATGAAGCCGAAAACTTCGGCGACGTTGAACGTAGGAGTGAGTGTCTGCGTGTTCGTGATGGTGGCGACCTGGCTGCCTGCGTCCAAATGCTGCGTGAAGCCGGCAACGCTCGAATACGCGAATGGCGCCGTGCTGGGATCGTGCTGGTAATAGTATTTCAGAGCGAGCGTGTCCTTGGGCGTCGCGATGAAATCGAGATTCGCGACTGCTTGATTGGCGATGAAGTAGGCGGCGCTGGGAACGATCGCCGTTTCAGGGAAATTGAAACTCGGAGTGTCGTAGCTATCGGCATACGGAACCAGATACTGCCCGTTGGGCAATGTGGCTGTGAGCAATTTCATAGCGACGGGGTCGAGCTGACCGACCCCGGTAGGTGTTCCGAATTCATGGCTCGCGATAAATGCGACACAGTTTTGGAATTCAGCCGTGGGGACGCCACCGGTGGTCCGAGTCGCACCGCAGGGTGGAGCGGCTATGTTAAAGGGTTGATTCAGCGCATCGGGTATGCCTCCGGAGCCGTCCGGGTTGAGGGGAATGCCATTTACGGTGAAAGCGACGGGCACAACTACCTTGCCCAAGCCGATCTGTTGATCGGAATCGTGGGTGAATTGGTAGCCGAGAAAGCCAAACAGCTTGTTCTTGATGAGCGGTCCGCCGACCCTTCCACCGGGTACTTCGCGATGAAGTTCGGGAACCTTCTTCGCAACGTTCGGATCCTGTTTGAAAAAAAAGGGAGCAGCATTGAGCCAGTCGGTCGCGTGATGCAAATACGCTTCACCGTGGAGGTCATTCGTGCCGGAGGCCGTGCTCATGTCGATGTGAGCGCCACTCGTCGAACCTTGCTGGGCGTCGTACATCGAAGTGTTTACGCGGACTTCTTCAATCGTTTCGGGAGCGGGTGTCGGCAGTGCCTGACCGATCGCGAGATAGGGCGACGCCGAGCTCTGAATTTCGAATGCGGCCGAGCTGGCGGCTCCACTAACGCCCGTATTGTTCACGACGCGGGCCGATTCAACGGAGCTGGTGCTCTTGCCATTGAACAGGTTCTTTGCGTCCACGCCGTTGAGCATGAACGTGTTGCTGGTATCGCGCTGGCCATTAGCCCAGATCGGGGCGTTTCCAAGGCCCGCATTTACGCCGTTGCCGCTCGGGAGCTCCGCGTTGACGCCGGGGGACAAGATTGCGAGTCCCGTGAAACTTCCAGTAGGAAGCGGAACATCTTCAATCTGAACCTTGTCCAACACGTAGCCGTTCGTTGTGTCGACCGCGTTGACAAGCGGTGTTTCTTGGACTGTGACGGTTGTGCTCACGGCGCCGACGGTGAGCGAGGCGTTTACCGTCATGGTGCGATTGGCTTGAACTGTGATGGACGGGATCTTTTGAGTTTCGAACGAGGCGTGCGCGAACGTAATCGTGTACGTCCCAATAGGCAAGTTCACAAAGCTGTAAACACCAGTTGAGTCCGTCTTCACGGTGCGAGTGAGGCTCGTCTGATCTTCGATGGCGGTTACCATCGTATCGGGAAGCGCAGCGCCCGACGTGTCGGTGACGGCGCCGGTAATGCCGCCGAGAGTTTGCTGCGCGGGAGTGGGAGTCGCGGAAGCAAGAGACAGAACTAAGACCGCAACCAGAGTCAAAATGAAAAGACCAATCCGAGTCATCATCGGCGCAAACACCCCCTAAAAACAATTGAGAAACACCCCAACGCGAAAACTCGTTGAAGTCGACAACAAGACCTTCACTCTCGCCGGCGGAATTGACCGCCAATAAATACGGTGCTTTTCAAACCCCGGAAACTCTGGATGGGAAGGTATTCCATATTGCGTCCGGAGAAAAATCAATTGTTTTTGTCAACTCGATCACGATTTTCGATGCAAAAGCTGTGGAAAACTTGTTGATCCGGCGGTGTGTTGGCATAAGGAAGACCTAAATGCGGCGAGGCGCCGGTCAGATGATAAGGCGAGCCGTTGTTACAAAAAGGAAAGCAGATTCCTCGCACCGCCCGAAAAGCGGGCGGGCTCGGAATGACAACTCGAACTGCGAACGAGCGGCTCAGAGGTTTTCTTGCGCCGCAGGCTTCGAGCTAGGAGAACATCGATTGTCAAAAGAGCGAGCGGGAGGGAAGTATCCGCTTCGGTAGGAGAGCGGAAACCGTGAACATCGGATCGTTGACGACCTGGCTGAAACGAAGGTGCAGCGCCACGCTGCAGAGAATGTAGGCGTGGACGTCGCTCATGCCCCAACGCGCGACGAGAAGATCAATCATGCGCGAGGTCGCAGCGCGGGCGGCTGCTGCTGCGTCGGTGGCGGATTCGACGACGATCCATGCGCCGTCGTCCCATTGCGATTCGCGAGGCGGAGGCGCTTCGATCAACGGAGCGGAGAGCGGCTGACGCTTGTGGAGATGAAAGCGAAGCGTGGCATCGGCGGGGCATTCGATTCCATTGATGCAGACTTCGCCATCGCCCTGCGCGGCGTGCGCGTCGCCAGCGGAAAAAATCGCGCCGCGATTGAGCACCGGCAGATAGAGCTTCGCGCCGGCGCACAGATCGCGGACGTCCATGTTGCCGCCGAAAATTCCAGGAGGGCGCGTGCGAAACTCGCCGTCTTCGGCGGGTGCGACACCCATCACTCCACAGAAGGGCCGCAGCGGAACGACGGCTGGCGCAAGCGAGCGGGTCGTGTCGCGGTCGAGCTGCCAGTGGAACAGGTATGGATCGCGAAAGCGCTCTCTGAGGAAGCCGAGACCTGCAATCACGCTCGACCAGCCCCAGCCCCTGTGCGCGACTTCGAGAATATCGATTTCAAGGACATCGCCCGGCTCGGCGCCCTCGATGAAAACCGGGCCGGTGAGGGCATGGATGCGGTCGCGATCGATGGAGAGATATTGATCGAGCGTCATGCCCGGGCGGACCTGCGCGCCACTCGCGTCCTGACATTCGAAATGCACCGTGTCGCCGGGCGCGATCGTGAGGCGCGGCGCGAGATGGCGATTCCAGCGCGAATGAGTGGGAACGGCGGAGAGAGAGTGGTCGGACATCAGGCGCTCAATTTTCCTTCCGAGGCGTTGGCTGCTTTTAAGAGAGATTCTTCGACTGCGCGTCCCGACCCGGCTGTCGCCGAAAAAAAAGACGTCGGGACGCTTCGCTCAGAATGACGACGCAACATGTTATCAGCCAGATTCGAGTTCGAGGGTCATTTGAATTTCGACGAGCGCGTTGCGCGGAAGAGCGGAGACTCCAATGGCCGCGCGGACGTGGCGGCCCGCTTCGCCGAAGAGTTCGACGAAAAGATCGGAGGCGCCGTTGATGACTTTCGGAGAATCCCCAAAGCCGGGGACGGCGTTGACGTAACCGTTCACGCTGACGATCTGCTTGATTTTGTCGAGCGAGCCAAGGTGCTGCTTGAGAACGGCGAGTTGGATGAGCGCGCAGGCGCGGGCGCCGGCGCAGCCTTCGTCGACCGAGCGGTTCGCGCCGACCGTGCCAGTCATGACTCCGTCCGGGCCGCTAGAGATTACGCCGGCGAGATAGACCATGCGGCCGAGAGTTTTGGCAGGCACGTAGTTTCCGCCGGCGGCGGGCGGCGCAGGGAGGACGATGCCGAGTTTTTGAAGGCGCGCGTCGATGCCGGCGGGCACGATTCAATTGCCTCCGCGGAAAAAGGCGAAGCGCCACTGTAGCACAGAGACGCTCGGGCGAGATTGGCCTTGCGACAGAGGCGCGGTGCGATAGGATGTGCCGGATGCGCGGAGACCGAGCGGTCATTCTTGGATGCGCGATTTTATTCGCGGCGATCGCGCTGCCAACTACACGAGCAGTAAAACTGTTCGCACAGCGGACGTCGGCGACAGACCTGGAAGTGGGCGGCGAATTGGCGGGCGTGCCGCGAGGCGAAACACGCTATGTGGCACGCGCGGAACTGCTTGCGATGCCGCACGTGAGTTTCGCCGTTCGCGGCGATCCGAATTTCAGCGGGCCGACGCAGATCAAGGGCGTGCTGCTCGAAGAACTCGCACATGAGTTAGGGGCGACGCCGGCGGGGGATCTTGTGGTCGCGATCTGCGACGACAAATATCGCGCGAACTACCCGCGCGATTATTTGACGGCGCATCATCCCGTGCTCGTGCTCGAGGTCAGCGGGAAACCGCCGTCGGGCTGGCCGAAGAGCGGCGAAGGATTCGACATGGGGCCGTACATGATTTCGCACGAGGAATTCGAGGCGGCGTTCAAGATTTTGTCGCACACGGAGGAAGCGCAAATTCCTTGGGGAGTGGTGCGGCTGGAATTTCGCGATGAGAAGACTGTGTTCGGAGCGATTGCGCCGCGGGGTTCGCACGCGAATGATGCGGACGTGCAAGCGGGCTACAGGATCGCCGAGCAGAATTGTTTTCGTTGTCACAATATGGGCAGCGAGGGCGGGCAAAAATCGGGAATCCCCTGGACTCTGATCGCGGCGGTCGCGGAAAACTCGCGGGATTTGTTTGTGGCGTACGTGAGAGATCCGAAGTCGAAGAGCCCGCTGGCTGCGATGCCCGGCAATCCGAATTACGACGATGAGACTCTGCGGGCGCTGGCCGCGTATTTCCGGACACTCTACGGAGCCGAACAGCCATGACGCTGCGCGCGGCGAAGATCGTGCTGGTTTTTGCGGTCGCGTTGTTTTACGCGATCGTCGTGTTCAACAACGTCACGGACTACGATTCGAATTATCAATTCGTGCGGCACGTGCTGATGATGGACTCGACGTTTCCCGGCAATCACGGAATGTGGCGCGCGATCAATTCTCCGGCGGCACACACGACTTTCTACGTCGCGATCATTTCATGGGAATTCGTCACGACGGTGCTGTGCTTGTGGGGAGGAATTCGGCTGGTGCGGGCTTTCAACGCGGACGCGGAGGAATTTCAGCGCGCGAAAACTGTTGCGTTTGCGGGACTTACGCTGAGTTTGCTGATGTGGCTCGTCGCGTTCCTGACAGTGGGCGGGGAGTGGTTCTTGATGTGGCAGTCGAAGAATTGGAACGGGCAGGAGGCGGCGTTCCGGATGTTTACGGTCGTCGGAATCGTGCTGGTGCTCGTGGCACTGCCGGAGGCGCGGGAGCGAGGTTAGGAGCTACGCGCCCGCGGATTTTTCGCGCCGTGCGGCGAAGGCGAACCAAAGCATACCGGCGGCGAGGTAGGCGAGATAGATATAGGGCAGCTTGCCGTAGGGACCCGCCGGCACCGGATACAGATTGCCGACCAGTGCAAGAAACATCGCGACGCACGCAACGATGGAGAGAACACGAGCACTGGTGCGGAATGCGCGGTGGCGACGCAAATATCCAGGAAGCGCGGCGGCAACGAGCGCGTAGGCGACGATGAAGCCGTAGGTCGCGAGCGAGCCGAGCCAGCCGTAAACGTCGAGGCCGCTCGCGCCGCGAGAGGCGAGCACGACGACGGGAAGTCCCGCGGCGATTCCGGTGACGATCACGGCGATGTGCGGCGTTTCGTTGCGCGCGTGTGTGGCGCGCAGAGCGGCGTGCGCGAGATCGTTGTGCGCCATGAGAAGCAGGACGCGCGCGGCGGCCGTCACGCAGGCAAGCGTGCAGGCGAACAGACTCACCAGCACGCCAATGTTTATTAGCGTGCCGAGAATGGGAGCGTGAGCGACCGCTGCTAGAGTTTGCATCGGCGCCTGACTCTCGCCCAAACTTTGCCCGACCATGTGGAATCCCAGCACTTCGGTGTAGGCGCAGGCGACGAAGATCGCTCCCGCCAGCAGAGCGCTTTGAATTACGGCACGCGGAATTGTTTTCAGCGGGTGGCGCGCTTCCGAGCCAAGCGTCGTCGCGCTTTCAAAACCTACGAAGCTGAAAAGCGCGAGCACGAGACCAAGACGCAGGCCGCTGCCGCTCATTCCCTGCAGCTTGATCTGAGTTGAATCGAGGTGCGGGCCGCGATGCGCGAGAACGAGAACCACCACGACTAGAATCGAAAGAAGTGACGCTGCTTCGATCCAGAGCATGAGGCGCGCGGAAATCTTTACGTCGCTCCAGGCGACCCACATGGACATTGCAGTCACAACGATCGCGAGTACAACTGCCGTGACGGGCGTGGCGGTCGAGTGAAGGAACACGAGCGCGGCGTATTGATAGAAGCCGCCGATGACGCTCGAACCTGTGGCAACGTAAGCTAGCAGCAGACTCCAGGCTACGACGGCGCCCATCCATCGGGGGAGAACTTGCGCCGAATAGACGTAGAGCGAGCCGGGCGAAGAAGAGTGGCGAGCGAAGTGGGCGACACATAGGGCGACGAGAAGGACGGCGATCGTCGCGAGCAAGTAGGCGAGCCACGTTCCATTGCCCGCAAGCGCGCAGACCAGAGGAATCGTGGCGGCGGGCGTGCTGCTGGGCGCCATTGTGGAGACGGATTGCGCAAGGGTCTCCATCGGGGAGAGAATCTCGCTGCGCAGGCCGTAACCGGGATTGTGAGCGGGCGGCGGCGAGGGCGCGGTTTCGGTGGATTGGGTTGGCTGGACCATGGCGTACCATACAGGTCTCGCGGCGCGAGTGCAAGACGCTCCAGCGAGTGCGCAAGTGCCACTTCGAGAACCGAAAATGCGCCGGAGCGGAGGCCACAATCACGGGGCGGTGCATGGAGGAACTATGAAATACGAGCGACGCCGATGGGCGAAAACGATCGTCGTGGTTTTCGTTACTGCGATGCTGGCAGGGTGCACGTGGCGGACAAAGGAAGAGGAAGCAGAGGAGACCAACACGCGGCCGACGATCGTCTTCATGACGGACTTCGGCACGGCCAACGACGCGGTCGCCATTTGCAAAGGAGTGATCGTTGGAATCGCGCCCGACGTCCGGATCATGGACATCACGCACCAGGTGACGCCGTTTTCGATCGAAGAGGGCGCACGACTTCTTGCGGGCGTGACGCCTTACTATCCCGCCGACACTGTGTTTCTCGTGGTGGTCGACCCGGGCGTGGGGACATCGCGCAAAGCGGTGATCGTGAAATCGAAGAAGGAGCAGTATTTCGTACTTCCGGACAACGGGCTCATCACGCCGGTGATCGATCGCGACGGGCTGGAAGGCGCACACGAAATCACGAATCCCGCATGGATGATTGGCGACAACATTTCTTCCACATTTCACGGGCGCGATATTTTCTCGCCCACCGCAGCGCACCTAGCCGAAGGCGAGGATTGGACGCAGGCGGGTCCGGAAGTGCCGGAACTGGTACGTCTGACGCCGCGGGTCGCAACGATCGATGAGAAGGGTGCGACAGGTGAAGTGATCGCTCTGGACGATCCGTACGGCAGCCTGATCACCGATATTCAGGGCGACGATCTCAAGAAGATGGGATATGACCTCGGCGACAAAGTTTCGATCGAAATCGACAGGAAGCAGTACAAATTTCCGTTTGTGAAGACTTTCGGCGGAGTGCCGGTGGGCCAGCCGCTGATTTACATCGACTCGCGCGGCCGCGTCGGAGTCGCCGTGAATCAGGGAGATTTTTCGCGGGTGTACAACGTGAAGCCGCCGGTGCCAGTTTTCATTCCAAAGAAAAAGTAGCTCACAGCGAGCGCGTTTCAGCCGGAGCGCCGGATGATCGTCAGCATGTGGATGTCGCGCGAGATTGTCAGCATCGGCCCCGACCGGCCGATCGCCGAAGCGGCGGAGCTAATGGCGCGGCGCAGAATCCGCAGGTTGCTCGTGGTCACGCCGCAGCAGGGTGAGCAGCAGTTGCTCGGAATCGTATCGGCTACAGACATTCTGCACGCGTATCCGCCGGAGATAAATCCTTTCGCCGTCCTGGTCCGGAAATCGCCGGCGGAGCTCACGGCAGTTCGAGAAATCATGAAATCCAACGTGATCACAGTGACGCCGGATACGCCGATCGAGGAGGCCGCCCAGCTGATGCGCGATCGAAAGGTCGGCGCATTTCCAGTGCTTCGCGATGGAAAGCTGGTTGGAATTATCACCGAGTCGGACATTTTTCGGGCCTTCACCAGCATTTTTTCCGCGCCGGAAGCCGGAGTTCGCATTACATTCGTCATCGAGAAGCGCGAGGATGCATTCAATCTGGTGGCCGACATCGCGGCAAAGCACGCTGTCCACGTCCTGAGTCTGATTACATCGGTCCAGGGAGATACGCCGGTCTGCGTTGTGCGGCTGGCCGGGCCGGGAGTCGAGACGATGCTCGAAGCTCTATGGAAATCGGAGCACCGCGTACTCAACGTTGTGCGTCTGGGGTGAAAGCGCGCTCGGCAGTTGCGCCGCTTGTCGCCAAATTCCCGATACAACGATTCTGGAACTTCGATTGACGCCGCAAGACTGCCCGCCCTATAGTGGCTCATTTTTATTTGGGCTGCGCGATTCTGCGCGGGGGATTCGGTCGTGCTCGAGCGCGTTTTCCATCTCTCCGAAAACCAGACGACGGTGCGGCGCGAGCTGCTGGCCGGGCTGACGACGTTCATGACCATGGCGTACGTCGTGGTGGTGAATCCACGTATTCTGCACGAGGCGGGGATGCCGCTGGACGGCGTGCTGTTTGCGACGTGCATTTCGGCGGCGCTGGCGACGCTGGTGATGGGCATTTGGGCGAACTATCCGATCGCGCTCGCGCCGGGAATGTCACTGAACGCGTACTTCACGTATTCGATCGTGCTGGGGCGGGGAGTGCCGTGGCAGACGGCGCTCGGAGTGGTGCTGCTTTCGGGGATGCTGTTTTTGATTCTGACGCTCACGAAAGTGCGGGAGCAGATCGTCAACGGAATTCCCGACTGCCTGAAGCACGGCACGGCGGCGGGGATCGGGCTGTTCATCGCTTTTATCGGATTCCGGAACGCGAACATTATCGTGGCGAATGCGTCGACGTTCGTCGGGCTGGGGAAGATGTCGGACCGACAGGTGATTCTGGCGCTGCTTGGGGTGCTGCTGATAGCGATTCTGGTGGCGCGGCGCGTGGGCAGCGCGATCTTGATTGGTATCATCGCGATCACGATTGCAGGGATTCCGCTCGGAGTGAGCCACTGGCCCGCACACGTTTTTTCGTTGCCGCATCCGGGCGGGACGTTTTTGAAACTCGACTTGCGTTCGGCAGCGAAGCTGGGGCTGGGCGAACTCGTGTTCGTGTTTTTCTTCGTGGATTTGTTCGACAACGTGGGGACGCTCGTCGGCGTGTGCGAAGAGGGCGGATTCATGCGCGACGGAAAATTGCCACGCGCGAGCCGCGCGCTGCTGGCCGACGCGTTCGGCACGATCTTCGGAGCGCTGACGGGAACGTCGACGGTGACGAGTTATGTCGAAAGCGCGGCGGGAGTGGCGGCCGGAGCGCGCACGGGGTTGGGCAATCTGCTAATCGCGGCGCTGTTTCTGGCGGCGATGTTTTGCGCACCGATTGTGGCGGCGATTCCGTCCTATGCGACGGCGCCCGCGTTGATTCTGGTCGGCGCGCTGATGTGCGGCGCGGTGTCGCGCGTGAAATGGAGCGATTTTACCGACGCCGTGCCGGCGTTCTTGACTCTGATCGGGACGCCGCTGACGTTCAGCATTGCCACGGGGCTGAGCATGGGGCTGCTGTCGTTCACATTTTTGAAATTGTTTACTGGGCGGTTCAAAGAGATTAGTCCGCTGATTTGGGTGCTAAGCGTGTTGTTTCTGCTGCGGTATGCCTTCCTTGGAGTGGAATAGTTCAGCGCAACCTTCGAACGGATTTTCTAGTAGGGAATCTTGTTCGGGGAGCGCTCCCAGGCGCGGAAGGCTTCCAGCGATTCGTCGCGCATGAGCTGCTGCATGGGAATTTTGCGTTCGGAGTGAGGCTGCGGAATTTCCTGATAGATGAGCGAATCGTCGAAGCCGGCGTGCGCGGCGTCGGCGGCAGTGCTCCCGAAAAAGACGCGAGCCGGACGCGCCCAGTAGATCGCGCCGAGGCACATCGGGCAGGGTTCGCAGGATGTGTATATTTCGCAGTCTGTGAGCTCGAAGGCGCCGAGTTTCTTGCAGGCTTCGCGAATGGCGACGACTTCTGCGTGTGCAGTGGGATCGTTGGTCGCGGTGACGTTGTTCGCGCCCTCGGCGATGATCCTGCCATCCTTCACAACGACTGCGCCGAACGGGCCGCCGCGGCCCGAGCGGACGTTTTCGACAGCAAGCGCGATCGCGCGGGACATGAAGGGGCTGTCCATTCCCAGAGTATAAATTGAGGAACGCGAAAGTCAGCAGCTCCATGTAATCCAGACTCCCGATTGATTACATCGCTGGCGAGCCGGCGATTGAGTGTTGAAGCAGATCCCTCACCCCCGTTCGCAAACATCGCGACCGAGTTCGGGATGACAATGCTAGAGTCGTAGGACCTTCGGAGGTGAGGGGGAAGTAGTGGCGCGACAAGCGTACATTTCGAAGCGCGTGGTGACGCCGGAAGGCGAACGTGCAGGGGCGGTGCTCGTCGAGGGCGAACGGATTCGCGCGGTCGCGGCGATCGGCGAAGTGCCGGCGGATGCGGAGCGGCACGATTTCGGCGACGCGGCGCTCTTGCCGGGGCTGGTCGATTCTCACGTGCACATCAACGAGCCGGGGCGCACCGAATGGGAGGGATTCGAAACTGGGACGCGCGCGGCCGCGGCGGGCGGGTACACGATGCTCGTCGATATGCCGCTGAACTGCTTGCCCGCAACGACGACGGTTGCGGCGCTGGAAGCGAAACGCGAGGCGGCGCGCGGAAAATGCCGCGTCGATTGGGCGGCATGGGGAGGAGTCGTCAGCGACAATGAAGGTGCCATCGAGCCGCTGGCGCGCGCGGGCGTGCTGGGGTTCAAGAGCTTTCTGATCCATCCGGGGATCGACGGATTCACGATGGTCACCGAACGGCAGCTGCGGGCGGCGCTGCCATACGTCGCGCGGACGGGATTGCCGCTGCTGGTGCACGCGGAGTTGAGCGGTCCGGTGGATGCGGCGACGGCGAAGTTGGCGGACGCGGACTGGAGATCGTACGCGACGTATGTGAAGTCACGGCCGGACGAGGCGGAACTCGCGGCGATTCAGCTGATGATTGCACTGTGCCGAGAATTTCGATTCCGGCTGCACGTCGTGCATCTGTCTACGAGCGAGGGAATTGCGCTGCTGCGCGCGGCGAAGGCGGAGGGGCTGGCGGTGAGCGTCGAGACTTGCCCGCACTATCTACATTTTGCGGCGGAGACGATTGCCGACGGCGCGACGCTGTGCAAATGCGCACCGCCGATTCGCAGTGCGGAGAATCGCGAGAAATTGTGGCAGGGGCTACGCGAGGGAGTGATCGATCTCGTGGCGACGGATCATTCGCCGTGTCCACCGTCGATGAAGAAGCTCGACGAGGGAAATTTCAAGACGGCGTGGGGAGGGATTGCGAGCCTGTCCGTTGCGCTGCCAGTGATGTGGACCGAAGCGCGGAAGCGCGGATTCGGTTTGGGCGATATTGCGCGGTGGATGTCCGAGGGGCCGGCGCGACTGTCTGGATGCGACGCGCGCAAGGGGAGAATTGCGGCGGGATGCGACGCGGATATTGTCGTGTTCGAGCCGGAGGCGGAATTCACCGTGACGGCGGATCAGTTGCATCAGCGGCATGCGGTTTCGGCATACATGGGCGAGCGATTGTGCGGGGTCGTGAAGGCGACGTATGTGCGCGGCAAATGCGTATTTCAAGACGGCCGATTTCCAGTCGCGCCGATCGGGAGGGAATTCGGCGAGAAGCCTCAGGTCTAAAGACCTGAGCTACATTGTTTCTTCCTTGGCGGCGGAATGAAACGTACAAAATACGAGCGAATTCGTACAGAATAGGGCATGGCGGGGCAGAGGAGTGAGCACGTCGTAGGAGCGTCGACGCCGCGCAAAGAAGGGCGCGATAAGGTTACCGGGCGCGCGCGGTACATCGAAGACCTCAGTTTTCCCTACATGATGCACGGCGCGACGGTGCGCAGCCGGATTCCGCGCGGAAAAATCAAGAAAATCAATTTTGGTCCGGGAATCACGTGGAGCGAATACGTCGTGGTGTCTGCGAAGGACATTCCCGGAAAAAACTATGTTGCGCTGATTGAAAGCGATCAGCCGTGCCTCGCCGATGGAATCGTTAATCATCCCGAAGAAGCCATTCTGCTGCTGGGGCATCCGGACCGGCATGCGTTGGCGCGCGCGGTGGCGGCGGTCGAGATCGAGTACGAGCCGCTGCCGGCGATTTTCACGATCGAAGAAAGCGAGCGCGGCAGCGAAATCATATGGGGCAAGGACAACGTCTTCAAGACGTACCAGATCGAGAAGGGAAATATCGATAGCGTCTGGGCGAAGGCCGACTACATCGTCGAAGGCGAATATTTCACGGGTGCGCAGGAGCAGCTCTACATCGAGACGAACGGAGTGATCGCGGCGTTCGATGCGGAGAAGGGAATCACGATTTGGGGTTCGCTGCAGTGTCCGTATTACGTGCACAAAGCGATGATGACGCTGCTCGGGCTGCCGGAAGACAAAGTGCGCGTGGTGCAAACGGAAACGGGAGGCGCGTTCGGCGGCAAGGAGGAATATCCGTCGATGATCGCGGGGCACGCGGCGCTGCTGGCGATGAAGTCGGGACAGCCAGTGAAAATTATCTACGACCGCGCGGAAGACATGGCGGCGACGACGAAGCGGCATCCGTCCCGGACACGGCACCGCACGGCGGTGAGCAAGGACGGGAAAATTCTCGGTGGCGAAATCGAGATGGTGATGGACGGCGGAGCGTACGTGACGCTCTCGCCCGTGGTGCTTTCGCGCGCGACGATTCACTCGGGCGGGCCGTACTACTGGCCCAGCGTGCGCGTGAAAACGAAGGCCGTAGCGACGAATGCGCCCCCGCACGGCGCGTTTCGCGGATTCGGCGCACCGCAGGCGCTGTTTGCGATCGAGCGGCACATGGACAAGATCGCAAAGACTCTTGGTTTGTCGCCCGCGGAAATACGGCGCCGAAATTTCCTGAAGCCGGGGCAGACGACGATCACGGAGCAAGAGATTCGGGAGCCAATCGATTTGGAGAAAATGCTGGACCGCGCGCTGGACTTGGCGGAATACGACGCGAAGAAGCAGCGCTTCGCGGAAGAGAACAGGCCCGCCACGGCGGGCGTGCGCGGCGCGCGCAAGAAGGGAATGGGCATCGCGGCGTTTTTGCACGGCGCGGGATTCACGGGGTCTGGTGAGCGATATCTCGCGTCAGTCGTGGGAGCCGAGGGGCGCGCGGACGGCGGCATGCGGGTGCTGGTGTCGAGCACGGAGTTCGGGCAAGGGACGAACACGGTGCTTTGTCAGATTGCGGCTGAAGCGCTTGAGCTGCCGTACGAAGATGTGACTATCGCTCAGCCTGATACGATGAATGTGCCGAACAGCGGACCGACGGTGGCGTCGCGCACAGCAATGGTCGTGGGGAAGCTCGTGGCGTCGGCGGCGCTGGGATTGAAGCAAACGCTTGTCGCGGCGGGAATGTTGCGCGAGCCATGCACGGCGGAAGAGTTTCGCGCGGCGTGCAGAAAATATGTGGCGGCTCACGGCGAATTCCGATCGTACGCAAAATACGAATCGCCGGAGGGAATTTTCTGGGATGACGCGAAATACCGCGGCGAGGCGTACGCGACGTATTCGTGGGCGATTTACGTGGCGGAAGTGGCGGTCGATGTCGCGACGTACAGCGCGACGGTGGAAGATTTCGTCGCGCTGCAGGAAATCGGTCGGGTGATGAATCCGGTGCTGGCGCGCGGGCAGATCTTGGGCGGCGTGGCGCAGGGAATTGGCTTTGCGTTGTACGAGAAAGTAGAATGGCGCGACGGCCGCATGGCGAACAGCCAGATGACGAATTACATCATACCGACTTCTTCCGATCTGCCACCAGTGCGGGTCTATTTCGAGGAGTTGGGCAACAAGCACGGCGCGTTTGGCGCGAAGGGAATCGGCGAACTGCCGATGGACGGTCCGGCGCCGGCGATCGTGAACGCGATTGAGGACGCGCTGGGGCTTCCGTTCAATCACGTGCCGCTGATGGCTGAAGATATTTTCGAGGCGGTGAATGCGTCGAGCGCGGCTGACAGCGAAGGGCGTCCGCTAGCCGGAGTGCGATGACGAAAAAAGCTGCCGCGAAACGCGAAATTGTTCTGACGGTGAATGGCGAGATGAAGACCGTCCGCGCCTATCCGATGGAACGTCTGCTCGATGTGCTGCGAGGAGAGCTGGGGTTGACTGGAACGAAAGAAGGCTGCGGCGAGGGCGAGTGCGGCGCGTGTTCGGTGCTGATGGATGGCGCGCTGGTCGATAGCTGCCTAGTGCCAATTGGGCAGGCGCGGGGCGCGATTGTGGTGACGATCGAGGGCGTGGCGCGCAATGTGAAGCTTCGCGCGCTGCAAGAGACTTTTCTCGAGCTCGGCGGTGCACAGTGCGGGATTTGCACTCCCGGAATGATTCTCGCGGCGGCACATCTGCTGGAGAAAAGGCCCAGGCCAACGATGGATGAGATTCGTGACGGGCTCGCGGGAAATCTCTGCCGCTGTACGGGCTACGCGCAGATCCTTGAGGCGGTGGCGGAAGCTGCGAGGCGAAGCGCCGGCGCATGAGGTCCGATCCCGCTGACTACGAATTCGTCGCGCCGGCGAGTTTGCAGGAAACTCTTAAGGTGCTGGCGGAGCAGCCGAAGCAGTGGCTGCCGATTGCGGGCGGCACGGATGTGATGGTGCAGTACGCCGCGGGCACGCTCGGCGCGCGGAAGCTACTCAGTATCTGGAATCTGCCGGAATTGCGGCGCATCGAGGTGCAGCCGCAGGAAACTACGATCGGCGCGGGCTGCACGTACACCGATCTGCGCGGGCACGAGATTGTGGCGCGGGAATTTTCGTTGCTTGCGCACGCGGCGAGCTGGACCGGAGGAATCGCGAATCAGAATCGCGGGACGCTCGGCGGCAATATCGTGAACGCATCGCCCGCCGCAGATTCGCTGCCGGCGCTGCTGGCGTACGACGCGGAGTTGATTCTGATTTCGGCGCGACGCGAGCGCCGTGTTCCATACCGCGATTTTCACACGGGCTATAAGAAGATGGACCTCGCGGCGGATGAGCTGATCCGCGCGATTAGCCTGCCACGAAAGTATTCGGGATACGTTGCGTACGCGCGAAAAGTCGGCGCGCGAAATGCGCAGGCGATATCGAAGGTGTGCATTGCGGCGCTGGGGCGAGTCGAGAATGGCGCAGTCGCGGATGGGAGAATCGCGTTGGGAAGCGTCGCGCCCGTGCCAATTCGGCTGAGCGATACAGAGCGGACCTTGCTGGGCAGGCCGCTTGACGCCGCGACGATTGCGCTGGCGCGAAATACGGCGGTGAGCGAGACGAAGCCGATTGACGACATACGGTCGACTGCAAGATACCGAGCGGCGGTCGTAAGCAATCTAGTTGGGGAGTTTCTCGAGCGGCTGGCGCGCGGGTGAGACTCCCGGCACCCTGAGCCGTGATCTTCTTGAATATCCGGGATTCGCCCTCAGGGGCTAAAGCCCGGTGAAAGGGCCGGGTCAATGTCGGAGCTAAAGCTCCGACCCCCTAAGAGTCGCGCGAGGATTTCCGGCGCCTGATGTCCATGAGTGACGCGCTCAAACGGTGGAACGGACTATCCGCCGATGATGCGGAGGCCGAGATTTTGGCGTGCTGCGGATCGCGGGCGTGGGCGCGCGCGATGGCGAGCCGCAGGCCGATCGCGGGCGAGGCGGCGCTGCTGAGCGCATCGGATGAAATATGGCGCGGATTGAGCGAGGCGGACTGGTTGGAGGCGTTTCGCAGCCATCCGCGGATCGGGGAGTCGCGCGCGGAACGGCCAGCGGGAGGGCACTCGGCGGCGTGGTCGGCGAAAGAGCAGAGAGGCGTTGTAAACAGCGAAGAGGCGGTCAAGCTGGCGCTTGCGGATGGGAATCGGGAGTACGAAAAGCGGTTCAGAAATATTTTCATCGTTTGCGCGACGGGCAAAAGCGCGCCGGAAATTCTTTCGATTTTGCGGCGGCGGTTGCAGAATGACGCGCCGACCGAACTGCGCGAGGCGGCAGAGCAACAGCGTCAGATCACGCAAATTCGATTGAAGAGGTGGGTCGCAGGATGAGTCGAATTTCAACGCACGTGCTGGATACGGCGCGGGGTGCGCCAGCAAGGGATGTGAACGTGCGGCTGGAGCGTCACACCCACTCCGGCGAGTGGCAAATCGTCGGCACGGGGCGAACCGATCAGGATGGGCGTTGCACAGAGTTGTTGCCGGACGGCGAAAAGCTTTCGGCGGGGGTTTATCGATTGTCGTTCGACACGGCAAATTATTTCGCCGTGCTGGGAGCGCACGGGCTGTATCCCATCGTGCAGGTGACATTTTCTGTGCGCGACGGCGAGACGCATTTTCACATTCCGCTGCTGCTGAGCCCGCACGGATACACGACGTACAGGGGAAGCTGAATTGGCGATCGAGCTGGGTGAAAACCGATACGGGAAATCGCGGGTGCGGCTGGTGCGCGTCAAGCGTGGAAGGGGCCGCACCGACTTTCGCGAATGGACGCTCGAAATTCTGCTCGAAGGAGATTTCGAAAGCTGCTTCACCGAGGGAGACAACAGCAAGATCCTACCGACCGACACGATGAAGAATACAGTCTATTCGCTGGCGCGAAAATCATCGGCCGGGTCGATGGAGGAATTTGCCAAGGAGATGATCGATTTCTTGCTGAGCCGAAATTCGCAAGTCTCGCGCGCGGAGATCGGCGTGTGGGAGAAAAAGTGGGAGCGCGTGATGGTGGCCGGCAAGCCGCATCCGACGACGTTTGTGCAGTCGAGCGGCGAGCGGCAGACGACGAAGGTCGCGCGGGCGCAGAAGGGGGAGTTTTCGGTCGCGTCGGGGCTCGAGAATCTGGTGATCATGAAAACGGCGAAGTCGGCGTTCGAAGGATACATCGAGGATTCGCTGACGACGCTGCCACAGACGTCGGACCGGTTGCTGGGTACGGCGCTGCGCGCGAGCTGGAATTACGACAGCGCGGAAGCGAACTTCAACAAGCTGCGCGAGAAGATTCGCGAGATTGTGCTGGCCGTATTTGCCGAGCACGACAGCAAATCGGTGCAGCACACGCTCTACGCGATGGGCGAGGCGGTGCTCAAAGCCGTGAAGCAAGTGCGCGAGATCGAATTGACGATGCCGAACATTCACTGCTTGCTCGTCGACCTGTCGCGCTTCAAGCAGGACAATCCGAACGAAATTTTCGTGCCGACCGATGAGCCCCACGGTTATATCGAAGCGCGCGTCCGCCGAAAGGGATAAGAGCCGGTGCCGATGAGCGAAGGCAGGAAGGCTCAAGCGGAGAAAGTGATCGCGCGCTGCCGGAAGCTCGCGAGTTTTACCGAAGAGCCAGGGAGGATCACGCGGACATTTCTTTCGCCGCCGATGCGCGAGTGCCACCGGGAAATCGGGTCGTGGGTCGAGCCGCTGGGCGCGGAGGTGCGGATCGACGCGGCGGGGAATTTTCGCGCTTTCTACGCAGGGTCGGAGACGAACGCGCCGAAACTGCTGATCGGATCGCATCTCGACACGGTGCCGGACGCGGGCGCGTTCGATGGCGCGATGGGGGTCGTGCTGGGCGTTTCGCTGCTGGAAGAGTTGCGCGGCGAGCGGCTGCCATTTGGGATCGAGGTCGTTGGATTTTCCGAGGAAGAGGGAGTGCGGTTCAACACGCCGTTCATAGGCAGCCGCGCCCTCGTCGGAACGCTCGACGATGACATTCTTGCGAGGCGCGATGTGCGCGGAGTGAGCGTCCGCGAGGCGATCGAGAATTTCGGTTTGAAGCCGAGCGAGATTCCCGGCGCGCGGCTGCGGGGCGAAATTCTGGGATATGTCGAATTTCACATCGAGCAGGGGCCGGTGCTGGAGGAGCTGGGGCTGCCGCTGGGAGCGGTCGAAGGGCTGGCAGGGCAGAGCAAGATGGATTTTACGTTCGCCGGCCGGGCGAACCATGCTGGGACAACGCCGATGCATTTGCGTCGCGACGCTGTGGCGGGAGCGGCGGAGTGGATCACGGCAGTCGAGCGCGAGGCACAGCGCGTGCCGGGGCTGGTGGCGACGGTGGGCGCGGTCGAGGCGAAGCCGGGGGCGACGAATGTGATCGCGGGAGAGGCGCGAGCGAGCCTCGATATGCGTCACCGCGCGGATGATGTTCGCGCGGCTGCGGTTGAGGCGATGGTGCGGCTCGCGGAGCAGATTGCGGCGCGGCGCGGGCTGACGGTGAGGCACGAGATGAAGACGAGCCACCCGGCAGTGGCGATGGACGCGCAGCTTGTTGGCGAAATCGAGGAAGCGATACGGCGCGCGGGATGCGAGCCGCACCGAATGGTGAGCGGCGCGGGCCACGATGCTATGATCCTGGCCGAAAAATTTCCGGCGGCGATGATGTTCGTGCGATCGCCCGGCGGCATCAGTCATAGCCCCGAAGAAAGCGTGCAAGTGGAGGACGTCGCGAAAGCGATCGACGCGGGAGCGCAGCTGCTCGAGCTGCTGGCGGCGTCGCCCGCGGCGCAGACAAGGAGAATTCACCGTGCATAACCTCGGACAGACGCGCAGCGCGCGGCGGGCGGATCATCTGCTGCTGACTCCGGACACGTTTGTGCGCGCGCCGCTTCCGGGAATGAAGCGCTGCACGGCGATCGTTCACGCGGGGCCGGCGATCGGCGCGGCCTTCACGCAGTACACGGCGGAATTCGAAGCGGGCGGAGAATTGGGCCACACGGACGCGCAACGATTTGTCTTTGTGATTGAGGGAAGCGTCAAGGTCGAGACGAAAGGCAAGAAGGGCGAACTGATTGCGCGCGGATACGCGTTCCTGCCGCAGGGAACGGCGCACCGCATGATTGCGTCGAAGGCGAGCCGTGTGGCGGTGATCGAAAAAACGTATCAGGCGCTCGGAGGCGTGAAGCCTCCGGCGGTGATCGTGTCGTCGGAAGACGCGGTCGCGTCAAATCCGCTTGGCGGCGACGACGATCTGCAGGTGAAGTGTCTGCTGCCCGACGTGCCGAGCCACGATTTCGCGGTGAACACGATGGTCTATCAGCGTGGAGCGGGGCTAAGCATGGTCGAGATGCACGTGATGGAGCACGGGCTGCTGATGCTCGAAGGCGGCGGAATCTACAGGCTCGGCGATTCGTGGTATCCCGTGACCGCAGGCGATTTCATCTGGATGGGGCCGTGGTGCCCGCAGTGGTTCGGCGCAATCGGAAAAAATCCTGCCAAATATCTCATCTACAAAGACTGGAACCGTCATCCGCTGGCAGCGCGATAACCATGAAGCTCGAAATCGATTCTGCGCGGCTGAATTCTGAAATCGAAGAGCTCGCGCTGATTTCGGAAGCGGAGCCGCCTGTAGTGACGCGAATCGTCTTCACGCCGGCGGATATGCGCGCGCGGGCGTGGATGATCGAGCGGTGCAGGGCCGCCGGTCTCGCGGTGCGGCACGACGCGATCGGCAACACGTTCGCGCGATGGCGGGGATCAGAGGCGAGCGCGCCGGTGGTCGGAACCGGCTCGCACATCGACGCGATACCGAACGCGGGGAGATTCGACGGTGTTGTCGGCGTTCTCGGCGGGCTCGAGGCGATTCGAGCGCTGCAGCGAAGCGGATTGCGTCCGAAAAATTCGATCGAGCTGCTGGTGTTTACGTCAGAGGAGCCGACACGATTTGGGGTCGGCTGCATCGGGAGCCGCCTGCTGGGCGGGACAATTTCGGCTGAGGCAGCTGCGAGGCTGAGAGACAAGGACGGCGAGACGCTCGACGAAGTGCGGCGCGCGGCGGGATTCGACGGCAAGCTCGAAGACGTAAAGCTGCCGCGCGGGTACTACAAGGCGTTCGTCGAATTGCACATCGAGCAGGGGCCGATTCTCGAGCGCGAGCGGATTCCGCTAGGAGTCGTGACAAAGATTGCGGCACCGGCGAGCGCGCGCGTCTCGATCGAAGGCGCGGGCGGGCATGCGGGCGGCGTCCTGATGCCGGACCGGCACGACGCGCTGTGTGCGGCGGCGGAGTTGATCTTGGCGATCGAGCGGGCGGCGCGGAAGAGCGGGTCAAACGACACGGTGGCGACGGTCGGGATGTGCGATGTGTTTCCGGGCGCGATCAATAGCGTGCCAAGCCGCGTGAAGATCAGCGTCGACGCGCGGGACACCGACCTCGCGCGGCGCGATGGCGTGATGCGCGCGATGGAGGCGGCGTCAAAGGAGATCGCCGCGCGCAGGGGCGTGTCGATGCAGATCGAATTGATCAATGCGGACGCGCCGGCGGATTGCGCGCCGGAGGTGGTGGAGGCGCTATCGGCGTCGTGCCGGAAGCACGGCGAGAAATTTTTGGCGATGGTGAGCCGCGCGTATCACGATTCGCTGTTCATTTCGCGGATTGCGCCGACGGCGATGCTGTTCATTCCCTGCCGGAACGGGTACAGCCACAGGCCGGATGAATTTGCGTCGATCGAGGATATCGCGCGGGGGACGAAAGTGCTGGCAGAGACGCTAGCGAGCCTTTCAGCTTAGCGCGGCTGATTATTTCTGAACGCCGACCGGGGCAGAGGGAATGGTGGATTCGCGGTCGGGCCAGTGGTCGACGATGTCGCGGACCACTTTGTCGCCAACGCGTTCGGCCGCCTCGAGCGATTCCATGTACGCCGCATAATTTCCCGTGGCCATCTGCTTCAAACTGTCCTCTGCGCTTTGACTCGGCGCCTGCTGGTCGAAGTTGCTGATCGTGCGGAGCACGAGCACACGTTTCATGTCGATGCGGCCGGCGTTGCTCAAAAACGTGAGAGTCTGCAGCGTGCCGGTATCTTCCATCGCCGACTCCACGAAGTTGGCTTGGCCGCCAAGGTAATACTGCACCCAGGCGTTGGCCCAATTGTCGAATAGCGTCCCGTGCCAGAAGGTGCTGCCGGAGAGACCATCGCCGTGGGTCACGAATGGGGGGCGCGTCGCATTGGGAAAGCCGATCCAGCGCGCGCGGGCGGTGCGGATTCCGTCGGTGTCGGCGAGAGGCACATCTTTGGTGAGCGCGAGGGCCCAGGCGACGAGTTGCGGATTGAGAGTGTAGATCGGATCGCCGGGACGGATCGTGACGGGCTGCTCGTATGGCGTTGCGTGGTTCATGGGAATGCGGCCGGTAAGCCAGCCGATGGGGATTTCGCGTGCGTCGATTTCGTAGCAGTAGTCGCTATCGATCATGTGATCGATCCAAACTGCCGAGCCGAGTGAAACGTCCGCCGGATCGCCGCCGCCAATACCGGCGACGAGCCAATATGCCTTCGAAAGATCAAAGCGCGGATCGAGACCGAGCGCCATCACCGAAGCGGCCGCTTTGGCGGTTCCGACGCCGGTGAGGAGGCCGAGGACGCCGTCTTTATTGAGGCGAACGTGGTGATAGCCGGCGTCGAGAGGAAGAATTTGATCGAGATGCTCGCGCTCGACCCACAACTGATATTCGCCGGGAGCGTCGCCGGTGTCTTCGCCGCGCTCGAACATCGCGACGACGACGACTTTGATCGGGATTGGAGTTGGGGGCTGCGCCGGTTGCGGGTTCTGCGCGGCGAGCGGCATCACAAAGATCACAATCAAAATAAGCGCCGCCGAAATAGAAAAGACTCCTCGCATCATGAGTTCACATCCTTTGAGGCAAATGGATGAAGCGCAGGATACCGGAATCAGTCTACATGAGCGGGGCAAATGCGAAATTGTGTTTATCGCGGCGGGAAGTAGAATGTGGGATCGCATTTTCGAAGCGACTTTGCACAACTGAGGATTTGAAATGATTCGTCCATTGCGATCTGTACGCGTACTCGCCGCTGCTCTCGCGTGTTTCGTGGCGTCGGTTTTCGCCGGATGCCAGGGCTCTTCGCAGCGGAGGTCCGGAGAGGAGCGCGCGTCGCGCGCACTGGACATGGCGCGAGGCAATCCGCTGGCGCTGCGTGTGTTTCTCGCCGGCATGCCGAAGGGAGCCGAGCTGCACTATCACCTCGAAGGTGGCGTGTATGCGGAATCGTGGATCCGCGCCGGAGTCGAAGATCACCTGTGCGTGAATTTGGTTTCGATGGCATTCGTCAAGGAAGCGTCGGCCAGTTGCAAGAGCGGGGAAGTACCCGCGGCGAAGACGAACCAGGACCAGCATCTTTACGACGAGTTGGTGGATGCCTTTTCGATGCGCGGTTTCGTGCCGACGCCGGGCGTGACCGGCCACGATCACTTTTTCGTTTCGTTCGACAAATTCGTAGCCGCCGATCCGCCGCACACGGGCGAATGGCTCGATGAGATTGCGGCGCGCGCTGCGGCGCAGAATGAGCAGTATCTCGAACTGCTGGTGACGCCCGATTTTTCGCATACGGCGAAAATCGCGCATGAGCTCGGCTGGCAGGCGAGTCGCAGCTTCGGCGATTTTCGCGACCAGCTCATCGCGCACGGGCTGCGCGACGATGTAGCCGTCGCGCGCGCATATCTGGACAAGGGCGAGGCGGTCCAGCGGGAGCGCGAGCACTGCGGCGAGGCGAATCCGGCGCCAGCGTGCGCGGTCGAGATTCGCTACATCTACCAGGTGCTGCGCGCATTTCCGCCGGAGCAGGTCTTCGCGCAGACGCTACTGGGATTCGAAGCGGCCAGGGCCGATCCGCGGTTTCTCGCGATCAATTACGTGCAGCCGGAAGATGATCACACGGCGATGTCCGATTACGACCTGCACATGAAGATGATCGCGTTTCTGCACGGCCTCTATCCCAGTGTGCATATCAGTCTTCATGCGGGTGAAATTGCTCCTGGGCTCGTGCCGCCGGACGGGCTGTGCTGCCACATACGCGAGGCGGTCGAAGTAGCGGGCGCCGAACGGATCGGGCACGGCGTCGATGTGATGTATGAGGACCGGCCGTACGAGCTGCTGAAGGAGATGTCCGCGAAGCACGTGATGGTCGAAATCAATCTGACGAGTAACGATGTGATTCTGGGCGTGACGGGCAACGATCACCCGTTTTCGATGTACCGGCGGTACGGCGTGCCGGTGGCGCTATCGACCGACGATGAGGGCGTGTCGCGCATCGATCTGACGCACGAATATGTGCGCGCGGTCGAGACGTACGGGTTGACGTACGCGGACTTGAAGAAATTAGTGCGAACGAGCATCGAGCACAGTTTCTTGCCGGGGGCGAGTTTGTGGCGCGAGCAGGAAAAATTCGGGGAAATGGTATCTCAATGCGCGGCGGATGCGACGCGTGAGACCCCGAGCGCGTGCGCCGAGTTTCTGAAGTCGAGTGAAAAGGCGCGCCAGGAATGGGATCTCGAACGGAGATTCGCAGCGTTTGAGGCGAGCCAGACAGACTCTCCCATGCAGCGCTAGAGCTCTTCGACCGTGCGCTGCAACTGGCGAGCGACCTCTTCCGGATCCTGATTCGCTGAGAAACGAACCGGCTTTCCGATTGTGACGCGCACCGTTCCCGGCCAGGCGAAATGCTTTTCGTTTTTCTTGAGATCGAATAGGCCGTCGAGGCGGATCGGCAGGACCGGAATGCCCAGCCGCGTGGCGAGCAGTCCGATGCCCGAGCGAAACGGCGCGATGCGACCGTCAACCGTCGTAAGCCCCTCCGGGAAAACTAGAACATTCCACCCGCGGTCGACTAGATCCCCGATGAAAGAAAAGCTGCGCAGGAATCCGGACTCCTTCGGCAATGGAAAAACGTTGAAGAAAACGAGCACGAGAGGATAGCTCAACAATTCCGAGAGCTTCTCGAAGAAGCCGAGGCTCGCGGCGGGGTGACGCATCTCGGCGAGCCGCTCGCCACGCATGGCGGTCGCGAGGCGATGTCGGAAGCGCATGGGCAGCGCCGCGAGAGTCCAGCCGATGTCGACGTAGGTGACGTGATTCGAAATGACGAGCACGGGCCCGCGGAGACGGCGCAGATTTTCGCGGCCTTTGATGCGAGGCGCGGCGAGCAGATACGTCGTGGGCCAGACGAGCAGATAGTAAGCGGTGAGCCGAATGGCCTTGGCGAGCCAGTGTTGAGGCCAGCGCGGGAAGATGTATTCGACTGGCGCGGCCTGCGGCTCGCGCACGAGCTGCTCGAGTTGGCCGATTGTCGTGGCCTCGGCGAACTTGGCCTCGCTGAGGTCGACCTGGTAGCGGTCTTCCATGGCGCTCATCAGCTCGACGCGATCGAGAGAACTCATGGAGGCGAGCGCGTCGCGGGCTTCTTGCGCGGTGGCAGCACCAGCCGCGCGGCCGGTGATTTGCGCGACGAGATTTGAGACCGAACCTGCGCCTTGCGTCGCGGCGCCGGCAGCGCCGAGCCTCGACTCTGCTGCGGCACGAATCTTGACGAGCACGGGCTTTTGCGTTGGAGTACGCGGGAAATCGGGATCCGGCCAAACGAACCACTGGCGGATCTGCTGAAATTCGGCGAGCGATTTGTTCGCTTGCGCGATCACGCCTGTGCCATCGGCTTCAGCACTCATGAGCAGAAGCGCGGCGCATGGCTCTTCGTTTCCATCGCGGGGAAGACCGATGACGACGCAGTCGCGAACACCCTTCTGTGCGCGCAAGGCTTTTTCCAGGTCCTCGGGATAGACCTTCATGCCGGCGGAGGTCACGATGACGCTCTTGCTGCGGCCTTTGAAATAGTAACGGCCGTCCGGGCCGAGTTCGGCGAGATCGCCGGTGTGGAACCAGCCGTCCGCGCCGATCACCGGCTCCAATTCCCGGCCTCGGCGATAGGAGGTTGCGACATTTTCGCCGCGCACGAGGACTTCGCCGCTTTCGTTGACCTTGATATCGATGCCGGGAAACACTCGGCCGATCGAGCCGCGGCCCGTGCGAAAAGGGTGATTCAAGCTGATGAGTGACGTGGTTTCCGTCATGCCATAGCCCTGAACGACGGCGTAGCCGAGGCGATTCCAGAAAGTTTCGGTCGGCTCGGGCAGCGCGGCGCCGCCGGAAATGAACGCCCAGAATTTCCAGCCGAACCGCCGGTGAACCGCGCGGAATTTCCACCAGCGCAAAAGAAAGTGATTTTTCTCGGACGCCTCGAATGTGCGGCGAAACTTTTCGAGACGGCCTTTGCGCTCGTAGCCGCGCTCGATTTCGTGCTGGAGTGATTCGATGAGTCGCGGCACAGCGACGAGAACCGAGACTCGCTCGCGGCGAATCGTCTCGACGGTTTCCCAGGGTTTGAGCGAATCGATGTGGATGACCGTCGCGCGCAGAAGCGGTGGGATGAACAGCCCCATGACCTGGCCGAAGACGTGGCTCAGCGGAAGCAAGTTGAGAAAGCGCAGCGGATGGAAGAATCGCTCCCAGCGAAGGTATTTCCGGATCTCGCGTTCGACGGGTTCGATATTCGCGAGCACGTTGCCGTGCGAGATGACCACGCCGCGAGGCTCGGCCGTTGTGCCCGACGTAAATATAATTTCGAGTGTGTCGGTGCGCGCCAATGGCGGCGAATCGTGAGGCAGCGGGGACCGGCGCGCGATGGCTTGCGAGAGCGATTCGAGATCGAGGCAAAGCGAAGGGAGGTCCGCTGCGGAGAATTTGGCGGAGCGCACGATCAATTTCGCGGCGACGTCGATCGCGACGCGCGCGGCGAAGTCCGGTGTGGAAACGGGGTCGATCGGTACGGCGACAGCCCCGCGCAAAACGCATCCGAGGAACGCGACCGTCCACTCCGCGGAACTTTCGCCCCAAAGCATGACTGCGTCGCCCTTACCGATGCCGCGCGATTCGAGTTCGCGGGCGAAGCGGCGGGCGTCGTCCAGGATGCGGCCGTAGCTCCAGCGCTCCATGCGGTAGCCGCGGCGCTGCGCGACGGCGATTTCGTCGCGGCGCTCGGCATACTCGTTCACGAATTCAACGAGCGATTGGCGCCGGATTTCTGGCGCTTTTTCCGTCACGGCCGGCCGCCCCGGCCGGCGTCATTTTTTCGCCTGGATCGCATTGAATGGAAAAGCATTCGAGACTCTTCTGATAAGATTCTTGCTCAATGGGAATCGATCGGCAAACAGTTGTTATCGGCGGGGGATTCACGGGCCTTTGCTGCGCGTACAAGCTGCGCCAGATGGGCGTATCCGTAGCGCTGCTCGAAGCGGCGGAGCGACCCGGTGGCGTGATCGTGGCGGAAAAGAGGAATGGTTTTCTCTTCGACGGAGGGCCGCAGTGCCCGCGATTTCCGCGCGCGGTGTGGGATCTGGTGCTCGAGCTCGGTCTGGAACCGGAGTTCGTGCACGTCAATCCGCGAGCGAAGCGGTTCGTCTGGAAGAATGGCGAGCTTCATCCGGCACCGCTTTCTCCCTGGGGATTGATCAGGACGCGCCTGGTTGGGATTGGCTGCAAAGCCCGTTTCATAGTGGAGCCTTTTCGCAATTGGCACCCTCCGCAGTCGGAGGAATCGCTCGCCGAGTTTATACGCAGAAAGTTTGGCGACGAAGCGGTCGATTATTTGGTTGATCCATTTGCGCAGTCGGTTTTTTTCGCGGACCCCGATGATATCGGCATGGAGAGCACATTGCCGGCGATTGCGCGCTGGGAGCGGGAAACCGGGAGTGTCTTTCGAGGTGGCGTCAGAGCGCGTAGAACCAACGGGAAGCCCGCGGCTTCGATGGAGCGCTCGGCGACGGAAAATCAGCCGGCGCCGGGAGTGCCGGTTACGGATTTTCTGCCGCCGCTTGGCTCGTTCAAGAATGGCTTTTCCGCGCTGACGGACCGGCTCGCCGAGAGGATCGGCGACTCGCTGCGACTGGGCGCGCGCGTCGAATGCGTTTGTCCGCCGGAGGCCGGCCCCGGGGCGCGCTGGAGGATTCGGCTCGCCGGCGGCGAAGAAGTGACGGCGGACTCGGTCGTCATTGCGGCGCCTGCGTACGATGCGGCGAAGATGCTGGAGGCGGTCGCGCCGAAGCTGAGCTCGTTGCTTGGCGACATTCCCTATTCGCCGCTCGCGGTGGTGTCGTCCGGCTACGATCGCGCGCAAGTGCGGCACTCGCTCGATGGATTCGGCTTCAATGTGCCGAAGCGCGAGGGTCTGCACACGATTTCGTGCACGTGGAATTCGTCGCTATTTCCCGGACGCGCGCCGGAGGGCAAGGTCTTGATGACCAGCTTTGCGCGACCGCTCGCGAACGAGAATTTTCTGGAGCGCGAGCCGGAAGAAATCGCGCGCATCGTCGAAGGCGAGGCGGCCAAGGTTCTTGGAATTTCCGGCGCGGCAGTCGATCAGGTGGTTTGGAAACATTCGCGCGCGCTGCCGCAGTATCGCGTTGGGCACACGCAGCGAGTCGCGGCGATTCGCGACGAGGTGCGCGAAATCGACGGGCTGTATCTGATAGGGAACTATCTGGAGGGGCGGTCGGTGGGCGACTCGGTCGACATCGCATTCGCTGGGGCGGACGAAATTTCGCGCAGAGTCGGTGTTTTAGCAGCGATAGCGGCCGCGGTCGGCCGCACCTGAAGAGAGGATCATTGAGTGGAAGTTCTTGCGTACATTGCGGGAGTCGTTGCTCTTATCCTCCTGCTCGGCGTGCTTTATCAATCGCTCGGCGAGCGGAGCGACCGCAAGCGCTATCCTCCGCCCGGCAAGTTCGTGCGGCTGGACACGCACCGGCTGCACTTTCAGGAGATGGGTGAGGGCGGTCCGACAATCGTCCTGGAATCGGGGCTGATGAGCAGCGTGCTGACCTGGCAGAAGCTTCAGCTAGCGCTGGCGAAGTCGGCCCGTGTTGTTAGCTACGATCGCGCGGGAATGGGATGGAGCGATCCAGGTCCCGAACCGCGCGATGCGGCGAGAATCGTCACCGAATTGCGTGATTTGCTGCGGCGCGCCGAGATCTCTCCGCCGTACGTACTGGTGGGACATTCCTTCGGCGGGCTCACGATGTCGCTGTTTGCCGCACGCTACCGAAATGAGGTTTGCGGAGTGGTCCTTGTCGATCCGGTGGCGCCTATGGAATGGCATCCGCCGAGCGAGCGCGACCTTCACCGCGCGGAAATCGGATCGAACATTTGCCGGCGCGCGGCCGTCGTCTCGCACACCGGGCTGCTGCGATTGATCGCTTCGCTCGTGCAAGCAGGCGCGAAGCGGTCGGCAAACCGCCTGATCGGGGCGATCAGCAGGGGTGCGCCGTCCGATTCCAATACGACCGAGAGCCCGTGGTTTTGGAATCTTCCCGCACGCGAAAGGGCGATGGCACCGGTCTTCTGGACGAAAGCCAAATTCTGCCGCGCCATTGCGAGCCAGCTTGAACGGCTTCCCGAGAGCGCGGCGCAGGTCGCATCGGCGGGACCGATTGATATGCCGCTCGTGGTTTTTTCCGCCGGCAACGCGTCGGCGCAGCGTCGCGCGGCTCACGCCGCGATTGCGGCGCAGTCGCCGAAGGGCCGGCACGTCGTCGCGGAGCGAAGCAGCCACTGGATTACGGAAGACCAGCCGGAACTCTTGATGGGAGCGATTCTCGAGATTGTCGAACGTGCGCGCACGAGAGAATTTCCGTCTAGAGCGGTTGCTGCAGGGATGGGAAGTACGGATCCGGCAAGCTAGTTGGGCCCGCCGCGGAGTCACGCTTGGTTTTTCAGATTCCAGAGTAGGTTTGCCGGCGGATGAACTCGCCGCTGCCCGCCTTGCCGACGAATTTTCCGTCTTCGACGATCGTGCGGCCGCGCGAAAGAACGCTCTTGGGCACGCCTTTCACGCGAATCCCCTCGAACATCGAGTAATCGACGCGCATGTGGTGGGTCTTCGCGCTAATGATTTGCTCTTGATTGGCGTCGAAGACGACAAGGTCGGCGTCCGAGCCGATCGCGATCGTGCCTTTGCGCGGGAACAAGCCGAATAGTTTCGCCGGTGCCGTGGAGACGAGCTGGACGAAACGGTTCGGCGAGAAGCGGGCTCCGTGGACGCCGCCGGTGTAAATCAGGCTTAGGCGATGCTCGATGCCCGGGCCGCCGTTCGGAATCTTCGTGAAGTCGTCTTTGCCCATTTCCTTTTGCTCTTTGAAGCAGAAGGGGCAGTGATCGGTGGAAACGACTTGCAGCGTGTCGTGCGCAAGTCCCCGCCACAATTTTTCCTGGTGCCATTTTTCGCGAAGCGGCGGAGTGAAAACATACTTCGCGCTCTCGAATCCCGGCAATTCCATTTGCTCGAGCGAAAGGTATAGATACTGCGGACAGGTCTCAGCGTAGGCGGGCAGACCGCGGTCGCGCGCCTCGCGCACTTTTTCGAGCGCGTCGTTGCAGGAGAGGTGAACGATATAGACCGGTGAACCGGCCATTTCCGCGAGCGCGATGGCGCGGCTCGTCGCTTCGCCTTCGGCTGTGGTGGGCCGCGTGAGTGCGTGATATTTCGGAGCGCGCTTGCCTTCGGCAAGAGCGCGGCGGACGATCACGTCGATCGCGCCGCCATTTTCGGCGTGCATGCAGATGAGCCCGCCGTATTTCGCCGCCTGCGACATCGCGCGGAAGATCGTCGCGTCGTCAACCATCAGCACGCCCGGATAAGCCATGAAGAGCTTAAAGCTTGAGACGCCGTCGCGAATCAGCGCGCCCATCTCTTCAAACTGCGCGTCGCCGAGATCGGTGATGATGCAGTGAAACGCGTAGTCGATCGCGGCTTTGCGGTCGGCTTTTTTCATCCAGGTATCGAACGCCTGCCGGAGGCTTTGGCCTTTTTGCTGGATAGCGAAGTCGATGAGGGTCGTGGTGCCGCCGTAAGCAGCGGCGATGGTGCCGGATTCGAAGTCGTCGGCGCTGGTGGTGCCGCCGAAGGGCATGTCGAGGTGCGTGTGGACGTCAATTCCGCCCGGCATCACGAGCATGCCCGAGGCGTCGATCAGCTTGCTCGCCCCGTCGACTGGGAGATCCTGCGCAATGGCGGTGATGCGGCCGGAGGAGATTCCGATGTCGCTCGTGTAGGTGTCGGTTGCGGTGACTACGGTGCCGTTCTTGACGATCGTGTCAAAGCGCATCGCGCCTCCGGGCAATTCGCGGGTGCAGGCATCTTAGGGCATCGGCGAAACGCGGCGCAAGAAGGCGAATCGAATGGCAGGTGGGCAGAGTTCGAGGCTAACAAAAATTATTCTGCGCTCTTGGGCGAAATCGCGCAAGTGCTTTGTGGCGTAAAAGAAAGTCATCCAAGGTGGACCGGCCGGTGCGGTGTCGCGAGACAGTATTTGGAAGCGGTTGACCGGTTGCCCAGCCGACTCGGCGACGAATGCGCGTCGAATGGCCCGAACCGATGCTAGAATGGCGCCTCACTTAGCTTGCGACGGGCCTTGCAGCGCCTTACCACGCCCGGCCGTGCTACTGGAGATTCCGACCGGTTTTCCCGATGCCGCTTCGCGACACAGCGCCGAAGCTTTCCCCGGAGCAGTACGAAAGGAACTTCGCCGATATCTCACCGGCGATGACGCACCAGCAGGCCGTGACCGAGGCGTCGCGGTGCCTCTACTGTTTCGACGCACCGTGTACGATCGCTTGCCCGACGCACATCGACGTACCTGCATTCATCAAGAAAATTTCGACCGGCAATTTGCGCGGATCGGCGCGGGAGATCTTGTCCGCGAATATTTTGGGGCATAGCTGCGGGCGCGTCTGCCCGACCGAGGTGCTGTGCGAAGGCGCGTGCGTGATGCACGAAAAAGGCGAGTCGCCGATCGAGATCGGGCGGCTGCAGCGATATGCCGTCGATTACGTCCTGGAGAAAAATATTCAGCTGTTCCAGGCGGGCGCGCCGAACGGCAAGGGCGTCGCGTGCATCGGGTCGGGGCCCGCGTCGCTTGCGTGCGCGTCGGAACTTACGAAATGGGGATACGACGTCGTCGTCTACGATCGCAACGAACAGCCGGGCGGACTCAATACGTACGGCATCGCGGCGTATAAGTCGCGTGCGACCGATTCGGTGCGCGAAGCAGATTTAGTCGAGCAGTTGGGGGTGAAATTCTGCCAGGAGATTGAGGTCGGCCGCGACGTCACGTTTGCCGATCTCGAGGCGCAATTTGATGCCGTCTTCATCGGCGTCGGGCTGGGCGAGACTTGGGCGCTGAATCTGCCCGGCGAGAACCTGCACGGCGTGTACGGCGCCATCGAGTTCATCGAAAAAACGAAAACGCTGCCGTTTCAAGAGGTCGAAGTCGGACGGCGCGTGGCCTGCATCGGCGCGGGCAATACGGCGATCGACGTGGTGACCGCTGCGCGGCGGCTGGGCGCCGAAGCGGTCTATTTGATTTATCGACGCGGCGAGCCGGAAATGCCGGCGTTTGCGTATGAGTACGAGCTTGCGAAGCGCGACGGCGTCAGCTTCCTTTGGCAGACGCAGCCGGTACGCGTGCTCGGCGAGAAAGGTGTCGTGACCGGCCTCGAATGCGTGCGAACGGAGCTTGGCACGCCCGACGCAAGGGGCCGGCGGCATCCGGCGCCAGTGACCGGCACGGAATTCAAACTCGACGTGGATATGGTGGTGCGCGCAGTGGGGCAGAAACCGGCGACGGAGTTTCTGAAGCAAATCAAAGGTGTGGAAATCGATTCGGACGGCACGGTGAAAATCAACGACCGCCATCAGACGGGCCATCTGAAATTTTTTGCCGGCGGCGATTGCGTGAACGGCGGCAAAGAAGTCGTGGACGCAGTTGCGGACGGTATGGCCGCCGCGCAGGGTATCGACGTGTGGCTTGGCGCGCCGCGCGCGGTTGGGAGGTGAGGCATGGCTGATCTCAGCGTGAAGTTCGCGGGAATCACGAGCCCGAATCCGTTCTGGCTCGCCTCAGGTCCGCCGACGAACACCGGCGGGCAGGTGATGCGCGCGTTCGACGCGGGATGGGGCGGCGCCGTATGGAAGACGATCGGCGAGCCGATCACGAACACAAGTTCCCGCTACGGCGCAATCGATTTCAACGGCGTGAAGGTGATGGGCTTCAACAACATCGAGCTGATCAGTGACCGGCCGAGCGAAACAAATCTTCGCGAAATCTATGAAGTGAAGAAACGCTATCCGAAAAACCTGGTGATCGCGTCGCTGATGGTCGAATCGAAGCGCGAATCGTGGCACCAGATGGTGCGGCGCGCCGAAGACGCCGGTTCCGACGCGCTGGAGCTGAATTTCGGCTGCCCGCACGGCATGAGCGAGCGCGGCATGGGCGCGGCCGTCGGCCAGGTGCCGGATTACACGGAGATGATCACGGGATGGGTGAAAGAGGTCGCGCGTATTCCGGTGATCGTCAAGCTCACGCCGAATGTGACGAGCGTGACGCACATCGCCAAGGCCGCCGAGCGCGGCGGAGCCGACGCCGTCAGCCTGATCAACACGATCAATTCGCTGATGGGTGTCGATCTCGATAGCTTTTCGCCGCGGCCGAGCGTCGGCGGAAAATCGTCGCACGGAGGCTACTGTGGGCCGGCGGTGAAGCCGATCGCGCTTCATCTACTTTCGTCGGTTGCGAGAAATTGCCGGCTGGCGATCAGCGGCATCGGAGGGATCGGCTACTGGAACGATGCTGCCGAGCACATCTCGCTTGGCGCGTCGACGGTGCAGGTTTGCACGGCGGCGATGCACTTCGGCTTCCGCATCGTCGAGGACATGATCGAAGGCCTTTCGCAGTACATGGACGATCACGGTTTCCGGTCAATCGAGGATTTTCGCGGCCGCGCGCTGCCGAATGTAATGGATTGGGGCGATCTCGATCTGAATTACAAGATCGTCGCGAAGATCGATTCAGGACTGTGCATCGGCTGTCAGCTTTGCTATGTGGCGTGCGAGGATGGCGCGCACCAGTGCATCGAGCCCTACCGCTCCGCAGCGAAGAAAAACGACAACGGATTCGGCGTTCATGTCCCGCGGATCATCGAGGAAGAGTGCATCGGGTGCAATCTCTGCGCGCTGGTCTGCCCGGTGGAGAATTGCATCACGATGAAGCAAATCGACGCGGGCGAGGTGCCGCTAAGCTGGAACGATCGCGTGCGACAGTCGAATTCGACGCTGTCGCTGCCGTTTCCGAGCGGAGATTAGGCTTTCGCATGTTTGCTGCGAGCCGTGAACAGCCAGTACGCAATGAAACTCACGCCGAAGCCGACGAACCAGGCGTAGTCATAGAGCACGCGAACCGGCGCGTACACCAGTCCGACAAAGGCCACCGCGCAACCGGCCACCAGCGCGAGAATCGCACGCCAATTGACGCCGCCTGAAAACTCGTAGAGGCCGCCGCGGCGGTATAGATCTTCAGAACGCAAGATTCTTTTTCGCTGTACGAAATAGTCGCAGATCAGAATTCCCGCCACCGGTCCGAGAAATCCCGAATATCCGACGAGCCAGCCGGAGACGTAATTGCCGTAGCTCGCAAGCAGCTTCCACGGTTGCATCGCCACACCGATCAGGCAGGTGAGCAGCCCACCCGTGCGAAAACTGATCTTGCGCGGCCAAAGATTCGAGAAATCGTTTGCGGGCGAGACAATATTCGCGGCGACGTTGACGTTGAGAGTGGCCATCAGCAGAGCAATCATCGCGATTACTACAGCCAGTGGATTTTCGAGGTGCGAAAGCACGACAACGGGATCCCAGATGGCTTGGCCGAAGAGGATTACCGTCGCGGATGTGACCGCGATTCCGATGAAGGAATAGAACGTCATCGTGGTGGGCAGTCCGAGCGCTTGGCCGACCATCTGGTCGCGCTGTCCTCTGGCGTAGCGCGTGAAGTCAGGAATGTTGAGCGCTACGGTGGCCCAGAAGGCGACGACTCCTGTGAGCGACGGTACGAAGAATTTGAAGAAGTCGCGGAATGTCGCGAATTTCGAGGGCGTCGCCAGCATCGGACCGAGGCCGCCCGCCTTCGCGCGCGCCCAAAGCAGCAGAGCGAGCCCGATCAACAACAGAAACGGCGCCGTGATTCCCTGCAAGAAACGAATCGTGCGGATGCCGCGCAAAATCACGAAGAGATTCAGCGCCCAGAAAAGTAGAAAGCAGACCGGCGTGCCCCAGTGGGCATCCTTCCAATGCGGCACGAGCGCGACGACCATCGCGAAGATCGCCTCGCCGCCGATCCACGTCTGAATGCCGAACCACCCGCAGGCGACGAGCGCACGGAGCATCGCCGGCACGTTGGCGCCGAGCACTCCGAAAGCGGAACGCGCGAAAATCGGGAAGGGAATTCCGTATTCGGCGCCCGCGTGCGCGTTGAGCAGCATGGGAATCAGCACGAGCACGTTGCCGAGGAACACCGTAAAGATCGCCTGCTTCCAGCTCATTCCTCCGGCGATCATCGAGCTCGCAAGCAGGTACGTTGGAATATTCACGCTCATCGCGATCCAGAGCGCGGCGTAGTTGTAGGTGCCCCACGTGCGGCGCTCGGCAGGCACGGGCGCGAGGTCTTCGTTGTAGAGGGAACTTGCACGGACGGCTTGCGCTTCGAGATCGACGGCGTGCGGCTCGCGAGCGGAAGGGGAGGGAATTGTGGCGTCGCTCATCGAGAGGTCATGGCTTGCGGCCAGTGTAGTCGATGTAGACGGCCTTCAGCTCGGTGTAGAAATCGATTGCGACGCGGCCCATTTCGCGAATGCCGACGCCGGTGGCTTTCATCCCGCCGAAGGGTAGCTGCGCTTCGCTTGCTACGGTCGGCGCGTTGACGTGCGTGATGCCCGATTCAATGCGGTCGATGAATTCGAAAATCCGGCGCGCGTCGTTGGTGTAGATCGAGCTGGAGAGGCCGTATTTGACGGAATTGGCGACACGCAGCGCCTCTTCAAAGTCGGGCACGCGAATCACGGAAAGCACCGGGCCGAAAATTTCTTCCTGAGCGATCACGCTATTCCACGGGACGTGATCGAAGATCGTGGGCGCGACGAAATATCCGTTTTCGTATTCGCGGCCGCCCATCCTTTCGCCGCCAAGCAGGAGGCGCGCTTCTTTTTTGCCGATATCGAGATAGCGCAGAACCGTTTTCAGCTGCTGCTCGTCGACCACCGGCCCGACGTCTACGTTCGCTTCGAGTCCATTCCCGACTTTCAATTTCCGGGCGCGTTCGACGAGCGATTTTATGAATTCGTCGGCGATGGCATCTTCAACAACCACGCGGCTCGTGGCCGTGCAGCGCTGGCCGGTCGAACCAAATGCCCCAGCCACAACGGCTTCGGTGGCGAGAGTGAGGTCCGCGTCGCGCAACACGACGACGGGGTTCTTCCCGCCCATTTCGCACTGGCATTTTTTCATTTGCCGCGCGGCGTGCGAATAGATCAGGCTTCCGACTTCGTTCGAACCAGTGAACGAAATCGCACGCACCTCGCGGTCCTGCAGTAGCTCGTCGCCGACTTCCTCGCCCGCACCGAGCACCATGTTGAGGACTCCGGCAGGCGTACCCGCTTCATGAAATAGCTCGACGACTTTTGCGGCGCATTCCGGAGTCAGCTCAGCAGGCTTCAGGATCATCGTGTTGCCAGCGACGAGCGCCGGAGCCACCTTCCACACCGGAATCGCGATGGGGAAATTCCAAGGCGTGATCGCGCCGACGACGCCAAGAGGCTGCTTGAACGTATACGCGACATTCTTCGCGAGCTCGCTCGGAATCGTCTCGCCGCCCATCCGGCGTCCTTCGCCCGCTGTGAATTCGAGGATGTTGATGGAGCGCTGCACCTCGACAAGCGATTCCTTAAGCGTCTTACCCTCTTCGCGACAGAGCGTGCGGGCGACCGCGTCTTTGTGCTTTTCCATCAGTGCAGCGGCGCGCGCGAGGATCTTGCCGCGCACGGGAGCGGGCGTATCGCGCCACGCCGGAAACGCGGCTTTCGCCGCCGCGGCCGCTTCGCGCACTTCTTCGCGCGTCGAAAGCGGGGCGACGCTCGTCACTTCCTGCAAATTCGCCGGATTGCGGCGCTCGAGCGTGTGGCCGGAGCGCGATTCGACCCACCGGCCGTTGATGAAATTGCGGCAAAGCGGAGCAGTGACGGTGGCGGTGGTCATGGCGGTGTGCTCAATCGGCAGCCTGCGCCGCGCCGGGCGTGCGCGTGCGCACGATTTCGTCGTAGCTTTCTGGCCGGCGGTCGCGATAGAACTGCCACGTGTTGCGGACTTCCTTGATTTCGTCGAAGTCGAGATCGGCGACGACAATCTCGTCCTTATCGCGGCTCGCTTGCGCGACGATTTGTCCGCGCGGATTGCAGAAATAGCTCTTGCCGTAAAACTCGCCGATGGCCCACGGCTTTTCGGTGCCCACGCGATTGATGGCCGCGACGAAATATTGATTGGCGACGGCATGCGCCGGCTGCTCGAGCTCCCAAAGATATTCCGAAAGGCCGGCCACGGTCGCGGAGGGATTGAACACAATCTCGGCGCCGTTGAGTCCCAGGATGCGCGCGCCTTCGGGGAAATGCCGGTCGTAGCAGATGTAGACGCCGACGCGCCCGTGGCGCGTTTCGAAGACCGGATAGCCCGCGTTGCCGGGCGTGAAATAGAACTTTTCCCAGAAGCCGGGATGGCAGTGCGGAATGTGGTGCTTGCGATACTTGCCGAGGTAACTGCCATCGGCGTCGAAAACCGCGGCGGTGTTGTAGAACACGCCAGTCATTTCAAGTTCGTAGATCGGAACGACCATCACCATCTTGTATTTCTTCGCCAACTTCTGCATGCGAGCAAGCGTGGGGCCGTTTGGCACGGGCTCGGTCAGTTCATACCAGCGCGTGTTCTGCTCGGCGCAGAAATACGGGCCGTAGAAAAGCTCCTGCAGGCCGAGAATCTGGACGTCTTTCTTCGCGGCCGCGGCTATGAGCTTCTCGTGCTTCGCGATCATTTTTTCTTTGATGTCCGCGAGCGAATGTTTTTCGGGCGACCATTCGCACGAGCTTTGAATGATGCCGCAGCGCACGATTCGCGACATTTCCGACCTCCGTTTGACTTCCGAGAAGTCTACTCTGCCCGCATCTATGCGGCAACCCGCGTGCTTATCGGGCCGATCGCAAGAGCCGGTTGCCAAGCAGATTCGCCCGTAGTAGTTTCCGGCGGTTGCCTCCCGAGACGATGCCGATTCTGAACATTCTCCTGGCGCTGGACCAGGAAGAGATTCGCACGCTCGCTTCGCAGCAGCTTACGCGCGCGGGTCACCGAGTGGTGGCCGTAGCTGATGGACGCGAAGCGATCAAGGCCGCACAGCAGGTTCGCTTCGACGTTGTGCTACTGGATGAGGATATGCCCATCATGGGCGGCGTCGACGCAGCGCGCGCGTTGGGCCGACTCGCGTCGGATTCGAATCCCGTTCCGTTGCTCGTTGCCGTCACTGGAAGCGCGACCGATCAAGATTGCGCGCGACTGCGCGCGGCGGGGTTCGATGAGGTGCTCAGCAAGCCGCTCCGATTAGAGGTGCTGGATAAGGTCCTATCCAGGCTGCCGGCACATGGAACGGGTGCGACTATTACGGAAGTGCCGGACGGACACGACGAAAACCCTATCAAAGCACTTTCGCACCGCGTGAATGGCGACGAAAACCTCATGCGGAAACTAGTCGCCAGTTTTCTGCACGATCTGCCTCCACGCATGAGTTCCCTAAAGCTCGCGCTGAAGCGCGGAGATGCCGCCGAAGTCGGCGCGCTCGCGCACGCGCTCAAGGGCTCGGTCAGCATTTTCGGCGCTTCGGAGGCCCGCGCCCGGTCGGAAGAATTGCAGAATCTCGGGCGCAAAGGCGATCTGGAACCTGCTCATCGGCTTCTCAAGTTCCTGCAAGACGACATTGCGCAGTTGGAACGAAAATTGAGACGATACACGCAACCCGCCAAGGCATCGCGGCGCGCAAGAGTGAGCAGGCGCGCGCGTCCGCGTGGCACGCAGCGCAAAAGAAAATAGGAAAACGGAGTTTCTCAATGGCTCATGTTCTCGTCGCAGATGACGACACGACAACACGTGAAATGACTCGCGGCATTCTCAAGAAAGAAGGGCACACCGTGCGCACGGCCTCGGACGGCGTCGCTGCGTTGCGCGCCATCAAGAAGGAGAAGTTCGATCTCGTCTTCCTAGACATTTGGATGCCGAAGATGAACGGCCTGGTCTTGCTGGACATGCTCTCGGGGCAGAAGAGAATTCCGAAAATAGTCGTAATGACGTCGGACAAGACTTCCCACACTCTGATGAATGCCCTGCGCGGGCGCGTGTACCAATACTTGCCGAAACCGTTCGAGGCGAAGCAGCTCACAACAGCGGTTGAAAACGCGCTCTCTGCGCATCCGGAGACACCCGCGATAGAAGTGCTCTCGGCAAAGCCGGAGTGGGTGGAGCTGCTGGTGCCGTGCGAGCGCTCGGTCGTGGAGCGGCTGCAAAGTTTCGTGAACATGCTCGGCGTCGATCTGCCGCTAGAAGTTACGGAAAAGGTCGGCTATGCGTTTCGGGAACTGCTGAACAATGCAATCGAGTGGGGCGGACATTTCGATCCGAATCAGAAGGTCCGCATCTCGTTCATTCGCACGAAGAAAATGCTGATGTACCGCCTGGACGATCCCGGGCCCGGGTTCAAGCTCGAAAATCTAGATCACGCTGCGATCAACAATCCGGAAGAAGATCCTCTGGCGCATGCCGCCAAACGTGAAGCGAAAGGTTTGCGGGCGGGCGGACTGGGACTGCTGCTCACGCAGCAGATGGTCGACGAACTCGTCTACAACGAGGCCCGCAACCAGGTGGTTCTCGTCAAGTACCTCTGAACGTACGCTGCGATTCTCTTGCTGATCAAAGCGCTAGCGCGATCATTTCCCGCTGTAGCGCGGAGGATGTGGGGAATCCGCCGTACCCCTGCGAGAAACGACCGCGCCTCGCCATAGCCGTCGTTGCCGAGATCAGACCGCTCGACTGGTAACGAGTGTTGTCTTGCCCTTCTTCTTACTTGACATGGTGAAGTAGATCGCTCCGTAGATGCCCCAGACCGCGGCGATTCCCAACGCCAGGAACGGTTCCATCTTGGTGCCGTAGCCCATGAACGGCCCGATCAGATAAAACGACATGCAGACCAGATTCGCGATCACGCCGAAGATAGGGATCACTAAATGTTTGACGAAGTTGAAGTTCGGGTGATTGTGGAAGCACACGATGCACGTGACGCAGCTCAGCATATAAAGCAGGAACGTGCCGAAGTTGGACGCAAGTGTGATCATCGTCCAGGTGTTCGGCAGAGCCGCCATCTTGTCGTGGGTCAGGTAGCCGAAGCTCGACCAGAAGCCATGCGGAAGCGCTTGAATCGCGGCGTCGGCCGGCGCGCCGGCGTCACCAAAAACCATCGTGAGGCCGATGCAGCCGAGGATTGCCGAAATCACCGCGAGAGTCCAGATGGCGCGATGCGGGCTGAGCGTCTTCTCATGCAGGAGGCCGAAGTGTTCCGGCACTTCTTCGTCCTTGCCCATCGCGTAGGTGACGCGCGCTCCGGTGTTGATGCAAGAAAGCGTCGTGCCAATCAACGCGAGGAAGACAGTGAACGCTTCGATCAGCATGAACGCGCGTCCGTGGCCGGCGCCGAAGATCGAATCGCCAATCATCACCATCATGTCGCCGATGGGCGCGGCCGAACCGGAAGCGCTTTGCATCGAATAGCCGCTACTTAAAGCGTAGTTTGCGGCGAAGTACTCAAACAAGTAGCAGAACGCGCCCTGCACGAGCAGCGAGACGATCACGGCGATGGGCACATCGCGCTTCGCGTTTTTCGCTTCGCCGCCCATCGACGTCACTGATTCGAATCCGACCAGAATCAAAATGGCGATGTTCGCCTGAACGAACATCCAGCCCCATTTGTGTATGCCGATCACGGATTTGGCGTTGGGGTGAGTGAGAAAGTTGCCGCTAGAATCCGCCCACGGATAGCTGATGTGGTAGGGAACCGGTGCGCCGGTCGCGTCTTTCTTGCACTGCGGAGTCATGTTGGCGTCGCGAACCACGTTATTTTGCGCGTCGACCGCGAACTCGCAGCTGTATGCGTCGCCCGAAGTCGCATCCCATTGCCACGCAACGCTGCCCGCGGGATGGTTCATCCGATATCCGATGGCCATCACGGAGAAGACAATCAGCGCCGAGATTTGAATCACATTGATCGCAATGTTCACAGCCGTCGAGCCGGTCACGCCGCGCGACGCGATGTATGCGACGAAAAAGGTGAAAAGAATCGCGACGACCATCATGAACGCCGGCCCGGGATTCGATGCGCTCATGAAGTTAGGCCAAAGCGTTCCGACGATGTAGCCGACGAAGATTCCCGTGGTCGCGACCATCACGCCCGGGTAGATCCAGTAGTAAAGGTGTGATGCCCAGCCGACGATGAACTTCGACAGCCGAGCAAACCGCCACGCCTTGTCGTGATTCAGGAATGCCTGCTCGGCGAAGTAATACGAGCTGCCTGTGCCGGGATAGAGCTTGGCCATTTCCGCATAACAAACGGCGCTTGCAAGACACAACAAAAGAGCGAAGATAATGCCGATCCACATCGATGGTGACGTGGCTCCCTCGGTCGCCTGCCCGTAAAAGGTGAGCCACAGGAAGGCGCCGGGGGCGATGAGCGCCATGGCGTTCATCGTCAAGCCGGTCAAGCCTAAGGTCGCCTGCATCTCACCGGTTGTTTTTTCTGCCATTCTGATTCTCCTGTTTGAGAATTTCTCTCCGTCGTCCAACTGGATAGAAACGGGCCGTCAGCCGAGCCGTGCGCGACGGCTCCGAGAAATACGCGGATCGGCGGCACAGACACTCAGGTTTTGAGCAAATTCAGATCAGCGCTTGAACGGGCACGACGGTGTGCCCAACGGAAACTACGCGATGCAGAAACGCTCTACGGATGCCCTCTCGACGGGGAGGAGAGGCTGACGCGCGAGAAGTATGCGGCTCTCAATATTTCCAAGTCCAACTCAAACTTCTGATGGCCGCAATTGGATTTGCTGATGCAGGTCTTACGACGAGTGATTACTTGAGGAAGGCGCAGGAGACGGCTCGCGACGGCGCCTCAATTCATCGCTGAGAATTACCGCAGCTGCAATCTCTTTCATGCTCTTGCGACGGCTGCGGCTTTCGCGCTGGAGCATCAGGTAAGCCTCTTCTTCGCTCACCTGCAAATCGCGCTGCAGAATCCCCTTGGCGCGCTCCTTGATCTTGCGCGCTTCGAGCTGGTCAGAAAGGTGGGAATTCTCGCTCTCCAGCCGGGCGCGCTCGACTTCGGCGCCAACCAGGAAGCCCAGCGTTGCGATCAAACTCACTTCGCGGGCGCTGTAGGAGTACTCCAGCCGGTTTTGCAGATTGATGACTCCGACAAGGCGCCCTCCGCTTACCAGCGGAACCGAAAGAAACGCCTCGAAGCGATCCTCGGGCAATTCGTTGAAAAACTTGAAGCGGGGATCGTTGTAAGCTCCCCTGCCGACAACGACAGGTTCGCGATGTTCGGCCACCCAACCGGTAATGCCTTGGCCGACCTTCAATTTGAGGCGGTCAACGACCTCCGGGCGAGGCGTCTTTGAAGCGCGAAGAACCAAGTCTGAGTCTTCCAGCACGTAGATAATGCACGAGTCGCACTTCACGACGGACGTGACGAAATCGACCACGCTCGCCAGCACCTCTCGAAGAGGCGCAGCAGAGGACATCCGGCCCGCCAGTTTGCGGAGCAAGACGATGTCAGAACTATCCGTTGTTCTTAGGTCGGAGTGATCAGCCGGTAGGGGCGCGCCCGGGCCTCGGGTAAAGTTCGAGTGTACGGTCCACGAGGCGCCGCTCATGGAGAAACGCTAGCAGCCTAGGGTAGGTGGGGCAATTATCCGTTGGTATAACGGCGATCCGGGCGGCAGGCGCTCATGCGCGAGGGGCTGACTTCAGCCTTTCCGACATTCGGACTAATTCGGGGAGGGAATCTGCTTCCATTTTTTCCATCACTCGGCCCCGGTGTACTTTAACTGTGATTTCGGTCACGCCGAGCTTCGCTGCGATTTCCTTGTTCATCAGGCCCGCGACCACGAGGTCCATCACTTCCCGCTCGCGCGGCGTGAGCTTTTCCCACTTGGACCGCACCCGCGAGATGGCAGCTTCCGCTTTTCGAGCCACGCGATCGCGGTCGATGGCCTGGTGGACCGCAGTCAGAAGCTCCTGCTTTTGAAAGGGCTTGGTCAGAAAGTCCACCGCGCCCGCCTTCATCGCTCGCGAGGCCATAGGAACCTCGCCGTGGGCCGTGATGAAGACAATTGGAATCCGAATCCCCGCCTTGTGGAGAACTTCCTGAAACTCCAGTCCGTTGAGTCCCGGAAGCCTCACGTCGAGCAGCAAACAGCTGGGCTCGTCGGGACGCCGCGCATGAAGGAATTCCTCGGCCGAAGCAAACGATTCCGAGCGCACTCCGACCGATTCGAGAAGATTTCCGACCGCTTCGCGGACCGAGGCGTCGTCATCGACAACGAAGACCATGGAAGATCTTTCGCTCACTTTAGTTTTGTCCTTCTATCGGGAGCGAGAATTGGAATATTGCGCCGCCACCCGGGCGCGCCGCGGCGGTCAGCCTTCCTCGGTGCGCTTCGACGATCGAACGGCTGATGGAGAGACCCATTCCGATGCCCTGCGGCTTCGTTGTGAAAAACGGCTCGAAGACTTTCTCTTCGATGCCGGGAGTGAGGCCGACTCCAGAATCTTCGACGGAAATCGTGATTTCCGTAGGCGAGGTCCGCCGCGAGCGAATCACCAGTTCCTTTGAACCCGCAGGTGTCGCGCGCATGGCTTCCATGCCGTTCATCATTAGGTTGAGCACCACCTGCTGCAGCTGGATGCGATCGCCCTTGAGTCGGGGCAGATCAGGCGCCAGATCGGTGCGCACAGAGACCTGCTGCCACACTGCGTCGTCACTGAAGAATACCGTCAGTTCGGAAATGACTTCATTCATGTCGACGGAATCGCTCGCGTGGGCTTGCTTTGAAAACAGCGCGCGAATGCGGCTCAGCACATTCCCGGCCCGGGTGCCGTCCCGCAGAATACTGTTTACAGTTTGCCGCGCCTTCGCGACATTAGGTGGATCGGCCGAAAGCCATTCGAGACACGCGTGACCGTGCGCCACGACCGCTGTTAAAGGCTGATTGATTTCGTGTGCTATGGAGGACGTCAGCTCCCCCATCGTCAGTGCCCGAGCCAGGTGCGCCAACTCCGACCGAGTTTGCTGCAGGGCTTGCTGCGCTTGATCGTGCTCGCGCATCGTGCGCAGCAAATCGCGGTTGGATTTTTCCAATTCCGCGGTGCGCTCGGCGACCCGGCGCTCCAATTGATCGCGAGCCTCTTGAAGCGCTGCTTTGCTTTTCCGTTGCGAAGAGCTGACCCAGCTGGCAACCAGCGCGCACGCTACGAATCCGGCGAAATACGCGGCGTCGGTAGAATCGAGGGCGAGCGAGTGATACGGTGGCACGAAGAAGTAGTCCACGACGATCGTCGACGCGAATACGGCAAAAAGCCCTGCTGAGGTTCCGCCGAACCACGCACTCGCCATCACCGCTGCGAAAAACAGAAACAAAAATGGGTAGGGGAACAAGTGTTGCAGGAGCAACGAAAAAATCAGAGCCACCGCCACCAGGCCAAGGCTTACCCCATATCGGTACAGCAGCGATCCGCCGAATCTAGCTGGCGAACTGCCTGTGTTCAATGAAGCCTGACCGTGCGGCGGCCCGGTTTCCGCCTCCGCAGCAGAATCGACACTCTTGCCTCCGCGGCTGCGCGGCTGCTCGAATCCCGTCCTCCAGTATCCAGTGCTCGCTTTGAGAGTCATGGTCTCTATCAGGAAAGCCGCCCTACAAAGGGCATCGCGCGATTTGCGACCCGCTCATCCTCTTCGCGCTTCCGCTCGCTGCGTCAAGAAATGTCACATCAAAGCGGGTGACATTGCACGAGCCCTGGGCCCCCATATACCGCAGCGTACCAAGCAAGGGAGCGTAGGTCCAATCTGCGATTTCAATGCAAGCTATTGCGACCGTTTTGGTTTTTCGGCGAACTCCTCCCTGCGCTCAGGCTAGGACTCAAATCTCCAAGGACGTAGACCGAATTTGGTACCGCTCTAATCTCGCATTAGACCGAAATCGGATTCCACTGGCGCAGCGTTTTGAGCAGGTGTTTGTTTTTTTCTAGAACCGTCTTTGAATCTGTGGCTATTCAAGCGCCGCTTCTATACTTTCCGCCGAACCTTGCTATCGCGGGAGGACGCTGTGAGCCTCATTCGCGTCTTGATTGCAAACCGGCCGAGGCTGATTCGCGAACTTGTCACCACGACGATCTCCGATCAACCGGACATTGAAGTGGTCGGCGAGGTTCAACAGGACAGCGAGCTGGAGAACGTCATCGAAACCAAGCGGCCGGATGTGTTGATTGTAGGCTTCGAGCACACCAAGGAACTCTCCCGGACGTTCCAAGCAATCTTGCGCGGTTACCCGCAAATGCGCTTGATTGCGATTTCGCCGGATCGAAATAGCTCGATGTTTTATTGGACCTCGCTGCATATCGAATCACAACAGTTTGAAACTTCTGAAGTCGGAGTGCTGAAGGCCATCCGCGCCGATACGTCGCTGGTGGAGAGGCTTCCATAGAGATGGTTACGGAAAGGAAAGCAACTTCGAGCGTTCGGAAGCGAACAACCGTGCTGGCGATCGCGATCTTGCTCGTTGGTGTCGGTGGCGCTTCGCTATTCGCACAGTCGAGTCGAATCGCTTCAGATGTGTCGTCAGATCTTGCACGCGAAAATTTGAGCCACGTGGCGGCCTCAGCAGCGGAGCTCAAGGCGGTGCTGCTGAAAGATGCAGGACTGCTGGTCGAATTGAAGCGCTGGGTGCGGATGAAGCTTCTCTCCGCGGCGCTCGGCCGGCGCGACGTGGTGCAAGGTTTCTGTTTCGCTCGAAGTATCGCCAAGGATTTCAACTCTGTTCTAAGCCACGATGTCATGCAAAGCACGATCGGAATGGCCGAGCTTTTCGCCGATGCGGCTCGCAGTCTGCCCACCGGATTGCAGGGCCCCGAAATCGCCATGCGCCTCGACGCTCTCTTTACGCTGCCGGATGATTACCTTCAAAAGGTCGACGTCTCCAGCATGGCCTTCTCGCTCGAAAGCCGCGAGCCGCTTCTCGATCAGGACGTGATCGAATGGTCGATGAAGCTCCCGCTGAAATGGAAGTTACGGCGCGGGACCAACAAGTATCTTCTCCGCAAGCTCGCATACCGTTGTGTTCCCCGCCATCTTCTCGACCGCCCGAAGAGAGGCTTCGAAATGCCGATTGCCGAGTGGCTCAGAGGACCCTTGAAAGATTGGCTGCGTGCTGGCCTTTACGACCCGAAGAACTTCGAAGGAGTTCCGCTGGACCAGGCTCGCCTGATCGAACTGGCCGAAATTCACGACGTGGGAGAGAGGCGAGCGCATCCGCTGTTGTGGGCCGCGCTCGTGTACTTAGATTTCGTTCGCGCGCTGCGGCAGAGCTCGAAACTCGCTGTTTCGGCGTGATCCGCGATGCAATCGGGAAAGGGAAGGCCAACGACGGTCCTCATCAACGCACTGTCGGCGCAGCAGGGTGGCGGACAGACGTACATTACGAACTTGCTCGGCAATCTCCCCGCCGCCCTGCCGTTCTCGATTCAGGTTCTTGCGCCGGACGATTTGGAGCTGCCGGGCGATGATCCGCGGATACGAAAGATTCATCTGAAGTGGCCGACGGGAAACCCGTTCGCGCGTGCTGCTTGGGAAAAATTCCACCTGCCCCCTCTATTGTCGCGTCTCGGTGCCGATGTTTTGTTTTGTCCCGGCGGAATCATCAGCAATCGCGTGCCACGCGGATGCCGGACGGTAACGATGTTCCGCAACATGATTCCGTTCAGCGAAATGCACACCCGGAAATATCGCTTCGGATACATGCGGCTGCGGAACCGTCTGCTGAAACGCATGTTTCTGCAAAGCATGCTTGCCGCGGATCTGGTGATCTTTCTCTCGGATCACGCGCGAAAGACGATCGAATCTCATATCGGCACGAGACTCAAGAACTCCGTCACCATTCCCCACGGCCTGGCTCCGGCATTCGAGCGTTCTGCGGCCTCGAACCGAGCGGCCGTCCTTGCCGATCTGCCGCGGCATGGATATCTGCTCTACGTTTCCACTCTCGATTTTTACAAGGCTCAGATTGAAGTCGTCAGGGCGTACGCGCTGCTACGAGCGAGGCGCGCCACCAAAGAGAAGCTCGTGCTGGTGGGACCTGAGTACCCGGAATACGGCAGACTGCTTCGCCAGGAAATCGCGCAGCTTGGTCTGCAGGATTGCGTGGTGCTGACGGGTCCTGTGCCCCACTCCCACATGCCAGACGTCTACCGCAACGCCCTAGTGAACATATTCGCTTCGCAATGCGAAAACTGTCCCAACATCCTGATCGAGGCGCTGGCGTCGGGCCGGCCTGTTCTGGCGTCGCATTGTCCTCCGATGCCTGAGTTCGCTGGCGATGCCGCAGTCTATTTCGATCCCCGATCCCCCGGCGATTTGGCTGGGAAACTGGCGGCAATACTCGACGATCCATCTCGCATGCAACAGCTTTCGGCAAGCGCCGAGAAGCGGTCCCGGCTCTACGACGGGAAGGCCTCTGCGCACAGAACCTGGCTGTCGATTCAAGAGCTTGCTCGCAGCTGATTCACTTTCCCGATGGACATTCTGATTCTGGGCGGCGCTGGAATGCTGGGCCACAAGCTCTTCCAGCGCCTGAAAAGCTCGCACCTCGATACCTGCTGCACGATTCGCGGACTCGTGCACGACGCCCCGCTGAAAAATGTCGAAATCTTTCATTCGGGTCACGTCATCGAGAATTGCGACGCTGCGGATTGGCCCGCGATGCAGCGCCTTCTTTGCCGGGTCATGCCGAAGACGATCGTCAACTGCATTGGAGTAATCAAACAGCGGCCCGAAGCGAAAAACCCGGTCCCCAGCATCGAGATCAACGCGCTCTTGCCCCACAAGCTCGCGTCGGTCTGCAAATCGTGGGGCGGCCGATTGATCCACTTCAGCACGGACTGCGTTTTCAGCGGCAAGCGCGGGAATTACATCGAAGCAGACTCTTCCGACGCAGAGGATCTGTACGGCCGGAGCAAGTTCCTGGGTGAAGTTTTGGCGGATGGGGCCATCACCCTCCGGACATCCATGATCGGGCGCGAACTGAATCATCGCGAATCCTTGCTTGAGTGGTTCCTCAAGCAAAACCACCGGCGCGTTTCGGGATACACGCGCGCCATCTATTCGGGAGTCACGACAAATTATCTTTCGCGCCTCGTTGAGAAACTGATTTTCGACTTTCCAAAGCTCTCCGGGCTGTTTCAGGTCGCGGGCCCCGCCATCTCGAAGTGCGATCTGCTCGGACTTCTGCGCGATGCGTACCGTCTCGATATCGAAATCATTCCGGACCACGAGTTCTTTTGCGATCGCAGCATGAAAGGGGAAAAGTTCGCTCAGGCGACCGGCTGCGTTTCTCCCGACTGGCCGGCGCTCTTGGCGGAACTCGCAAGCGATGACACTCCTTACGAAAAGTGGCAGTAATTCGCAGTCCGCAATCTTTGACGGCAAGAGAATCCTGATCACCGGCGGAACCGGCTCGCTTGGAAAGACGCTGGTGCGCCGGCTACTCGAAGGAACCGCCGGCAGCCCGTCCAAAATCGTCGTGCTGTCGCGCGATGAAGCCAAACAGCATGAAATGCGGATGCAATATCAGAACAAACGGTCCGCGACCGATGAAATCATCTACCGCAATTTCCAGCGGCTGCTGGAATTTCGAATCGGCGACGTGCGGGATTACCACGGAGTAAGCCAGGCGCTGCGCGATGTCGACATCGTCTTTAACGCCGCAGCCTTGAAGCAGGTGCCCGCCTGCGAATACTTTCCCTTTGAAGCGGTTCGCACGAATGTCGAAGGTCCCGAAAATATCATCCGCGCGATTTGCGAAAATTCATATCCCATCGAAACCGTCGTCGGCGTCTCTACCGACAAAGCGTGCAAACCCGTCAATGCCATGGGTATGACGAAGGCTCTCCAGGAGCGTCTCTTCATCCAGGCGAACATTCGCTGCCCCAGGACTCGCTTTATATGCGTCCGGTACGGGAATGTCCTTGCCTCGCGCGGGTCTGTGATTCCGCTCTTTCACGATCAGATTCGCAACGGCGGGCCCGTGACAATTACGACTCGCGAAATGACCCGGTTTCTACTGAGCTTGAACGATGCCGTCGACGTCATTTTTGCCGCCGTTCGCGAAGCCTCGCGCGGCGAAACTTACATTCCGCGCGCTCCTTCCGCGCGCGTGACTCATGTTGCCAGGGCGCTGATTGGCGACCGTCCGATCGAAATGAGAATCGTGGGAATTCGTCCGGGAGAAAAAGTACACGAGATTCTCGTAAGCGAAGAGGAGGCTTTTCGAACGGAAGGGCGGGGTTCGTACTACGCCATTCTGCCGATGCTGCCGGAGCTGCGACGGGAGGACAGCTCCGCGTGCGGTCTCGCGAAAGAATACAGTTCCGCAGACGGTGTTCTGAGCTTCGAGGAGACCGCCGATTTGCTCCGCAGCCAGCGTCTGATGCTCGAAGATCTCAGCATCGATTTCACCGAGGTGCTTCGCTGAAAATCGCAACGATCCTTGGAACTCGGCCAGAGATCATTCGCTTGAGCCTGGTCATCAGGCTCCTCGACAAGCAATGCGATCACGTTCTCGTCAGCACCGGTCAGAACTACGACGACCGGCTCAGCGGCCTGTTTTTCCGCGAATTGGAGGTGCGCCGGCCGGACGTCTCGCTTGGTGTGTGCGCGCCGAGGTTTCCTGAACAGCTCGGCAAGATCCTGAGCGGCGTGGACAGGGTGCTGCGCGACCATCAGCCGGATCGCGTGCTCATTTTGGGCGATACCAATAGCGGCCTATCCGCGATCATTGCCCGGCGGTACGAAGTTCCTGTGTATCACATGGAAGCGGGCAACCGCTGTTACGATTTCCGTGTCCCGGAGGAGGCGAATCGCCGGATTATCGATCACTTGAGTTCGGTCTTGATGCCGTATACCTCTCGTAGCCGCGAAAATCTGCTCCGCGAAGGGTTCGCCGCAAGCGACATTTACGTGACCGGGAATCCGATTTATGAGGTCTTGCGGCATTTTGAACGCCAGGTGGCGTCGAGTGAAATCCTTTCCCGGTTGAATGTCAGCGAGAGAAAATTCTTTCTCGTCACTATGCACCGCGCCGAAAATGTGGACGTCGAAGAGCGCCTGCGCGGCGTTTTCGATGCACTGGCATTGCTCTACGAGCGATACCGGCTTCCCATCATTTGCTCCGTGCATCCGCGGACTCGATCGATGGCGGCGCAGTTCCGGATCGCATGGGATCGGCCCGGTATCGTTTCTTGCGAGCCTTTCGGATTCTTCGATTTCATCCGTTTGCAGCAATCCGCCCTTTGCGTGATCTCCGACAGCGGTACGGTGCAGGAGGAAGCCTGCATCATGCGCGTGCCTAACGTCACAATCCGGGACGTGACCGAGCGCCCGGAAACGGTGGAATGCGGTTCCAACGTGCTCGCCGGATGCCACACAAGCACAATCGTCCAAATGGTGGATTGGGTTACTTCCAAAACTCCGAACTGGCAGATCCCATCCGAATACCTTGTTCCGGAAGTGGCTAACGCGGTGGCAGGAATTGTGTTGAGCCGTCGCTGGCCAGCCTGAAAAGCGACGCAGCCATCCACATCTCGCTTGCGACCAGCGGAGAAAATGGTCGGGGCGAGTGGATTTGAACCACCGGCCTCCTGGTCCCGAACCAGGCGCTCTAGCCAGGCTGAGCCACGCCCCGACACTGCGAAGGGTCGCTCAACAGTTTACGTTGGTTTCGCTGGATCGGCAACCCAGGTGAATTGCCGTCCTGCGCCAGATTGGTGCAATCTAGCAGAATGACAAATCACCGGCGTACCAAGATATCTGCGGTTTACCGCTAGTCACCGGTCGATCTGACTGATGTATCGCGAATGGCCGCCCGCGCATCTTAATTAGTGTGGCGATGTTTCTGTTTGCAGAGCGTCGGGCGCTAGTGCAAAATAATTCCAGCTCCGGCGATCAGAAACGCGGTCACAGTTCGGATCTCAAGTTCATCTTCAAGATGGGTCATAAGACGCAGTAAACGGAGGATTTATGTCGGATTTCGAGAAGCGCAAGTCACGCAATACTAGAAATTTGGATTCCAAGAATTTGTTCCGGCATGCTGCGCGATTTGGCATCTTTGCTCTAGCTTTGGGTGCGTTGGTCATTGTGGGTGTGCTTGGCTCTGCACCAAGGGCGGGAGCCGGGAACGCGGATGACTCCGTTGGAGCCACGGCTTTCAAATCGAATTGCGTGGTCTGCCATGGCGCGGACGGCACGGGCACTCCAACCGGCAAGGCTCTGAAGGCGCCCGATCTGCACTCCGATGTGGTTCAGAAGATGACCAAACTGCAGATCGAGGACCAGATTTCGAACGGCAAAAACAACATGCCGCCGTTCAAGAACACGCTGAGCAAGGACCAGATCTCGGCGCTTGCCGACTACGTCCACTCCGAATTCGGCAAGAAGAAGTAGCCTTCGATCTCGCGAGTTCAAACGCGGACGCGCCTGCCGGCTCTCGGCAGGTTCGTCCGCATTTTTGTTTTAGCCCACCGCCTCGATCAGCCGCGCGACTCCTTCGGCGAATTCCTGCTTCGGAGTCAGCAGACTCAGCACCAGATATCCGTCGTCGGCAAATTCGTAGAAGTGGCCCGGATGCACGGCGACCGACCGCTCTTCAATCAAACGAATCGCCAGCTCCTCGTCCGATTGCACAGCCGGAACGCGCAGCGTTGCGTACCATCCTCCTTCGACTTCTAGGCGCGAAATGGATTTCTGGCGCGCGAGCTGCTCATCGAGTCCCCTCAAGTTCGCTTCGACGCGCGCCATGATCTGCGGCTGAATCGCGCGGCGCTCCGCGAGCAGCGCGGGCAGCGCGTGCTGCACGGGAGCGTTCAGCGAAAGATAGGTGTCCGCGATGATCTCGAGCGACGCCATCGCGTCCCACACAAGCGCCTCCGGCCCGCTGGCAGCGATCCATCCGACTTTCATTTGCGGCAGCGCGGAAATCTTGCTCAGCCCGCTGAGCACAAAGGTCAGCACGTGCGAATTGGCCGCAAAGCTTCCGTGCCGCTCCTTGTGATCAGTCGCGGCAGGCAATTCGTAATCGAGGAAAACCTCGTCGACCACGAGCGCGAGATCGTGCTCAAGGCAAGTCGCGCCGAGCTGCTCGGCTTCGCCGCACGAGATGAAATGGCCAGTCGGATTATTCGGATGCACGACCAGAATCGCGCGCGTGCGCGGGCCGATCGCGTGTCGCATGGCGGCGAAGTCGAATTGCCAACCGTGATCGTAGACGAAACGAAAAGGCCGCAGCGTCACGTCCTGAATCGCAGCGAGAAAATCGAACAGTGGATAGCTCGGATGCGCGACGAGCACTTCGTCGCCTGGATCGCAGAGCAGCCGGAACAGAAACGAGTACGCCTCGCTGGTTCCCGTCGTCAAAATCAGCCGTTCGGGATCAAGCCGTGCGGCCAGCATTCTTTCGCGGTAGTAGTCGACCACCGCGTTGCGCGCGGAAAGCAGCCCCTTCGGCTCGGGCTCGTAGCGCATCGCCGCGGGATTTTGCAGCGCGGCAAGAATCGCGGCTTCGTCGTACTCGAATCCGCACGCGGTCGGATTCGAAATCGTCAAATCGAGAAGCGGCAGGCCGCTTTCTGCGTGGCGACGAAGCGCGCGCGTGTAAGCGTTTTCTTCAAGCTTCCAATTCGTTCGTTTTGAGAACACCGGAGCGCCCGATCAGATCACGCGTTCGTGAGGATAGCCGGCGGCGTCGAGCGCGGCCATGAGCTCGGCGATGTGCTCGGGGCCGCGCGTCTCGGTGGTGATTTCGATGACGGCGTCGCCGAGCACAACGCCGTAGTACGCACGGTCGTAATTCGTCTCGATGATGTTGGCCTGCTGCACTGCGATCACGTGCGCGAGCCTTTCGAGAGCGCCCGGATGATCGGGCAGGTGAATGCGCAGGCGCACGATGCGTCCGTCTTTGACTAAGCCGCGCTCGATGATGCGCGAGAGGAGCGAGACGTCGATGTTGCCGCCCGTCAGAAACACGCCGATTTTTTTCCCCTGCGCGGGAATCTTGTGCTGCGCCACTGCGGCGACGGCAACCGCTCCTGCGCCTTCCGCGAGCGTTTTTTCCCGTTCGAGCAGCTTCTGAATCGCGTTGGCGATTTCTTCGTCGTCGACGGTCAGGATTTCGTCCACATATTTCTCGACCAGCGGAAACGTGATCTGCCCGGCGCAGCGGACGGCGATACCGTCGGCGATCGTGACCATCGGCGGCAGCAGCACGGGATGATGCGCTTCGAGTGCCGCTTTCATCGACGGCAGCTTGGTGGTTTGCACGCCGATGACGCGAATCTTCGGCTTGATGTGCTTCGCGGCACAGGCGATTCCGGCGATCAATCCGCCTCCACCGACCGGCACGACGAGAATGTCGAGGTCCGGGTTCTGCTCGAGGACTTCCACGCCCAGCGTGCCCTGACCGGAGATCACGGCCTCGTCGTCGAAGGGGTGAATGAACGTCAGATGATTTTCCTGGCAGCGGCGCAGCGCTTCCTGGCAGGTCTCGTCGTAGTTGGTGCCGGCGAGGATCACTTCGGCGCCGAATTCCCTTGTTGCGGAAATTTTCACGATCGGCGTCGTGAGCGGCATGCAGATCTGCGCGGCGATTCCGCGCTTGGTCGCGTGATAGGCGACAGCCTGCGCGTGGTTTCCGGCCGATGCGGCGATCACTCCGCGCTTTTTCTCGTCGTCGGTGAGCAGGAGAATCTTGTTCAGCGCGCCGCGCTCCTTGTAGGAGCCGGTCATCTGCAAATTTTCGAGCTTGAGAAAGATCGAGTTGCCGCTCAGCTTCGAAAACGTCTCCGAGCGCACGAACGGAGACAAAATGATCGAATCGCGAATGCGATCGAGGGCAGCGTTGATTGTCTGGAGCGTGACCATGCCTATGGCGTCCGGCGCGGCGGACGCAAATCGCCATTCTAGCGTGAGCGGGGCGCTGCGCGGGGCAGAAACTGCGCGGCGCGTGCGAAAAGCTGGCCTGAGACCCCCTCGAAAAATTGTCGAGTAGCCGAGGCCCCGATCGTTTGTTTTGAGCGAGTTACAGCGAATTCTATTCGACAGCATTGTCGAGTAGAAATGCACCCAACGGCGGCGGGGGTTTGAATGTAGCGCCGCGGTCTTCAGCGCGGCACCTGTTGGTTTCCGGCCGGCGCGCGCCTGGGCAACTCGAGTACATGCTGCAACCGAGGAAGCACGCCCTTCGACGCGGTACCTAGGGCGAGCCGATCTTCTGCCAAATGCTGCCGGATGTCGCTCCGCCGTTTCGGGCTCCGCGACAGCCTGCGGCAGCAAGGAAACGGCTCCGCCGTTTCGATTGGTCATGTCGGAGCTGAAGCTCCGACCCCCTAAAAAGCGCGACCCGTGCCGCGCTAAAGTCCGCGGCGCTACATTCACTTCCAAACGCGCTCCAAATCGCAGCGCGTGCGCACACGTCCGCCGCCTCGTGCGCGGTTTCGACTGCCCGACAAATCTGGACTCGTGGCCCACGCGTCCACCGTGGCATGGCGGGATGTCAAGTGCAAGTGTGAAGGTCTGTGGACAATTCTCGAGGTGTTGTCGAAACTGGTTCAGGAATCTCGTGGAGGGGAAGAGTAGCAGGCTATTGCTGCTTTGGGTCGATTCCACCACCTTGTTGAGGGTTGCTCGAGGGCTCGCTGCTCCTCGGTTCTGTTCGACCCGCAGTGGGCTTCCACGATTTGAGCATGTCAGCAACAGATTCAATGATTTCCTTGCTGAGCCAAGGGCGGATGTCATCGGCCGCCGTTGTACGTGGACCTGTGCTCGATACCAGCTCCTGCTCGGCCGCTACCTCCTGCGGCGAGATTTCGACTGCGAAGAGCTTCAGGGCGTCTGACAGCCGCGAGTACAAAAGGAGGTCGCGCTTTCTGCTGACCCTCTCGCTGAATTCCTGCCTTAGGTGGTCATTTATGTATGACTTATCATCAACCGTCACACCATAATCGGAATCTCGTGTGACTATCGCTAGGGCAGCCTTCCGCTGGGTGGCGCAGTGAACCATCCACTCCCAGTTAAACGCGTCGCCTATCGAGGTGTCGCTTCTCTTCCGAGGAGGGGCCCCGTGTAAAAAGCGTCGGAACGCCTTGCGGCGAATTACGTGTCTGAGGGGATTGTCTCGGCCCAGAACAAGGTCATCCGCCTTGTGAAAGATACGCTGGCAAACCTTGTAGACGGGGTCATGGACGGCTGGATTTTCCAGAACTCGACTCAGACGACGCCTAAGGTCCTTCACGCGCCGTTCATTGTCCTTTAGCTGTTTTGCCATGATCTTGATGGCTTTGGCATCGGAGAATATTCCAGGGCGCGAGATCTGCGGCGGGACCTTGAGTTCCTGCATGCCTTCAAGGATTGCCGTCTGACGGTTCTTCTTGAACTCGCTCTCGAGTTGATAGGTGACGATCATGCGGTCGGCGATCGCTTCCGTGTGGGCAAGTAGCTGGAGTCCGGTTTCGTTCCGTGCTCGATAGAAATCGAGCCAGATATTGGTGTCGATGAAAAGAAGGGTGGGGATAGACATTCGAACAACTTCCCAATTTAGGCTATCAAATTCGCTTTAGTTTCGCCATACGTCGCCGCCAACTCGGCAGAGCACACGCCGAAGAGTCTGAAGACCTACGACCCGCGAAGAAACCCTCAGGCCTCGGGGGGTTCTTGGTCCGTGGGGTCGGCCGCTGGCAGACTCGTAGCCTCCAGCGTCTTGCCCTCAAAGGAGCCGAGGTGTAGTCGATCTAGGGTAACGGAGAAATACTCAGCCGAAGTATTTGCGTCACTGAACCTGTCTTGTGCCCTTTGCAAGTGTGTTCCAAGCAAACGAAAGTCGGTTTTGAACTTGTCGAATTCGTGTTTCAGCTTTACCAATACTGACTCGATCCTCTTGGCCGCTTCCTGGAGCTTGAGGCCTCTGAATCCAATGCCCAAGACTTGAAGATATGCGTAGAGAGTATTGGGCGAAACTGGCAGGACCTTCTTGGCGCGGCAATGTTCTTGTAGTTCGCCGTCCAGCAGCGTTTGGTAGTAGACACCCTCTGCTGGGACGAACACGAAAGCAATATCAAGTGTCACGCCCGGTACGATGTACTTATCAGCGATTGAGTCGACGTATCTCCAGACGTCGTTAATGAAGGCCTTCCGAAAGCTTTCGCGTTCCGCCTCTGGTGTTTCTGCAGCGCCGGCGCGTTTGTAATTCTCATACGGAAACTTGCTGTCAATGCAAAGTTTGCCCTCCGGCAATATGATTGCCGCGTCAGCCAAAGCACCGTTGACTTTGGATTTGACCTCGTAATGTTCCGGCGGGATCAGGTCTTTGAGCATATTCTCGAGTTCGAACTCTCCGAAATCACCTCGGAGCTTCGGCGATTTGAGAATGTCTGTTAGTTCACCTATTTCGCTGCTTACTTGCATGATCCTGTCGCTGGTCGTTTTCAGTTCGGCAATTCCCGCTGTCATTTCCTTGAAGGCACCGATGTTCTTCTCGATATTCTCGGCCAGCTTGCTCTCCAGGCTTTCCCTTATCTCGTGCAGTTTCCGCTCGTTCCCCACCTGAAGCTTCTCGAATGCTTGTACGAGAGCGTTGTTTGCGGTCGTGAGCGTATCTCTCGCCTCGCCTCGTCCTTGCACCAATTCGTCGTGCAGGATCCGCTGCAAGTCGGTCAAGGCTGTCGTGACTTGGCTTTGCAGGAGTGCAGACCGCTGGTCGAGGGTCGTTGAGAATCTGGCGAAGGACTCCTGCGTTTCCGTGCGAGCGCCGGATACCTGTTTTTCCATTCCGTCGCGAAAGGCATCGAATCCCGCCCTCAAATCGTTGCTCAGAGCGTTCAAGCGCTCGTCAATTCGAGCGCGGGTTTCCTCCTTAACCTGGGAGATCGCGACAACGACTCCCCTGGAGCTCGCTTCGAGGCCCGTTGTAAGTGCATTCGAGAACGACTGCTGTAGCGAGTCCAGCCTCAGATTTGTGCTACTCAGGCCGGAAGCCAGGGATTCGCTGACCTGTTGGCCGATCGAGACCTTTGCACCAGACCGAACTAGCCTAATGAGCACGAACAAGGACAGCAGCATGGCGGCAGCGGAGAAGCACAGGGTTAGCACAAGCATCGCTCACTCCCCGTTGAGACGTGCCTGAGGGTATCACTTACTCAGTTACTGTATCAACTGACCGAACGGTGGGCAGAGATCTCGGTACCGGGCGCGTGGGATTATGAGTTGGCGGCGGGGGAGTGCCGCGGCGAGCGGCGGGGCGCGGGGCGGCGTGTATCCTTGCTGCATGGGACGGATATCGCGGCGCCGCATGTTGATGTCGCTTGCGGCGGCGGGAGCGAGCGCGTTCGCCGCGAGTTGCAACATTCCGGTCGCGCCGCTGGGACGCCGGTTCGCGGAAATGCGCGACTGGCCGGAGGCGGGCGTCGAAGTGCTGGACGCGCATCCGGGAATGGCGATCGAGCTACCAGCCGCGGCGGCGCCCGTCGGGGACCGCAGAGTCGCGCTCATCCCATTCGGAAATTTTCCGGTGTCGCTCCTGCAGGTGCTGCAGTTTTACTACCGCGACCGCTTTGGGCTCGCGCTCGAGATTCGGGACAGGCTGCCGCTTTCGACGAATGAGGGAGATGCGCAGCGAGGCCAGTTCGCGGTGCCGCGGCTCTACTACATCATGCAGCAGACGTATCCCGCTGAATGGGCGAACCCGAAGCAATTGCTTTTCGGATTTACGTCCTACGATTTGTATCAGCCGCTGAAGAGGGATTGGTCGTTCGTGTTCACGTGGCGCGACGCGAATGCGGCGGTGCTATCGGGCGCGCGGATGGACGAAACGGTGCTGGGGCGCGCGTCGAATCCGGAGCTGCTCGAGACGCGCGTCCGAAAGATGACGACGAAGAATCTGGCGTTGATGCTGTACGGATTGGAGACGAGTTCGGACCCGAAGAGCGCCGTCTATGGCGATGTTGGGGGCATCGAGGAGCTCGATGCGATGACGGAGCGGTTTTAGCCGATGGCGCGCTACTCGGCCGGCGGGCAAGAGCGCTGGACGGAAGCGGAAAAGGCCAGCACCGAGGACCCAGTGGCGGGCGAAATTGCAAGGCGCGTCGTGCTGTTCGAAAGAACGGCGATGGAGCCGCCGTCGATACGATCCGAAGGAATCTCGATCTCGGCGGGAACGTCCCAAGCCAACGGCCGGCCGATGCCGGACGGGATGACGCAATTGAACATGCGGGTGCCGCACGCAGATTCGTCGAGCGGTGACGCGGCTATTGTGAGCCGATCGGACTCCTGATTGGGAACGACGCGGAGGCGCAGTCGGCTGTACACACCTGCGGGAACCGTTGCCGTGCCTAGCTGATTGGTGGCGCAATAGTCGCCGACGCGGGCGTTGAGATCGACTTGGACCGGGCGATCGGCGAGCTGCGGAGCGAGCGGTTGCCAAGCGGGCGCGTCGTCGCCGGGCGTCGAGATGGGCAGAGCATCGACGCCGCGAAGCGTGGCGAAAATTTGCGGCGAGCGGACGGGTGCGGTGGTTGACGCGCTTGTGGCACCGGAAGTTGATGATGTGCCGAAGGTGAGGATGACGTTGCCGGTCGTCGTGCTGGTACCGCAAGTGGTGCTGGTGTTGATCGTGCCGCCGGGATTGGACTGGAAATTGACGCAGTAGTTGCTGCAGGCCGCGAGCGAGCTGAGAAGCACCGCCGAAAGAAATCCAACCGACACTGCGGCCCCGCGAGTACAGGGGATTTGCATGGAAGGAACTCCTGCCGGGATTATCCGCGCCGGGACCGCGCGTCGTCAACCACGACCCCATGTGAGGCCGGGCGCCACAAAAGCGAAAACGAAAAACCCGAGCGAGATGACGCCGCAACGAGAGAGGCAAGCTTGATTTCGCATTTATGCGCGAATATAGTCAGTGCGAATCGGGGGTGGGAATGAAATCCAGGCTCCTTTCCGTTTGTCTCATGAGCGCGGGATTGTGGCTCGTGACGAGTGCGCCAGCGCGGGCGCACCATTCGTTCGGGGTTGAATACGACATCAATAAACCGCTGAACCTCACCGGCGTGATCACTAGCATCGAGTGGACCAATCCGCACTGCTTCATTTACCTCGATGTGAAAGACGCGAACGGCAAAGTGACGAACTGGAAGTTCGAAGGCTACCCGCCCGGAGTGCTCTACCGGCAGGGGTGGAAGCGCGACGTGTCGATCAAAGTTGGGGACACGATCACGATTACCGGTTGGCAGGCGCGCGACGGCGGAGCGTGGGGTCACGCGCGGCAGGTGACGTGTGCGGATGGGAAGAAACTGTACTTCGGGCCCGCGCCCGGCACAGGCGATGGTGGCGCGGCACCGCCGGTCGAAGTGCCATCGAATTAGAGCTAATAGAGACAGAGCATGAAGCGAAAAATCGTCATGCTGTTCGGGATTACGCTGATGGTGCTCGCGTTGGCGGCGGGCGCGACGGCGCAGCAGAGCGCGCCTGCGTCGAGCCAACCTTCGCAGACTCCGCCAACGCCGAATCCGCTGGTGCTGCATCCGAAGGCGGGGCCTGATGTGCCGCGCATGCCCGACGGCCATCCCGATTTGACCGGCGTGTGGCAGGGCGGAAGCAATCGCATCGGGACATGGGAGGACACCAACAACGGCGAGGGGCCGCTCGGGCAAAGCGGTCCGATCACGAAATATGCGGTGAACTGGCCGCAGCCGAAGCCGCCGTATCAGGAATGGGCGGCGAAGAAGGTGCTCGAGTCGTACAAAATGCGGGGCGTCGACGAGCCGATGGTCCGCTGCGAGCCGCCCGGCACACCGCGGACGACGCTGATGGGCCTTTTCCCGATGCAAATCGTGCAGACGCCGAGTCAGGTGGTGCTGCTTTTCGAGGTCTTTCATATTTTCCGAATCATTCCGATCGACGGGAAGCACCCGGATGATCTCGAGCCGAGTTACATGGGCGATTCGGTGGGGCACTGGGAAGGCGATACGCTCGTCGTCGATGTGGCGGGATTCAACGACAAAACGTGGCTCTCGGGAGTGGGAACGTTTCACAGCGAAAAACTGCACGTGGTCGAGAGATTCACGCGGGTCGATCTGAATACGATCGTCTATTCGGACACGGTTGAGGATCCCGTCGTGCTGACCGGCCCGTGGACGCGGTACGGGACGATCATGCTGCGCCCTGGAACACGGATTCGCGAGTACGAGTGTGTCGAGAACAACGTCGATTTACAGCGCTACGAACAGATGTTGAAAGACCCCTCGCTTTTCATGCGGAAGTAGGCCCTTAGCTGTTTCACACCAGACGACGCGTGACGTGCGTCACAGCGCCGGCAGCCTGCCCAGCGTATTCGGTTAATTGAGGGTAGGCGTATGGAAAAGAACATTGGAATTTACTTCTCGTCGAAGCACGGGCAGACGGAGAAGATCGCGCATTTTCTGGGCGAATGCTTTACGAGCCGCGGCTGGGACGTGTACGTGACGGATTTACACGACCATGCCGCGGGCACGCCGGAAGTCACGAATTTCAGCGCGGTTCTGATCGGCGCGCCGATGTACATGCACCGATATCCGAAGGCGGTGCGTGAATATGTGAGGGAAAACCGGTCGGAGCTGATGGCGCTGCCGTCCGCGGGGTTTTTCTCGACGTGCCTGACGGCGACGCCGGGCACGCACGAAGCGTATCTGGAATCGCTCACACCGGTGCGCAGATTTCTGGATGACGTTTCCTGGACGCCGGATTGGATCGCGAGTTTTCCGGGCGCGCTGAATTATCGGGAGTACAACCCACTGACGCGGCGAATCATGAGAAATATTGCGCGCAAAGAAGGCGGACCGACCGACACAAGCAAGGATTTTGAGCTAACGCGCTGGGAAGAGGTGGCGCGGTTCGCGCAGGATTTCGACGAGGGCGCAGACGCAAGCCCGTATCGAGCAGCGGCCATTCCGCTGGCGACCCGGACTCTGAACGAGCTGATGCCCGAGTACGAGCAGCGGATGGTGCAGGAAATTTCGATTCACGCAAGCCCCGATGAGGTGCATTCCGCCATCGCATCCGCGGAGCTTGCCGACATGCCGCTCGCGGACATCCTCGGATGGATGCGAAATTTGGGCGCCGCTCCCAAGGAGCGGGCGGCGAATTTTCAAGAGGCGGCTGCTGCCTTTGGAGCGCTTCCGATTCCGACGAAGCAATTGCACGAGATTGCCGGCGCACTGGTCGGGCAGTTCTGGAAGCGAGACTTCGGCATTTGGCACATGCGGAATGTGGAAGAGTTCAAGACGTTCGCCGATCCGGCGTACACGAAAGTGTTGACGAACTTCTGGTTCGGCGAGCGCGAGGGCGACAGAACGACAGTGCGCTCCGAGACGCGGATTCACTCGCTCGGGATGAAATCACGGCGGAGATTCCACGGGTACTGGGGTCTCGTCTCGCTGGGGGTTCACCTCTACATGGGGAGCGTGCTGCGAGGAATCGCGCGATCCGCATTCCGGCGGCACCGCGAGCACCACGTGCTCGCGGCGTAGCGCCGTGAGGAGAACCTTTCGCCGTCCTATCGGTGGATCCGATTCCAGAGGGTCGCGAAGACGTAACCAATGACATATCCGAAAACCGCTGTAACGGCTACGAGCACGGCGGCAGTCCCTATGTTGAACGCACGCACCACATAGATCGGTTGAATGAAGTGCATCCATAGCACGAAATTGAGGACTGCCTGCGCCCATCCAAGCGCAACCAGAATAGCCCAGATAAAGTGCCAACCTCCGAGCAGTGCGCCCAGGACGAGTCCGGTCTTGTTCGCATTGAGGGGTCCCATGGCAGCCTCCTTTCGAAAACAGAATCTCACGACTGAATGATTGCTCAGAGTGCTCCCAAGCGGCAGTGATGGGTGTCACCGCTGCCGCAATCGAAGAAGCGAATTACGCAGGCTTCGCGAACGGCTTCCGGAGACCGGCTTCTTCCAGCAGCGGCAGAACCTCGCGCGCGAAACGCTTGACGCCGTCGATGTAGTCGAGCCAGGTCATGATGATGCCGTCAACGCCGGCGGCCGACATTTTCTTCAGGTCTTCGGCAATCTTGTGCGCATCGCCGACGAGCGGGTAGCCAGCCCCCGCGGCCATGCGCTTGCGCATGAAGGCAAATTGCGGCGATTCCTTCGGGACGTCGTTCTCGACGCGGATCGTCTCCATGATGCTATCGAGACACTCGGCGTCGACGAATTCTTCCGAGTAGTAATGCAGAAAATCCTCGGCTTCTTTTGTCGTGTCGCGCAGGACGGCAGAGGCGTTGCTCCAGATCTGAATCTCGCGGCCGAATTCCTTACGAGCCATTCTCTTGTAAGCCGCAACTTGTGGAGTCCACTCCTCGAGAGAGTATCCGCGAAGACCGAGAAGGCCGATCTGCGAATTCTTCGCAGAAAAGCGGATTCCGGCAGGAGACTGGGCCGCATTCATGATGGGGATGCCGCCGGGCTGGATCGGCTGCGGGCGCGAAATTGCTTTCTTCATCCGAAAATGTTTTGAGGTGTAATCGAATTCCGTCGGGCAAGTCCACAGTTTGCGAAGCAATTGCAGCCATTCCTCGAGGTAGACGTAGCGCTCGTCGTGTTCGAGCAGATCGATGCCGAACATGTCGAACTCTCGGCGGTTCCATCCGCCGACGATGTTGAGGGCGGAGCGGCCGCCGGATATGGCGTCGATCGTGGCGCACTGCTTGGCGACGAGTAAGGGATGCATCGTCGGGGCGTGCGATGTGGCAAGCACGGCTGAATATCGCGTCGCCTGCGCGACGCCCGCGGCGAAGGCGAAGACGTCGAGCACTTCATGGGACGGGTGGTCGGGCTTATCGTCGAGATAGCCCTTCCAGCGAGCGATTGGGACGACGGCTTCGAGGCCTGCGTCATCCGCTGCGCGCGCGGCCGCGAGGCAGTTGGCCCACGTGGGGCGCCACTGCTCGGGGACGAGCGTCAGGTTGGCGATTGTGTTGGAGCAAAAGGTGCCGAGTTTCAGCCTGTTGGAGTTGAAAAGAGGATTCGTCGAATTAGTCATTGCGTCAAGAATTTTGCCAAAGTTTCGCGGATTCGCACAGAGGGGTTGATTCACCAAACGTTTACAGAAGCGTTCCCGACCATTCACGAGTTCACGGCAAGAATCGCCGTGTCAATTCGCAGATTTCCACAGGACCGTTTGACAGGGATCGGGCTCCGGCATATAGCTAGCCCATCCGGTCCCCAGAAATAGGTGCGAGTAAGAGGGAGAGCGCAGTTTAGTACCTCAAACTCTGAGAACGATGATGCAGTGAATTCAAAAACGCGATTTGCGTTGCTAGACTTTTCGCGCTACTAAGCCTGGTTCATCCTCCGGCGTGGCGTGGAGCCAAGCCGCAATCCAAGCAAGGAGAACGTCTGTGAGAACTCATGGTACGGCGTCTATAAGCTGGAGCGGAATCCTGGCGCTGAGTCTGGCCGTCTTTGTACTTCTCTGGGGGCTGTCGAGCGCTTCGGCCCAAACGGCGACGGGTACGATCAACGGTACGATCACGGATCCGACGGGGTCGGTCATCACGGATGCGACTGTCGTCGTACACAACACTGATACAGGAATTCAAAGTTCTTACGCCACCAACGGCGTAGGCCTATACGTCGCGCCGTACCTTCAGCCAGGAAACTACGAAGTGACCGTGACTAAGGCGGGATTTGAAACGGTCGCCAATCGGGGGATCGTGCTGCACGTCGGGCAAATACTGACGGTGGATATCCGAATGCCGGTGCAGGCGCAGCAAGCATCGATCACCGTGACCGAACAGGCGCCGCTGATCGAGACCGAGAAAACCGAAGCATCGCAGGTCGTGAGCGAGAACCAGATTGAAGGATTGCCGATGGTGGCGCGGAGGTGGGAGAACTTCGTCTTGCTAACTCCGGCTGTGACGACCGACGGAACCAGCGGCCTCAGCAGCTTCCGGGGGATTTCGGGACTCTACAATGGGAACTCGGTCGACGGTGCGAACAACACTCAGGCGTTCTTTTCCGAAGCTCGAGGCCGCGCAATCATCGTTGCTTACGTGTACAGCGCCGATTCGATCAAGGAGTTTCAGGTTGCGGGCAGCAACTACAGCGCGGAGTACGGTCAGGCGGCGGGCGGCGTGGTAAACGCCGTCACGAAGTCGGGAGGGAACGAACTTCATGGAGACCTTTTCTACAACCTTCGCTATCCCTCGCTAAACGCGCTTGATCCGCTAGGCAAATCGCAAGGGATTCTTACGCAAACCGTTCACCAGCAGAACCAGTTTGGCGGCAGCGTGGGCGGGCCGATCATCAAGGACAAACTATTCTTCTTCGGCACTTACGATGGATTCCGCAAGGTGAATCCGATTCTATACACGTCTACGAGCAAGCCGGCGGGGATCGAGGCCTTTACATGTCCGGCTTCTGCTTCGGCCACAGATTGCGCGAATGCCAAGACGTTTATCACGACCGATCTTCTGGGCGCGTTCGCCCGTAATTTGAAGCAGGACGTGTTCCTCGGCAAGGTTGACTATCAGCTGAATCAGTCCAACCACCTCAGCGCCGTGTTCAACTGGCAGAACTGGGAGGAGCCATACGGTTACAATACGTCGCCGACCGTGAACAACGGCGGAGCGACGCAGAACGGGCATGGTTACACTCACGAGCGGTTCCTGATCGGGAATTGGACGACTACATTTTCCGCCAGCAAGGTCAATGAGATCCGATATCAGTGGGGACAGGACTTCGAGTTCGACAGTACGAATTCGCCGGGTCCTTCGGTTTCCTTGCTGAACATAGCATCCTACGGCGAGACGTCGGCGTTGCCCCGTCCGGCATTTCCGAACGAGCACCGCAACGAGATCGCCGACAATTTCTCCCTGTTGACAGGGAGCCACACGCTCAAGATGGGAGTGGATTTGAACTTCATCCACGAACTTTTGATCAACCTGTTCCAGGGTGACGGTAACTACAGCTATAACGTCACGACCGCTTTCGACGGCTGCCCGGCCGGAGCGAACTCAACATTTTGCCGGTGGCTGGACGATTCGGTTGGGGCCAGCGTAGGGGATGGGTTGACGTCGCAGCATTACGCAACGTTCACGCAGGTGAATGACCCGATCACGCACGTTGGCAAGGACGACTTCTACAACAACGACTTGGGACTCTATTTCGAGGATGCGTGGAAACTGAAGCCAACTCTTACGCTAAACCTGGGCGTGCGCTATGACCTCCAGCACGTACCTGCCCCGCCAAAACCGAATACGGCTACGCCGCTGCTAACTCTGTACACCTCGACGCTCAACATTGACTCGAATAATATCGCTCCTCGCCTCGGCGTCGCGTGGCAGATCGACAGGAAGACCGTGCTGCGCGCCGGCTATGGCATCTTTTATGGCAAATCGTCCAACAGCACGTATTACGCGCTGCGCGTGGAAAACGGAGTCTTCCAGCAGACGTTCTCCGGTTGCAGCCCGACATCGGCCAATCCTCTCTTGAAGGCTTGCGCGCCAACCTTCCCGAACGTGTTCTTCACGCCGCCCGGACCGCCGGTCGCGGCTCCCTTTGCCGGGGCACTCACGCCGAGCGTGGGTATTCCGGGCGGATCGTTGCCGGCGTCTTCTGCGGCAGCTCACGGCATGACTCCGAACTTCGTGAACCCGGCGGCACATGAAGGGGAAGTAGCGATCGAGCGGGAGTTGCCCGGAAGAATGAGCGTTTCCCTCACATACCTTCTGACGCGCGGCCTGCACATACCGTCGAGCTACGACGCGAATGTGGCGCCCTCGGTCACGTCGAAGACTTACGACGTGCTGAATTCCGCAGGTGCGACCGCGCTGACAAGTACGGTGCCGTATTACACGGCGCGTATCGATGCAGGAACGGGGATCATCTTAAACCAGTACAGCGTGGTGAGCTCCTGGTACAACGGGCTCGTGCTGACCCTGCGCAAACCGATGAGCCACGACGTCGAACTGCTATTCAACTACACGTACAGCAAAGCCCTCGATGACGGCGAAACCACCGGAACGAACGGGACTTTCTTCGGCACCGACGGCGTGCTCGACCCGTACAACCTCCATCGGGATTACTCGTATTCCGATCTCGACCAGCGGCACCGATTCGTCGGGACCATTGTCTGGCAACCGATGTATGCCAAGGACGCCTCGAGTGCCGTCGTACGTCAACTGGCCGATGGGTGGACTCTTTCGACGATTGTCACGGCGGCGACTGGGTTGCCCTACAACGCGATGATCGGCACGACGTTTCTCTATCCCGGATCCGTTGACGGCGGCATGACGGGCGGAGTCGTGAGTACGTTCGCCAGCGCCACTGGGGGCCGAGCCGCATGGTTGCGCCGCAATGCCTTCAATCTTCCTGATTTTACGGACGTGGACTTCAGAATCGGCCGGGGTTTCACCTTTGCGGAGAAATACCACCTCGACTTCATGGCCGACGCGTTCAATCTCTTTAACAGCACGATCGTGAGCGCGAAGAATACGACCGCGTACGCATACTCTGGACCGGGAGTAGGCGCTTGCGCCGGGCACGTGAACGGTTGCTTGGTGCCCTCGGCGACGTTTGGAAGCCGAAGCCAGACTTCCAGCACATTGTACCTCGCACGGCAACTGCAGTTCGGTGCGCGGTTCGAGTTCTGAGGCAAGCGTCAGAAGCGACCAGCGGTTTGCCCTGGCTGAGGAAGGGCAGCTTGAACCTGTGGGCGTTTTCCGGCCAGAGTTCGCGGAGTACGTTCCAGCCGGCATCGTGCGCAAGCGCAAGACCAAGACTCTCGGCGGACCGGCCGAAGCCGGGACGCGCACGGCGACGATTCCGGCTGAATAGGTCTCTAGGTCGAGCGGTTGTCGTGGCGTGGCTGTTGATCGCGCTGCGGCTGCCGCTTGCGGCGCAGGTCATCACGGTCGATCACGGGCCGAACGCGCCGGCTCAGCGCACGAAACACTACGTAATTCTAGTTTCGCTCGACGGCGTTCGCTACGACTACGCGTCGAAATACGGCGCGCCGAACCTGGAGGCGATTGCGAAGAGCGGGGCGAGCGCGCCAGACGGAATGATTCCATCATTTCCGTCGGTGACATTTCCAAACCACTTCTCGATCGTCACGGGCCTTTACCCGGAACATCACGGCATCATCGAAAACAACTTCTACGATCCGGCGCGAAAAGAGAAGTACGCCTCGCGGGACGCCACCGTGACCGACGGAAGCTGGTACGGCGGCGTGCCACTATGGGTGCTGGCTGAGAAGCAGGGCATGCGGAGCGCATGCTACTTCTGGCCTGGCTCCGAGGCGGAAATTGACGGAATGCGCCCATCGTATTACCTGCATTACGACAACACAGTTGCCGACGAGAAGCGCATCGAGCAGGTGATCAAGTGGTTGAAACTGCCCGCCGCCGAGCGGCCGCATTTCATCACGCTGTACTACTACGAGCCCGATCACAGCGGCCACAAATTCGGCCCTGACAGTCCCCAAACAGCAGACGCCGTCCACCATGTTGATGCATTAATCGGTAAGCTTAGAGCCGAGTTGAAAGGGCTGCCGCTGCCGGTGGATATAATCGTCGTTTCCGACCATGGAATGGAGTCGGTGGAAGGCAACTGGATCGACCTAGACCATTACGCGGACATCTCGCGGTTCATCACGGTGGGGTCGTTGCTCTACGCGCCAGATGAGGAGGCCGCGGCGCGTGCGTATCAGCAACTGCGCGGAGCGAGCGACAAGTTCGTCGTGTACAAGCGAGCGGATGTGCCGGCCTATCTGCATTCCAACAGCAACCCGAGAATCGGGGATCCCGTGGTGATCGCGACAGGTCCGTACATGATCCGCGCGCATGCGACGGAATCGCCCGAGATCGTTCAACCGGATGTGAAAGGAGAGCACGGCTACGACCCGCGCAATATGAAGTCGATGCGCGCGATTTTCTACGCAGCAGGACCGGATATTTCGCGCGGTGTGACGGTTGCGCCGTTCGAAAATATCGATGTGTACCCGCTCGTGGCGAAAATTCTGGGCCTCGAAGTCGGTCCGATCGACGGCAGCCTAGAGCCTGTCCGGAAGCTATTGGATGCAGCGCCTGGCCAAAGAGAGACATCGCTTCGGCGCAGAAATGCCGCGATGGAGCTCGCCGCGAGCAAAAATTGAGCGCACATGCGCCGAAAAGTCCACTCGCGACATTCCATTAGAGCGAAGCCGGCGCTTCAAAATGTAGGCGTTTGAGCTGATTCCGGGCCCTTTGGCTCGTGTTGGTCGCGGAAGGGCAGTTTGAATTTGTGCGCGATCTCGGGCCAGAATTCGCGCAAAACATTCCAGCCGGCATCCTGCGCCAGACCGATTCCGAACCCTTCAGCGGCCGGAGCAAAGCCGGGTCGCGCTCCCGTGGCATAGGCGCGGCTCAAAGCTATCGAGCTGGCCTTGCCAAACCATTCGCAGAAGTTGAACGCGTCGGTGCCGTCCTCTTTTTTGGCCACAACGGTGTGCTCCACTGCGTGGAAGAAGCGACTCTTTCCGCTGCCGTGAATCTGACGGTAGTAGCGTGGGTCTTCCCTGAAAATCGTAGAGTACACGACGTCCGAAAAGAATTCCGAGGACGCCTGTTGCGCGTAATTATAGCCGAATCGCTTGCCGTAGCCCTGCGCGCCCTGACCAAATTTGGGTTCATTGTCCTCCGCCTGATCGATGCCGGAGTCGAAGCCGGCGCTCAGAAACGTGATCGGATCGTACAAGTCGTCCGCGAAAAGGAGAACTTTCCCACTCAGCGTCAATGAACAAATAACGGCGCCGGGCTTGTAGTGGGGCGCATGGACCGATTTGCGGTCGAGCCTTCGTCCGATTGCGCCGACGACCTTTTGGAGGGGGCCTTCATAGTCCTGCCAGTTCACAATCGGCGGCGGTTGCACGCAAGGCGTGCGCGGATTGGGCACGACGACTTCGGGAATCGGCGCGGTAGGAGGTGCGGGCTGCTGCGACGCAGCGGGAGTCTCCTGCGCATGTGCGGGGACGCCCCATGCGAGAGCCAGTCCAAGTAGGAGACGTCCGAAGACGCGGGGCATCATCGCTTGCGGCATAGATACCATGTTTCACTCGCCAACGCTACTGGGAGAACTGCCGCGTGCCGCGCGCTTCGATCGGGCGCCGTCGGACAAGCGCGCGACCTGCTCACGCTGAGCTAGAATGTCGGACCATGTCGGAGATGATTCGCGTGGGCACAAGCGCTTTCACGGCGGCGGGGTGGGAAACTGCTTTCTATCCTGCTGGGATGAAGGCCGCCGATTATCTCACCTACTACGCGACGAAATTCGACACGGTAGAAGTCGATTCGACCTTTTATCGCACGCCCGCGCTTTCGACGGTGAAAGGATGGTACGCGAAGACGCCGAGCAACTTTCTGTTTGCGCTCAAAGTCCCGCAGCAAATTACGCACGAAAAGGTTCTGGTCGATTGCGATTCCGATTTCGCACACTTTCTTGATACTGCCAGCGCGCTGAAAGAGAAACTGGGCCCGATTGTTTTTCAATTCGGCTATTTCAATCGGTCGATATTCAAGTCGCAGGCGGAATTTCTGGCGCGCTTGAAGCCGTTCTTGGCGAAACTGCCGCGCGGCTACAAATTCGCTCTCGAGATTCGCAACAAGAATTGGATCGATGCGCGATTTGTGGACGCGCTCCGCGAGCGCGGCGTTGCGATGGCTCTGATCGATCAAAGCTGGGTGCCGAGGCCGTGGGAATTCACGGAACGGCTCGATTTGATAACCGCAGACTTCGCCTACGTGCGGCTGCTTGGCGACCGCAAGGGCATCGAGGAGATCACGAAGACCTGGGACAAAATCGTCGTCGATCGCAACCGCGACTTGAAGACCTGGGTCGATTATCTGCGCCCGATCAAGATTCGGGGCGTCACGATTTTCGTCTACGTGAACAATCACTACTCGGGTTTCGCGCCCCAAACGGCTGAAAGGTTTCTGGAGCTGTGGAGTCAGTAAGACTACGGTGTTGGAGTGGAATTCGACGGGGCCCAGACAGCCGCGCCGATTGCGACCGGCAGTAGAATCTGGCGCGGCCTCGTGTGGGAGGACAAATTGGGGTGAGCGATGGGATTTGAATCATTGAATCAACTGCTAAGTTTCGCTGAATCTGTGGCCCTTATCCCATCGCAGAGCCAGTTTTCAGCTGGGAAACTGGTTATTTTGGACCCTAGTCGGACCCCTACTAAGTATTAAGTCTCGATTAGCTCGATCAGGAAATATCCTTCTACATAGTGCTCAGCTTCGAATGTCAGGACCTGAGAGCGCAATAGTTGGAACCAGCCACACATTTCTATTGCCCCCAATCTACCTTGCCTTTCGTTCGGGGAAATTTCGGATCGACTTTCACCAATAGCTGTATGTTTTTCGTTCTGCCATTGCCGAGATTCTCGGGCCGAAATACCTTGATCGCTTGAAGCCATTTCCCATCTACACGCCGAACTCTCAAGAATTCAGTCCAGAATCCGTTAGTTGCAGAGAAAAAGATGTTGAAGGAGTGGCTTTCACCAGATGTGAATCTATAGTTGCCGAGCATCTTCGCCGAGGTGGGCGAAAGTTCTCCGATCTTGAGATCGGTCTCTGCAGAACCTATTTCTTCCATGTTCAAGGGCTGAGGTAGTTTGTTCCATTTGTCCACGTCAACAATTCGCACGTCGGTATCATGCAGTGGGAATTCACCTTGTTGAACCGCCGTAATAATGCCCCCTGCGTCTCCCACGTTCCCCAAATCTATGTAGCAATAACTGTTGCCGCCGGTTTCGATATTCATGGCTTTTTGAATGTTGGACATCGTGGCGGCGAACTGTTGTTGGCTTTCGTTGATCGTCGTATTTACACCGTTGGCGATGTTCTGAAACCCTTGCAACTGTAATGCGCGTGCTTCCGCTTGTTCCGCATCATGCTCTCTTTGCTCTTTGTAGATAGAAGTGATTTCCAGTAGAACGAGGACAAGCATCATAGCTGTCCATATTGCCTTCTCTACGCGAGACATGAGTTCCCCGCGTATCAAGGGCACGCATACCCCTAGTAGGGCGAGGATGGCAATATAAACTCCGACTGGGGGATGCCATGGCATGACCATGAGCAGTACCGCTCCAGCCAGAGCGCACGCGACGGAAAATTGTGCCCATATTGTTCGCGAAGTCATCCGCATGGGCCGAAGTCTGCCACAGAGCTTGGGTTAACAGATGAAGTTATTTCACGTTAGAAACTAGGCACTCAGAAGGTCAATTATGTTGGGATGGAATACCATATTTCTCTAGGAGCGACTGGCCGCATATGAAAGTACATTTGAGTGCCAAGCCTGCGATGACAGTCCACAGACGCATCATCAAGAAAAACAAGATCGTCTATCTTTTGGTCGGACCTCGCCCCATCAAGTATCGCGACGGCAAGTCTCGAGTCGTATACATCGGAACGACGAGTAAAGGAGCCAAACGAATCGCAAGCAGTATTGCGCACCGCGCCGGCGAGGTATTGGAGACCCGCGGCTTTCGGAACATGGATGCATACGTCGTATCGTGTGGCGCTACCCCTGGTTTGAAATCATGGCGTTATCTAGAGAAGGCGCTTCTCGCGGAGTTTCGATCTCTATACCACGAACTTCCGCGTTGTAATAGACAGGGGAAAAAACTTCGATGGAACGACAAACTGGATCGGTTCTTCAGAAGGAAAGCCATCGGCAAAGTCTTGGCCCACTTTGCTTCGTAAGAGACGGGAAACCGTTTACGGGCGATTGACCGTTGCAATTTCCAACAGGCGCATCAGAAGGCTTGCGAGGGCCAGGTACTCGTGGGCGCGTCGGGGATCATTGAACAGACGATTGCTGTGGGCCTTCGAGTTTCGCAGTCCTACAGTGCCCTTGAACAGGAACATAATCCCTTTCTGCTCGTCCCGCTCCGCGTCAGTCTGAAGGCCATTGAACTGGATTACGGGCGTTTGGTTCTCGCATCCGAACGCGCGGTTCACGAGTGAGTCACCGTCCAGCGCCAATCCCGATCTTGCCTTAGCCTCGTCAATCACCCGAATGTAGGCTTCCAAGGCCGCCTGTTTGTAGTGTCCGTCTCGAAATAGCTGCCCGCTAACCTGAGCAATGGCGGGATGGAATTCATATGTGCCTTCGGCCACTTGAGCAGCGGGCGGCGCAAGAATTTCGAGTTGTTCGATTACGGATTCCAAAACCGCTTTGCGGTTTCGAGTTTGCTCAGCGAAATAGGCCTGAAGTTCTCCATCACTCATGTTTACGTGAAGTGAACCCCCAACAGCGTGCAAAAACGCTTTTGTGTTCTCGTGCGGCTGGCCGTCTGGCTTGCCGAACGCGCCGTGAAGGATATTTTGGGTCGTGAGCTCCCATTTTGTCACTTCGGCATCGTCGTACCGAAGCTTCTGAACGTGATCGGCTTGTGCGAGTTGTTGGCGAAGCAGTTCAAGCGCGCGGTGCGGTGTCAGCGTGGGGGTGATGGACTCCCTTGTAGTTTGAGTCCTTCGAGGCATGGCGGAAGTATAGCTCGCTCACTCGCTGGGGGCGAGATAGTAGACGGGTTTAAGGGGAAGCAGGCGCTTGTCAGATTCTTCAATCTTTTCGTAGTTCTTTACCCACAGATCGACCAACTTTTCTAGGTCGAGTAGAGTCAGCTTGCGAGTTTCCTTGGTCCGAGCTTCCGATTCCGCGTCGGGAGTAAACCCCCCAGTTGAAATAAAGATGCCGACATCGTGTTCACCCAACAGCGACATGAATGAGCGAAGGTCATCTACTCTGATTTTGTCGGCGCGACGTTTGACTTGGACTTTGATTCGCGGAGTGCTAGTTCCCAACGGGTCGTTATGCGCGAGAATATCGATGCCCTTGTCTGGCCCAGGCGGGGCAATCCAGGAAACGTGGTAACCCATCGCGCGGAGCAGCGCGGCTACCAATTTCTGCAAGTCGTACGGATTCATTCCTGAGACGAACCGCTCGATTTCGGACCAGGCGTTTTCTTCTGCTTCTTCGAGGGCGCTAGCTGATTCAGCGACACTTTCAATGGCTGCTGTTTCGTCCTTTGCGTCCAGCCCGGATTCCGGCAGGTTTTTCGGTTGCTTATCAAGCCATTCGTGATACAGCCGATGATTTTCGATTCGAAAATCGTTTGGGTCCGGGAATCTTGCGTAGGCTTTCTTGCCTTCCTCGGTGACATACCACTTACCCTTATCCTTAATCATCCAGCCCGCCTTGACGGGTCCTATCGTCGCAAAACGAATCATCTTCTTAAAACGCTGAACGCCGGGCCGCGTCGCGTAATCGCTCTTTTCAAAATCGGTGGGCGGAACGACTTCCTGCATGCGTTGTATCACTTCCTTCGCGGGTAGGCCTTCCAAATGCTCGATGAGAATCTTGAAGACACCCCGCTGAAGTTCTCCGACTCGTCTTCTCGTAATTTCCGCCATTGTTGCCAACTCCGATACCGCTAACAATTCTTAACGGGTGGACAGTATCCCGACTTACTGCCGATGGACAAGGCAATTTGTGATTTCGACAGACAAGCAGTGGGGGAAGCGACGCCGCAATGCAGTTGGCAAGACTAGCGGTTCGGATCCGAGTGGACCCCAACCGGAAACCGACTGGGGGTGGATCTCGTAAGTTAGTTGGGGTGAGCGATGGGATTTGAACCCACGACCCTCGGTTCCACAGACCGATGCTCTACCGGCTGAGCTACGCTCACCACTGGAGAAAATGATAGCACGCCGCAGCGGCGGCGAGCTACGGACGCTGAGGGAAGGGAATCGGCGCGGAGCGCTTGCGGCGAAGCGATAGCTGCTTTAGATGAGCGCGCGCCTGATCCGCCCACGGGCCGCTGGGCGCGCGGCGCAAGTAGGTGATCCACTCCATGCGAGCGAGGCGGCGCTCGCCGCGCTTTTCGTACGCGAGCGCGAGATTGAAATGGACGTCGGCGTGCGCGGGCATGGCACGCGCGGCGCGGCGAAGATGCCCGATGGCTTCGTCGATCTGTCCCTGTTCTTCGAGCACGCAGCCGAGGTTGTAACGCGAGATACCGCTTAGAGGGTCGAGGTCCACGGCGGCGGCGAATTGCGCGCGCGCTTCCTCGACCCGGCCCAGCTGATAAAGTGCGACGCCGAGATTGATGTGCGCGTCAATCCATTCAGGCGCGAGCGCAAGAGCCTGCCGGTAGCTTTCGACAGCCTGAGGCAAAAGCTCGGAGTGCATCTCGCAGTCGAGCGCCTTGCGGAAACATTCTTCGGCGGTCGGGCCGGTCAGCGCGTGGACTTTCGCTGACGCCGCACTGGAATCGAACGCAAACGCCCACTGCCGCTTTAGCGGATTAAAGGGGCGGTCGGCGCCGGGGGGTATTATGAGGACATCGCGACCCTGTTCGAAAAACCGCAGCTCCTGCAGAGCCGCCGCAGAGCCGCCGAACTGCTTCTCGAGAAGACTGACGGCGCGGCGAACGCGGCGCGCGGGGATTCGATTGTTCGTGAGCCGCTGAAGCGTGCGGAGCGCGACGAGATCGCCGAAACTGTAGAAACGTTCACCCCAGCGGGATCGAGGACGGACCAGCCTCAGCCGCTCCCAGTAACGAAGACGGCTCGGTTCTACTCCCAGGATGCGCCCTACTTCTCTCCGCGTGTATCGCTCTGACAAGCCCCGGTCTTCCCCCTCGACTTGTTCTTGCAAACGATTATGCACCCGTTGTCAACCCCACTTGTGAAAACGATCGTGTGGACTTTGATGCTACCGGCCCGGCAATTACCAAAAGACTACAGCGCGGACCGCCTGAATTGCGCGGTCTGGCGGGCTTGCTAGACTTTTAAGGAAAGTCACCCGCCACGATGCCTCTGGAAAACACCGAACGGCTCTATCTGGAACGCCAAGTCACGCTGGCTCGCGCCGTGATTGCGGCGCTATCGCTTGTGGCGTTAGTGGAAGCGCCGGGCGCGCCGATGCGGCGCTCATCTCTGGCGTTTCTGACTGCGTATTTGGTTTTGGCGCTGGTCGCCGCGCTCGTCGAACGCTTCACGGGTAACGTACGGCTGCGAATCCCGCTGGTGCTGGACATTCTTGTGGTGATCGTCCTGGTCTATTTAACGCCATCGGTGCCGGCGTTCTGGTTTCTCTTTCCATTCACGGTCTTCGCCGTAGCAACGAGGGGAAACCCGCGCGCGATGTTCGCTTGGGTCGGCATTGCGACCGCCGGAATCGTCATTCGCGTGGCCGCCGAGGGGCCGGTTGCGTGGCAAAGCGTGTGGCGATGGATCGCGATCGGATCGGGAACGCTTGTTTCCGGGCTCGGAATGGGATTCCTCGGAGCCCGCGAGCGGGAACATCTCGCGCGGCAACAGTTTCTGGAAAGGATCACGAGCCTGTTACAGTTCGATCATGGCCTGACGGAATCCATTCGCCAGGCGCTCGGCGAAATTGCAGTGGCCTTTGGATGCGAGCAAGCGTGCCTGGCGTTTCAAGACGACGAGCTGGAGCGGCTGTTCGTCTGGAAAGTGAAGCCCAGCGACCGTGACCCCCGCGGTCCCGAGACACTTGCGCTTTCGCGTGCCGACACGTTCCTGCTCGACTCGCTTGAAACCTCCATGGCGTGGGAATTCAGGAACGGAAGCAAAGGCTCCGGCTTCGGTTGGGACCGCAGATCAGGGGAGCCATTCAGGATGATTCCCGCACCGCCGGAATCGACCCGCGAGGAGTTTGGAGCGAAATCGCTGCTGGCCGTAACGATCGAATCCGGCGGTCGGCCAGCGGGACGCGTTCTGCTCTTCAATCCCGCGCCGGAGAAAGGCCGGTTCTCCGCTAGCGACTTGCGGTGGTTCGAACAGCTCGTTCGGCACGTGGGACCGCCGCTGGAGAACATTTTTTTGATGCGCAGCTTGCGAGCGCGCGCGGTAGAGGCGGAGCGCAGCCGGATTTCTCGGGACTTGCACGACGGGATTCTCCAGACGCTGCTTAGCCTGAAGATTCAGCTGGACGTGCTCCGAAAAAAAGTTCCGCAAACGCCGGAACAGGCCTCCGCCGAGCTCGCGGGGTTGCAAAGAACCGTGCAGCAGGAAAGCGAGGAGTTGCGGCGGATGGTGACGGATCTCCGGCCGTTGCGCGTCGAAAGCGCGGATATGCGCGAATTGATGATGGGATTCGCGGAGCGTTTCCGCACGGAACACGGATTGGCCGTCGATTTATTCATAAAAGACCGTGATTTGCGCATTCCGGACCGCATTTGCCGCGAACTTTTCCAGATATATCGTGAGTCACTACACAACATAAAAAAGCATGCGGACGCGAGTCACGTCGTGGTAAAACTAGAACAAGACGAGACCAAAGTCTCTCTCGTCGTGGACGACAACGGCCGGGGCTTCAGCTTCTCCGGGCGATATACGAGCGAGGAGTTGGATCGCCTGCGTCTTGGGCCGATCTCGATCAAGGAACGGACGCGGGGCGTGGGTGGCACTCTGACCGTCGAATCGAATCCCGGGCACGGCGCGCGCCTCACGGTCGAAATCCCTTTGAATTGAAATGAGCAAATCGAAACAGGCCATTCGAATCCTGGTTGCGGACGACCACGCGATCTTTCGCGACGGCCTCCGGAAGCTGCTAGAGGGCGCCGACGACGTACAGATCGTCGGAGAAGCCTCGAATGGCGTTGAATGCACCAAGATGCTGGGCAAGCTCAAGCCCGATATCCTGCTTCTAGACCTGCGTATGCCGGAAAAAGACGGGCTTGGCGTGCTCGAAGAGGTCAACTTTGACACGACGCAAACGCGCGTCATCGTTCTGACCGCGGCAGAGGATGATCGGGACGTAGTCCGCGCGATGCGCCTCGGCGCGCGGGGCGTGGTTTTGAAGCAGTCGGCGAGCGATTTGCTGCTAAAGAGTATCCGGAAGGTTTCGGAGGGTGAAATCTGGCTGGACAACCGGATGACGGCCGAGGTAATCGATGCCTTCAAGAAGTCGTCTGAATCCGGACAGCGCCGCGAAAAGCCGCTCCTGAGCGATCGCGAGAAGGAGATCGTACAGCTTGTGGCCCAGGGCTTCCGAAACCGCGAAATCGGCGAAAAGCTGTTCATCAGCGAACAGACCGTCAAGAACCACCTGCACAATATCTTCGACAAACTCGGCGTTTCCGATCGGCTCGAACTTGCCCTCTACGCGATTCACCACCGTCTAATTGATCAGGCTTAATACCCGACACCGCTTGCGTTTTTGACCAATCTGGCAGTACTTTCCCCTCCAGTCTCCTCGTAAACGGTTCAACGGAAAAGGCTTAGACAAAAGCGGCCTAGTACGCTTGTACCAAATTTGCGCCGCAGAATTGGCTCCGTCGCTCTATTGGTTTGGCGAGCGCGCGCTTCTAATCTGATCGGGAAATCTAGAGGAGTTTTCCGGTGTCATTGAAAGAGCGACGTATATCGCGGCGCTTCCTGATGCGCTTGCCGCTGACGGTCCGCTGGACCGACGAAAACGTAGTCGGCGAAGCCGCGACCGAGTCACGAGAAGTCAGCTCGCGAGGGCTGTACTTCCACCTGCCAAAGGGACTGAAGAGCGGTGCACCCGTCGAAATCGTGATGACGCTGCCGCACGAACTGACCCAAGCAGGGCCCGTGCGCGTTCGCTGCCTGGGGCGCGTGCTGCGCAGCAGCCCCGAAGGCTCGGGCGATGTAGGTGTGGCGGCAGCGATCGAGCGCTACGAGTTCATGCGTAACGGCGAAAGCGCCGCGTAACGAGTTCTTACCCAGACCCTGCGGAGATGGGTGAGAAAAGGCCGGGCGGCTCGGGTCCCTCAGCCTAGCCCCCGGCCACTTTTCTTTCTGCTCGATTTCCCGAGATCAAGCCAGCCAGACTCTCATCCCAGCTTCTTCACAACGAAGCTAAACGACGTGCAGACGAAGCCGGAGAGGCTCAGCTTCAAATGCGCGTATTTGATGGCAAGAGGTGAAGCGTCATCGTAGGGCGGCAGATCGATCAGGCCGTCGACGATTCCGCGCCCTGCATCGAAATCGAAATCGTAAACGTGGAAGCCGGCGGCGCGAAGGCGTTCGGCCAATTGTTCGAAGTGGTGCCTTTGAAACAGAACAGTAGGACCTGCCGTAATTGTCTTGCCCTCATTCAGATTGAATTCCGCGGTGTGGACAGAAACGCCCCCGGGTTTCAGAGTACGAAGCGAGTTCGCGATGAACTTTAGTCCATTGGCTATGCTCCCGAGATGCTCGAGCGAGCAAACGGACCAGCAAAAGTCGAACTGCCCATCGAGCTCGGCGGGAATCGCATTCATGTCGAGATATGCGCCGCGGATCATCGCGAGGCGAGACGCGTCAGGGCAGATTTTGGGACGGCGAACATTTTCAAAGCCGGCGACGTGCTGTCCGGAATTCATCCACGCTCTGGCCTCGGCGCGGTCGGGCGATAGGTCGGTAGCCAGCACACGAACTCCGTATTTCGCGAAAAGGCTCGGAAGCGGTTCGGAGCCGCAGGCAAAGCCGAGCCCCATTTTCCCTTGTTGAAGCATCCCTTCGTTGTACAGAACTTGCGAGACGTAACAAAGCTCCCACAGCTTGCGTTTGTATTTCGGCGACTCACGGAGTTCGCCGGCCCAGAACGCCGCCCAGTCGGAATTCATGTCCTCTTCGGTGCAGCCCTTGGCTTTGAGGGGAACGAATCTCGGCCCGGGCGCGCTCTTGGGCTGATGCCGCTCGTGAATCGTGGCTCCGACTTGGCCGCTCAGGTTTTTTATGGTCCGCACGGCAACTTCGTAATCGCACAGCCTGTTTTTGAGAGCAGCAAGCTGGATATGCGCGGCGCGGAGGGCCTGATCGATCTGGATGAGATGGCCGGCGTCCTCGGCAGGGTTCTGCGCAAGGACGAGATTCCTGAGCTGTAACTGGGACTTTTCGAGTTTCAAGACGCGATGCGTCAGCTGGCGCAGAATTGCGTCAATGGTTCTCGCAAGCGGTCGCCATTCAGCATCGGGCGGTCCGGAGCGGCGGACTTCCAATTCGCGGATGCGCCCTTCGAGTTCGCTGATTTTCTTTTCGAACGCTAGCTCGCCGGCTATCAGTGCTGTGCCGCCGCTGGCATTGGCGTGAGCAGACATTCATCGACCCTGATTCCGATGACGTGCAATTTGGGGGCCTGCACGGCCTTCATTAGAGGCTTGTAAGCCGATTTGCGACGGCGTGCGGTCTATTCGGCAACTGCAATTTAGTCGAATTCCTGCTTCGGTGCGGCTTGCCTAGAACTGACGCGGCCGGCTTTAATCTCCGCCCGGAAATAATTCTCGGCGCGCACGGGAGCGCTTGCCAGCCTGCGCAGCATGGCGATCTGGCCGATGTGCGTTAGGGCGTCGGCGACGGGGCCTTGAAAAAGCTTCTCCGCGGCGCACCCGAGAAGCGTTTTCGATGCCAGTTGGTTGTCGAAAGCCTCGAGCGCTTTGAAAAAGCGTTCCGAATCTTCCTCCCACGATCGCGGATTCGAGTTGTGCCACGTCTGCTTGCCTTTTGCGAGTGACAAGCCCCAATCGAGCAGATCACCGATGTGAGCGAGGATCTGGCCGGGCGTGCGCGTCGAATCGCCGACGCAAAAATCGGAAAATCCGGGAGGCGCGCCGCGAAGAGCCTTGCCGCCCCGATAGGCGAGCGTCGCGACGGTATGTCGCAGCATCTGCCGACCGCTGCCTGTAGGCGAATTTGCATTTTTCTTGGTCGCCATTTGGGGAACCGACGGAAAGTGGAGCCGAGGCCCGGACTTGAACCGGGGACCTGCCGATTACGAATCGGCTGCTCTACCAACTGAGCTACCTCGGCCTTCCAATCGACTCTAGCATCGCGGCGAAAAAACTGTCAAACGCGGAAACAAATTCCCGGTTCTAGCGGCTCGCAGCGAATCAATTCGTCATTCTTGTGCGACTCCGGCGTTGGATGGCCGGTCACTTCGCATAGTTTCCGTTTGTAGAAAGAGTTAGAATGCAGGCGGTTGTGTGCGATTGTATCCCCAAAAATTCTGAGGGAGGATTCTCGTGGCGATTCATTTTACGTTGAACGGCAAGCCCACGACGTTGGATGTCAATCCCGACATGCCATTGCTCTGGGCTCTGCGCGACACCTTGAATATGACGGGCACCAAATTCGGATGTGGCATGGCGCTTTGTGGCGCCTGTACGGTCCACATCAACGGCGAGGCGACGCGGTCGTGCATCACGCCGGTCTCGAGCCTCGCTGGGAAGAAGGTAACCACCATCGAAGGCCTTTCCGCGGATAACAGCCATCCCGTTCAGAAAGCGTGGATGGAAATCGACGTTCCCCAGTGTGGTTACTGCCAGTCGGGCCAGATCATGTCGGCTGCCGCTTTTCTCGCCAAGACGCCGAACCCAACCGACGCGCAAATCGACGATGCGATGAGCGGCAACATCTGCCGCTGCGGCACCTACAACCAGATCCGCAAAGCAATTCGAGTCGCTGCGAAGCTGCAGGCTGGCGGAAGCAAGTCAGCCAGCTCCGACACAGGCGGCGAGACTGAATCCGCGATGGAGCGAGCGGATGTTCTGGCAGGAGGTGCGGAATGAGCGCCGTGACAACATCGATCGATCGCCGCAACTTCCTGAAGACCAGCCTAGCGGGCGCCACTGGTCTGATCGTTGGTTTCTATCTGCCTGGGCGCAGGGAAGTACTGGCCGCCGGAACCGAACCCGCAGTTCTGAATGCATTTATTCACGTGAGCCCGGAAGACAAAGTCACCATTTTGATCAGCAAGTCGGAAATGGGGCAGGGCGTCGTGACGTCGCTTTCAATGCTTGCAGCCGAAGAGCTCGAATGCGACTGGAAGAGAATCCACTGGGAATTTGCGCCGGCCGACAAAGCGTACTTCGATCCCGCGTTCGGCATGCAGGGAACCGGCGGCAGCCAGAGCGTCCATTCGGGCTGGGTGCCGATGCGGCAAGCCGGAGCGACGGCGCGCGAAATGCTCATTGCCGCGGCGGCGCAGAAATGGGGCGTCGATGCGTCGGAGTGCCGTGGGGAAAATGGGGCCGTTGTTCACACGGCTACGAAACGCCGCGCGACCTACGGCAGCGTTGCTGAAGCGGCAGGCAAGTTGACTCCGCCAACGGACGTGAAGCTCAAGGATCCGAGCCAATTCAAGATCGTCGGCAAGCCGACCAAGCGGCTCGACACGCCGGACAAGGTGTGCGGCAAAGCGACGTTCGGCATCGACGCTCGGCGGCCAGGGATGCTTCACGCCTCGGTCGAGCATTGCCCGGTCTTCGGCGGCAGCGTCGTGAGCTTCGATGGCACAAAAGCGAAGGCGATCCCGGGCGTGAAAGACGTTGTGCCGATCATGACGGGCCAGCCGCCGGTCGTGACGGGCGTTGCCGTCGTGGCGGACAATACTTGGACCGCGTTTCAGGCGCGCAAGGCACTGGATATCAAGTGGGACGAGGGTCCGAACGCCAACGCGAGTAATGCCAGCATCTTCAGAGAATTCGAAGAGCGCTCTCAGAAAGAGGGCGTTGTCGCTCGCAAGGAAGGCGACGCAGCTTCAGCGTTGTCGAGCGCATCTCAAAAGGTTGAAGCCGTTTACCGCGCTCCGTATCAGGCTCACGCAACGATGGAGCCGATGAACTGCGTCGCGGACGTGCAAGCCGATCGCGTCGACATTTGGGCGCCCACGCAGTTCCAGACGCCGTCGCAGCAAATTGCGGCGGGGATCGCTGGAGTGACCCCTGACAAATCGTTTGTCCACACCACCTATCTCGGCGGAGGATTCGGCCGCCGTGGATGGTCGGACTTTGTCATCGAGGCCTGCCAGCTTTCGAAATCGATGAAGGCTCCCGTACAGGTCACGTGGAAGCGCGAAGACGATATGCAGCACGACTACTATCGTCCCGCGTCGTACATCAAGATGGCCGCAGGTCTCGACGCCAGCGGCAAACCCACCGCGTTTACGGCGCGCGTGGCTTGCGACTCGATCATGAACTGGTTCTTCCCCGGCTCGATTAAGAACGGGATGGACTCAAGCAGCGTCGAGGGTGTGCAGGATATCGCCTACGACATTCCGAACATCCTCGTCGACTACCAGCTCACTCCCGGGCCAATCCCGATGGGCTTTTGGCGATCGGTCGGGGCGTCGCAAAACGGGTTCTTCAGCGAAAGTTTCGTTGACGAGCTCGCGGCGGCGGCGAAGAAGGACCCGTACGAGTTCCGGCGGGACCTGCTTTCGAAAAAACCGCGGCATCTGGGAGTGCTAAACATGGCCGCCGAAAAGGCGGGATGGGGCAAGCCGCTCCCGAGGGGCGTTTATCGGGGCATTGCGGTGCTTGAAGCCTTCGATACTTTCGTTGCCGAAGTCGCGGAAATCTCCATCAACAAGGACAACAGCGTAAGAGTTCACCGCATAGTCTGCGCGCTGGATTGCGGGCAAGTGGTCAATCCCAGCATCATCGAGCAGCAGGCCATGGGCGCGATGGTTTTTGGCCTCACGCAGACCCTCAAGGGTGAGATCACCATCGACAAGGGCCGCGTCGTGCAGGCGAACTTCGACACGAACGAACCGCTGCGCATGAACGAGTGCCCGAAGATGGAGGTCTACATCGTCCCGAGCAAGGAAGTGCCGCGCGGGATGGGCGAGCCTGCAGTTCCGCCCGTTGCACCGGCGGTCTGCAACGCGATCTTCGCAGCGACCGGCAAGCGAATTCGCAAGCTGCCGGTTCGATCGGAGGATCTCGCGTAGACGTCGATCCAAGAAACCGTTGAACTGTTGGGGGGAGGGGGCGAGTCTCCGACTCGCCCCTATTTTTTGGCGGCGTCCTCAGCGCGAAAGTGGGTACATCAGCCAGGCGACCCCGATACCGATCGCAAGAAACAGCAGAAACGACAGAAGTGCATATTTGATTCGCGTAGCGAGGGTGTGGCGTCCCACGCACGCGAAGGCCACCGACACCAGCAGCGCAAAAATCGCCATTGTCGCGAAATGGCTCAGATGAACGTGCATGGCCAGATCTTAGCCTCTCCGCCCGCGCGCGATTCCGAACGCGTCGATCACGCCCAGCAGATTCACGATTCCTGACGCAGCAAGGAGGCGGGTGCCGTAGTCGCCCGACGCGCGCGAGAGCTCCGGCCCCGCGGTCTCAAAAAGATGAGATAGAAAGTAGAAGACTCCCGAGCCGACATCTGCGATGAATCCGAGCGCGCCGAAGGGATCGCTCGATCGTGGCGAAAAAACCTCGCCGCGTAACCCGTAGCCCCCAAGCGCAAGCCCTGCCGTGGCGAGGAAGAATCCGAGCGCACGTCCCCATCGTCGCAATAGCAGATGCCCCAAACCCGGCACGATCCACGCGGCGACCGCTACGATCGCGGGTCCGGCAGGGTTTGGCTTTGTGTGCGCGTCGGTCAAAGGAGCTTCGGTCGCCATCGGTCAGGCGAGCAGCGGCAGGATTTCCTGTTGGATTCCGCCCGTCACGCGCGCATCGCGCTCGCCGACGTAGACGTTCACTTCGCTGCGAATGCCGAACTCGGCCAGATAAATTCCCGGCTCGATCGAAAAACAGGTGTGCGGGATGATTTTGCGGTCGTCGCGTGTCTCAAGTCCGTCCATGTTGGCGCCGTTGCCATGGACTTCCTGGCCGATGCTGTGGCCCGTGCGATGGACGAAATATTTCGCGTAGCCAGCCTTGCGAATCACTTCGCGCGCGGCATTGTCGACTTCCCAGCCGTGAATCGGGCGCCCGCGCGTGACGGAATCGCTGACGACTTCCACCGCGCGGTCCCGCGCGTCGCGCACGATGCGGAAAATTTTCGCGTACGCGTCCGGCACGCGATTCCCAAGATAACCGACCCACGTGATGTCGTAGTAGACGCTGCCGGGGCGGTCCAATTTCGCCCAGATGTCGAGCAGCAGCAGATCTCCCGCACGAATCGGACGCGACGCGCGTGCGGTCGGCTCGTAATGCGGGTTTCCGCTGTTCGGTTGCACGGCAGCGATCGGCGGCTCCGCGGTCTTTAGACCGTTCGCGCGAAACTGTTCGAGGATCCACTGCTGTAGCTCGAATTCCGTGATCGGCTGGCTCTCGCGGACGCGCGATGCCGCACGCTCAAACGCCGCCTGCCTGATCCTGTCGATGATTTTCCCGGCCTCGAGATGAGAGACCAGCTGCTCCGACGTCCACGCCGCCTCGAACTTCTGCACAAGATCCGCCGACGTGACAACTTTCTTCTTCAGCTTTTGCACCAGCTCGACAGTCCCCGCGTCGACCAGCCCGATGTACGGAATATTGTTCTGCGGTGAATACTGCATCGCGATCTTGCGGCTGCCCGAAAGTAGCTTTGCCAAGCCCTTGTGCAGTTCCTCCCAGCCGGAATAGACGTGTTTGCGGCCGCCGAGCGAATCAAGCATGCCCGCTTCAATACGGTGCACGAGCTTCCGCGGCTCGCCGCGCGACGGAATGAAATAGAACCACCGGCGCGTGGCCATGCCGTTTTCGCCGAGGCCGAGAATGTGGTTGGCGATCGGGTCGCGGTGATGGTGGTCGTAGAAAAGCCAGCCGTCGATTTTGCTGGCTCGCAATTCTGCTTGAATAGATTTGATGTCCGGCATGCTGACGGTCTTGGTTCGCTACTCTTCGGCCAAAAGTGAGATGACTTGCACGCGTGTCGCGCCCACAATCTCCACGCGCTTCGTTCTGCTCTTTTCTCCGGCGACGATTCTAACAGCCGATATCGGCACGTTCAAACGCTCGGCGAGCAGTCGTCGCAGCGCATCGTTCGCGCGATTGTCCACCGGAGGCGCGGTGAGCCGCACCTTGAGCGCGCCTTGGTGTTCGCCCTCAATCGCATTGCGGCTCGCGCGCGGTGTTACCCGCACCGCAATCACGACGCTCCCGCCGCGCTCCTGAACGTCCACTCGATTCTTCCTAGGCTCCGACGATATCATCAACCTGACTCCCCGTTTCGACGAGTCGCGGATTGGCTTGCAACGGTTTCGCGCCATTCGTACAATTCGTCGCCCCACAACGGCCACCATGTCATCACCACCATCGACAACAAAGGTTCGCCTCACGCCCAACCAAATCCGCGGCTTCTGGGCCTCGTGGGGCGGATGGGCGCTCGACGGCATGGACTCGTTCATCTACGCGCTCGTGCTCGTCCCGGCGCTGCGCGAACTCTTGCCGAAATCGGGCATCGCGCCGACCGCGGGCAACGTCGGCTTCTACGGCGGGCTGCTGTTCGCACTGTTTCTCGTCGGATGGGGAATGGCGCTCGTGTGGGGGCCGATTGCGGACAAGTTCGGCCGCGTCCGCACACTCATGCTTACAATACTGTGCTACTCGCTTTTCACATTTTTGGCTGGCTTCGGGCAAAACGTTTGGGAAGTCGCGGCCTGTCGCCTGTTGGCGGGTGTCGGGATCGGCGGCGAATGGGCGATGGGCGGCACGTTCGTTGCCGAAGAATGGCCCGAATCGCGCCGCAAAGTGGGCGCGGCGCTGATGCACACCGGCTACTATTTCGGGTTTTTTCTCGCAGCGCTGGCGAACCATTTCGTCGGCGAGACGCACGGCTGGCGCCCGATGTTCATGCTCGGTGGAGCGCCCGCGCTGCTGGTCGGCTTCATTCTCTACGGCGTGCACGAATCGGAACGCTGGAAGGCGCACGTGAAGCGAGTCTCAAGCCCGTTTTCGACGATATTTCAGCCGGAATTCCTGCGGCGGACGCTTTTGAATTCAGTGTACGTGCTGATTTCGATCATCGGGTTGTGGGCGGGCACCGTCTACGTGCCGACCGCGGTCACCGAGATCGTCGGCCGTCAGCATCTGCCGCCAGCGCTCGGCCCGCGGCTCGGCACCTACGCGACGATGGTGATCTCTCTGGGCACAATTCTCGGCTGCCTGCCGCTCGCGTGGGTCGCCGAACGCATCGGCCGTCGCAAATCGCTCGCCGCCTATTTCGTTATGATGGCCGCTTCGATCGCGTACAGCTTCGGGCATGCGTTCTATTTGCCACAGGACGCGCTCAAATGGTTTTTCATCGGGCTGTTCTTCCTGGGCCTCGGCGGCGCGAACTTCGCGGTTTACACGCTCTGGCTGCCGGAGCAGTACCCCACGCGCTGCCGCGGCAGCGCCTTCGCCTTCGCGACATCCGTGGGCCGGTTCGTCGGAGCTGGCTTCACATTTCTGGTCGGCGCAGGCGTGTCGCACTTTCACACGATCGGCATTCCCGTATCCATGACTGCAATCGCGTTTGTGGTAGGCCTATTCCTGATCCCGTTTGGCCTCGAAACGACGGGCCAACCTTTGCCGGACTGATGCTGCCGCTAAGAGCCAAATACTGTGTTAATGAAATTTATCGGAGCGCTCCCGTAATATCTTGTTCTGACTAGGCGTAGTTAGCGGAAGAGAGCATTCGTCAAACCGGTCCGGAAAGGCATTCTGTGGACGCTATTTCGCTCGAAAACGTGACCAAGTCGTATGACGGCGTGACGGCCGTGAACGACGTGAGCCTGCGCGTGCGCCAGGGCGCCATTCTGGGCCTATTGGGGCCGAACGGCGCCGGCAAGACCAGCACGATCCGCATGGTGATGAATATCCTTGTCCCGGACGAGGGCTCGATTCGCGTGTTCGGCGAGCCGGTTAGCGACACAACCCGCGAGGCCATCGGCTATTTGCCCGAGGAGCGCGGCCTCTATCCTCGAATGAAGGTTCGTGCGGTCATCGTGTTCCTCGCCTCGCTGCGTGGAATGCCGGAAGGCGAGGCCCGCCGCCGGGCGGACGCGTGGCTCGAACGCTTCGAGCTGAAGGACTGGGCCGATAAGGAAGTGCGCGACCTCTCGAAGGGCATGCAGCAAAAGGTGCAGTTCACCTCGGCTGTGCTGCATGAGCCCCGCCTCATAATCCTCGATGAGCCTTTCTCAGGCCTCGATCCGGTGAATGCCGCGACAGTAAAGGACGTGATGCTGGAAATGCGCGATAGGGGCACGACGGTCGTTCTCTCGTCCCACCGCATGGAGCAGGTTGAGAGAATGTGCGATTCGATCTGCCTGATCGACAAGGGTCGCAACGTTCTCGATGGCGACCTGCGCGCAATTAAGCAGTCCTACGGAAAGAACACGGTGCAGATCGAGTTCACTGGCTCGGACGCTTTTCTGAGTCACCCGGCGGTCGCTAGCGTGAACCGATTTGGCAGCGGTGTGGAGGCCAAACTGAAGCCGGGCGCCGATCCGCAGGAGATTTTGAAAGCTGCGCTGCAATCAGGAGTGCAAATCATGCGATTCGAGCTGCTCGAACCTTCGCTCAACGACATTTTCATCGAGAAGACTGGCCATGCATAAAATCTGGTTGATCGTTAAGCGCGAGTACGTCCTCGGCGTGAAATCGAAAGCGTTCGTTGTGATGACGCTTCTTATCCCGCTGCTCGGAATCGTTTCAGTCGTTCTAGTCGGCTTTGTTTCCAAGCACGGGTCGAATCAAAGCCTCCGGCTTGCGATCGTGGACAATGCCGGTGGTTCGGCGGCGTCCATCTCCCAAAATCTCGGTGCGCCTATGGCAAACGGGGTTCATCAGTTCGCGATTTCCGAGACGCTGGACCGGCCTGCCGATCCTGAGGACGCCGAACAGAAATTGCGGGCGAGCATAAACGCCGGCAAGCTGGACGCCTATCTTGTGATTCCGAGCGATTTGAGCAAGCCCTTCGAGTTGCACATGAAGAATACCGGCAATTTCGCAGCGAGGGCGGCGGTCATGCCCGCCGTGAATCAAGCGTTGATCGAAGCCCGGTTGCGCGCACGCGGTATCAACGTGGACAACGTCAGCGAGATCGTTCGCGGCGCGGACCTCGAAGTCATCAAGGTCACGATTTCAGGAGAGTCGGTGGAAAGAGGCCAGACGTTCGGCATCGCGGTCGGCCTGGTGATACTGCTCTATATGTCGCTCCTGATGTACGGCATCGTTACGATGCGGTCGGTTCTGGAAGAGAAGACGACGCGCACGATGGAAGTGCTGGTCTCTTCGGTGCAGCCGATCCAACTTTTGGCGGGAAAAATCCTTGGTGTCGCCGGAGTCGCATTCACACAGTTTCTGATTTGGATTGTCTCGCTCTCGCTGCTGCTGACCTACGGGGCGTTCATGGCCGCGATGTTTGGCGGAGGCTCCTTTCCAGTGATTCACATTCCCGCATCGTTGCTGTTTTCGGTGATCTGCTTTTTCTTTGGGGGATACTTCCTATACGCGTCGATGTTCGCGGCGATCGGTGCGGCGTGCTCGAATGAGCAGGACGCAGGGCAACTGCAGTGGCTGGCAATGGGGCCACTCGTCTTCGCGATGTCATTCTACTGGCTGGTGATGATCGATTCGACGTCCACGCCTTCAATTGTGCTGTCCGAGATTCCGTTTCTCGCGCCGGTTCTGATGCCATTGCGCATCGCGATTCAGACGCCGCCGGCATGGCAATTGGCGCTCTCGGTGGTGTTGTTGTTCGGCACGATTCTGGGCGCGGTCTGGGCCTCGGCGAAGGTCTATCGCATCGGCGTGCTCATGTACGGCAAGCGGCCGACGTTGCCCGAGATGCTGCGTTGGGTGCGGTATTCGTAGAACTGGACCGCGGCTTTTGATTGTCATCCCGCTTGCCCTGAGAAACGAAGGGAGCAGGTCCGCCGCTCCCGCGAACGACGTGGGATCTGCTTTCCCCTGCACTACCGCTTAGATCGCTCTCCAAACAGCGCCGTGCCGACGCGGATATCAGTCGCGCCCTCTTCGATCGCGACTTCGAAATCGTGGCTCATTCCCATGGATAGCACGGGCAAGGAAACGCCGAGCCGCTGGCAGACATCGTCACGCAGCTCGCGCAGTTTGCGGAAATACGGACGCGCGTCCTCAGGATCGTCGAAATATGGCGGAATGGTCATCAGACCGCGCAATTCGAGACAGGGCCAGCGCTTGACGGCGGCAACAAGGGCCGGCAGCTCTTCCACTGCGACACCGGTCTTCGTGCTTTCGCGGCTGAGGCGGACTTCGATCAAAAGAGGCATCCGCTTATCCGCCGCCAGCGCCGCCGAATCGAGTTTTTCGGCCAGGTGAATGCTATCGACCGAATCGATTCGGTCGAAAAGATGGACTGCGCGGTGCACTTTGTTGCTCTGCAGGTGTCCGACGAAGTGCCAGATGCTATCGACAAAGCCTTTCACATACGCGTGCTTCGTCTCGAACTCCTGCACGCGGTTTTCGCCGAAGTGGCGCAGGCCCGCGTCGTGCGCCGCGCGGATCAAGTCTGGTGGAAAAGTCTTCGAGACGGCGACGATCGTGATTTCATCGTGGCTGCGTCCTGCGCGTTCGCAAGCTCGCGCGATTCGCGAGCGCACACGTTCCAGATTCACCGCAATCGAACTGGTCTGCATCGCTGCCGGCGCGATTCTAGCACGCGCCGGAATTTCAACTGCGAAAGGGAACTGTCCACAGTCCACAGGGATTCACGCTTGACGGCCATTCTTCTCCTGCTAGCGTGGACTGGAAAGGGCTCCCAGGTCGACGGTTAGTCGAGCCTGGGAGATCAGTCAGTGCTCCCAGGTCGACGGTTAGTCGAGCCTGGGAGATACGATGCGCGACCACTGGGCACATGCAGGGCGAATGAAACACCCCGCCGCGGCGGGTTACTACAATTGCGCCCGTCTCGCCAGCAATCCCTCGCGCGATCTGCCGACTTCGATTCGGTGCAGTTTCGGGATTTCTAATCGCCAAAATCCGCAAGTAGAACGCGCGCTAGGTTATTGGAAACAAAGAAACGCGACTCTGTCTAATCGCCAAAGAATCCAGGGTCGCGGCGCGGCGAGTGCGTCCCAGTCTCAGTCGTTTTCCCGTGCTAAACTGATCGCCACTTCGATGCCTGCCCGCGGAAAATTTATCGTGCTCGAGGGGATCGACGGCTCAGGGAAGCGCACGCAACTGGAAGCGCTCACGCTGGCGTTCGCCCGCCGAGGCCTGGCGTTCTCGGAGATCAGCTTCCCGAACTACAGCGGCTTCTTCGGCAAACTGGTCGCGCGGTACCTGAATGGCGAATTCGGATCGCTTGCGACGGTTGATCCACACTTCTCGGCGTTGCTCTACGCAGGAGACCGCCTCGAATCGAAACCGGCGATTGAAGCGGCGCTCGCCTCCGGCAAGACCGTGCTCGCCGACCGCTACATTGGTTCCAATCTTGCACATCAGGGCGCGCGTGTGCGCCGCGAGAAGCGCGGCGAATTCCTCGCATGGCTGAAACAACTCGAATACGCCGTGTATGCACTGCCTGCAGAAGACCTTGTCGTCTATTTGCGCGTGCCCGTGGCCGAGGCGCATCGCTTAATTGGCCAAAAAAGCGGGCGAGACTACACCAGCCTGCGACACGATCTGCACGAAGCTGATGTTGCTCATCTGGAAGCTGCCGCCGAAGTGTATGACGAGCTTGCGCGCGAGCCGAATTGGCTGAGAATCGAATGCTTCGACGCGGCGGCCGGGACGCTTAGGCCTCCAGCGGAAATTCACGAAGAGATTTTGGCGGCGGTGGAAGCGCGCCTATCTTCCGCGCTCGGGGCGAAAGGCTGATCCATGGGATTCAGCGAGTTTCTCGGAAATGAGCGGATCGTAAGCGCGCTGCGCGGCATGCTCCGCCGCGAGAGGGTGCCGAGCGCGCTGCTTTTTACCGGCCCTCGCGGCATTGGCAAGTACACGCTCGCCCGGATGTTCGCCCAAGCGGCCAATTGTGAGCGCCTCAAGGACGATTTCTGCGGCGAATGCAGCTCGTGTCTGAGCACGGCGCCACTTTCCGACCCCCAGCCGCTGATTGGCGCGGGTCTCACCGAGCGGGGCGAGAGCGCGGATGCGGCTGCGGTCGAGCGGACACCTCTAATCCTCGAAACGAATCCGGATATCTGGCTGATCGTCCCCGATCCGGTGCGGCTGCGGAACCCAGTAGCGCGGCCGATGATTCGCGTCGGACAACTGCGTGCGGTCCAGCGTGCGGCCTATTTCAAGCCGCAAGGCCGGAGGCGCGTCTTCATTCTGGATGGCGCGGACACGATGCGCTGGACTGACGCGGACTTGTTCCTCAAGATCCTGGAAGAGCCTCCCGAGTCTGCAACGCTGATCTTGCTGGCTCCCACGCCCGATTCGCTGCTGCCGACCATTCGGTCGCGCTGCCTGCAGTTTCATTTTGCTCCGGTGCCGGCGGAGCACATCGAGTCGTTTCTCGCCGAGCACCACAAGGGAAAGCCAGCCGAACGAAAGCTGGCCGCCCAGTTGGCCGCCGGTAGTCCGGGCGCGGCTCTTTCGCTCGATCTGGAAGAGTCGTCGCGGCTACGAAAGAGCGTGCTGCGCCTGCTTGAGACCGCCATTAGCGGCGAAAGGAACGGCGAAGTCTTCGGCGCATCCGCTCAGCTCGCCAAGCATGAGCAGGAATCGTTTGAAAATGTCCTGAACGTGCTTTATAGTCTTTTCACGGACCTGTTGGAATCCTCTCAGGCTCCGAAGAGCAGTTTCCCCCGCAACCCCGACCTGCGGCGGGAAGTGGAGACCCTGGGCAAGAAGATCGACGGGGAGTGGATTCTGCAAGCAACGCGCGGCCTCGACCAACTCGAAGGCCGGCTGCGCCGCAACATCGGCCGCCAATTGGGTCTGGACGCCCTATTGGCCTCGCTGAGTGTTCGCTGAGGCCTCAGGCTCGCCCTAAAAATTCGCAGTAAAAAGTTGCAACCGAAGGCTTTCATCCGTAGTCATAAGAGGTAGCAAACCGAGGAGCAATCATGGTAAACCGCAAGCTATTCCGCCCTGCTTTGAGCGATCCGAAGGAATCATACGTTCCCCGGCCTGCTCAGGCCGCCCCGCAACCCGCAGCGGCGCCCCGAAAGAAGCCGGCGCCACCCGACCAAACCTTCGCCGAGAACTTTTATTTCGTGAAACAGATGCAGTCGCGAACGCCGGTGGCGGTTGTGCTCGATGATGGCCAGGTACTGCACGGCACTGTCGAATGGTACGACCGGGATTGCATCAAGCTCACGAGGTACGGCAGTCCGAATTTGCTCATTTACAAGCACGCGATCCGGTATCTGTACAAAGACAGCGAAGACGCGGCGCAGGGCGGCCCGAACGGCCAGTAACGGCTGCCTGTGCACATGCAGAAGCTCCAGGTGACGCGCCTGCATCGCGCGGGCTAAAAAGTCTGCGCCCCACTTACCATGCGAATCGGAATCACGTGTTACCCAACCTACGGCGGCTCGGGCGTAGTCGCCACCGAACTGGGCATTGAACTCGCCGCGCGCGGCCACGAAGTCCATTTCATCAGCTACGCGATACCGATCCGGCTGAATAACGCGAGCGAACGAATTTATTTTCACGAAGTCGAAGTCACGACGTATCCGCTGTTCGACCATCCGCCGTACGCGCTGGCGCTCGCCACGAAAATGGCGGAAGTAGCCGAAAGCGCGTCGCTCGATCTTTTGCACGTTCATTACGCCATCCCTCACTCGGTGAGCGCGTTGCTTGCGCGCATGATGGCGGCGCCGCGCAAGTTGCCTTTCATCACTACGCTTCATGGCACCGACATCACGCTGGTCGGCAACGATCGCAGCTACCTCCCGATCACGCGCTTTTCAATCGAGCAGAGCGACGGCGTGACGGCGATTTCGAATTACCTCCGCGAGCGCACCATCAGAGAGTTCGAGATCAAGCGGCCCATTGAAGTGATACCGAACTTCGTCAACTGCGACCTCTACAAGCGATCGAACGACGCGAAGGCCCGCGCGAAGTTCGCGCCGAACGGCGAGCCCATTCTGATGCACCTATCGAATTTCCGACCGGTCAAGCGCGTCACTGACGCGATCGAGATATTTGCGCTGGTTCGAGAGAAGATTCCTGCGAAGCTGGTCATGATCGGCGACGGTCCCGATCGAGGCGCCGCGGAATACGTGGTGCGAAAGAAAAAGCTGGTGAAAGACGTATTTTTCCTCGGCAAGCAACTGACGGTGCAGGACAAGCTCGGTCTTGCCGATCTCTTCCTCCTGCCGAGCGACGAAGAGTCGTTTGGCCTGGCAGCGCTCGAGGCGATGGCTTGCGAAGTGCCAGTAATCGCGACGCACGTGGGCGGAGTGCCGGAAGTGGTCGCGCATGGCGTGGACGGCTATCTCTTCGAGCCGCGCGACGTCGCCACTGCCGCGAAATACGCTCTTGAGATTCTGACGCGTCCCGATCGCGGCCGGATGATGGGTGAAATGGCTCGTGCGAATGCTCGCAGGCGATATTGTTCCAACGACATCATTCCGCTCTACGAAGCCTACTACGACCGGGTGCTGAACTCGGTGCGGCCGACGGTTGCCGTGGGAAAATAGCGCACCGTCACCTCAGCCAGACCTTCCAAACGAAGAGTCCCACATAGGTGGTCGCCAGGAACACGAAGAGCAGGGTCAGCAGCGCGTGGCCGACGACGAACATGCGCCCGGTCGGCCAGTCTTTGTGTTCGTAGTATGCAAAATCGACCGCAAGGCGCGTTGTCCAGTAGATGCCGATGAAGGCTGCCAGAAAAATTGCGGCGCGATCGCCGTTGAGCATTTCGCTGTGGAGAGCGAGAGTTAGGAGGCCAAAGGCGATGATTGTAAGAATCGCGAATCCGCCGTGGACCCACATCAGCTTGCGATTGAACGGCGTCAGTTTCGCGAGATCTTCTTTCCAACCAAGGCGGCTTGGAACTTGAAAGCTGGCGATCAAAACGCAGAAGTGGCCGATTCCAGCGAGCCACAACGCCACGCTGAACAAGCTCTGTGGCGGAACGATAATGAGCGTCTGGTCTAACGATGGCATAGGGCCTCCCAGCTAACTCAAAGACTCCCAATCCACGCGAAAAACGGAAGCATCACATTTCTCACGAAAATCGGATGAAAAAGCCAGAACGCGGGCAGGGCAGTGCAGAGCAGTGTGAACAGCGAGCCGGGGAATCCGCGTCCGATTCCGAAATGCGCGCCGACTTTTGATCGTTCGACAACCACGCCAATCCCCTGCAAGAGGAAATAACCCGTTGGCAAGCCGTAACCGCCACCTGCCGGAAAGGAAATTACGAAATCGTGAATCAACCCCGAAACGAGAAACGACGCGAGAGCCGCGACTGTGAGACCGAAATGTTTGCGCACTGGCTGAAACACGAGTCCATGCGTGAGCTGCCGGAATCCAAGGTTCCAGCGCTTGCCCCAAAATTCGCCCAGCGACGTCGAGCGGAGAGGCGCGCTCATGATGGGTCGGGCCGCCACGCCCGCCGCTTGCCACGCGAGCGCAATCAGGTGGAAGAGTCCGAAGTGGAGCATTAGAACGAGCCCAATCATGCCGATCCAACCCACCGCAAGATCAGTGTGCCCGCGCGCCGTTTCGCGGGCCGCGAGGCAAACCATGCCGCCTCCAAATGTTGTTTTCGCGGACGCGACGAGCCAGTCCCGGATGCGCGGCGGCGTTGCCGTTTTTTCAGCGCCCAGAAACGCACGTGCATCCATTCCGGGCCAGAGCAGCAGGTACCCCAGGTTCCGCTCGAAGCTGGCGCAAACTCCGTCGCACCGGGCGCGGGTCCATGTCTCCCATTTGCAGCCGAAAAAGATCGCGATCGACAGCGCCCACATGAACTGCCACGCAGCCAGATGCGCTCGAAAAAGAGACACTATCGCGGGCAGGACGACGAGCGGAATCCAGCCGACTAGTTCATGCCCACGCACGAATTGGGCCGGGCGCTTCAGATCGTGTGGACCGAAATTTGCGGCGGCGAGTTCCATTAGGCGCACCATCGCAGGTCGCGCAGGCCGAATCGTCCCGGCTCCGGAAGGCCGCGACGAATCTGATCGGATTTGAATCGAGTAGTGGGAACCAGATCCGCCGGGAGATCCTCGTACGGAGGCCATGCGTCGACGAGCCCCTCTGAAAGAATCTGCACCTGCGCGAGCGAAACGAGCGGAATTTTCATGGTCTTCTCGAGGCCAAATGCCATCAAGCGATGGAAGGCCACCGGAATTCGGAGATAGAGAGGGTGTCTCCCGATAACTTGCCCAACGCGCCGTACCGCTTCGCCGAGCATCATCTCTTCCGGACCCGTGATCGCTACAGTCTTTCGCGAAAGCCTGCCTTCGGTCAGTGCGGCGGCTAAAACGCGCGCCAGATCCTCGACTGCGAGCGGACGCACAGGTTTGTCTTTCAATCCCACGAGTGCGAATAGAGGGAAGGTGTAGAGCGCGTGGCTCAAGTGGTCGAGCATGTGATCGCCGCGGCCGTAGATCACCCCCGCTTTGAAAATCGTGTAGTCGAGGCCAGAGCTGCGGACGATTTCCTCGGCCGCCCATTTCGACTCGTGGTATCCCGAACCGCAATTGGGTCTCGCGCGCAGGAAACTGAGCAACGCGACCTTTCCCACGCCAGCGCTGCGCGCCGCCTCTACCACGTTGCGCGTGCCTTCAATGTGGACGCGTTGATAAGTTTGTGTGCCGACCTCGCGGTTAATTCCCGCGCAATGCGCCACGGCGCCGCACGCTGAAAACGCACGCGCAAGCTCAGTCACGCTGGACAAATCAGAAGGGAAGAATTGCGCGCCAGAGATCGCAAACGCAGAAGGATCGCGCCTGTCGATTCCACGCGCAATCAACACGACCTCATGTCCGCGAGCGGTCAACTCTTTTGCAAGATGCCGTCCGACGAAGCCGGTGCCGCCTGTGATTGCGACCCTCATTGCGGCTGGCCCGCCTGCTGTGTTGCCTTCGAAGTAGCGAGAATCCAGCCGATCAGGCCGCACAGCGTGAAACCGAGAGCGTTCACGGTCCCGTGAAACCGCTCCATCTGATCCAGATTGACAAATTGTTGCAGGGGATACTCGCCGATCGCCCACACCGCAGCGAGCGCCATCGAAAACGCGATCGAGGCCGCGGCAATCGTCAGATGCAGTTGCGCGCTGAAGCGAGCGACGGTTTTCAACGCGAAAACAAAAGAGATCGCCAGCCCGAGTTCACTCAGTGAAAGGACCAGAGCAGCCGCGAGTTTGACACGCGGTCCGGCGACGAATCCGATCGCCAGCAAGCCGGGGCCGATCAGCACGCCAGCCGTCACGACTCTGAAAAGGCCGGCCATCACGCCGCTTGCGCGCGAGTCGGCGGCGGCCCTCCCAGGCGAGCGCGCCAGGAGCGCCGCCGCGAATCCCGCGAAGTGAAAATGCACGGCCGTGAGGAGCACGATAGGCTCCTCGAATCCCATCGGGTTTAGACCCAGACGCGAGGCGACGAGCCACGCGGCGCCAATGAGCGAGTAGACGAACGCCGCGGCCGGGCACAGTAGATCGAGCTTGCGGACCGCGCCGCGAACAATTCGCACAAAAGCTCCCGCGGCGAGCAGGCCACCAAACAAAATCCAGGCGGTTGCGAATCCCGCGGCGAGAATTCCGGGCTGGAAGAAAAACGAGACGATCACCATCAGCGCCGCCGGCAACTGAATCGTCTTGGCGACCCCTTCGGGATGAGGAGCAGCCCACGCGCCCTCCACGCGTTCGGTCAGGAAGAGTCCCAACGGCACAATCACCAGTGGCGCGAGCAAGAAGAGCAGCTCGATCCAGGCGAGATCGACCGCTCCCGTCTCAGCCGCGATAAAAAGAGCGGACCAGACAATCGCGCCGGTGATGGCGTTTCGCCTCACGGCTTCATATCCTCCCGCCGAGGGCCGCAACTCCGAATACCACGACGATAAAGCTCAGCGCCAGCAACATCGCCGCGTCGCCTACGCGGTGCTGGCGGCGCAGTTCTCGATCGTAGACGACGAGTTGAATTGGAATCCGCGGCAACCAAAAGATCGCGATTGCGGCGCTCAAGAAATGGCCCAGCCGGCTCCCACCGGCCAATTCCGGGGCAAATCTGAAACAAAGAGCCGAAAAAATCGCAAGCATGAGAAGAATGTAGGTCCAGTGGACAATGAAGACACTGCGGATCATCGGCGTAACCTTGGCGAGGTTTTCGCGGCAGTTCAAATGGCCGGGCACGACGAAGTTTGCGGCGAGGATGGCCAACTGGACAAATCCTGCCGCCCAAATCAGCCAGATGAGGCGATTCATAAGAGCTCCTTCGCTGCCAGCGTCCGCGATTGAACGTCAGTCATTTCTGTAATCACCGAAATCGGCCTTCATCAAGAAAAGCCCTTCGGCAGCAGGGCGTATGATTCTTAACCTGGCAGCAACTTGCGAATCTGCCCGCGCAGCTTGGCAATTCCGCGCGCGGCCGCCGGCGAAAGATTCTGGAATTCGATGAAGAGCGTTTCCATCGTGGTGATGAATTCGAGCAATTCTTTGAGGCGCTGATGTGCGAAAGCCTCACTTGGGCCTGCTTTCCCTGCCTCGTCGACGCATTCGCGCACAATACGGATCGTCGGATCAAGTTCGCGCTTCTTACGCTCCTGCACGACAATTCGAAAGAGTTCCCAGACATCACGCACCGACTCGAAGTGCTGACGACGATCACCGAGCACCGGGACGACTCGCACGATGCCCCAGCCGAGCAATTCGCGCAGGCTGGTGCTGACGTTGGAGCGTGCGACGGAGAGCGTTGTGGCGATCTCCTCGGCGGAGAGCGGGCGCTGAGAGAGAAAGAGCAGGGCATGGACCTGGGCGACGGTGCGGTTTACGCCCCAGCGCGTGCCCATCTCGCCCCAGTGAAGGATGAACTTCTGGGCGACGGGAGAAAGCCGAGTTTTCTGTGTGTCTGTCATTTCTGTACAGACAGAATATACAGTCAAGGGCGCCAAATGTCAAGAGGATCTTTAGGGATGGGTCTCGGGCGGCCGAGTGACGCGGTGGGGGGCTCGTGCAACGCCTGCGGGTGGGATAAACCACAGTGAAACGCCACTAAATCAGAAGGCCCCCGACAAGTCGGGGGCCTTCAAGGGGAGAAAGCCCTACGGCCAATGCGCGGATGGCCACAGAACCCTTTCCTCGACCGCAGTCTAGTGGGCAGTACTAGCGAAGTCAAGCGGGAAACCCAAATTCTGTTGGTGGCGTAAGTCGAACAATTTCAGCGGAATATGCGGAGGGCGATGCGATCAGGCAGATTTTTGTCAACGGTGGCGCTCCCGCGGATGGTACCGACGGAGGCGTAGAAGTCCTCTGCATTGATGGGCTTACTGGCAAGCCCGAGCTGCAAAACTTGCAGTTGGGAGCCCCGGTCGAAGACCCTGCCCGGCAAGAGACGTTTCATAAACAGACGGAAGCCCCCGAAGGCCAGGCCCGCGACCAGCGCAAATCCGCAGATGATACCTGTCCCCACGATCGCGCCTGCGATCATCATCTCGATGCTGGGCTCTTTGAACTGGAAGGTAGGTTCGTCCCAGGTCAGTTGTGTGCCGGACTGAACCTGATCGAGCAGAGCATTCGCTTCCGCCTGCGTGCGTGCGCCGCACACGATCGAGACGAGCGTGAGATTGCGCTTCGCGTAGAGCGGTGGCGTTTGGCTATCCGGCCGCGAGCCGTTGATGTTGAAATTTTTTTGGAGTTCGGCGAGCTGCTGCATTGCGATGCCGGGCGTCGGAAAGTCGGCAATGAGAACTTCGGCGTCATGATCGCCGAGTTTGTAGTGACCTAGTTCGGCCTCGGCGCCCTTCGCGAAGCCGAGCGAATCACCCAAAGCGACAGGAAAAAGCTGATTCAGGGTTTGCGGCCCGAGGATGTAATGGTTCGACCGCGCGACAAAACCCTTCGGCGGAAGATGCTGCCAGAGGTCGGGCAGCGGTCCGGTTTGTGCGTGTGGCTGGACGGCCGCGACCAGGGATTTGATTTGAGGATCGAGTTTCGCTAAGTCTGCACCCTCGATATCGAGCACAAGGTTGCCGAGCAGAATGAGACCGCGCCCGGCCGATAGCGACGAATGTTCGGCATAGTTCGCAGCCTTCAAATCAGGCGTGATCAAGAAAGAATAGAGGCCGTACGCGCCGCTGGGATCCTTCATCTTGAAGACGGTGACCTGCAGCCGCTCGGCGATGCCCGGCGCACCGGATGAATAGGCGACCGATTCGGTAGCGCTCCACCCATACTCTGTCAGGACGACTTGCGGCGGAGCGACGGGAATCACGCCCGTAACTGCCGCCGGTCTATATGGCTCACCGACAACGGGGACACCCGTCCAGTGGCCTACGGAAGGCGGAAGAATCTGCTGCGCTGCGACTGGAAATGCGGCGAACAGAACCGCAGCGAGCACTATTTCACTGAATCGGCGAAAGGCCATGGAGAATTGGATGCTTTAATTTTACTTCGGGTTCCCGTCCGACGCCACTGCTGCCGGCTCGAGATGTGCTGCGGGGGAGTGGTTCTGCGATACGAGTTTCTGCTTATTGTTGTCCAGGCTGTTGAGGCTGTCGAGATAGGTGGAGATGCCGCGATAGAGGCCATCGGCGATGCGCTGGCGCTGGTCGGTCTTGCGCAGCAGGCGCTCGTCGTTCGGATTACTGACGAAAGAGATTTCCGAAAGCACCGAGGGCATGTTTGCGCCGATTAGCACGATGAACGGGGCCTTCTTGACGCCGCGATTGCGTTCGCTGTGGTTTACCAGCTGCAAGCGCTGCGAAAGGGTGCCCTGAATGTCGCCGGCGAGTTCCTTCGATTCTTCGATTTTCTCGTTGCGGGCGATCTTCTGGATCAGATCCTGCAAGTCATGCAACGATTCCTGGGAATTCGCGTTTTCTCGCGCGGCCACTTCCATCGATTCAGGCGACGTCGCGAAATTCAAGTAATAGGTCTCGACGCCACGAGCCGAGGGATCATGACTCGAGTTGGCGTGGATCGAAATGAAGAGATCGGCCTTGGCATCGTTGGCGATCTTGGTGCGATCTTCGAGCGGAATGAAGCTATCGTCCTGGCGCGTGTAGATCACCTCGGCACCGGGAAGCTTTTGCTGAATCAGAGAACCGAGCCGCAGTGCGACGTCGAGACACAGGTCTTTTTCCATCAGGCCGTGCGGGCCGATTGTGCCGGTGTCGTGGCCGCCGTGGCCGGGATCGATGACAATGCGATTGATTTTCAGGCCCAGCGCGCGTGTGAGCGAGCGGTCGCCATCGTGCATGGGCTTCGGCTCGGACGGGGGCGCAAGCGCCGCGGTCTTCCCTGCGCTGCCGATGTTCCCGGACGGAGCGGGAGGCTTGGAGGCGAGCTTCGCAACGGTCTTGGCGCCGGCGGCAGGCGTCTTTTCGACTGGTTTTGGCGCGGGCACTTTCGCATCGGCGCCTGAATTGACGGCGACGGTCTCACTCACCGGCGACGCCGGATGCGCGACATCTTTGGCGTCAGTTTGCTTCGTCGAGCCATCCGCGGCGGGTGCAGAGCTCGCAGCATTCTTCGCCGTTGCTGTGGCCTGTGCATGGACGTCGATTACGAGCCGATAAGGATTCGATAGCAGAAACGCGGAATAATCTTTCGCGCCGTTGACATCGAGCACCACACGAACAACGCCGGGCTTATTGGGCGCAACGCGAACGGATTTAAGCAGCCCGGCTTGAACGTCGAGCGCCTTGTTCGAAAGCTTGGGGCTGAGCCTCGCTTTCGAGAGATCGAAATAGATGCGATCGGGAGAGGCGATGCGTGCCGCGTCGTATTTGATCGTGTCGTCGAACGTGACGACGATGCGCGTGGAATCCTGCGAATTCCACGATCGGATGTCCTTCACGGTGGCCGCGCCTTTGTCGCCCACGCGCGGCTCGACACGCTGGCCATTCTCGGCGGGCGGCAGATCGGCCGCGACCGGCTGCGCGTGAGGATTCGCGTCCGCGGGCACTGCGCCCTGGTCCGTAGCCGGCGACCGCCCAGAGGCGATTTCTTTCAGGCCTGCTCGCGCTTCAGCGGCGTTCTGCGATCGCGGAAACTGCTTCAAATACTCCTTGTAGGTTGTGGCAGCGTCATCCGACTTATTCAGATCGTCCTTCTGGATTCGCGCGACAGCGAGGAGGGCCGCGCCGCGATAGCGGCTGCCGGGATACTGCTTCTGAAGAAAGCTGTAGACATCGATCGCGGACTGGAAATATTTGGAATCGTAGAGGTGCCCCATTTCTTCGTACAATTCAGCCTCGGCAACGAGCGAGGGCGTCACTTCGTCCGCCTTCACGGAAATCAGATAGACCTTGTGATAGGCGGCGATGGTCTGCCTGTAATCGGCAAGCGCGCGATCTCTCTCGAGAAGACCTTCGAGGGTGGTGCGCATTTTGACGGCGCGCTCGAACTGTTCGCGGGCATCGGACTTGCGGTCAGCTTGAGCGGGGAACGCCAGGCACACCAGGAGTGCAACCGCGGTCCCTGCTGAAACGAGGAACCTCGCAGCGGAGTGCGCCCCCAGAAATTCGAATCGCTTCATTCGTTCGTGAAAACGACCCGGCCATTCGAATCGACCTCCCGTCGCACCGGAGATTTTGGCGGTCTCCAGAGATCCGGGTTGCGACCCGAGCCGGGTTGAAAATACTTATCGGTTACTTTTCGTACGTACCTTTGTGTTTCCGGAATCGCCGGAACGCCGCCATTGACGTCGACGGTCCGCTCGCCGGCGTTGTACGCGGCGAGCGATTTCGTCAGGTCGCCGTTGTACCGATCGAGCAGCGACCTGAGATATCTCGTCCCGCCCTCCACGTTCTGGACGGGATCGAAGGAATTGTTCACGCCAAACCGCTGCGCCGTGGAGGGTTCGAGCTGCATCAGCCCGACGGCTCCCCTGTTCGAAACGGCCCGCGGATTCCACCCTGACTCCGTGCTGATTACCGCTTTGACCAGCGCGGGATCGACCTTGTTTCGCTCAGCAGCCTCGCGGATGATGCGTTCAAGCCTGTCGTCGATCTTCGGCGGCTCAACTGGAGTTGCCTCTGGGGACGCGCCATCCACCGCCACGACACCTTGGGGCATCGAAGGTGGCGGCAGCGCGGGCCATCGAGACGATTCCTTCGGAGCCTCGACCGCGTCCTGCGAGGGAGCTGGAGAACTAATAGTACTCCCACTCCGCTTTGCGCGGGAATCGGTGTTTACAAACACGAGCTTCCCGCCGCCGTCGGTATAGGTTGTGATTTGGGCGCGGCTCGGAGCAGCTAGTGTGAGACAGCTAACCGCGGCCAAGATTGCTGCTGCAACTCTGGCTGTGGTCATGACTCATTCGGCTCACTTCCGCCCTTCGGGGAAGGCTAAGTTTTGACCAACGACAAAAACCTGGCGTATTTGATCGCCGCCGGGACAAGAATCTATCTCCTAGGCTCGACTAGCCGTCGACCTGGGAGCCCTTCCTGCGGCGTAACATTCTGGCGCGATAGGAATTATAACAACCGGTCTAGGAGGGGGTACACCTGTCCGAGGGCCTTTTCTATGGCTGATGTGTCCTTTCCGCCAGCCTCCCCCAAGTCGGGCTTTCCGCCCCCGGAACCGCCCACGAATTTGGCCAGTTCCTGGACGATCTTGCCGGCGTGGAGCCTGGGGATCAGATCCTTCGTAACTGCTGTGATTAGAGCGACTTTGCCGTCTTCGGCGGAAGCCAAGACGATCACGCCCGAGCCGAGCTTTTGGCGAAGAGAATCCGAAAGATTCCGGAGCGCAGTGCGGTCCAAACCGGGCAGGTGAACTGCAAGAAATCTTACCCCTTTGACCTCTCGTGCTTCGTCGAGCAAGCCCTCGGCCCGGGAACCGGCGGCCTTGCGTTTTTGGGCTTCCAGCTGCTTTTCGAGCGCCTTTAGCTGGTCAATTTTGGCCTCCAAGGCCGGGATAAGGCGCTCTTCCGTGACATTCAGGAGACCCGCCGCGACGCGGACCGTGCTTAGCGCGCGCTGGTAGTCGGCTAGAGCCTGGTCACCGGAGATGGCTTCAATGCGCCGGACGCCAGCGGCAGCCGATTGTTCGCTCATGATCTTGAAGACGCCGATTGCGCCCGTGCGGCTGGCGTGCGTGCCGCCGCAGAGTTCCTTGCTGTAGAAGCCGCGCGGCGATGCAATGTCGGGAATCGTGACAACGCGGACATTCGCCTCGGGATATTTGTCGCCGAAGAAGGCCAGGGCGCCCGAGGCGAGGGCGTCGTCGATGTTCATGATGTCGGTGCGAATCTCGAGATCCTTGCGGATCTCTTCGTTGACTTGGTCTTCGATTTCGGCAATCTCGCTCGGGTCGACCGCGGAGAAGTGCGAGAAATCGAAGCGCAGGTGATCAGGAGCAACGAGCGAGCCTGCCTGCTTGACATGAGTGCCGAGGATATTGCGCAGCGCGGCGTTCATCAGATGCGTGGCCGTGTGGTTTCGCATGTTGCGAGCGCGGCGCTCGGGGTCGGCGGCGGTCGAGACACGATCGCCAACGTGCAAATCCTCCTTCGCAACGATGCGGTGCGCGACGAGGCCGGTGACCGGGTAATACGCGCCGCGAACTTCGGCGACTTCTAGCGATTCGGAATTGTCGTAGAGACTTCCGGTGTCGGCGACCTGGCCGCCAGATTCCGAATAGATCGAAGTGCGGTCGAGCACGATTTCAGCCTCGGTGCCCGGCCTAATTTCGTGGACCGGCCCTTCCCTGGTAATGATGGCTTCGATGCGAGCGTCGCGCGTTTTCGTGCCGAAGTAGAAGTCCGGCTCGGTCTTGTAAGTTTCCGCGAGTTTCGCGTAGGCAGGGTTGGCGACATCCTTACCCACGCCTGTCCACGATGCCTTTGCGCGCAACCGCTGTACGGTCATTGCCGAAGTGAACCCGTCCACGTCCAAGAGTAGGCCGTAGTCGTGCACAACGTCGGCGATAAAATCGATCGGTAGACCGTACGTGTCATACAACTTGAACGCTCTGTCGCCTAGAAAAGTGAAAGGTCTATCGGGATTATCCTTCTTCAACTGAAGGAGCGGAGCGACCTCTTCCTCCAACCGCTTGAGGCCCGCATCAACCGTCCTCGCGAACCTCCGTTCCTCTTCGGCGACAACTTTCTGAATATGCGCACCAGCCGGGCCCATCAATTCCGGATAGGCATCTGCCATCAATTCGCGGACGGCGAGAACCAAGTCGGTGAAGAATGGCTTTTCCGGCTCAAGCAGACGCACGTGGCGCATTCCGCGGCGCATGATTTTGCGCAGGACATAGCCGCGGCCTTCATTCGACGGCATCACTCCGTCGCCGATCAGAAATGTGGTGGCGCGCGCGTGATCCGCGACGATGCGGAAAGATGGATCCGTCTTCGGATTCTTTCCGTATTTCGCTGCCGTGAATTCCTCGGCCTTGCGAATCAAAGGCATGAAGAGATCGGTCTCGAAATTCGATATCTTGCCCTGGAGCACGGCGGCGACCCGTTCGAGGCCCATGCCGGTGTCTACGGAAGGCCGCGGCAGAGGATTCAACTTGCCGTTAGCGTCTCGATTAAACTGCATGAAGACGAGATTCCAAATTTCGACGTAACGGCCGCACTCGCAGCCAAACTTGCAGTCCTTGTGGCCCTGATCGGAGGCGGCGGGGCCCATGTCGTAGTGAATTTCGCTGCACGGTCCGCAGGGGCCCATATCACCCATGGCCCAGAAATTCTCCTTGAGGCCGGGAACCGCAATGATGCGGTCTCTCGGCGCACCGACTTTGGCCCAGAACGAAGCCGCTTCGTCGTCTGTACCTTGGGCGGTCCCAGGCGCGACCTCGGCACCGCCGAACACGGTGAAATAGAGCTTTTCGAGCGGAATGCCGAACCAATCGGGCGAGGTGACCAGCTCCATCGCGTATACGATGGCCTGCTCCTTGAAATAGTCGCCGAACGAAAAATTGCCGAGCATCTCGAAAAAAGTGTGGTGGCGATTGGTGAATCCGACGTTTTCAAGATCGTTGTGCTTGCCGCCCGCGCGAACGCATTTCTGGCAAGAGGTGGCGCGGCGGTAATCGCGCTGCTCGAGGCCGAGAAAAACGTCCTTGAACTGGTTCATGCCGGCATTGGTGAAGAGCAGCGTCGGATCGTTCGTCGGGACGAGCGAAGAGCTGCGCACGACGCGATGGTGGCGCTCCTCGAAAAATTTCAGGAATGTCTTGCGGATTTCGTTGCCGGTCAAGGCGCCCTCAGATCGTGCTACTCATTATACGCGCAATCGAAGCGGGGCTTGCCACAGAGGCGCGGAGGGACGGAGAACGGCGAGATTTCTGAGGAAGCAAATGCCGGCAAGGAATGCTTAGGAGTTGGTGTTGAGCTCCGGTTGATATTGCGCGATCAGATTAGAAAGAGCGGCGCGGCGTTCGTCAGGCGAAGAGCCTTCCATCGCAAGGAACACGACACGAAGGTTCATCGCGCCGCCGCCGCGCTCGCACCACGACCAATATTTTTCATGCCAAGGGCTGAGGTGTGTCGGAATGTTCTCCGATTCGCCGAAGTAGAGGACGCGCAACGAACGAGGATGACACCGGGCGTCGGGCAAGAGGATGGCGAACAAGCCGGAATTACACGTAGGTATTGCGCAGGGCAAGATCTCAGGTTCGGAGAAAAGGTAGTTGCCGAACCAAATTCCATCGGATTGTATGGACTGCGGCAATTCGGATAGGTTGGCCGAGGTCACCTGAAGTCTCCGAGCGCGAGCGTATGATGAGAAGCTCGCGGGACGATGAATATAACGTTTCACAGGTATTACGAATCATTTGAAATTCGCGGAGTGCCCATCGAGATTCTGAATTGCCAGCTGTGTGGAGGTCGAGGGAAGGCCGGCGGGCGATAGCTATTCTCCACCGAAGTAGCGGTAGTGGCCGGTAATTTTCCAATCGAAGAGCACGTCTTCCATTTGCGGGCCTGCACCGATGTTGTGAACGATCATGTAGCGTCCCGACTGCGGCGATCTGCGATCGACCACGATACCGATATGAGGGATTCCGCCGCCTAGGTCCCATGTGACAAGATCGCCCGGAAAATAATCCTCGGCGCGATGGGAGATCGGGAGCGACTGGCCCTTGCGCGAAAAGAACACCATCAGATCGGGAACGCGACGATGGTCGATATTTGGATCGGGTTTTGCGAGGAGCCACTGCCAGTGCCGCGGATAAGCGGAAAAGTTGTGAAGTATGTCCTCGTGGACGTCCTTTTGCAGGTCGATGCCCAGAGCTCGATATGCGCGGATGACTTCATCGGTGCAAACACCGGTATCAGCCGGTACATCACCGCCCGGATAGGGGATTCGAACGTAGGCGGGATCGTAGCGGACGTGGTGGTGTGTTCTCTCCATCGCGGCTGCCGAGAGGCTTTCGAGGAATTTGCGATGCGCGGCGGATTCTGCGGGCGTCGATTGTGACGGCGCAGGCTGACCCAGTAGTGCGACTGAAAGGAGTAGTGTGAGCGGAACGAATCCTCCGATGACGGCCAGGCGAGTCTGAGGCATTGGGGCGGTCTTTCGAATTCGACACCGGGCCTCCCGCTAAAGTGCCCGACCTCGCCCTAGTCCTGCGGACGGGGAGCGGGCGGCTGTTGACCCTGAGCGCGTCGCTGTTGCGCGGCGGCGGTCCACGGAGGCACGATGCCGTTCATGCGAGCGTAGGCGATCGACTGGCCCAGATGTTCGTGAGCGTGAGCGACGATGTGCAATATGAGGTCACCCACCGTTGGATAGGCTGGCCAGTTGATCGACTTCGACAAGTCGGCGTCGGAAAGGTTGCTGATGCCATTTTCCGCAAACGCGAAGCAATCGTTCAATTGAGCGAGAATCTGCGCTTTTTCTGTGGTCGATTTTTCGTAGCCTTGGAATTTGAATCCTGCCTTTGGAGGTGCCCCAGCCATCGCCGTCAATCCGAAGTTTCCCGCGCACACGTGAAGGTAGACTTCCGCTACGGAGCGTACGCCCTCGGCAGGGCGCCACGTGTATTTGTCCGCCGGCATGGCTTGCGCGAGGCTCACCAATTCATTTTCGGCCTCTTTAAGTTCTGCGACGGCGCCTAGTCGAATGTTGAACGAGGCAGCACCTGCCGATTGTGACGCCTGCGCGAAGGCACGGCTGGCGACGCTGGTCAGTCCAAGCGCGAGAGCAAGAACTGGAACACCGACATTTTTCATCTTGCGTTCCCCCTCTGATAAGCATGTCTCTCCAGCGGTTCGAGTGCGCCCTATTTTGTCTCATGGACTGGCCTAGCTCGAAACAAGTTTCCGACGCGGCGTTGTGCTAGCGAAGGGAATGCGAGCGGAAGAAATCCCAGATCGTGCGAGTGGCATCGAGGTTTTGGCTGGCCTTGCCCACGAGCCGCACCGGCAGATACTGCGGGCCGCCAGGCCATGTGTGTCCGCCGCCTTCGATTGTATAGACCACGACTTCGGTGCTGTCTCTTCCTGCGGTCCATGTTTCGCGGCGGACGTGCGTGCCGTCGTCAACGCGATCCGAAAATTTCGCGACGGCCGGCTCGGTCGATGTCCCGTCACGTGTGCGCCAGAACTTCGCAGCATCGTTTAGAGAGATGCACAAGCCGCGGCTGCGCCCGCGAACGAAGCCGATATTTCCGCCGTCGATCGGCACGAGAGGATCTTTCGTTCCCTGAATGTAGAGAATGGAGATCGACCGAGAAGGCTTACAAAGAGGTACGAGATCCTGCGGCATCGTCGCGGCAACGGAGGCGATGGCGGCGAATTTGTCCGCGAGATCGCAGGCCAACCGATTGGAGAAGAAGCCGCCGTTGGAAATGCCTGTGGCATAGATGCCCTTTGGATCGACCGAATGGGAGCGCGAGACTTCGTCGACGAGCGCGCGAACAAACCCGACATCGTCGGCTGTCGAGAGGCTTCGACCGTCGTTCCAGCTTCCGTTGACGCTATCGGGATAGGCGACGAGGAAGCCTTGCTCGTCGGCAAGCGCGTCGAAATGGGTGAAGCCGGGCATGTTCCAATCGTGGCCTCCACCGCCGTGAAAGACGAGGACGAGAGGAACGGGCTTGCCGGAGGCGAGGTTGCTCGGGACGTGAAGCAGATAGTATCGCGTCAAGCCTGCGACGACGATGGAATGGCTTTCGTCGGTCGCAGCAGCCTTGAGGAGCCGGGCGCGCAGGCCAAGTACGCGGCCCGCGACGCTCACGACGGCGAGTCCGGCGACGGCTAGGATTACGACGACCACGGAAATAATCGCTTTGCGCATTGGCTCTCTTCAGTTGAACACGCTTCTAGAAATAATTACGCGCGAAATGCGAGAAAAATATCGTTTGGGACCGGCGCCCGGGACGACATGCCTACAATGTGGGCGCTCAGCGTCGAGCTAGCGGCCGTGGGCGATTGCGATGATCGAGAGCACGATGGCGATGAGCCCGATTGAGCCGCTCATCAGCGTGAGCCAGAAAACGGTGCCCATGCGCTCGGCAAGCGCATCGGCCACGGCGGAAGCGTCTTCGAGGCTGGCCTCCAGAGCGGCGATGCGATCTGTCTGACGACTTGCTAACAACTCCAATTCTGCAGTGCGGCGGTCGAGCGCCTCGAGGACTGACGGCTGCACATATTCGCGCGCAGTGCCGGAACGAAGCGCGTCGATGTGCTTTTTCAGCGATATGACGGCCCGAGTCAGCTTGGTGCCCAGCGCGATCGTACTGAAGACATCGTCGAGTCCTATCATCGGGTTCTCCTTTGAGTTAGCCGTCCACGGGATCCGGAAGGTCGGGAAGTTCGCCGCGCGTAACGGCTTTCAGCTCAGCCCGTATCACATCGGCGGAGAAGCCAGCGCCGAGAAGACTGCGATAGAGCGAGGCGAGCTTGCGCTCGTCGACCGTGCCGCGAATGTGCGCGAGACGACGCTTGAGGCGCGCGCGGACGAGGGCAGCTTCACTGGTTTCGGCAAAAACGCTATCGAGTGCGGCGTCGATGTGGCCGTCCGGCACCCCGCGCGCGCGGAGTTCGCGGGCGATGCGGAAGCGTCCCTGGCGGCGCGATTGCGCGTGCTGGCGAGCGTACTCGAGGGCATAACGGGAGTCGTCGAGATAATTGTGTTCGCGGAGGCGCGCGACGACCGATGACACGAGTTCTTTATCATCAGCGCGGCGCTCCAAGTATTCGTGCATCTCGTGAATTGAATGCGCACGGCGCATCAGCGCGCGAAGCGCGGATGTGTACAACTGTTGCTCTGTGGCAAGTTTGCGAGGCGATGTGCGGAAAGGCACGAGCGAAGCATAACAGGGGTAAGGAACGAGAGCGAGAGGCCGCCTACATCCAGAGGCGCTCTGCGTGATACTAATGCTTGCCGAGGCGCTCGAATTCGTTCATGGCGCGCTCCATGTCTTCGCGAGCGGCGTCGGCGGAGGAGCGGATGCCCTGGACGCGGAGGTGGAAATCGTCCGGGTTCGAGGCGCGCATGAGAGCTTCTTCGAGCGTGATGAGATTGCGCGAGTAGAGGTCGAAGAGCGACTGATCGAATGTCTGCATGCCGTACTGGCTGGTGCCCGCCGCGATAGCGTCGCGAATCATGCGAGTCTTATCGGGATTGATGATGCAATCGCGGATGTAGCCGGTCGAGATCATGACTTCGACGGCTGGGACGCGGCCGGCGCCGTCACTTCGGCGCACGAGACGCTGGCTGATGACGGCCTTGAGCGTTGAAGCGAGCTGTAACCGAATCTGTTTCTGCTCGGGCGGCGGAAACACCGCGATGATGCGCTGAATCGTTTCCGTGGCGTCAAGGGTGTGCAAGGTCGAGAGAACCAGGTGGCCTGTTTCGGCAGCGAGCAGAGCGGTGGCGATCGTTTCAAGGTCGCGCATTTCTCCGACGAGGATGACGTCCGGGTCCTGGCGCAGCGCAGCGCGGAGCGCCGTCGAGAACGATGAAGTGTCGACTTCCACTTCGCGCTGGTTGATGAAGCCTTTCTTGTCGCGGTGCAAATACTCGATCGGGTCTTCGATCGTGATGATGTGCTCGGCGCGCAGCGAGTTGACGCGGTCGATCATCGCGGCGAGCGTGGTGGACTTACCGGAACCGGTTGTCCCGGTGCAAAGAATCAGGCCGCGCTGCTCCTCGCAGACCGTCGCGAGAATGCGCGGCAGCTCGAGCTCCTCAATCGTGCGGATCTTGGTCGGGATGACGCGAAGTACCATGCCGACGTTTCCGCGCTGCTGGAAAACGTTGACGCGGAACCGGCCCAGTCCGGCCACGCCATAAGCCATATCGAGTTCGGCGGTTTCCTTGAACTTTTGCTTTTGCCGGTTGGTCATCATGCTGAAGGCCATCGACAGCATTTCTTCCGGCGTAATGCGGGGAACTTCGGTGACGGCGCTGAGCAAACCGTCTACGCGCAGATAGGGGTGGTTGCCGACCTTCAGATGCAGGTCGGATGCGCGGTTTTCAACGGCGCGGCGAAGCAAATCGTCAATGTTGACGGCCATAGTAAGACTTCCCCTATTTGGTGGCTGCAAGCCACGCTAGCACCGCGCCACAAGGGGTCGCAACACTACCGGAGTGGTGGTTTCTAGGGCCGCAACCTGTACTTTTGGGACAGTTGGAGGGTCCCCTGGCCGTAGCACGAATTCGGTTAGCCCCGAGGATTCAGGAGGGAGGCTGCTCGCGGAGGAACAGACGATCGTACAAGAATGCGGCAACGATGCCTCCGAACAGCGGTCCGACCCAGTAGACTCCTTGATTCGCCCAGCGGTGTGAGGCAAGAGCAGGCCCGAACGCTCTCGATGGATTCATCGCCGCGCCGGTGAGAGGGCCAGCGACAAGGACGTCCATCGTGATCGCCAGACCGATCGCGAAACCTGCGATTTTGTTGAATGCGCCGTCTGCGTCCACGGCTGTAGCAAAGAAAACCAACACAACGAGAAAGGTCATGACGGCCTCGAGAGCCATGCCGTGCATGCGAGTGAAATCGGGAGCAAGCGCCGGCGTGCCCAGCCCGACCGGCAGCCATACGCTGTCCGGTACGATGATCTTCAGTGTGTACGCTGCTGCCGCTGCACCAGCGAGTTGAGCGGCCCAGTAGAGAATCGTAGTCACCGTACCGAGTCGCCGCATGACCCAGAGGCCAATCGTAATCGCGGGATTGAAGTGGCCGCCGGAAATATGTCCCAGAGCAGTGACCATGATGCCCATAGCGAGTCCGTAAGCGAGGGCGACACCGAGCAACCCCACGCCTGGTTTTCCGCCCGCAGTGAGATATTGGTCTGCACAGATCGAGCCGGCGCCGATAAACGTCAGCGTGAAGGTGCCAACGAACTCCGCTGCGAGCTTCTGAGGTAGGTTGTACATGGCCCCTTGGGCGCGCGGATTCTACTCAATATCGGACAGGGGAGTCAAAAGAGCCGACGCTGCGATAGGAGCGGAGCCCGTGCCGCGTCCAAAAGCCCCGTAAAGCTCGCTAGCGTCTATCGAACGGCTGCACTGCTGGGAACGCCGACTGGCGAAAGCCAGCCGTGACGATCCGGCACAGTGCCGCTGGTGATCGCGAAGAATTCTTCCTGAATGCTCTTGGCGACCGTGCCGCGCGAGCCCGTTCCGATTTTCACTCGATCGATGGAGCGAATCGGTGTGATCTCAGCGGCCGTGCCGGAGAAAAAGACTTCCTCCGCGATGTAAAGCATCTCGCGCGGGATCATTTGCTCGACGACCGGGAAGCCAAGCTCGCGGCAAAGCGTCATGATGGAATCGCGCGTAATGCCCGGTAGCGCGGAGTTGGCAAGCGGAGGCGTATGGATCGTGCCGTTCATTACCACGAAGACGTTTTCACCCGAGCCTTCGCTGACGTATCCGTTCACGTCGAGCGCGATGCCTTCGGAGTAGCCGTTGGCCTTTGCTTCCATGCGAATCAGCTGCGAATTCATATAATTCGCGGCAGCCTTGGCCATCTGAGGCAGCGTGTTCGGCGCGGGGCGGTTCCAGGAACTGACGCAGACGTCCACGCCGCTGCGCAGCGCCTCTTCGCCCAAATACTTTCCCCATTCCCAGCACGCGAAATAGGTGTCCACCGGACAGTTCTGCGGATCGACGCCTGCGTCGCCATAGCCGCGAAGCACAATCGGACGGATATAGCACGCGCCGATCTTGTTTTCGCGCACGAGATTGAGGCTCGCCTGACACAGTGCGTCGAGAGAGAAAGGCACATCCATGCGATAGATATGGGCAGAATTCAAAAGCCGCTGCATGTGCTCGCGCAGCCGGAAAATCGCAGGTCCTTGCGCTGTCTCGTAGCAACGGACGCCTTCAAAGACGGCAGAGCCATAACTCACTACATGCGAGAGCACGTGAATCTTGGCGTCATCCCAGGGGATGAATTTGCCGTTGAACCAGATCTTCTCGGTTTTGGGGAGGCTCATCGTACGTCTCCGAGGCGCATAAAAAGCTGTTATGGCGATCGCAAGCGGAATTATAGCACACGGTATTTCGCGCTTCGGGAGCGCTCTCCGCTGAATTTCGCGAAATTCCCTGCCAAATTGGCTGCCGCGGGAGGGCTAGTCTGTATGGTCGTCGAGCTCGGGCCGATCCGATGACGCGATGCCCGAAACGCGTCCCCAGGCGCTGGTGCGCCAGTTGTCGACGATTTCAGTCGCGAGAATCCAGGGAGGGACTTCCATGTAGAGATAGCGCGCGAGAGCCTGCAAGAACGGCTCGTACATGGCTCGCAGCTTGGCGAGTTTGGCACGGGACGCATCATCGTCGCGCAAAGTGAAGCCAGCCTGTGACAGCGTGGCGCGCAGGCGAGCGAGGTCCGACGGCGGCAGCCGATCAGGGGAGTGTGCCGGAGGAGCTTCGCCGAAAAGCTGCGCCAAATCGACTGCGGTGTGGCGGCACATTGCAAATGTGAGCAGGGCCTGACGCGCTGAAGGGGTGTTCTCGACACTCGTCAGCAGAAGCGTGCAGGCATCAAGAATAGCGGTCAGCGCAGCGAGCCAGGATTCGTTGGCGTGCTGCGATCGAAAGTAGCTGACGGACGGGTACGATATGTGGCTTTCCAGGATTTCAGCTGAGGAGCGCTCCCAATCGCGGAGAACCTGCTCCAGCCCGCCGGCGCCGCCCGGCCCAGCGTGGCGGCGCAAAAGTTCGGCAGCCGTCGGCGGCGAGCCGGCGCGAGCATCCAGCAACACGATATTCACCTCACGCCTCGAGAACGCCTGATAGATCACGGGCAGATAGCTGAGGATCAGAGCAAGAAAGCCGAAGCCAAGTCCGCTTTCGGCGACAGCCAGGAAACGCTCGAACCAATTGTGCGGAATTACGTCGCCGAGGCCGAGCGTGAACATGGTGGTTCCGCTCAGATAGAGGCAAGTTTCGAACGTCGGATGAGTAGAGTCCTGGCCGGATGAACTGAAGTAAAGCAGGCCGAATCCGAAAATGATCGAGACGGCCCAGATTGCGAAAAGCAGCAGAATCGATAGCGGGCCGAAGTAGCTGAGAAATGTCTCGCGAGATTTCGGTGACCTATGCAGGCGCGCGGCTGCTCTCCAGGGGAACCACATGCTGCGATAGACGAATCTGGTAATCCGAAAGCGGCGCGCGACGCGGCGGGGGAGGACGACTGTCTCGAACGCTTCCCAAAGAACGCTAAGGATGATGAGTACGCCAAAGACGGCAGGGAGTATCAAAGTGATTCGCTCCGGGGGTGTCTATGGAACGAGGACGATCTTTCCATATGCGCCCGGCTCCATCACCGCGACATGCGCGCGTGCCGCTTCGGCGAGAGGAATCTCCTGCCCAATGATGGGGCGCAGAGCTTTGTTCTCAAGCCCAGCAACAAGGGCGGAGTGGATGCTGTGCAGATCCTCGGGCGTCGCGTTCCAAAGGCTCATCGCCAGGATTGAGCCATCGCGCGTCATGATATCGCGCGCGTTGATCTCGGCGTTGCCGCGGTTGCCGATCACGACGACGCGGCCGCGAGGAGCGAGAATTCCAAGGTCGCGGCCGAGATTCACGTTGGCGAGCATTTCGAGGATCACGTCGTAGCCTCGTCCTCCCGTGGCTGCGAGCGCCTCTTCGAAATGATTCGGCGACTTGTGATCGAGAACTTGATGGGCCCCTTCGGCTGCCACGAGCTGTCGGCCGCGGTCCGAACCAACCGTGCCGACGACGTGCAACCCCGCGGCGCGGGCGAGTTGCACCGCGCCGATGCCGACACCTCCGCTCGCTCCGTGAATCAGGACTGTCTCGCCGCCATGCGCTTGCGCGCGATGAAAGAGGGCGCGAAATGCGGTCGCATAGGGGACGTGCATCGCAGCCCCCTGCGCGAATGAAACGTGCGCGGGCAGTGGAAACACGAGCCGCTCTTCGCAAAGAGACTGCTCGGCGTAGGAGCCAGTCAAGCTGCCGGCGATGTAGACGCGATGTCCGGTCTTGAAGCGCGTCGCTCCTGTGCCGACGGCCTCGATTGCACCGGCCCCATCCGTGCCCGGAGTATACGGAAGCGTTGGTTTTCGCGGGTAGACGCCCGAGCGGATGTAGGTGTCGACAGGATTTACGCCGACCGCGCGCATCCTGACGACTACCTGGCCGGTAGCCGGCGTCAGATTCGGAACCTCTTCGAGCTTTAGGACTTCGGGGCCGCCAAATTCTCGTACGCGAATGGCCTTCATGAGCGCTCCCTGGTGGCACGGCGTGAAAGATTTCGATGAATCCAAAAGGGCTTTGGATTCAACGTAAGTGCCGCGACGCCGGAACTCCCCCCTCTAACGCTGCGAGGGCAATTGCTGCGGCATCATCATGCTCAACCTGCTGAAATGGCTGTTGACCGTCTTCAAGCGGTTCCCATAGACGTTTTCCAGTGCCCCGAACACGAGAAATGGAACTAGCGCCACCAACACCCATAGCTTGGCGCTTCGAGGCGCTTTGGCTTCGGGTTCCCAGCGGAAGAGGCGGCGGGAAATTTCGAACGCCACGAGCAGCCCCATGCTCAACGCCGCGAGATCCTCGAAAACTTCGGTGTGTGTGGCCATGCTAGTCGTCGCAGATTCGAGTCCGGTGGCCAGATACTGCGCCGGAATGAAAAGGGCCACACGCTGCAGCCATTGAGGGAAGATGGCGATTGGAATCGTCGCTCCCGAAAGGAATATGAGGCCCATCCAGATTAGGTTATTGATCATCTGGGTTTCCTGCATCGTGTTGGTGACGCTTGCAACGATCAGCCCAAGAGCGGAAAAGGCCGCCGAGCCAATTGTGATGAGCAGAATGATCGCCCAGACGTTACCCCATGCCCGGACCTGAAAAGCCAGGCGACACACGAAGATTTCAAACAGCACAACAGGAATGGCCATGAAGTAGTTCGATATGATGCTCGAAGCCAACATCGGTCCCGCGCCCACCGGAGCAATCCGGAACCGGCGAAGGATCCCTTGCTCGCGAAACGAAACAAGCTGCACGCTCAATCCCCAAAAACTTCCCATCACCGTCGTGGTGAGCACGGCGCCAAGAACGTAGGGAATGTACTGCCTGGGCCCATGCCGCAGGAACCCTCCGGCCCCGAACAAGAAAATCATTGGCATGACAAGACTGAAAAAGAAAAATGCGCGATTTCGCGTCGCTAGGAGCAATCGCACTTTCGTCAGCGTCCATGTGCGGCTAAGTATTCCCATGTCACTCTCTCAACCTGCGCCCGGTGAGTTCGATAAAGACGTCTTCGAGCGAGGGCGAAAACATTTCCAGGCTTTGCAGTTCGTTGTTCTCGGCTTCCAACTGTTTGACGAGCGCGACGATTGTTTGCGGGGGACGCGCGGAGTGCAGGATATAGGCGCCGTCGAATTCGCGGCAGTCGGAAACGCCATCGAGGTGAGCGAGCGTGCCGTTGACCGCCGGTCGCGCGAGGCGAACCTCGAGACGTGTCTTGCCCGCAGCTTTCTGTTTCAATTCGCGCGGTGTGCCGAGCGCGATCACACGGCCATGATCGACAATCGCAACCCGATCGCACAGGCGCTCGGCCTCTTCGATGTAGTGCGTCGTCAGCAAGACCGTTTTCTTGCTTTGCTTCAACTCTTCGATGATGTCGTAGATTTCCCGGCGAACCTGAGGGTCGAGTCCGGCGGTGGGCTCGTCCAGGAACACGACTCTGGGCTCGTTCACCAGAGCCATCGCAAGCGCCAGACGTTGCTTCTGGCCGCCCGATAGTTCGCTATAGAACGCCCTGCTTTTTTCTTCGAGCTGGAATCGGCGCAAGAGCTGATCGACGTCGGCGCGTTGCGGGTAGAAATTCGCGAAAAGCACCAGGGCCTCTCGAACGCGCAATTTGGCGGGAAGGGAAGTCGACTGCAGAACCGCGCCGATTAGCTCTTTGAAGTGCTCGCCGGTCCTTTCCGGATCGAGACCGCAGACTCGAGCCGTCCCGCGGTCTGATGTCCTGAGGCCTTCGAGAATTTCGACCGTCGTGGTCTTTCCGGCGCCATTAGGTCCCAGCAGGCCGAATACTTCGCCTTCTTGGACGGCAAAGCTCACGCCTCGAAGTGCCTCGACGGCTCCGTAGTTCTTGTACAGATTTTCGACGAAGATGATCGGATCGGCCACGGAACGAATCTCTGCCAATAAAGAAGAATACTCCCATATCACAACGGGAAAAGCAGCGCGAATCAGTGCTTCTTCGCAGCCTTACGCTTGGAACGGCTCATTGTGGCGGGCGACCAGCCATAACGTTTGAGATCGATCGCGAGGCCGTCCGTCTGAACGCCTTCGGTCTGAAGTAGCTTGAGCTGAAGCTGAGCGTAACGTTCGGGAACACGAATCCGCCCGCCCGCACCGATCACTCGATGCCAAGGAATGCCGCGGCCATTCGGAGTGGCCGCCATGGCGTATCCCACCGCTCGCGCCCCGCCTGGCAGACGAAGCGCGCGAGCGACCTCCCCATAGGTAGTTACGCGCCCGCGCGGGATTCGTTTCACAAGCCGATATACCGGATCCCAGGACATTTTCGTTGTCGCCTTTCAGGCCACGCGGTGCCTCGATTCAGCATCGTAATAGTAACGATCAAGTTTTGCTTGAACAAACCCGCCGCACTCGGTGCAACGCCTTTGTTTCTCGCGTTAATCGCCTTCCACATCGTTCCTCGGGAGTAATAACCGATTCGATGCAACGTTTTCTTCGTGGCAGCATCGTACCATTGACGGTGTAGTGGATGGGCCGTACACTACGCTCTGTTTCGGGGGACCCGGCCAGAAAGGGAGACTGTTGTGGCTTTCGTTCGACGAAAAGGCAACACCTACTTCCTAGTGCACAACGTGCGCCGTCGCGGGAAAGTGCGCCAGTTGCATCTGGCCAGACTTGGGGAGCGGCCGCAGATCACCGACGACGTGGTCCGCAAGGTTTCGCGGAACCATCCGTTCCTCGAGCTCGACTGGTCACACCTGCGCGAGCGGGTAAGCAGCCGGGTGGAGTTGTTCGACATCCGGTCGCCGTATGTACAAAGCCTGATGCATTCACTACGCAACCTAAATTCAGATCTGGCCGATCTGTCGCCGCCTCTCTTGCTGCTGACGGACCGAGCCAATTCAAGCCGGGAACTGGTCACGCAACTGCGATTGCTGCGATCGACGCTCGACGTCAAGCTGGACCAATTCGAGCGCTCGAACCGCGGTGCGTCGCAGAGCGCGAGGGGATTCCGGTAGGGGAGCACGACCATGGGTGCGCAAGCGTTACAACTCGATCCGACACTTCGGAGCGTGGAATCGCGGGATTTTGAAGGGGGACTGCGCCGGAAGATTGTCGGGCAGGATCAAGCCGTGCAAGCGGTAGTGGACTTGTATCAAGTCTTCCGCGCGGGATTGAACGCGCCCGGACGGCCGGTGGGGAACCTGCTGTTCCTTGGACCGACCGGTGCCGGCAAGACGCGCGTCGTGGAAGCAACGGCCGAAGTGCTCTTCGGCGACCCGCGCGCCGTCATCAAGGTAGACTGCGCCGAGTTTCAGCACTCGCACGAAATTGCGAAGCTGATTGGCTCACCTCCGGGATATCTGGGACACCGCGAAACGCACCCGCTGATCACACAGGAGGCGCTCGCCCAGTATCACACCGACAAGCTGAAGATCAGCTTCTTGCTTTTCGATGAAATTGAGAAAGCGAGCGACGCGCTCTGGCAATTGCTGCTCGGGATTCTCGACAAAGCGACGCTGACGCTGGGCGACAATCGTCGCGTGGACCTCTCACAGACGATGATCTTCATGACCTCTAATTTGGGCGGTGGCGACATCACGGAGCTGATGACGGGCGGCATGGGCTTTGCGCCGTCTGTGCGGCCGGAATCAAAGCCGCGGCTGGACGAGAAAGTCGAGAAGACGGCGGCAGAAGCCGCGAAAAGGAAGTTCGCACCCGAATTCATGAACCGCATTGATAAAGTTGTCGTCTTTCACCCGCTACGGCCGCAGCAGCTCGAGCAAATCCTAGAAATCGAGTTGGGTATGGTCCAGCAACGAGTGCTCGAGACGGCAAAGGGGCGATTCCTGTTCCGTGTTGCGCAGCCGGCGAAAGACTTCTTACTACGCGAAGGCACCGACCTGAAATACGGCGCGCGGCACCTCAAGCGAGCCATTGAGCGTCACGTCGTCTACCCGTTGGCGAGCCTGCTTGCGACAAATCAAGTTTCACTCGGCGACATCATCTCGATCGATTATCGCGACGGCGAAGCGGCGCTAATGTTCTTGAAGGAAGCCGAAGGTGCACTGGTGCCGATGGATTCTCCGGCGCCGGAGCCGATGGCAGAGGCTGCCGCAGCGAGCTCTGACGGGCGCGAGATATCGTTTCCAACTCGCGTGACGGCTGCGGCGGAGGTAGCTCCCCCGGCCGCGCCTGCGCAACGCGTGCTGCCGGTCGAGAAGGCCCGGAACGACAAGCGATAAGGGTGCCGGTCACCTGGGCGTCTTGAACTCGGAGCTGAGAGGATTCGATGAATCGAATGGCTAGCGGAAGCGCGGCGGCCGGGTCAACGATCGTCTGCTCGCAGTGCGACCAGCCGGAATTCAAATGCACCTGCGAGAAGTACTGCTGCTTCTGTCAGTCGCAGGAAAACATTCGTCTATGCGTCGACGGGTTGTACTACTGTCCTGACTGCCGAGAAGCTTGCGAGATGAGAACCGCGGAGTCCGAGGATCGTCGCCCCACGTAGAGGCTCGCCTCATTGCGGCGCTGAGGCAAGTGCAACCAGCACTGCTGTTTTCCCGGGTCTACATCGATACAGCTAGTGCTCGGCTCTTAATCAAACCCATCAACTGATCTTGGGTTACCGGAGCGTCGACCTTCAGTCGGTCCCCGCTCGGGGTCACGGTGACTTGGCCGAGCGCCCCGGCCAGATTGGGATTCCCCTGCGATTCCTCGTAACGCCGATACATGAGTCCGGCCTGAAGCGCGGCGGCCATCAAATTGGCGTCGTCGGTTGAAGCACAGACGGCCTGAAAGTGGGCGTCGATGCCGCGATCCGCCTCGGCGCTGATCATCATGGCGCTGATGCGATTGATGATCGCGGCAGCTTGCGGAAACTGACCGGCCTGCGGAATCAATTGATGCATGGCCAGATGCGCGTAGTTCTGATCCAGAACGCTCCATATCACGCCGCTGCCGTTTGCCTCGTTGATCAGCGGATAAAGCTTGTCATTCGTGAGCAGGCTATCGGCGGCGCCTGTGCGGACATCGATCAATTCTTCTAGCGCCTTCCGGTAACCAAATGCGGCGGTGTTCGTGTCGATAAACATGAAGAATATGTCGCCTGGACCCGTGCCGCTGCCAAAGGCGTAGAGGTGATAGCCATGCACGTCGTTCATCGGCAGTTTCTGCTGCTTGAAACGTGCTTCCGTCGAATTTGGGTCAAAGGAACCGAGCGCTACGCCAACCACCTCTTCGCTTGTTCCTTTCGCTTCGCCGATGGCACCCCAGGCCAGTTCGTCCACTTGCGTATTGGAATCCACGCCCGCGGACGCGAGAAACTGTTCAAATTGCCGGAAACGGCTGGGCAGCAATTGCTCTCTCAACTGCGAGAACCACGAGAATTGGCGCGCGGCTTTGAGATCGGCGTAGGCGAACTCTCCGACCTGTTTTGGAAACATCCCAATCACGGACGGGCTCAGCGAGCCGGCATAGCTCCGCTGCGGCGCGCCCGCGAGGACCGCCAGTAGCAGAATGGCTGTCAATGCGAAGTTTGTGCCGAAACGACCGATTGACTTTCTCATGTGTTCTTTCCTTAGGGGTCAACAAATACTCTAGCAGATATGTTATCGGCTAGCAGACGCGATGCTTTCGGAGATTCGTGAAGCCAACGTACGAGCTTCGTCGCGAGTTCGCTTCACGAAGCCCGCATCGCTGATCGACTTTAGATTGATCTCCACGTTTTCCAGGGCTCCACGCGCGGCGGCCGCCGCCATCATTCGCCCCACGCGGACATCTGACAACATAGACGGACTGGACATCGTTTCCAGTTGCCCGAGCTTTTCAAACAGTATTGCCGCATTGCGCGCAACATCGAGAGGCACCTCTGTCGCTGTCATCAGCGCGTGCTGAACTGCCTCATCCCGTCGGCGCGCATCGCCGGCAGTTTCTTTCGGCATCTTGTATGCAGACATTACGCCGTTGAACGCTGCCGCGTCCCGGTCTGCTGCTTCCGCAAGTGTTCTCGAAGCTGCCTGAAATTCGCTCACCGCCGCGTCAAGCCGGCCGGCGTGCACGGCGAGCGATTTTTTCTCGCGCGATAAGCCGGCGACCATTTGCCCGAGGCTGGCGGCCAAGGCGCCCGCAATCGCAGCCACGGAGCCGCCGCCGGGAGCCGGCGCAGGATTCGCAATCGAATCAAGAAGCGGACGCACGACCACTGCAAGCTCTTGCTGCCCTTGTTCCCGGGTCGCGCGAAGCGATTCCTCCAGACGATTCTCTAACACCATCGACGGCGAAAAGTTTTCGATCTTGAGGTAGTAGTCCGCAGTCGCCTCTATCGCCCGCCTTGGAATCAGGCCGATGATTTCGCTGCCGACGATTCCGACGCCGCGGCTGCGCGCTTCCCGCTTCACTTCTTCGAATGCGCGATGGACCGGCGTGGTCTCAAAGTCCGTCAAATTCATCGAAACTTGTGCGAGGTTGCGGGCCCGCAGATCGACACCCATAGCTTTCACGCAAGGCAAGCCGCCGCTCGAAGAGCGGACCTTCTTCGCGATGGCTTTTGCGATTTCGACGTCCGTAGTATCCAGATTGATGTTATACGCGATGAGAAATTTTCGTGCGCCTACGATGGTTGCACCGGCCGTCGGATGCAATCGCGCGTCTCCAATGTCTGGAGCACGCTCCCGATTATGGAGGACCTCCTCACGCAAGCCCTCGAACTGCCCGCGGCGGATATTCTCCAGATTCTTGCGATCAGGCCGCTGCGCTGCAGCTTCATAGAGATAGACGGGAATACGAAATCGCTCCCAGATTTCCCGCGCCGCGCGCTTCGCAACAGCGACGCAATCATCGAGCGTGACGCCCTCGATGGGAACGAACGGAACCACATCCGTTGCCCCGATGCGCGGATGCGCGCCGGTCTGATGGGTCAAGTCGATCAGTTCCGCGGCTTTGCCGACGGCGCGTACGGCCGCATCTCGGACCGCTTCCGGCTCACCCGCCATCGTGATGACACTGCGATTGTGATCCGCGTCGCTTGTGCGGTCGAGGACGTGCACGCCCGGGACCGAGCGAATCGCGTCGACAATGGCGTCGATCTTGCGCGCGTCGCGCCCCTCGGAAAAATTGGGAACGCACTCAACAATCTGTCGCATGGATTAGTGGTTTCGGGAGTGGATCACAGCGCCGCGCTTCATGGTCCAGCTGCAGAGGTTCACGCCAAAATAATAAGGGATTTCGCGGTAGTCGGCCACGTCGAACGCAGCAAGGTCCGCATACTTGCCAACTTCAAGCGACCCGACGCGGCCGTGCTGACGCAGCGAATATGCGGGATTGATCGTGGCGGCGGCAATCGCTTCGCCTGGGGTCATCCGCATCTGAGTGCACGCGAGAGAAAGGATCATCGGCATGCTGACGGTCGGACTCGTGCCCGGATTGAAATCGGTGGCGAGCGCGACGACGGCGCCTGCGTCGATCAAGGCCCGCGCGGGAGCGTAGCGGCCCGTGCCGAGATGAAACGAACAGCCTGGCAGAAGCGTGCAAACCACGTTTGACGCTGAAAGCGCGCGAATATCCCCGCGATCGATTTTGTCGAGGTGATCGGCGCTGGCTGCTTGCATCTCGATGGCAAGGCGTGCAGCGCCCGTGTGGCTTAGCTGCTCGGCGTGGATGCGTGGGACAAGTCCGCAGGCGCGTCCCGCCGCGAGTATCCGCCGCGCCTGCTGCAGAGTGAAAGCGCCCCGATCGCAGTAGACATCGCAAAACTCAGCCAGCCCCGCCATGGCGACCGCCGGAATCCAGCCGCGTACCAGCAAGTCGACGAATGAATTCGGCCTGTTGTGAAACTCCTGTGGCACAACGTGGGCGCCCAGAAATGTTTGAAAGATGTCGAGTGGCTGCTCTTGATGCAACTGCTGGAGCACCGTGAGAATCTTCAATTCGTTTTTCCAGTCGAGCCCGTAACCGCTTTTGGCCTCGAGAGTCGTGGTGCCGTGCGCGGCGAACTCGCGAAGGTGAACGATGGAGCGATCCGATAGATTCCGGGCCGACGTTCGGCGCAAACTTTCCACGGTTGCGCGAATGCCCCCTCCCGCTCGCGCAATCTGTTCGTAGTTTTTCCCGGAGATGCGCTGCTCATACTCATCGGCGCGGCTCGCGGGAAAAATCAGGTGTGTGTGGGAATCGACGAAACCGGGAAGGACGACGCGCCCCCCGAGGTCAATCTTTTCGGCGCGCCGGGCGTGGCGAATGCGCTCGACCCTGCGCTGCGTCCCGACCGCGATAATGCGATCGTCGCGAACCAAGACCGCGCCATCTGAAATGACGCCGAGATCACGCAAAGCCCGACCGCGCCGCGGCACGGAACCGCGCAAAGTAAGCAGTTGCGAGCAGCCGGTGATCAACCAATCGGACACGAGAGCCGATACTAGCGCGGGACGGCGCGAATCGCTACCGCTAGCCGATTGGCTAGAAATTTGGGATTTTCACTCCGGATTTTCGGCCGAATTCGATGGCTTCAGCATAACCCGCGTCCACATGGCGCGCGACTCCGATGCCGGGATCGTTGGTAAGGACGCGCTCGATGCGCGGAGCCATTTCTTTCGTGCCGTCAGCGACCAGAACTTGGCCGGCGTGCAACGAATAGCCGATTCCAACTCCGCCGCCGTTGTGGATCGAGACCCAACTCGCACCGCTCGCAGTGTTGAGCAGGGCATTGAGAAGCGGCCAGTCGGCAACGGCGTCCGATCCGTCGCGCATTCCCTCCGTTTCCCGATATGGCGACGCCACCGATCCGCAATCGAGGTGGTCCCGGCCGATCACGATCGGTGCTCTCAATTCTCCGCGCGCGACGAGGTCATTCAGAGCAAGCCCGAACTTTTCGCGCTCGCCGTAGCCGAGCCAGCAAATCCGTGCGGGCAGTCCCTGGAAGCGCACGCGCTTTTGCGCCAATGCGATCCAACGGCAGAGAATTTCGTCGTGTGGGAACATCTCTGTGACCAATTTATCTGTGCGGTAAATGTCCGAGGGCTCGCCCGAAAGCGCAGCCCATCGGAACGGCCCGCGGCCCTCGCAAAATAGCGGGCGAATAAAGGCCGGCACGAAGCCGGGAAAGTCGTAAGCGTTCTTCACACCTTGTTCGTACGCGAAAGTGCGGATGTTGTTGCCGTAGTCGAAAGTCACGGCGCCGAGTTCTTGGAGCGCCAGCATGCCTTCGACGTGTTTGCCGATCGATTCAAGCGCGCGCTTGCGATACGTGACGGGATCGGATTTCCGAAGCTCCGCGGCCTGCGCGACATCGAGCCCTTGCGGAATGTATCCCCCGACGGGATCGTGAGCGCTCGTTTGATCGGTCAGAAGATCGGGCACGACGCCACGGCGCGCAAGCTCGGGAACTACATCCGCACAATTGCCGACAAGCCCGACCGATGTGGCTTCGCGCTTGCGTACGGCGTTCTTCAGAATCCGCAAAGCTTCGTCGAGATCGTTGACCATCACATCGCAATAGCCCGTCTTGACGCGGCGCTTGATTCGTTCCGGATCGACGTCGATACCGAGAAACGCGGCGCCATTGAGAGTGGCTGCCAGAGGCTGTGCGCCACCCATCCCGCCCATGCCGCCGCTGGCGATGAGTTTGCCGGCAAGATCGCCGCGGAAATGCCTTCGTCCTGCGGCCGCAAACGTCTCGTAAGTGCCCTGCAGGATTCCCTGTGTGCCGATGTAAATCCAACTGCCTGCAGTCATCTGGCCGTACATCATCAGTCCGGCACGGTCTAGTTCGTCGAAGTGTTCCCAGTCGCTCCAATGTCCTACGAGGTTGGAATTGGCTATCAGCACACGCGGCGCGTAGGTATGCGTTCGAAAGATGCCGACAGGCTTACCCGATTGAACGAGCAACGTCTCGTCATTTTCCAGTGCGCGTAGCGAAGCAACGATTGCGTGATAGCACTTCCAATTGCGCGCGGCTTTGCCGCGACCGCCATAGATGATCAGTTCCTCAGGCTTCTCTGCAACCTCGGGATCGAGGTTGTTCATCAGCATGCGCAGTGCACCCTCCTGTTGCCAGCTTTTGCAAGAAAGAGAGTTGCCGCGCGGCGCGCGCACAGGTTGGTAGGCGGTCGCTTCGTCCGTGACGAGCTTGGCCATGGAGGAGCCTCCGGCCCGAATCTTATCGCATCGCGGCGCCAGATTCACACGCCACATTGGACGCCGAGCAGCGGTTGGGCTAGAGTGACTTCGATGGCGACCGATTCCCCTTCCATCCCGAAGTGTGTTCTGGAAGCGCTGGCTAGCCGCGGGGATGCTTGCGCGCAGATGTATCGCACGTCATCCGGATGGCGGCCGATTTCAGCGAAGGAGATGATTCGGCGCGTTGCCGGGCTCGCCAAAGCGCTCAGCGAACTGGGAGTGCGCGCCGGCGACCGCGTCGGCGTGTTCGCTCCAAACTGCCCGGAGTGGCACGTCGCCGATTTGGCGATTCAAGGACTCGGCGGCGTCACGGTACCGGTCTATTTTCACGAGTCGGCGGAGCGGCTGACCTATATTCTGAACGACTCAGGTGCACGGGTCGTCGTTACGGCCGGTGAGAGCCAGGCGCGGATGATTCAGGAATGCCGAAAGGACTTGCCCGCGCTTGAACACGTGATTTCGGCGATGCTGCCAGCCGATTTCCGCGGCGAATTGTTGAGTTACGACTCGCTGATCGCCAACGCCGGTGAAGCCGAGATTGCTGCTTACAAACTCGCAGCCGCGAAGGTCACCGAAGACCAGCTCGCAACAATCATCTACACCTCGGGCACGACGGGCGAGCCGAAAGGCGTGATGCTAACCCACGCGAATCTTGCGTCGAACGCCTTCGGCTTCAGCGCCGATTTCGAAATGGAGCCCTCCGACCTCGCGATGGCGCTCTTGCCGCTCGCGCATGTCTATGAACGAACGATCGACTATGGCTATTTCTTCCGCGGCGTCGTAATCGCGTACGTCGAGCAGATGGAGACGGTGGCGCAAGCGCTTCTCGAAGTCAAACCGACGACGATGGCCGCGGTGCCGCGGTTCTACGAGAAAATCTACGCGAATATTATTGAAAAAGGTCACCAGGAACCGGGACTCAAGCGAAAGATCTTCGACGCCGCAATTCGAATCGCCGAAGAGGCGGTGCCATGGCGTGCGTACGGCAAGCATGCGTCGATCGGATTGAAGCTCCGCTGGCACATCGCGAATTCCATCGTTTACTCGAAAATCCGGCAGGGAGTAGGAGGGCGAATCCGGATGTTCAGCTCGGGTGGCGCGCCGCTCGCACCGGAGCTTGCGGAATTCTTCTGGTCGGTTGGACTTCCTGTGTATCAGGGCTACGGCCTCACCGAGACTTCACCTGTCGTGGCAGCCAATTCTCCAAAAGCGAACAAAGTTGGAACAGTGGGACGCCCAATCAAAGGTGTACAGGTCCGCATCGCCGAGGACGGTGAGATTCTCGTCAAGGGACCGTGCGTCATGCGCGGCTACTACAACAAGCCGGAAGAAACTCGGGAGGTCCTTACGAAGGACGGCTGGTTTTGTACGGGCGACATCGGGCGACTCGACGAAGACGGTTATCTCATCATCACGGACCGCAAGAAAGAGCTGCTGAAGACCGCCGGTGGAAAATTTGTCGCTCCCGCGCCCATCGAGAACTCGCTGAAGACATCGCTCTTTATTTTGAACGCGATGGTCGTCGGCGACAGGCGAAAATTCGTGTCGGTTCTCATCGTCCCGAACTTTGCGGCGATCGAAGCGGCTGCGCGTAAGGCCGGCCGTGAATTGACCACGCCCTCGCAAATGGTCGCGGATTCCTGGGTGCGCGACCTGCTGTCACGGGAGATCGAGCGGCTGACAAGTGCTTTTGCGCAGTACGAAAAACCGAAACGGTTTGCGCTGCTCGAGAATGATTTTACTTACAAGAACGGCGAGCTAACCTACACGCTTAAAATGAAGCGCCGCGTGATCGAGCAGCGCTATGCGGACGTAGTCGCGCGACTCTACGCCGATGTCGAAGAGCCGCACCCACACCGCATCGAGCAGGAAATATAGTCTAGGTCGCCCGGAATTCCGGATAGCGGCTTAAGCGGTACAATGGATTCGGAGATTTCATGATGAACGATCAACTAATAATTGCGGGGCGAGCTTTCAAATCGCGCCTCATCGTTGGTACAGGGAAATATCGCAGCTTTCAGGAAATGGCTCGCGCGCACGCCGCTTCGGGCGCGGATATGGTGACCGTTGCCGTCCGGCGCGTCAATTTGACCGACCGCACGAAGGAATCGCTGCTCGACTACATCGACCGTCAGAAGATGTTCATCCTTCCGAATACGGCGGGATGCTACTCAGCCGACGAAGCGATTCGCACAGCCCGGCTGGGGCACGAGGTCGGACTTTCGGAATGGGTCAAGCTCGAAGTGATCGGAGATGAACAAACTCTTTTCCCGGATACCGAGCAATTGATTCAGGCGACCAGGACGCTGGTCAAAGAAGGCTTCATCGTCTTGCCCTACACCAACGACGATCTGATTGTCGCACGCAAGCTGATCGATGCAGGTGCATCGGCTGTCATGCCGCTGGCTGCCCCTATCGGTTCGGGCCTGGGAATTCAAAATCTCGCCAATCTGCGCATCCTGCGGGAACGCATCACTGAAGTGCCGATGATCGTCGATGCTGGAGTGGGAACGGCTTCTGACGCCGCAATTGCAATGGAGCTTGGCGCTGACGGTGTGCTCATGAATACGGCCATTGCCGGCGCCCAGGACGCGGTGCTAATGGCGGAGGCGATGCGCGCTGCTGTCGAAGCGGGACGAAAAGCGTACCTGGCAGGCCGAATCGAAAAGAAGCTTTACGCCACGGCTTCCAGCCCGATCGCGGGCGTCGTTCGCTGAACAGTGCCTTACCTTGGACGATTTTTCGCTGAAAAGAATCAGCTTGAGTCGTTCGCCTGTTCGGAACTAAAATTTCGTTAGTAGCCTCGTAGTCCGCCCACCGGCATCAAAAGTCACAAAATTACGCGACCGAGCAATCCGTCTCCGCTGCTGCACTACCGAAAAAGAATGTGCCAGGAGATATCGACGGCGGCGTGTACGAGTGTCCCCGGCACCAGCGAGCGAGTCTTCATCCACGCGCGACCGTAAAACAGTCCTGCGATGGTCGCCATCAGCACGTACTTCCAATTCGGATACGGTGCGTGGTGCAGGTGCGAGAGCCCGAAGACTACCGACGCGACCATCAGTCCAGCCCAATCGTTTTTGAAGGTCCGCGAAATTAGGTTCTGCAAGATCCCTCGAAAGAGAAACTCCTCTGGCCAAGCCGTAAAGAAGAGAATGCCCAGCACTGTAATGGGCAGAGACGGCCCGCGCGTTAGCGATGGAGCAAACGTCAGAAAGCCGATACGCAGTCCGAGAAAAATTGCAATCGCTGCGTAGACGACGAAGTGAAACCCGAAATTCCACGCGAAGCCACGCCGCCACTCGATCGCGTAACCGATGCCCTCCATGCGGCGCACCAGTACAAACGCGGCGGAGCCCGTGCTGAGTGCCAACAGAATCGAGAGCGTGTGTGTCAGCGGCGGAGGGTAGGGAAACAGCCGGTACATCCAGTGGAATTGGACGGGAAGCCAGAGCACGGCCGCTGCAAGGTAATCTTCCCAGGTGCCCGGCGGCTTCCCGGCGCTGGTGGCCATGAGCAATGCAGGAACGACGGCGTACGCCGCGCCTGCAATTGCCATCAGCGGATCTCCGCCGACTCCGATCGAATAGAGGACGACTGCGAGCAGCGGCACAAGCGGCGCCAAAAGCGCTCCGCGCCCGCCCAACGATTGGCGCGCGAATTCGAGCACGCTCGGCGCAGCGACGAGAAATTCAGACGCGAGAAGCACGGCCGCCACTATGAGCGCGATTGCGAATCGCCGCCCTCCGTACCCGAGCCAAGTTCCCAGCGCACCCGCCAGCGCAATCAGTGCTGCCCACACGATCACAGCCGTCGGCAGCGTCATCCTCCACGATCTGGAATCCGCGGTCATCGAATGCGATTCTAGCGAACAACACACGCGCGCCGATAAGAACTTGATTTGATTTCCGGTGTCGGCGATTCTGTGGCCAACCAACCGCATGGCCGATTCCGGAAAACAACGGCTCGCCTATATCGACTGGATGCGCGGGCTCGCCTGCTTGGTGATGTTTCAGACGCACTGCTACGACTCCTGGCTTGGCGGTGCGGCAAGGCAAACGTCCTTTCTTCGCTGGTCGCATCTCGGCGGCACGCTCCCGGCGCCGCTCTTTCTATTCCTCGCGGGAATTTCGTGCGCGCTCGTGACGGATCGGTTGCGCCGTAAGGGCGTAGCGCAGAATCAGGTCGCGTTCACGATCATTCGGCGTGGCGGGGAAATCTTCGGGCTCGGCTTGCTGTTTCGCATTCAGGAATTCTTGCTTGGTCAGCCGTGGGCGCCATGGACCGATCTACTTCGCGTGGACGTGTTGAACATCATTGGGCTATCGCTGGTCTTCATGGGAGCCGCTTGCCGTCTCACGCCAACCCGCGCTGCCAACACCATTCTCGCCGCGGCCGTCGCCCTTGCGATCGCCATGGCCACGCCGCCGCTGTGGACCACGTGGCGTCCCCACTGGTTGCCGTGGTATCTCGAGTCATACATAAATGGCGTGCACACGTTCAACGTCCCGCAGCCGTGGCTGTTTCCAATTTTTCCCTGGACGGCGCTCGCGTTTGCTGGCCTCGCCGTTGGATTCCTGCTGTTCAGCGATTGGTCGACGAAGAACCCGGCAGCGGCGCTCGCGATCTGCGGCGCGGGCGGGGTCGTGCTCTTTTTTCTTTCGCGGTGGCTTGACGCGCTTCCCGTGCAGCTCTACGCCGTCTACGACTACTGGCACACCAGCCCGAATTTCTTCCTCGCACGCGTCGGAATTCTGCTCGCGATTATGTGCGCTGTGTACGCCTGGTGCCGGTGGGGACTCGGCCAAGTCGGCTTTAGTCCTTTGATCGCGATGGGCCAGGCCTCGTTGCTGGTCTATTGGGTGCACATCGAATTCGTGTACGGACGATTCTCGATCCTTCCTAAGCGCGCTCAGACCATTCCCCGAGCGACCCTCGGCCTGCTGGTGATCTTCACTGCGATGGTAGTGCTGGCTTCGGTGCGGACGCGCTCGAAAGGACGAGGTGCCCAATTTCTGGCACGTCTGAGGCAAGCGCTGGGTACCGCCCAGGCGGGCTAGGGTTGAGGAGTCGCTTGAGGTGGCTGCGGCGTCGTCGCGCTGCCGGAAGGGTCGGCCGGCTTCGGCGGAATCTTGAAGATTATTTCGCCCGGCCGCGCAAGCCCTATCTCTTCGCGCGCAATGCGCTCGATCGCCTGTGGATCTGACTTCAGCGCCTTGACGTGGTCCTGCAGTTGACGGTTCTCGTTATTGACACGGTCGATCTCCTGCTGCACCCGCGCGGCCTCCTTTTGGGCGCGGCGCATTGCGAGTACGCCGTGAGTGCCCAAAACATCTTGGATCAGTAGCAGCACGAGCCCACCGGCTAGGAAAAAGCTCATGTTGCGGCGAAGGAACTCGCGCATCTGTTCAGCAAATGTCACGCGCTGCTCATTCATTAAACGACCCACCCTCGTGCCTCACCGGCGGGCTCCCGCAATTCCACCAACCTGACAGATTCAGCATAGATTCGCATGACCGGCTCACTCCCCGAGGCGCGCATCAACAGCCATGTATCATCGTCCAGAATCAATTCCAACCCGTCTCCGAGGGTCATTGTGCTTGACTCGATGCCCGGCAAACTCTCGTTCCGAAGCAGATCGCTTGGCTAGTCACGGACCGGTATTGTATCTTGTCGCGCAAGCCTCACGTACCGGCGAATCATGGTAGCGAGAATCCGAAGAGTAAACCCTAAATGACGGACAAGATCCTTGTGTTCGTGACGTGCGCATCGCTGCAGGAAGCTTCGAAGATCGCCCGCGCTGTGGTCAACAGGCGACAGGCCGCCTGCGTCAACATTCTGCAAGCTCCGGTGCAGTCGATCTATCGCTGGAAGAGCAAAGTCGAGTCGGCGAAAGAGTTCCTTATGATTCTAAAAACCTCGCGCCGGAAGTTTCCGGCCCTCGAGCGCCAGATTCGCCGCCTTCACAGCTACGAGGTTCCCGAAATTATCGCACTGCCGATCGAACGCGGTTCTCGTCCCTATCTCAAATCGGTCTCGGAATCTGTGGCGTCAGGCAAGTGAAGTACACCCGAGCCGTTTCATGCCTCGTCCGAGCGCGCGAAGTACTTGAGGACCGAGGTTCGATGCTGTAAAAGGAAGATCATGCAGTCCTGGACGCACCAAAAGCGCCTCAAGCATGTGTTCGCATGGGCTTTTCTAATCACTTTGGCTTTGTGCCGTGCCGGCGCAGGCCGCGCTCAGTCGAGCGACTCCTCGTCTTCCAATTCCCAAGATCATCAAGGCTCAACCGACAAGAACGGCGGCAAGTCGGCCGAGCCGGCGACGACGAAGCTCAAGATTCGGGTCACTTCGGACACCGACAAACCGATCGCCAACGCCAGCGTCTACGTTCGTTTCTACGAATCAGGCGGATTCCTGCATAAGGACAAGCTTGCGGAAATGAATTTCAAGACGAACCAAGACGGCTCGGTGAAAATTCCAGAGATTCCACAGGGGAAAATTCTGATTCAGGTAATTGCTAGCGGTTGGCACACTTATGGCAAGTGGTACGACGTCGACAAAGACGAAGAAGCCATCACTATCAAACTCGTTCCGCCGCCTCACTGGTACTAATTCCCGTTCACAAGTCCTCTCTTCAGCACCGATCTCGTTCCACGCCCGGCGTCACTTGCACAGACTTTGTGCAAATAGGATTAAGCCTCGCAATGGCGCGAGGTTTCGATTCATTCGCGAGCCTTTTCCACACGCTTTTCAACAGAATTGTTGAAAACTCTCACGATGCATTCATATTTATCACGCAGCAATCGCAATCGATGGCGAACAAATTGCTCGCCACGAGCGAGAAAACTTCCGCTCGCTCGCGCGGCGCTCGCTCGAAATTTCTTATCCCCAACGTGATAACATTTCTTTCTGCTTAGACTTGGCGACCAACCTAGATGAAGCAAGTAATTCTCAACGCCGACGATTTCGGCTTGACGCGCGGAGTCAATGAAGGAATCATCCGTTGCCATCGCGAAGGAATTCTGACCAGCGCGACGCTGATGGCCAACGCTCCAGCCTTCGACGACGCCGTCGAGCGCGCCAAAGCCAATCCGAAATTGGGAATCGGGTGTCATCTGGTGCTGACGGGCGGCGTCTCCGTCACGTCCCCAGAAAAAATTCCATCTCTTGCGTCGAGCGACGGCCGATTGCCCAAGTCTCTCGGCGAATTTGTCGCCAGAGTCAGCTCGGGACGAATCCGCGCGGTCGATATCGAAACGGAACTGCGAGCCCAAATTGAGAAAATCCGTCAGGCGGGTATTGAGCCGACTCACGTCGATACCCATAAGCACACGCACGTCCACCCAAGGGTGATGGGCGTAGTCGTCCGGGTTGCCCACGACCTGGGCATAAGCCGGATCCGCAACCCGGTGGAGCGTTTCTCTGATTCATGGAGATCAGCCCGCCGTGATCGGGCGAGTCGAATTGGTGATCTGGCCGCCTCCGCCGCCGTGCTCTCGGTGGGATGGGAATTCAGAGCGATCTCAGGGCGGTACGGTCTCCGCTTCCCAGAGCATTTTCTAGGACTTGCGGCGACCGGACGGCTCAGCGCCGCCGCTCTCTGCGAACTAATTGACGCACTTCCCGAGGGACGCACGGAAATCATGCTTCATCCGGGCATCTGCGACGCCGATCTCGCTGCCACGGGCTCGCGCCTCCAGCGTCAGCGCCAAACTGAGATGGAAGCGCTCTTGTCGGCTGAAGCGAAGCGTGCCGTAAAGGAAGCCGACGTCCGGCTCATTACGTTTCGTGAATTGAACTAGTTCCCCAGGCGCACATCCCACGGTCCAGCGCGTGGACCGTTGTGTGTCCCTCGTCTAGAATGGTCGAAAATTTCCGGCCGCTTGGCCGAATTCGTCACAGGGGGAAGGATGAGAAATGGAAGATCGGTAGCGATCGCCGCGTTGCTGTTGCTCATGGCCGGCACAGCCACCGCGCAGCTGGGGATGGGCATGCGCCAGTCTCCCATGCCGCATGGGATATTCAGCCCGGTAGTTGGGACGGGCGCGACATATGAGATCACAAACACGGATGGCCGCAAGAGTGACGTCGAGTACGCGATCGTTGGCAAAGAAACGGTCAACGGCAAGGACGCCTATTGGATGGAGTTCACAACCAACGGTGGTTCAGGCAGGGTCATCATGAAGATGTTGACCTCAGTTGGTGAAGCGACGGCCTCGCGCGTCATTATGCAGTTGCCCGGGCGTCCTCCGATGGAAATGCCCCAGCAGATGATGAAGAACATGACCACTACCAACAGCCAGAGCATTGCAGCGGATATCCGCACAAGCTCTGAAGATTTGGGGAGTGAGTCAGTAACCGTACCGGCCGGGACCTTCACCTGCGAGCACTTCCGCGCCAAGGACGGATCGGGCGACACGTGGGTCAGCTCGAAAGTCGCACCCTTTGGAGTCGTGAAACACCAGGGCAAGGATGCCACGATGGTACTGACGAAGACCATCACCGATGCGAAGGACAAGATCGTCGGCTCGCCCCAGCCATTTAACCCCATGGGTATGATGCAGCAGCCGCCACAGCAGTAGTCACACCGAACAAAATCTACTCGAGATCGGGCGGCGTCACCTTTGCGATCCAGGAATCGTAGTCGGACGTGAATCCGACGCGCTCTTGGATTGCGCGAATGCGCCGTTCGAGCGCCTCAACCTCGCCTGACGTCAAAGCTGGTAGAGAGTGCAATCCCTCTCGCACCGCGTGAGCTTGAGCCGCGCCGCGCGATTCGCCTGCGCGCGATCCGCCGGAGTTTCCCATTGGGCTGTTCATGTAGCTCTCGATCAAGTGGTTCATCACTTTCTGGCTGTGGACCAGCGACACTCGAATATTACCTTGCCCCGTCACGACATTCCCTACGCCAAACACACGATCGTTGCCCGCGTATCGCGGTAAGTCTTCGTCGGTGAACGTGTAGTACTCACCCTTCATCGCAATGCCAGGGAGGATTTCCGGCACGGACCCGATCGATGAAATCACGAGCGGCGCTCGCAGTTCATGTTCGGTTCCTGGAATCGGCTCCGCTTTGCGCCCTTCGATTTTGGTTTCCGTGACTCGCAGTCCTCTTAGCCGCCCATCTTCGACGACAAGCCCTGTCGTCAGTCTGCGATCCTGAACGCGAAACAGATATTTGTCCCGTGCGAGGCGGAGCATCTTCTGGCGAACCTGTTCCGTCTTGGCGATTTGTTCTGGAGTCGCGTTATCGGGCGGCTGCGCGAGCGGCATATCCTCCTCGCGACGGCGATAGATCAACAGACACCCTCGCACGCCCAGACTCTGCGGATCGACTCCGTGCGCCTTGCAGACCGCTGGGATTCCCTTTTCCAGCTCGTGCATGTCGGTCTGAACGCCGCGCGCTCGAAGCGCGCGTTCGTAGTTCTCGAGCTGTAGCACTTTGACGACGTCGATCGAAGCCAGTCCGCCGCCGACAACAACGGCTTCGTCCGGAGTTTCGTAGCGCGGGCCGTCGTAATTCTCTTCGTTCTTGTGGTTGTACCAATAGATGAAAGGATTTTGATAGACCAAGCCCTTGTCGACGAATTGTTCGGCTCCCGGCACACCCAAATCGCGGTCGCGCCACGCACCATTAGCCAGAATAACGGCCGAAAATCCCCAGTTCGTGCAGAGATCTTGAAAATCGATGTCGCGGCCGAGTTTCGTTGAGGGAACAAAGCGCACGCCCGGTTTCTTGAGCCGCGCGTCAATCTTCTCGTATTCCTGTTTGCGCTGTTCGACGTGCCATCGTGGCAAACCGTCTTCGATCTTTCCATACGGCCTCTTGTTCTGCTCGAAGACAGCCACTCGAATTCCGTGGTTCGCGAGTATCTCGGCCGCGACCGACCCAGAAACCGCCCCGCCCACAACCGCTACGAAATACTGCGCATCGGTTGCCATCAGCCGACCAAACCTCCGCGATGTCTTCGAAAACATCGAAATTGTACAACGGCCGCCCGTTGCGCTGATGGTCCAATGACGTGCCTTGTGATATAGTTCAGCTACTCGGTAGATTGTTGTCAACGCAACGCGGCGCGAGTCTCGGTCGCCAAGCTGGCCGGAGGAGGCACAGCATATGCATGTAGGTTACGGGGCGGGTTTTCAACACTTGGGTGGATACTCCGACCGGCAGTACATGCGCGAAGAACTTGGGAATTGCGTCCGCGCGGAGGAGCTGGGATTCGAGTCGGTCTGGGTGACCGAGCACCACTTCGACGATTATTCGATCAGTCCTGACCCGTGCCAGGTGCTCTCGTTCATCGCGGGGCGCACGAAGCGCGTGAAAATCGGGTCGATGGTGATCGTTGTGCCCTGGCACGACCCGGTGCGGCTGGCAGAGCAGATATCGCTGCTCGATCATGTGTCGGACGGGCGTTTTATTCTGGGATTCGGGCGAGGCCTGGCGCGGCGCGAGTTCGAGGGATTGCGCATAGACCAAAACGAAGGACGGCAACGCTTCGACGAATACGCGAAACTCGTGCTGGACGCGCTCGAGACGGGCTTCATCGAGGGCGGTGAGACGGTGAAGCAGCCCCGCCGCGAGATTCGTCCGCGGCCGTTCAAATCGTTCAAGGGCCGATCGTTTGCGGCCGCTGCTTCGCAGGATTCTGTGCCGGTGGTAGCGAAGCTCGGCCTCGGTATGCTGGTGATCATCCAGAAGGCGTGGAAGCTTGTCACTGCGGACCTGGAGCGCTATCACGCGTTGTGGAAGCAGTTTCACCCGAATGTCAAGCCGCCCAAGCCGTTCTGCTCGGGTTTCGTGTTTGTCGATGAGAGCAAGGATCGTGCCGAGGAGCTTGCGCGCAAATACTTGGCCGCGAACTACTCCACGGCGCTCGAGCATTACGAAATGCTCGGAAAGCATTTCGAGTCGATCAAGGGGTACGAGCGCTACGCGGAGATGAGCAAGTACCTCAACGAGATCGGGCAGCAGAAGGCCGTCGACGACTACATCGAACTGATGGCCTGGGGCACTCCGCAGCAGGTGCTCGAAAAATACGAAGGCTATAAGCGGCTCACCGACATGCAGGGCGTGATGCCGAACCTGAATTTCGGGGGCATGCCGTCCGCGGAAGTGCAGCGCAACATCGCCTGCTTCGTCAAGCACGTTATGCCGGAGCTGAAGAGCTGGCCCTCCGCAAAATTGGAAGAACCGAAGGAACTGGTGCTCGCTGAGGTATAGGTCGTTCTTAATCCGGTTCGCGAATGAAAAGGGGCGATT
>DASPUN010000051.1:0-69958 GCA_035622875.1 Candidatus Acidiferrales bacterium
ATGGAGTTGGTCTTCGATTGTAGCGCGGCGGGCCTGTTTGAGCAGTTCGATGCGATCGGGTTTCGGCGGTGCGATATTCTGTAGGCCCTCATTGCAGTTCGTGCAAACGGCGCGAAGATTTTCCGGCCGGTCTGTGCCCCCTTTAGATTTGTCAATGATGTGCCCCATCGTCAGGCGAATCTTTTGGCCGGGATGGAATGGGTCAGGGTCTCCTGCTGCCAGGCCACACATCTGGCAAGTGTACCCATTGCGTTCGAGAACGAAGGCCCGCGTCTCTTTGGAAATCGTACGTGGGAGGACAGGGGTCCTCACGTCGGTCTCTAATAGATATTGGCCCGGCTTTAGTTCTCGCCTGTCCTTGTGGGACAAGATTGGGTAGCCGAACTCGTCGCGGAGTTCTCTGAGACGTCTTGCCCACTCCGAACTCCCAGCTGCCTTTCGAATCTCATCGCTGTTGACGATTTTTTGAAGATTGGCGAGCAAATATCGAAGAACGCGCGCACGTGAACCCTTGCCGACTTCGGTAGGAATCCTAGGCATTAGCGGGCCACCTCGAAGAGTGGCATCTGGACCCGACGGAGTTTGCTAGTTTTGCCGAGGAACGTGGTCCGAATGGCATCACCTACGGCCCGAGCAACGGGCGGGGGGAAGGCATTTCCTACCTGGCGATATGATGCTGTTTTCCCGCCCGAGAAAATCCAGGAATCGGGGAAGCCTTGAATCCGCGCGGCCATCCGCACAGTGAGACGAGGCGTGAAGTAGACGGGGTGCTCAGGCCCGGGCGGTTCGTCTGCCAGTCCCAAGCCGTCGACTCCAAGCGCGGCCCACTGTTTCCGAGCGCGGGTCGGGCCAAGATCCGGTCCCCCATGTTTCTTGGATCCGCCCACGAGTGTCGGCGCAATCCCGCACGCCCTCCGTTGCCACTTCTCTGCACCCTTCCAATCTCGCGAGGACATAAGGTCTATTAGCGCATCTCCGACGCTCGGCGCGATATCTCCGTTGGGTTCCGGCCATTGAAACGAATCGGAAAATCGCTTTTGGAAAGCAACGAGAATAAATCGCGGGCGAAGTTGGGGGACGCCAAACCACCAGGCGTTCAACACTCGCCACTGCGCTTCGTAGCCGTGACGGGCGAGGCTTCGAATCAGATTGCGGCGGTATTCGGAAAATCTCTCGGATGCAAATCCCGGAACGTTTTCAAGTAGAACAGCTCTCGGCTTGGCTTCTCCCACGAGACGGAGGGCTTCCGGAAAAAGGTCGCGCTCGTCTTCATGTCCGAGTTGTTTTCCGGCTATCGAGAACGGCGGACAGGGAACGCCGCCGGCCAAGAGATCTATTCCACGAAAATCGGTGCCATCGACTTCTGTAACGGAGCCCTCAATTATCTTCCACTGCGGCCGATTCTTCCGGAGGGTATTGCAAGCGTCGCGATCAATCTCAACCGCTGCCGCGAGTTCGAAACCGGCCGCTTCAAGGCCAGCCGATTGCCCTCCCGCTCCCGCGCAAATCTCCAGAACTCTCAGGACCCGCCTCCTGGGCGCTCAATTCGGCTAGAGTCTAATCGAGTCGCGTCACACTTTCCATAACCGGGACGAGGCTCAGCGGCCTCCTGTACGGTGCCAGCCCTCGCCCTTGCTGCTTGCGATTCGGCGCAGTTCGTATCCGTCGCACAGACATTGTATATCTTCGCTTTATTTTCGCCAATGGAAAGTTGAGCGCGTTTGCGACGACTGCTGTCCGTTCCAAAGTTTAAAGAATTGGGCGATGGTGGCGGGGGCGTGGCCTGCGAAGTGGTTGTTAGCGTAGGCCTAGACGGAGATGCCGGGCTAAAGGACCGCGACGCTACGTTCGATTCACGGAATGAGGTGCGCACAGGCACCCTTCGGCTTCGGTCAGGGCGAGAGTGCCTGTGCCACGAAGAGCAAGAGTGCCGCGCTAAAGACCGCGGCGCTACACTTACACCTTTCGCTATGCGCCGGGGTGTTCGAGGAGGAGGCGGACGCCGCCGTTGACGGTGCGAATCGAGATGGCGCTGCCGCCCTGGCCCAGGCGTCCGTGAAATGCGCGCGAGCCGGGCAGAGCCGCCGTCGATGTGACGGGAATATCAGAATAGAGATCGCCATTCATGTTGCGCACGTTCAGATCGGCGCGCGCGTCCCACGGCAAGCCGAGCTCGACCGAGCCGTTGACGGTCTCGAGATTCATCGGCGCGCCATCGGCAAGCTCGCGCAGTTCCAGCCGGACATTGCCGTTGGTGGTCTTGGCGTTGAAGCGGCCCGAGCTTTGCAGCACTTCGACATCGCCGTTGACCGAGCGCAGTTCCCCACCGCCGCGCACGCCGCGAACGATCAGGCTGCCGTTGACCGTGTGGACATTGCCGAGCAGCACGCGCTTCGGCACGCGGATGTGATATTCGACCGCGACCTCCGCGCCCTCGCCATCGGGATAGAGCGTGTGCACATCGACTTCGCTCGGATGGGTTTCGACGTTGATCTGCACGCGATCGACATCGGGCGAATCGTTCTGCGAAGTCTTCACGGCGCGCACTTCGACTTCGTCGCGGTCCCAGCCTTCGACCTGCACGGAGCCGTTGACATTGTCGAGCAGAAAGTGGCCGCCGGATTCGAGCGGGTAGGTCTTTTCAAAGACTTGTTCGGTGGTGGCAAAACTCGGAACTGCGACCAGGAGAGCGGCCGCGAGCACAAGCAGCGCGCGCCCTCCGAAAGATTGGACTGCCCGGCCCTTCATCGTCGTTTGCACGTTACGCCCCCTTATGTGCAATCTCCGAGAACCCCAAATTCATCCCTGCAAGTTCATACGACTCGAAAGCCTTTCCGGTTCCCTACGGCCCATCGTTTTGCGAGACGTCCTGCATCAACTGGCGCTGCAGCTCTTCGGTCTGCTTCTGCAACTGCTGCATCTGCTGCTTGTACAGCTCGATCTGCTTGTCCGCGTCGCTCAAGACGAACTGGATATTGCCCGCAATCGTGCGCAGGCGAAGAAGCTCGCCGCCGCCATTGAGCGCGCCCTCCGCGCGGACGCTGTGCGCGCCGGATGAAGAATCGCCGTGAATCACTTTCAGCGGGAACGCCGGATCGACGATGACTCGGTTGGCGTCGCCGTCGGCGACCTGCGCGTCAATCGTGATGGGCAGCTCGCGCGGCAGGTGCACGACGATGTCGCCGGCGCTCGATTGCAGGTCGCACGTGCCGGTGGATTTCGGCTGCGCGACGAACCACGCGGTGATTCCGCCGGAGGTCGTCGAAGCCTTCACGGGACTATCGACTTGCGTCAGATAGATGCTGCCGGCGCCGGTCTCGAGATTCGTCGGGCCGAACATGCGCACCACGCGGATGCCGCCGCCACCCGTTTTGGCGCGCACGAGCCCCGCGGCTTCGCCGACTTGAATCTCGCCGCCGCCGGTCGAAGCGCTGAGCTCCGCGCCGGAGTGGCCGAGCGTGATGTTGCCGCCGCCGGTGTCGAGATGCGCGGTGCCCTGAATCGAAGCGACGCGGATGTGGCCGCCGCTGGTGTGAAGGGTGGCGTTGCCCGCGACCGAGCCGACAACGATGTGCCCGCCGCCGGTGCTGGCGTAGAGCTCGCCGCCGACGCTGGTCGCGACGATGTTGCCGCCGCCGGTTTCAAGGCGCGCGGGACCGCTGATATTTCCGGCCGTGATGTTGCCGCCGGCGGTCGAGAGCGCGACGCGGCCCTGAATCGCGGAGGTTTCGATGTTGCCGCCCCCGGTCGAGAGATCGAGATTGGCGTTCTTCGGAATATTCAGCTCGACGGTGGCCCAGAGGCGGCCGGTCCAGCGGCGGCCGGGCGCTTTCGCGTCGAGAGAAACGCCGTCGTCGGTGCGGCGCGTCGCGACCGTGAAACTTTTCAGCAGCGCCGCGGCGCCTTGCTGCGAAGCATCGGTCTCGAGATGGATGTGATAGTCGAGCTTGCCGGAATTTTGCGTGTGAACGATCACGCTGCCGAGTTCGGCGGAGAAGCGGATGCGGTCGCCGTCGAGAACGGGCACGGAGCCGTTCAATTCCTGCGTGAGGCGCGGGCCGGAAGCGGCGCCGGCTCGATCGGTCGATTTGTCGCGGCCGGCGGAAGCGGTGGCGACGAAGAACGCGCCTGCGGCAACTGCGGCAGCGAAAATTCCCGCTAAAGCTTTGATGCGGAGCGCGCGGGGAGAGATCGACGCTGTCATTTCACTCTGGCTCTTCAGAATTTTGCGCGGGGACCGAGTTCGCCGAGCGCCGCGGCGCTTTGAATGCGGATGTAGGTGTTGGGATCATTTTCCATGCGGTCGCGCAGAATGGAGATCATTTGATCGTTCGACGACTGGCCCTTCGCGGCCATGCCGCGCAGCGCATTGATCGCTTCGACGCGAACGCCCGGATTTTGATCGTCCATCAGCGCGTCGAGCAGAGTCTCGCGAACCGAATCGACCGGCTCGGCGTTCTTAAGCGCATCGAGAGCCTTGAGACGCACGGCGGCATTGTGATCGGTGCGAACGGCGCGGCACAGAGCCGAGCGCACGTCGGGATCATTGCCGCGCGAGCGCAGGCAATCGACGGCGTCCATGCGAATGTCCGGGCAGATGCGATCGCCCTTCGCCAGGATATCGAGCAGCACGCTTTTCACGTTGTCATCATCTACGGTGCCCTGCACCGTGACGGGCTGCTGCGCGCGGAGCTGCACTTCTACGCGCGCGGGACCTTCGCCGCTCGAAGGCATCACGTTGATGCCCGCAACATCGGCGGTATGAAGATCGATCGCGGTCGGGATGGCGTCGGAAGGAGCGCTGCCGGAAGAAATCGCGGGAGAAGGAATGTTTGAGGCACTTTCGCCAACGGGTGCAACAGGCAACGGGCGACGCATCAAGCGCGGCGCGAGAACTCCGACGGCGAAACCGATCAGCACGAGAACAGCTGCGCTCCACGCGGGACGCGGTGCGAGCCAGCTCGAAGGAACCATCGACCCGAACGCGCGCGCGAACCAGCCGCGATCTTCCTCGCGATCGAGCGCGTCATCCAGTCCCGCACGCGCAGCGGCGAGAAGCGAAGCATCGGGCTCGACGCGATTGGCGGCGAGCAGAGCGAGCACTTCTCTTTCTTGTGCGAGCGATTCGGAGCAGGAACGGCAAGCCGCGAGGTGCGCGTTCAACTGCGAAAGATCGGCGGGATCGAGCTCTTCACCAGCGGCGTGCAGCGTGAGCAGCGGCTGCCAATCGTCGCAAGACCGGGCGGCTGGATTCGCCTGCTGCCAATCGCCAGCGTTCGGGTTGGGGTTGGAATTCACGATCTCAATCCTCAATTAGCGCAATGGAGCCAGGCTTTCGCGGAGCTTGCGCGTCGCGCGGAAGAGCGAATTTTTGGCCGTCTCTTCGGACGTGCCAAGCAGATCGCCGATGGCCCTCAATCGCAAGCCTTGATAATGCTTCATCTCAAAAACCATGCGCTCGCGCGGCGAAAGGCGCTTCATCGCTTCCTGGATGTGTTTGCCGAGCTCCTGACCGAGAAGCCGCTTTTCCGGATTGGCTGCGGCGTTCGGCTCGGGCTGGCGATCGAAGAAGTCGCGCGTCCCGCTTTCGGCTTCTTCGGGCACCGGCGCCTGCTCTTCGCGATGGCTGGTCCGGCGGCGCAAGTGATCCAGGCTCACATTCGTCACGATTCGATACAGCCAAGTGTAGAAGCTGCACTCGAAACGGAAGCGGTGCAGGTTACGGTAAACGCGCAAGAAGCTTTCCTGATAAACGTCGCGCGCATCTTCGGGCCGATGGACCAGATTGAGCGCCAAGCGCAGAACATCGCGATCGTAGCGGCGCACCAAGTCCTCGAACGCCAGGCGGTCGCCTGCCTGAGCCTTACGGACAAGTGCCTGCTCTTCCGCGAGCTTCACCGCCGCTGCCTGGCGCGCATCTCCCTCGAGTGCGACGCTCATCCCCATAGCGTTTGCCGTTGAGCTGGACTTGGCCGCAGCCCGCTCGCCTGTGCGGACCGGCCCGCCTGCCCCGGTTTCCAGCCTTTCTCCGGGTTCCAAGGGCATAGACGGCTCGGAAACTCCTTGGTTAGCACCGGATGAGGCCATTTTGGCACCATCGCAGGAATTGTCCAAGGTGGGTTCGCCCTGAGGCAAGTCGTTGCCGGGACTGGGAGTTGCGATCATTGGCGTTCTCGAAGAAAGTTTGGCGCCGAACCGGAGTTGATACAATGGATATACGCAGGGGACTATCCGCTTCTTGCGGACAAATTGGCAGGATATCTCGGCGGCGTCTGACTGCCTGATGGCTTAGAGTGTGCCAAGAATCTTCGCCGGGCACGATATATCGTGCCCCTACGGACAATTCGAATCAGGCGGTTACCTCAGGTGGATGTAGCCGCCGAGGCGGATCAAGCCATAGACAGCGAGGCAAACGAGGAAATTCACGAGCATGCCCAGATCGATATTGGAGCCGTGATGGTGAAGCGAGTCCGGAAGATGAGGGACGAGCGAAAAATAGTAAATCAGCTGACCCAAAAGAATCGCGACGAGATATTCCAGCCACCGCCGCGGAGTCGCTCCGAGAAATTGGCGCGCCATTAGTCCAGTTCGCAAGAAAACGCGATCACCCTTTCAATTCTGCTTCACCGCACTCGCGCCCGTTCCATTCAGCGAATAATAGATGGTTTCGATGAAGGCGTCCGTGTTGACGAAATTTCCGGAATACTTTTGCCACGGCGCCAGAATTTTTTCCGATTTCATCTGCTCGAGTGTCTTGTGCTGCAGCAGAGCATCCTGAACGGCCGCAGTCGTGTCCTTCATCATCTTAGTGTACTCGCGGACGTCGTCCATCGTTGCGATCGCGCCGTGTCCGGGAATTACCTTCACGCCGGGAGGAAACTCAGCAGCGGCTCGCTCGCAGGCGGCGATCATTCCCTGGACCGACCCGCCGGAGTTGACATCGATGAAGGGGAAGCCGTAGCGGATGAACTCGTCGCCCATGTGGACCACGTTGCTTTTAGAGAAGTAGACGACGGAGTCGCCGTCGGTGTGAGCCGCCGGAAAGTGATAGATGCGGATCTCTTCGCCGTTGAAGTGAACCGCGATGTGATCGTCGTAGGTGATGACCGGCAGGGCGGCTTTCGGCTGGGGCGGCTGCTGGAATTTCAGAGCTCCTCCGTCGCCGCCGGTGCTGCCGTTTTCCAGGCGCTTGCGCAAATTCTCGGTCGCGATGATGGTGGCGCCGCGCTCGGCGAAGGCGGCGTTGCCGTCGGTGTGATCGCCGTGGTAGTGCGTGTCGATAACAAACCGAACGGGCTTGTCGGCTCCGGCGATGCCATTTAGCGCAGCTTGAATCTTGTCGGCGAGCGGCGCGTATTCGGTATCGACAATGAGAATGCCGTCGTCGCCCACCGACGCCGCAATGTTGCCGCCCGCGCCTTCGAGCATGTAGACGTTGCCTGCAACCTTCGTCACTTTGATCTGAACCTTGGAGAAATCCTGCGGCTGCTGAGCAAAAGCCACGACAGGCAGAAGCAAAAAGGCGATCAGGCAGAGTTTGCGCATCGGCAATTCCCCTCCCTCGAAGTGCGGGGATTCTATCACCGAAACTGATGCAAATCGCCACGACGGGTCGTGCTAGAGTGCGGCGCCAGGAATCTCCTTGCGAGGACAAATGCGAATTCGGATGTGCGGTTGCCTACTCGGATTGCTTTGCGTCGGGATCCCGCTGCGAGCGCAGCAAACGCCGGAACAAGTGACCGCGGCGCTCAAGGTACAGGAAGGCGATTACGTCGCACACGATTTTCATTTCAAATCAGGCGAGACGATGGCCGAGGTCCGGCTGCACTATCGCACGCTGGGCACACCGCGCAAGGATGCGACCGGGCATACGACAAATGCTGTCCTGATCCTGCATGGGACGGGAGGGAATGGCGCGACCTTCCTTCGGCCGATTTTTGGAGGCGCGCTGTTCGGGCCCGGCGAGCTTCTGGATGCGAGCCGCTATTTCATCATCCTTCCCGACGACATCGGTCACGGAAAATCGAGCAAGCCAAGCGACGGGATGCACGCGCACTTTCCTCAGTACGATTACGACGATATGGTCGCGGCAGAGCATGAGCTGGTGCAGAACGGCCTCGGCGTGGATCATCTGAGGCTCGAAATGGGCACGTCGATGGGATGCATGCACTCGTGGGTGTGGGCGGAAGCGTATTCCAGCTACCTGGACGCGCTGATGCCACTGGCGTGCCTGCCCGTGGAAATTGCCGGGCGCAACCGGATGTGGAGGAAACTCGCTATCGACGGAATCCGCAACGATCCGGAATGGAAGGGCGGCGAGTACACGACCGAGCCGCGCGCGGCGCTGGAAATGGCGAGCGCAATGCTATTGATCGCTGGCAGCGCGCCAATTCAAATGCAGAAGACCGCTCCGACACGGGATGCCGCGGATCGGTATCTCGAAACCTATATGAGCGACAATGAGAAGACGCTCGATGCGAATGATTTTCTGTACGCGGTCAGTGCGTCGCGAAACTACGACCCGTCGCCCGAGCTCGACAAAATCACGATTCCCGTAATGTGGGTGAATTCGGCGGACGATTTCATCAATCCGCCGGAGATGGGAATCGCAGAGCGCGCGGTCAAGCGGCTGATGAAGGGGCATTTCGTGCTGCTGCCGGCGTCGGATCACACGTACGGCCACGGCACGCATACACATGCCGCTGAATGGCAGCAATACTTGAAGCAACTGCTGGATGAATCCGCGCATTAGCGCGACTGGAGAGCTGCTCTGCGAATAGCGATGACTACTGGAGCAACGCGAAAATTGATCGCAGCGGCAGTCTTCAGCTTGCTGGGTGCCATGGCTCGCGTCCCCACTGAGGCGCAAACTACCAGCGACGCAAAGGCCAGCGGCGAGGCAATTTACCGCGAGCGGTGCGCGTCGTGCCACGAGGGGCAGGTTGCGCGAGCGCCCGTCCGCGCTGCGCTTGGGCAAATGACGCGGCCGGACATCAAGATCGCGCTCACGACCGGAAACATGCGCACGCAGGCCGCAAATCTCTCGCCGGAGCAAATCGACGCACTGGCCAAATTCTTGTCCGATCGAGAGGCCGCGCCGGAAGAAGCGCCGCCCAATATCGACATCTGTCCTTCAGATTCGCCGGCGTTCGCGCCTGAGGCGAACCAAGCTCATTGGAACGGTTGGGGCGTGGATGGGGCGCAGCACCGGTTTCAGCCGGCTGCGATGGCGCGGCTCGACGCGGCGGACGTTTTGCGGCTGAAATTGAAATGGGCGTTTGGCTATGAGGGCGCGAACCAGGCGTACGCGCAGCCGGCCGTGGTCGGCGGGCGGATTTTCGTGGGAAGCGCCGCGAGCAAGGTCTACTCGCTCGATGCGAAAAGCGGGTGCATCTACTGGGAGATTCAAACGGACTCTCCGGTCCGGACCGCGATCAAGATTGGTGCTCTCGGCAGCGGCTGGGCCGCATATTTCGGCGATCAGCACGGCAACGTTTACGCCGTCGATGCGCTGACCGGAAATATTTTGTGGAAGACGAGCCTCGATCCGCATCCCGATGTGCACGTCACTGGCGCGCCGACTCTGGCCGAGGGAAAACTGTTTGTGGGCGTGTCGTCGCTTGAAGAAGTGAGCGGCGCGGATGCGAAATACGAATGCTGCAAATTTCGCGGCAGCCTTTCGGCGCTCGATGCTGTGACGGGCAAAGTGATTTGGAAGAGCTACACAATTGCGGACGAGCCAAAGCCCGCCGGCAAGAATAAAAATGGAGTACAGCTGTGGGCGCCGTCCGGCGCGGGGATTTGGTCTTCGCCGACGATCGATTTGAAGAAGCATTTGGTCCACGTGACGACGGGCGATAACTATTCCGATCCGCCGACGAATACGTCCGACGCCTTCATGGCGTTCGATATCGAGACTGGAAAACTTGTGTGGTCGAGCCAGACGACGCATCGCGATTCGTACAACATCGATTGCGATCTCCCCGCCGAGCAGCGGGTGAATTGCCCCGAGTCGAACGGGCCGGATTTCGATATCGGCTCGTCGGCGATTTTGGTTGATCTGCCGCACGGCCGCCGCGCGCTGGTTGCAGGCGCGAAATCGGGAGTGGTCTATGCCGTCGATCCCGATCACCAGGGCAAGCTGCTCTGGCAGCGGCGGGTGGGCCGCGGCGGGACACTTGGCGGCGTGCAATGGGGCTCGGCGGCGGATGCGAAAAACATCTACGTCGCGGTTTCGGATGTGCAGCGGCGCGCGGCTCCACCGGGTTCGGCCGCGGGGCGAGCTTCGGTTTACGGCGTGCCGTACGAACTCGATCCGAAAATCGGCGGCGGGCTTTTCGCACTCAAGCTCGCGACCGGAGAAGTTGTGTGGCACACGCCGAATCCGGGCTGCGACCGGCCCGGCTGCAGCCCGGCGCAATCTGCGGCAGTGACGGCGATTCCGGGCGTCATTTTTTCGGGCGGAGTCGACGGGCATCTGCGCGCATATTCGATGAAGGGTGGCAAAATCATCTGGGATGTCGACACCGAGCGCGAATACGCGACGGTCAACGGAGTGAAGGCGAGCGGAGGATCGCTCGATGAATCCGGGCCGGTAGTTGTCGATGGCGTGCTCTATGTGAATTCGGGATACTTCTTTCAGGGCAGCACGGCCGGAAATGTCCTGCTGGCTTTTACAGTAGACGGCAAATAGCCGAAAAGCCCTTCCGCGGTACGATCGTTCCTGGCATGGCCATTGCGCTGAACACTCCCGTGAAATACCTGAAAGGCGTCGGACCGCAGCGAGCCGCTGCGCTTGAGGAGCGCGGCATCGCGACCGCGGGCGATCTGCTCGGCTATCTGCCGTTTCGATACGAGGACCGCATCCGGTTCACTCCGATTGCGGAGATGATTCCCGGCCAGGTGTACACCGTGCTCGCGGAAGTCGGGCCCGGAGGAGGAAGCACGGTTCGCTTTCGAGGAGGGCGCGGGCCGATTTTTCACGTGACGGTGAAAGATAAATCCGGCTCGCTGCACGCGCGATTCTTTCACGGCGCGTATCTCGAGGGCCGGCTCAAAGAGGGGCAGCGGCTGGTCCTGCACGGCAAGGCTGAAGGCGATCCGTATCGCGGCGGGCGGATCGAAATGGTGAATCCGCAGATCGAGTTGGTAAGCGGCGCTGACGAGGCGCCAGCCGATTCGACTGAAGTGGGTCGCATCGTGCCGGTCTACGAAGCGATCGGCTCGATCAGCTCGCGCATGCTGCGGAAGACGATTTACAACGCGCTGCTTAATTTCGACGGAAATATCCCCGATCCGCTGCCCGAAGAAATCCGCGAGCGCTTTCGCTTTCCCACGCGCCGCGAGGCGCTGATGTACGTGCATTTCCCGCCGAAGAACGAGAATCTGGAACTGCTGAACAGTTTTCGCAGCCCCGCGCACGTACGGCTGATCTTCGAGGAATTCTTTTACTACCAGCTTGCGCTCGCGCTGCGGCGCCAGAGCGAGCATCGCCAAGCCGGAATCGCCATGCGCGTCCGCGAAGAGAAAATCCGTGAGGCGCTCAAACGCATTCTGCCGTTTAAGCCGACTGCGGCGCAGAAGCGCGTGCTCGCGGAGATTGTCGCCGATCTCGAGCAGCCGCATCCGATGCACCGGCTGCTCGAAGGCGACGTCGGCAGCGGGAAAACGATCGTGGCGCTCGAAGCCGCGACGATTGTGATCGAAAACGGCTACCAGGTGGCGTTGATGGCGCCGACGGAAATTCTCGCGGCGCAGCATTACCTATCGTCGCGGCGCGTCTTTCACACGGCAGGCTACCGCGTCGATTTGATTGTGAGCGGACAGAAGCGCGCCGAGCGCGAAGCGATTCTTGCGCGCGTCGAAAGCGGGGAGACGCAGATTCTGGTAGGAACGCATGCGCTGATCGAAGAGCCAGTGAAATTTCACCGGCTCGGGCTCGCGATCATCGATGAACAGCACCGCTTCGGCGTGTTGCAGCGGAAGCGGCTGATCGAAAAGGGCGCGTCGCCGCACGTGCTGGTGATGACGGCGACGCCGATTCCGCGCACGCTCGCGCTGACGCTCTACGGCGATCTCGACTTGTCCGTGATCGATGAAATGCCGCCGGGGCGCACGCCGGTCGAGACGCGCTGGACGGCGGACAGCCAGCTGGCGGGAGTATGGGAATTCGTGCAACGAGAGATCGGGCGCGGACGGCAAGCATTTGTCCTGTATCCCGTGATTGAAGAATCCAAACAGGAATTGAAAGCCGCCACGCTTGAATACGAGCGGCTCGCGAAAGAGGTTTTCCCGAAGCTGCGTCTCGGTTTGCTGCACGGACGGTTGAAGAACGAGGAAAAAGACGCGGTGATGGAACAGTTTCGCCGAGGCCAGATTCAGATTCTCGTCTCGACGACTGTGGTCGAAGTCGGCGTGGATGTGCCGAACGCGACGGTGATGGTGATCGAGCACGCGGACCGGTTCGGGCTCGCGCAATTGCACCAGCTTCGCGGGCGAATCGGGCGCGGGTCGGAGAAGTCGTACTGCATTCTGGTCGCGCCGAAATCAATCAAAGGCGATGCTCGCGAACGCATCGAGACGATGGTGGCCACGTCGAACGGATTCGAAATCGCGGAGCGCGATTTGAAGCTGCGCGGCCCGGGAGAATTTTTCGGCACGCGGCAGCACGGCGATGCCGCGTTTTCGTTCGCGCAGCCGCTGCGCGACCGTGAACTGCTGGAGCTGGCGCGGCGTGAGGCTTTCGCGCTGGCTGAAAATCCGGCGCGCGCGGGCGAAGTGGTCGCACGGCTTGAGGCGGCGAGTCCCGCCTGGCAGAAGCGGTATCACCTGGCATCGGTTGGTTAGTCGAGAGGGAGCGGCGAATCGTGCGCGTGATCGCAGGAAAATTTCGCAGCCGGAGACTGAAAGGGCCGGGAATGCTGCGCATCCGGCCGACGAGCGATCGCTTGCGCGAAACTCTCTTCAATATTCTCGGACCCGAGGTGGTTGATTCTCTGTTCATCGACCTGTACGCGGGGACCGGAGCAATCGGCATCGAGGCGTTCAGTCGCGGCGCGCGGCAAGTAATTCTAGTGGAGTCCGATGCCAAGGCTTGCCGGCTGATTCGCGAGAATTTAACCTCGCTTGGAATTCGAGCGGGGATCGAGCTGATCTCCGCCGACGCCGTCAAGGGCCTTGAAAAAATCGCGGCGCGCCACCTGATGGCGGATTTTGTTTTTCTCGACCCTCCATACGAAACAACCGACGAACATTTTCGCATCCTCAAATTTCTCGATTCTTCGCATCTGATTGCGCCGCAAGGCGTTGTGATTGTCGAGCACTGGAGCGGTATGGAAGTACCGGAACGGCTCGATCGGCTTGAATGCACGCGTCAGGTCGAGCAGGGCGACGCCACGCTCAGCTTTTACAGGCTTGCAGCAGCCGCTTAAACCGGGCGTTGCATTCCATCAGGGTATAATGGCCGCTCCGATGGAACCCCTTCCGGCGCCCGAAGTCGATTCCCTGATCGAACTATCGCCGCACGCGCGATTGCCGCGTCTCGATCTGGGCATCGATTGGGAACCACCCGCGGAAGAGTTTCGGACGAGCCTGAAGAGCGTCGTCACCGGTCCGCACGCGCCGACCGACGGCGAACTTGCGAGAGTTGAAGGCTTCCGCGTCGATTGGATTCAGGGCCGGATGCCATTGCGAGCGTTCGGCGCGGCGAGCTTGTGGCACGTCGCGGTCGTCTGGCTGCTGATCCTGCCGATTTGGGGTTTCCTGCCGCAGAACACGCCGACGCTTGCGCCCGTGCAGATCGAATTGACGTGGTACAACCCACCCGAAGACCTGCCGCCGATTCATCTTCCTGCGGCGACGCATAGATCTCCCGCTCCGCGCAAGAAATCCGAAGAGGCAATCAAGCCGGCCGAAGAAAAAGGCGCCGACACGTTTCATCCCCGGCAGACGATCCTCTCCATTCCAGTGCGCGTAACGCATCCGCGGCAAACGCTGATCCGTCCCGACGCGCCGAATATTCCGCCGAAAATCGTGCCCCAGTTGCCGAACATCGTGCAGTGGGCAGCTCCGCAGATTGCGAAGCCGAAGTTTCAGCTGCCCGTGAAGACGTCCGCGCCGCAGCGTCGCGAGCGAACGGTGCAGGATGCGGCAGCGCCCGAAGTGCCGATCAAGGAAAAGAACCCCGGCCCGCTGAATGTTGCCGAGTCGGATGTCACGATCGCGCGGCCGAAGATTTCGCTGAGCGCGATGTCGGCGCCGACGACGCGTGAGCACGAGCGCTCCGCTGACGCCGCTGCACCCGAGATCGGCGCGGCTGCGGCCAGCGATTCGACGCTGCGCAATGTGATCGCGCTCTCCGCCACTCCCGGTCCCCCGATGCCGATGTCGAGCGTGCCGGAAGGAAATCTGGCCGCGCGCATTTCCATTTCGCCTGCGGGAACCAAGCCCGGTGAACCGGGCGGTGAAAATCGTGCGGCGGCCGGGCCGGGCGGAAGCGGAAGCGCTGCGACTGGCGAGCCCGGCGCAGGCGGCGCCGGTGGCGCGAGTTCACTGCCGGCGGCGATCAGCATCAGCGGCGGAATCGAACCTCGGTCGACCGGCGGAGGCGGCGGAATTGCGGCGGGAGCAGGCCGCGCTGGGAAGCTGAATCTCAAGCCTACGACTCCGTACGTGCCCAGCGTCAACACGCGGCGAGGGCCGATCGATGCGAGCGCTTTCGATCCGAGCCTGCCGCCGGAGAAAATCCTCGGCAGCGAAGTCTACACAATGCACGTCAACCGGCCGAATCTGACCAGCGCCGCAGGAAGCTGGATTTTGAGTTTCGCGCAGCTTGACGAGGACGAAGTGCCTCTCTTGAGGCGAAGGGATCCACTCGCAGCGCCGGTCCCCACGCATACGACCGATCCGAAATATCCGCCCGAACTGATCAAAGGGCACGTGCAGGGCGAAGTGGTGCTCTACGCGATCATTCGCAAGGACGGATCGGTCGACAGCATTCAAATCGTGCGCGGGCTCGATCCGCAGCTCGATCGGAACGCGATCGACGCTTTCAAGCAGTGGACATTCCTGCCGGCGACGCGAGCAAAAGCGCCCGTGGATTCACAGGTAGTGATCCACGTGCCGTTTCGCTATGAAGACCCCCACGATCTGGGACCGCGCTAGGCGTCTTCACACCGATAGCAGCTGCATCAATCGGGAAATATCTTCCGAAGTGTTGTAGATGTGCGGCGAAATGCGCAGCGCGTTGTCGCGAAGGCTGACGGAGATTTGCGCGGCGCGCAATTTTTCGTGAATCGCGGGCGAGTCTTTCGGGTCGCGCGCCGAAATGCAGACGTAAGGGCCGCGCCGCTCGCGCTCCACGGGCGACGCCAGCACGCAGCCGGTGCCCGGCAACCGATCGAGAATTTCTGCGATAAGAGAGTCGATGTGCCGCTGAACGGCATCCACGCCGATTCGCTGCACAAGATCAAGCGACGCGTCGAGCGCGGCGAGATTTGTGAAATTGGCGGTTTCCGCAGAGTCCCAACGGCGCGCGCCGGGCACGGGGCGCATGTTTCCAGCGGTCGGCATGGCGTTAAAGTCGCGGGCGCCTTCGAGCGCCATGAAATAGACGGCGCCGAGCGGCAGCCGATCGGTCCATTCGCTCGCGACCCAGAAAAATCCGGTTCCGTAGGGTCCGAGCAGCCACTTGTAGCCACTGCACACGGCCATCGAAGCGCCCATGTCTCGGATGTCCATCGCCATCGAGCCGGTGCACTGCGTGACGTCAAGCAACAAAGCGGCACCGACTTTCTCGCACGCCTTTGCGACGCGCGACGCGTCGAGCCGCGCGCCGTTGTCGAATCGCACCAGGCTCGCGGAAACGACCCGCGTTTGAGGACCGATCTGTTCAATATAGTCGTCCGCCGAAATGAAGCGGCCGCGCGGTTCGACCACACACATCTTCAATTTGCCGGCCTGCTCGTAACGCAGGCAGGTGGAGAAATGCGCGGGAAATTCGCCGCGGCCGACGAGCACTTCGTCGCCCGGTTTCCAATCGATGGCCGCCGCGACAGCGCCGAGGCCGGCGCTCGCGCCGGTGGTGACTGCGATTTCGTCGGGGCGAGCGCCGATGATCCGCGCAATCTTTTCGCGAATGCGGTCGGGCAGATCGAAGTAGGCGCTATCGGGCAAGCGGTACGGGTGCTTCTTCCATTCGAGCGCTTCCTCCGCTGCACGCGCAGCGACGAGCGGCAGAGGTCCCTGTAACGCCGCGTTCAGATATGCGACGCCTTCGAAATCGGCGAACTCCGTGCGGTAGTCGGTAGCCAGAGTCATTGTTTCGTTTGCCATGAGGCGATTCTATCGGGCGGGGGCGCCGGCGGAAAGCGCACTGGAGCCTCCCGGATAGGACAAATTGGCCCAAGAATCCGATAAACGCTCGATTCGCAGAAGATCGGATCGTCAGAAATGGGAGCGGAGTTCTCGGAACGCCGCGAGGATCAGTAGCTTCCCGCTTCCACTCTCGAGTTCGGACTTTTCGAGCTCCCACGTGGCCGAATGAGGAATGAAAACTGCGTTCAATCCCGATTGAAGCGCCGGGTTGATGTCGCTGCGCGGACTGTTGCCGACCATCCAACCGTGCGACTTCACGATCTTGAATTGCTCGATCATGCGGCCGTAGGTATCGGCGTCCTTTTCGAGAACGATTTCGATCGCTTCAAAATAGGTCTGCAGCCCGGAGCGCTCGACCTTGGCGGCCTGCTCGGCAGGCTCTCCCTTGGTCAACAAAATCAACCGGTGACGCTTCGCCAGGTAGACCAGCGTTTCAGGAACGCCCTCCATGATGTGCGGAGGCGTGCTTTCCAGTTCTTTCGCTACCCGCTCGATGTCTTTCACAACCTCGCGGCGCGCGGAATTTCCCGCAAGCTTCAGATAGGTTTCTTCGAGCGATCGGCGGAAGCTGCGGACGCCGTACCCGTGCTGGCGGATGTTGCGGCGCTCGGTCTCATTCAAGATGTGGCGGACGTAGTCGCGCGTGTAGCCGAGATGCTCGAGCGTGGTGATGAAATCGTCGATCGCCTTCTCGAAGAAAATATTGTTTTCCCAGAGAGTGTCGTCGGCATCGATGAGAAGGGTGTGGCGCGCCATGCTCTGTTCCCAAGATTAAATCTTGCGCCTGTGCAAAAGATAAAAGAAGGAGTTTTTTGAGGCTGAGATATTGTTGCAAACTGTCGAAACGCAGCTCAGGCAGGGGTGGGAAGGAATTCGTAGCGTTCGATGCGCGCGGCGACACCGCGCCGGCCGTTCTGCGCTTCAACCCTCAGCACGCGGCCATAGCACCGAATGTGAACGTCGCCCGCCAGCGTGATTTGCTGAGGAAGCGTCAGCACGAATTCGATCGCGCTGCCCGTCTCGACGGCCGCCTCAATCATGAAATAGAGGCCGCGAAAGCTGACGTCGCGCGTTTCGCCCGGCTTTTCCACCACGCCGTTTTCGGCGGTGAAACGGACCTTGAGGGGAAGCATCATCGAGAAACGCCGGGCGGCGCGGCGTTCCACACCGTTGTCCATGAGACCTCCGTCCCCTGCGGTCGCCCAAACCTATCATCGGTCTTAGGCCGGCGCAACGTGTTTTCAGCACCGGTGCGCGAATCCCGGCTTGAAAACGCGAAATTCAAGCGAACTTCATCGAGTGGAAAGATATTTCTGGCAGCACCAGTTTGACCTGAGCGTTCGCTGCCGCTAGGATGGACCACAATGGGGCAGCCAGTCGCTTACGTTGAACGGCGGAGGCATCCGCGCGCGCCGCTTCAGCTTCCTGCACGGATCCGGTGGCAGGGACCTTTCGGCATGCGGGTCGAGATGACCGAAACGGTGGATGCCTCGCGCGAGGGCGTGTTGGTTCACCGCAGCCAGCCCTGCGAATTGCTGACGCGCGTGTGGATTGTTTTCCCCTACGAGCGCAACGGCGGGGCGGCAGTGCAGCCGGAAACGCCGGGGCGAATCGCGCGGGTCGCGAAAGATGAAGCCGGCGGTTACTGGGTCGCCGTGCGACTCGAGACACCGCGCCGCGGCGCAGCGCGCGCCGCCGGAGACGAACGGCGGCGCTCGGAACGAGTGCCGTTCGCATTGCCCATATTCGTTCGCCTTGCAGGCACACCTTGGCCTGAAGAGTCGATGACGCACGACCTTTCGCGCACCGGCGCGCGCTTCGAAACGTCGCACATCTACGCGGCGGGTGAGACCGTGATCGCACAAATCCCCTGGGGCGAATGGTCGAAGAAGGGCGAGATTCATGGCCGTGTGGTGCGCGTCGACAACATGGCGGATTCGCCGGGACCTGCGCCGCTGGCGATTCCCGAGAAGGGCGCGAGCGCGATCGTTACCTCCGTCGCCGTCGAGTGGCTGAACGGCGACATGCCGGAGCGGTCGACGAAGTCGTGACCTGGACGATCGCGTACCGCCTGACCGAGTTCCCCACTGATGGCTGACGTCTTCCATCGCAGCTTTTTCCTCGAAGGACCCGCCGGGCGTCTCGAAGCGCAGCTGTGGACCAGCCGTGTGGCCGATCCGGGTTTCGCCGCGGTCGTGTGCCATCCCCACCCGCTCTACGGCGGGACGATGCACAACAAGGTGGTCTATCAAACGGCGAAAGCGCTTCACCAGCTCGGCGCGCCGGTTCTGCGATTCAATTTTCGCGGCACGGGACTCAGCGAAGGCGAGCATGACCGGGGCGTTGGAGAGCAAGGTGACGTGCGCGCTGCGCTCGATTTCCTCGCGGCCGAGTTTCCCGGCAAACCGATTTTGCTCGCCGGTTTCAGCTTCGGCTCGTACGTCGGCCTGCGAGTCGGATGCGAAGATCGACGCGTGACGCGCCTAATTGCGCTCGGGCTGCCAGTCAATAACGTCGACGCTTCTTATCTGCGCGCGTGCGCCAAACCGAAGCTGTTCATTCAGGGAGGGAACGATCAGTTCGGTTCGCGCGAGAATTTCGAAACGCTGTTCGCCACGCTGCCGGAACCGAAGAGGCTTGTCTTCGTCGGAGGCGCGGACCACTTTTTCGAGGGTCACCTCGACGAACTCGGACCGATCATCCACGATTGGGTTGAATCGCAGCCGGGCTAAAACGAGAGGCCTAGCCTTTCCGCTCGAACAATTTGAGAAACTGATCTCGCGGAGCGGATTCGACGCCAACAATTTCGAGATTCGCGCGAACGTGCTCGACGCGGCTCATGCCGACGAGCGCCGTAGTGACGCCCGGCGCCGAGCGTGCGAATTGCAGCGCCTGCAACGAATTGCTTTTAAAGCCAAGCGCCGCGCCGATGTAAGGCGGCAGATCTTTCGTGAGCTGGCCCTGGAGCAACGCCGCGCTGGTCACCAGCGTGATTCCAAGGGCGCGCGCGGCCTGTACCATCGCCATCGTTTTTCCGGTCACGATCTGATTCGGGCGCAACAGCGCCTCGGGCATCGCCAGATTCAGCGGCAACTGCACGAAGCGGAAATGATGATTCGTGCCGCCGGCCTCGCGCGCAATCTCCTCCATCGCCGCGAGCGAAAGGTAGCCTTTCTTGTTGGAATCCTCGCGGAAAGCATTCCAGGTGGCAAGTCCGTAGGCCGCGATTTTTCCTGCGGCCACGGCGGACTCGAGAAACTGAAAAGCGTCCGCAACGCGCTCGCGGAATTCAGCGGGGGGAATTTCGTCCAATTGCGTTTCCGGATTGTGAAGGTAGAATACGTCGATGCATTCAACGCCGAGATTGGCCAGGCTGCGCTCGAGCTGGTCGGCCAAATATCGCGGAGTCATGCAATGGCATCCGGCTGCGACGTCCTCGGGACGGAAAATTCCGCGCGCCATGAATTCACGCGAAAAATATTCTTCCGCGTCAGCGGGCATCGACCCGTCCGGCGTCAGGAAGCCGGCCTTGGTGCAAAGCACGATCTCTTCGCGGGAGTACCCTTTCGCGATGAGTGCTTTGAGAGCTTCGCCCACGGAGCGCTCACTGCGCTGAAGGCGATAGTTGATAGCCGAATCGATCAGGTTGATGCCGCCTTCGACGGCGGCAATCACTGAATCGAAGTAAGACTTATCCGTTTCGGCGTCGGGTTCGCCGAGATAGGTTCCGATCCCGATCGAAGAGAAATGCAGCCCGCCCGCAGCCTCGCGAAAATGTCCCGCGGCGGCGCGCCCCTGAAATCGCGCCGCATAACGCAGCGTGCCCTGGGGCGTGGCGCGACCGGAGATACGATAGCCGGGAATCGCGGGAGATTGCATCAGAGTCGCTTTACAGCGTGATGCCGTGAAAGTCGCGGCAGTATAGCAGAACGGCCCAAGCGGGACGGTAACAAGACAAGAACTGTTACGATGCGCGCGCCGCCATCTCTCGAATCTCGTCCTCACCCGCCAACCCTTGGTCCTTGAGAAGTTGGTTAGCCTCGAGGCGGATCTTCGGCAGATGCCGCGCGAAGGCGATCGCGCCAGCGATTGCCATTGCTCCGCCGAGCGCGACCGTCATCGGCGCTCCAATCTTGTCGGCGGCGGCGCCGGCCAGGATTGCGCCGAGTGGAGACATCCCCATGAACATCATCGAGTAGACGGCCATCGTTCTGCCGCGCAGCCGATCCGGCACCATCGATTGGACGAGCGTGTTCGTGGCGCCCATCTGCGTCATCAGGGAAAAGCCGACCGGGACCAGCAACAGGACCGAAAGCGCGTACCAGTGCGAAAGCGAAAACAGAATTAGAAACGTGCCGAATGACGTGCACGCCATCCAAACCCAGCTCCCGAGCCCGTGCACGCGCGTACGTGATGCCAGCGTCAAGGCTCCGGCTAAGGCGCCAATTCCCGCCGCGCTTCCGAGAACCCCGAGCGTGGTGGCATCTCCGTGCAAAATATTTTTCGCAAACACTGGCATGAGCACCGTGTACGGCATCCCCACGAGGCTCACGAGCCCCAACATCAGCATCAGGGCGCGGATGGGCGCCGTCTTGCGCACGAAGCGGAATCCTTCGGCGATGTGATCGAAGGCGGACTTGATCGCGCGCTCAGCCTGGCGCACGGGAATCTTCATCATGAACAAGCCGATGATGACGGCGATGTAGCTCACCGCGTTCGCGAAGAAGCACCATCCCTCGCCGATCCCCGCCACCAGCAATCCCGCGATTGCCGGCCCGATGATGCGCGCGCTATTGAAAATCGAAGAGTTCAGCGCGATCGCATTCATCAGGTCTTCCCGCCCGACCATCTCTACGAGAAACGATTGGCGCGCAGGAATGTCGAATGCGTTGACGATTCCCAGCGCCGCCGCCAGTGCCACGATTTCCCACACCTTGATCCGGTTCGTCAGCGTCAGAGCCGCGAGGATGAACGCCAAAATCATCGAAGCAGTCTGCGTGACGATCACGATCGTTCGCCGGTTCCAGCGGTCCGCGACCATCCCCGCAAGCGGCGCCATCGGAAACACCGGAATCTGCCCCGCGAACGAGACTGTGCCCAGCAGGAGAGAAGATCCGGTGAGCCGGTAAACGAGCCACGACTGTGCGACATTTTGCATCCATGTCCCGATCAGCGAAATCAACTGGCCACTGAAGAAAAGCTGGAAATTCCGGTGACGCAGCGAGCGGATCGTGTCATTGAACTTGGAGCGCCCCGGAATGGCTGTAGGTGAGGCGGGCCGGCTTGTGTCGAGCTGTGCCATGAATTATCTATTGTACGACGCCGCGCAATGCCCGCCGCTTTCGATTGCGGCGGCGGTTGCGTCAAGATTGCGCGGCCGGAAGGGCCGGGCTGGCGGGAGGCGCGAGAACCCGCCCGCAGGCCCGAAGTATTCGGCGGTAGGGCCAGTCGTCTTCGCGGAAGAGGATTTCGCCATCGCGCGGGTTGGAATAAAACCATCGCGCAACAAGCGAAAGATGTTCGGCGAGTTCGGATGGTGCCTCGCGCAAGCCGTAGCGGGCGCGCCAATTTTGCTCAGCGGTTTCCGCGTTCGATGCCGCCTGCGCCGGTGTAGCCGGCCTAAGCGGTTCCAAGACTTGCCGCACAATCGCTTCCGCCGAACGCGGCTGGCTTGAAAGCTCACCGAAATTCACAAACAGCGGCTCGGCGAGCAGCCCTCCGCGCAGCGGAAAGACGGCGACGGTCTTCTCTTCGGCCGCGCGCTGAAGGATCACGGCATCGAGGTCCTCGATTCGCCGAGGCAGATCCGGAAGAGCGCCCAACACTCCTGAAACTTTGTCGATGCGCTTGTGCAGAGCCGCTGCCCGCTCGAAATCGAGCGCCGCACTGGCCGCCTCGCGTTCTTCCTCGATCTGCCTCGTAAGAGATTCGCCCGAAGTCGCGAGCGTTTCGACAACCCGGTGTGCCTCGGCGTCGTATTCCTCGCGCGTACAGCCCGCGAAGCACGGCGCGAGGCACATTTTCATTTCCGAATAGATGCAGCCAGGGAAACCCGGATCGCGGCGAATTCGAATCTGGCATCGCCGAATCTTGAAGAGATCGAGAAACTTTTCCGAGAAACTCTCGGCAGCGCGGCGCGAAGGAAATGGCCCGAAATAGAAGCCTTCATCGGCGCGAATTCGGCGCGTGACGTAGCAGCGCGGGTAATCGTTTCGAAGATTCACTTTCAGCACCGCTGGCGGACGTAGCCGAAGCAAGTCCCGGTAGCGGCCCGGCGTGCAGGCTTTCGCGTTTTCGTATAGCGTGAGAGTTTGTTCGAATTTCGAGCCGCTGACGCGATAGCGGATTCGCGCGGCGAGATCGCGCAGGTTCAATCGCTTCGAGCCCGGCTCCGGTAAGCGCAGCAGCCGTTCGGCGGCACGCCGCAAATCGGCCGTGCGCAGAATGTGCGGCTGAGCGCCCGTCGCGCGCATCTCGATCAGCAAAACTCCCGGGCGCAACGGAACCGACGCGAAGAATTCGTCTTCGCGCGTGAGATCGAATTCCTGGCCGCAGTCGAGCCCCAGCATCTTTTTAGCATACCAGCACCCTGACGGACGGTGCTCGCGAGCAGTCTTCTCGAGGAAGTAGAGGGGAGGACAAGCGCTATTGCGCCGCGCCGATCCTTCGCAGAATGGCCGCGCTCTTTCGCTTCATCCAGAAATTCCGCGCCGCGGAAACCGGCCAGATCGATCGCCAGCCTCCCACGATTGCGCCTTTCCACGTCAGGCGATAGAACTTGCCCGGCGGCTGCAGGTACATATAGCCGCGCGATTGTTGCCACGGCCCGAAGCGCTCGAAGCGCCGCTGCAACTCGGCAACCTCCTGCCCGCGCGACGGCAAAATCGGCCGGTTGCCGTTGGTGTTCTCCTCAACGAGCCTCCGATGAACGCGATAGAGCGTGAAGACGTCGTCGACCTGAGGGAATTGAAAGACGTGATAGTTCGGCACGGGAAACAACAACCGTGAAATCGCGTTTGTATTGGTGTCGACCTGAACTTCTTCCGAGCAGTGCGTAGTGAATTCCATATATCCGCGCGACTTTTTGGGCGAGACGACATACGCCACATTTGCCCATTCGCTCGTGTGCGGATTGCTAAGCAGTGCCATGAAGGATTCGGTCCGCTGAGTGAGGGCCCCCAAGTTCAAATACGCCACGACGTCAAAGCCCCAAAGCGCGATCGCCTCGACGCGGGGCCGCATGAAATTTCGGACTTGCTCGGGAAGATCCTCAAACGAAACAGACCGGGGAAACACTTTAGCGCGGTGCTGATAGGTCAGCCACAGCGCAAACGGCACAAGCACAAACAACAACCCCAAGAATGCGAGAACGAAGTAGATGCCTAGATCGAAGAGGCTGTCGATGTCCCACATGACGCCGCTTTTCGCTCCTCTCGCGCAATTTCTCTCGCACTCGCTCCCAATCCGAATTCAGGCCGATTTCAACACCCATCCAGCGATCACCAGTCGCTGAATTTCGCTTGTGCCTTCGTAAATCTCGGTGATCCGCGCATCGCGATAGGCACGCTCGACGGGATATTCGCTGCTGTAGCCATTGCCGCCGTGAATTTGTATGGCTTTGTGCGCCACGCGAGTCGCCATCTCGCTCGCATAGAGCTTGGCGATCGATGCTTCCATCGAAAAGCGCGCGCCGGAATCCTGTTTCCACGCGGCGCGACGCGCGAGGAGCCGCGCCGCATCGATTTCCGTCGCCATGTCCGCGAGCATGAACTGAATCGCCTGAAATTCCGCGATCGGATGGCCAAAGGCTTGACGCTGCTTCGCGTACGCGAGCGCCGCTTCGAAGGCGCCCTGCGCGATTCCGATCGCCTGCGACGCAATCCCCACGCGTCCGCTATCGAGCGTCGCGAGCGCGACTTTGTATCCCTCGCCTTCGTTGCCGATGCGGTTTGCCACCGGCACAGCGCAATCGGTGAAGACGAGTTCCGTGCAGGCGGTCGCATGGATGCCGAGCTTCTTTTCCTCTTTGCCAACCGCAAATCCCGGCGTGCCTTTCTCGATCACCAGCGCAGTGATTCCCTTTTCGCCTTTTTCCGGCTGCGTGTTGACGAAAATGATTCCCGCGTCGGCCGCGCCGCCATTCGTGATCCAGGCCTTCGTGCCGTTGACGATGTACTTATCACCCTTAAGTACCGCCTTGGTCTTGAGAGCCGCAGCATTCGAGCCGGCGTGCGGCTCCGTGAGTGCGTAGCAGCCGACCTTTTCGCCGCGCGCGAACGGCACGAGGAATTTTTTCTTTTGCTCTTCGGTTCCAAAATGATCGAGCGCGCCGCAATAGAGCGAGTTCTGCACCGAGAGAATCACGCTTGTGGACGCACAGACGCGCGCGATTTCCTCCATTACGATCGAGTAGCAGATGTGGTCCATCCCCGCACCGCCGTAGGCCTCGGGAACGGCAATGCCGGTCAGTCCGAGCTCGGCGGCCTTGCGCAAGGTCTCGCGCGGGAAACGGCACGTCTCGTCGAGTTCCTTGGCGAGCGGCTTGACTTCCGCCTCGGCGAACTCCCGCACGCTGCGTTGCAAGAGCTTCTGTTCCTCGGTGAGTTCAAGATTCACAACCGCACCCGATTTCCCGTCGCAAGCCCGCGTTTTGCACAATTGTACAGCGAAAAAAGGGGCGTTCGGCTGCGGCAATGGCGCGTGTATAGTGTCGGTCAGCGGCAGGTCCGGCCGGCAAGGCTTATTTTCAGACACCCGCAATCTGTGGGCAAACGGAGGAATTCATTGATGCTACGCGCGCTCGTTTTCCGAATCGCCGCTTTAGGAATCGTCTGGCCCGTGTGCATGATTTCGCCGGCCGTGGCGCAACACGAACACAGCGTCAGCGGCCAGTCCGAGCCCGCGACGTTAGTGCCGGGTCTTGGCTCGTTGCACCATCCCATCGCCACGAAGAGCGATGAAGCACAGAAGTTTTTCAATCAGGGACTGACGCTCGTCTACGCATTCAACCACGGCGAAGCCGTGCGCTCTTTCGACCGCGCGGCCGAATTGGACCCGAACTCGCCGATGCCGCTGTGGGGCAAAGCTCTCGCGTTGGGCCCGAATTACAACGAGGTGCAGCCCGAAAGCGAAAAAGCGGCGTACGACGCGATTCAAAAAGCAATGCAGCTAGCCGCGACGGCGCCAGAGAATGAGCGCGCCTACGTCGACGCGCTCGCGCTTCGCCTGACCAATGACCCCAAGCCGGACTTCGATCGTCTGGCCCGAGCCTACGCCGGCGCGATGCGCGACGTTGCCCGGCGATACCCCGATGATCCCGACGCAGGCACGCTCTACGCCGAAAGCTTGATGGACCTGCACGCATGGGATCTGTGGACCAACGACGGCAAGCCGGGCGAAAACACGCTCGAAATCGTTTCGGTTCTGGAAGGAGTCTTGCGGCGATGGCCGGATCACGTCGGCGCGAACCATTTCTACATTCATGCGATCGAAGCGTCGCCGAATCCCGAGCGCGCGCTTCCGAGCGCACAACGCCTGGAGACAGCGGTGCCGGCGGCCGGCCATCTCGTTCACATGCCTGCGCACATTTACATTCGCACGGGCGATTACGCCGCGGCGGTGAAGAGCAACGAAGCTGCGGTCGCCGTCGATAACACGTACAAGCGCGCGATGGCCAATCCGAACATGATGTACCTGATGATGTATGGCGAACACAACATCCACTTCCTCGCCTTCGCCGCGATGATGGACGGCGATTATGAAAATGCGCTGAAATCCGCAATCGAGCTTGAGAATCGCGCAATGACAGGCGTCGCGATGGTCCCCTCGCTTGAGGGATTCGCTCCGATGCATGCTTTCGTGTTGTTGCGTTTCGGACGTTGGGACGATGTCTTGAGCCTGCCTCAGCCGGACGCGAAATTGAAAGGGCTGACATTCCTGTGGCACTATGCGCGCGGTTGCGCCTTTGTTCAGAAGGGCGATGCCACAAAAGCCGATGCGGAACGAGTGGAAATGGAAGCCGCTTACAAACTGCTCCCGTCCGGGCCGGCCTTCGGCATGCTCTACAACGATTGGGCCACCATTCATGATCTTTCGGCAAAGACGCTCACAGCTCGAATTGCCGCCGCGCGCGGAGACCGGCAACAAGCGATTACCGCGTGGCGCGCCGCGGTCGCCGCGCAGGATCAGATGCACTACGACGAGCCTCCCGATTGGTACTACCCGATTCGGGAATCGCTCGGAGCGGCCCTCCTGGCGAGCGGTCAGTTTGCGGAAGCCGAGCAAGTGTTCCGAGCTGATCTTCGACAGAATCCGCGCGATCCGCGATCGCTGTACGGCCTTTGGAATTCGCTGGTAGCCCAGAAACAAATGGTCGACGCGGATTGGGTGAAAGAGTCGTTCGACGCCGTGTGGAAAGGCGGCCCCGAGCCACCGCGACTGGCCGACTACTGACCTGATTTCCTAACAGACTTCTCTGCAGCAACGCTTATTCCCCGCAGAGCTATACTGCGACGGCCCTCAACGAGGAGGATCGAACATGGAAATGCGGCTCAATCCTTACAAGGCGTCACCGAAGGCCTATCAAGCGATGCTGGCCTTGGAGCAGTTCGTCGACAGCTGCGGGCTGGAACGGCCGCTGCTCGAACTGGTCAAAATGCGCGCCTCGCAGATCAACGGCTGCGCCTACTGCCTCGACATGCACAGTAAAGACGCCCGCGCACTCGGCGAGACCGAGCAGCGGCTCTACCTGTTGAACGCCTGGCGCGAGGCCCCGTTCTACACAGACCGCGAGCGAGCGGCCCTGGAGTGGACCGAGGCCGTCACGCTAGTCTCCGAGTCCCGCGTTCCGGACGATGTCTACGAGCAGGCCAAGGCGCAGTTCACACCCGAGGAACTGGCCAATCTGACGTTAGTCATCATCGTGATCAACGGCTGGAATCGGCTGAGCGTCGCCTTTCGGGCGGTTCCGGGCGGCTACAAGTCGTCATTGAAACCGCTCAGCGCGAGCGCTTGAGTTTGGCCCCAGGACCGGGCTTTCTAATAGCACCGAACAGGTACGATTTGCGGCGCTTTGGCTAAATCCTCTATAATCTGCGTGTGAGTACTTGATCCGGCATGCCCCGCGGGGACGCGCCGGAGATTAGAATTGCGATGAGCGACCTCGAATCCAAGATCAAGAAGAAGCTTCAGGAAGAAATCGCCGCCCTGGAGCACGAGCTGCACACAGAACTGCCCAAAGAGATAAAAGTTGCCCGGGCGCACGGCGACCTGTCCGAAAACGCCGAGTACAAGTACGCCAAGGAGCGCCAGGGTTACGTCGCGGCGCGTCTCGGCCAGCTACACAAGCGCATGGCCGACCTCTCCATGCTCAATTTGAACAACCTGCCCAAAGATCGGGCGGCCTACGGCTCCCGGATCGTGGTGCTCGATATTGCGAAGGAAACGAAAATCGAGTACAAGCTGGTGACGGTGGAAGAGGCCGACGCAGCGAAGGGCCTGATTTCGACCACCTCCCCGATTGGCCGGGCGTTGCTCGGGAAGAAAAAGGGCGATGAAGTCCGGGTGACAACACCGGCGGGCATCAAGGAGTATGAGGTCGTAAGGCTGATCACCATTCACGAGGAAGATTAGCGAGGTGACACTCGCTCCATGTTAACGCGGACCATAGGCCGCTACCTCTCGTGGCCCGTTGACCGTATCGCAGCACTGCTTGCCCCTACAGGTATCCCTCCCAACGTCATCACCTGGTCCGCACTCGTCGCGAATCTGTGGGCCGGAATTTTGTTTGCGCACGGGCGTTTCGCAGCAGCCGGCGGGATGATGCTGCTGGCGGGACTTTGCGACCTGCTCGATGGACCCGTGGCGCGTCTACAGAACCGCGTGTCGCTCTTCGGAGGGTTCCTCGATTCGATCCTCGACCGCTACGCCGACCTGATTTTGTTCCTCGGCTTGCTGGTTTATTTCGCGCAGGTGAACCGATTCCGTTACGCTGTGCTTGCAGGTGCGTCCATGGCAGGCGCCGTGATGGTGAGCTACGCGAAGGCGCGCGCCGAATCGCTCGTCAGGACTTCGGAAATCGGATTTTGGGAGCGGCCCGAGCGGCTGGTGCTCCTGATCGTCGGAGCGCTGACGAATCGCATTGAAATCGCTCTGTGGATTCTGGCAATCGGCCCAAATATCACGGTGATTCACCGCATCGTGCACACATGGCGAGAGACCGCCGGCAAGGGTGCGAATGAGCTTCCTGCTGCAGCAAAAGCGAACTCCCAGTCGAACTCACGCGAATCACGTGAGACTCATGTCTTGACGCATTCCGCCGGCCGCGGCGGAATCTAACCGGCTCCGACGCGCATCCGATTACCGTCCGTTCACATCTCCGGAGTAAGATTGCGCGGACAGATCCCACCATACGAATGGAGGAAAGCATGGCAATTCGCGACGCAATACTCCCTGAATTCGAACACGAGATGGCGACAACGAGAAAAACTCTCGAACGCGTTCCCGAAGACAAGGTCAATTGGAAGCCCCACGACACTTCGATGGCGATGGGGCGCCTCGCGGGTCACATCGCCGAGATGGCCGGCTTCGTAGCCGCCACGTTTCAGGGTGACAGCTTCGATTTCGCGCCTCCAGGCGCTCCGCCCAGACAGCCGACCGTGATGAGCTCTCGCAAACAATTGCTCGAACTTTTCGACAAGAATGTCGCGGCTGCGAAGACCGCTATCTCGAGAGCGAGCGACGAAGATATGCAGAAGATCTGGACTTTGATGAACGGCGGCAAGACCTTCTTCGCAATGCCGCGCATCCAGGTGCTGCGCAGCATGATTCTGAACCACGTGATTCACCACCGCGGCCAGCTTTCGGTTTATCTGAGGATGAATCAGGTTCCCGTCCCGTCGATTTACGGCCCGTCCGGCGACGAAGGCAGGATGTAATCGGCAGCCACGACGAATCTGCGTCGGGTTCGTCGGGGACTCTTTCCTGAGAGCTCAGTGACGGCCCGCTGAGGGAATCACGGTTTCCACCTGCGGCGCGTCGATCTTCGGCTTGCGAGCCATCGCTTTTTCCGAGATGCGGGCGCGCCGTTCGTTCCGCCAACGTGCGCTGGCCAGCTCGCGTTCTTTGAATTCGGGCAGCACGTCTTGCGCGAAAAGCCGCAGCGACGAAGCCTGATGGTCGAACGACAGATTGCCGACCTGCCGCACCGCGATCACCTGGTCGATTCCCGCATCTTCGTATTCGCGAAGGGTGTGGCGAAGCGTCTCAGGCGTCCCAATGCAGGATTTCGCGGTGAACTCGACTCCTCCCGCATCACGCGGCTTGGTCTTGTAATCATTCCAGATGTCGGACTTGGCCGGCCGGTGCTCGCCGAAGAAGCTGTAATGCCCTAGTCCATAAACGAAGAAACCATAATTCTCCTCCGCGATCGCTTGCACTCGCTTCTCGTCGTGATCGCAGAGAAAAGGCGCGGCGACCGCAAAATGTGGATTCACCGCGTAGCCGATCGGCTCGCATTCGTTTTCAAACGTCGTGTAATAATCCTTCACCCACTGGCGCGCTTCGTCGAGCGTGATGAACGTAAACGTGAGTGCGCCCACGCCAAGCCGCGCAGCATCGAGAATCGATTCGCGCCGCGAGCACGCCATCCAAAGCGGTGGATGCGGCTTCTGCAGCGGCTTCGGAACCAGATTGCGCGGCGGAACTTTCACGAAGCGGCCCTCGTGCCCCGTAAACGGCTCTTCCACGAGCATCCGCAGCGCCACGCGAAATCCTTCGAGCTGCATCGCCTTCTTTTCTTCCTGCGGGACGCCGAATCCGCCCAACTCCGCCGTCGTCGCGCCTGATCCCATTCCGAATTCGCAGCGGCCGTTGCTGATCAGGTCGAGCGTGGCGATTCGCTCGGCGACGCGGGTGGGATGATTGATGCTCGGCGGCGTTTGAATGATTCCATGCGCGAGCCGAATGTTTTTCGTGCGCTGGCTGCAAGCGGCGAGGAAAAGCTCGGGGGCTGCAGAGTGCGAATATTCTTCCAGAAAATGATGCTCAGTGCCCCAGACGTAATCGAGTCCGCTCTGATCGGCGAGTTCGGCCAGTTGAAGCGCCTCGTTCAATAGCTTGTGCTCGGACTCGCTCGTCCACGGGCGAGGCAATTGCATCAGGTGAATTCCGCCGAATTTCATGGAAAGCCCTCTCTGGTTCTATCGCGCAGCGTATTCTACGCGAATAACACAAGCGGGCAAGCGTGGCGAACTACAGGAAGGTAGAAACCGCTTTTGTAATCCGGCCGGCCGGAGCAATGGGGGAGGCCGGCCGGATCAAGAGGGCGAGGACGTGTGCCTACCCGCAACGTCTCCCCTCAACTCGTGATTACGCGGCGTTCTCCAGCACGAGCAGTCCGGTCGCTGTGTTGGAGATCGCCACGTGATAGCTGCTGTGGATCTTCCTCACCTTGTTGTGGAGGACGCCGCGCATGGCAAGCCACAGAATGAACTCCGCGCCCTGCGCTCCCGCCTCGAGCACCAGCTCGGGAATAGAGTATTTCGTCAGCGCTTCTGGCTCATTCACGATCTTGTCGAGGCACATCAAATCGAATTTCTTGTTGATGAAGCCGGCGCGCTCTCCATCGAGCTGGTGGGACAGCCCCCCCGTTCCGAGCACGACAACCTTCAGGTCTTTCGGATAGGACTCGATCGCGCGGCCAATCGCCTGGCCCAGCTTGAAGCAACGTAGCGGCGAGGGCAGCGGGTGCTGCACGGTGTTGATTTGCACCGGAATCGTCTTCACGTTGCCATACGTATTGCCCGGCCAGAAAAGCGACATCGGCACCGTGAAGCCATGATCCACGAGCATCTCCTGGCACGTGGTGATGTCAAACTCGTCTTCGACCAGCGACTCGATGATGTGCCAGGAGAGCTCGGGATCACCCTTGAACGGAGGGATGGTGGGGATGCCCCAGCCCTCGTCGGCGTTCTTGTACTCGAAAGCCGCGCCGATTGCGAACGTGGGCATCTTGTCCAAAAAGAAATTCAGGCCATGATCGTTGTAAATCACGACCGCCACGTCGGGCTTTACCTCCTGGATCCACGCCCGCGCCGGCGGATACGCCGCGAAAAACTCCTTCCAGTACGGGTCGTTGAGCAGTTCTTTTTCCTTCGGGACCGCGTTCCCGATCGCGGGAATGTGTGACGTTGTGAGTCCGCCAACGACGCGTGCCATAGGTCACTCTCCTTGTGCCTTGATCATTTTTTTGAACGCTTCCACGGTCATGCCCGTCTGCTGCGCTCCCACGTCCTGTACCGTCAGATGAAAAATTCCGGCGAACTTGGCGAGGTAGTAGATGCACCCGCCCGCGTGGATCAGCGCCAGCACGTTGCGCTCGCGGACGGCCTTGTGCTGCTCCTCTTTGAGGCCGTATTTCCGGCAGTAGGCGTCCTCATCCTTCAGAAACTCTTCGCGATTTTTCGCGTCGTTGAACGAATAACACATCTTGTTCAGCGCGTAGCCCTTCATCGCGGCTTTGCCGTCGAACATGTACGTCCCCGGAATCAGCAGATCGTGGTGTGTCATCACGCTCATTTCCGTGCTCCTCTAATCCCAAGAATGCCTTCGTGGCATTCCGCCCAGGCGGAAGCCGGATCTTTAGCTATTTTTACAGGGGCAAGGCCGTGAGCCGCCGTGACACCGGTCACGAGAGAAAGTGACGTGCGTCACTTCGCCATCTGGCCGAGAAAGAAGGGCTTAGAGGTTCGCTAGGTGCGCGATTTCGCTCGCGCGGTGAGGCGCAGGGGGGCAGCAGCAGGACCGCTTGGCCTCCTACATGAACGGTCGGATCGGGTCCTTGCCGTCCCAGGCGATCGAGGCCGCGTAGAAGCGGCCGAACATCGGCTCGAACGCCGCGCCCAGTTCGATCAGCTCGACCATTCCGGGCATCTCGTCGTGCGTGTCCATGTACGCGACGCGCCCGCCGCTGGGCACCTGCGCGAAAAACGCCTCCTCCCACCCGCGCTTCTTGAGTTTTTCGTAATCGGCGTCGAAATTCGATGTGGAGACGCCCCAATGATGGAATCCGTAGCCGCGCTTCTTGATCGTGTCCCAATAGACCGAGGGCGCGTCGTTGACCGGCTGAATCAACTCGATATTCATGTGCCCCGCGAAACTCATCGCCAGAGCGGACTCGGCATGCGACGGCCCGCCGCGATATCTCGCGTTGCCGCCCCCGAAACGCTCGATCAGAAACCACGGCCCTACTTTCAGCAGGTTGACCCACTGATCGATCGACTTGCGGATGTCCTCGACTACGTACGCGTGCTGAATGATCCCATTCTCCGGCTGCCCGAAAATGACTTCGCCCATGTGTGCCCCCTCGCAGGAACGCTCTTCGAACGTGGCGCGTATTCTACGCCTGAAGCGGCCATTGCGCTCGCGCCTTCCCGGCTTGTTGAATATGTCAACAGACGCTGAATTATTCAATGCACCGAGAACGCGCATCGCAGCCCCGGCGGAGCCGGGCGTGAAGACTCAAAAGGTGATAGCCGTGGCAGGCCGCGTGGTTTATATTTGGCGCGACAGTTGCACTACACGACCTACGGCCGACCGCACGGGGCGACTATCGAAGGCGACCATCGAAAAGGAGAATCGCATGGCAAGAAAGTCCGGCAAGGGTTTGAAGAAGGGCAAGAAGCTCGCGAAGACGATGACGTTGAGCGCCAAGAAGTAGGCACAGTCCAACTGGACTCGGCCGCTCGTTGGAGCGCATGCAATGTCTGGGTCTCAACGGGGCTGCGGTCTAACCAGCAGCCCCGTTTGCGCTTCTGTATTCTTGTCCATGTACCGAACCTCCAGAAGCCATCCAATTCTTGATCCCCGCTTCCAATGCTGGCGGCTGCGCGTCGGCCGCTCGCCGATTCAGGGTCTCGGCGTTTTCGCCGCCGAGACTATCGCAGGCGGCCGCAAGGTGATCGAGTACACCGGAGAACGCATTTCAAACCGCGAAGCAACAGTGCGCTTCCGGCGAATGATGCGATCCCGCAAACCCAAAAAGTTTTGTTTCTTCCATCTGCGTCGAGGCTGGATGATCGATGGCGCAGTTGGCGGAAGCGGCGCGGAGCTTATCAACCATAGTTGCGATCCGAATCTGCGCACGCGGAGAATCCGCGGGCACATCCTCTACTTCAGCAAGCGGAAAATTCGCAAAGGCGAAGAATTGACCGTAGACTACAAATTCTCGAAGCGAACCGTCCGCGTGCCCTGCTCCTGCGGCTCTCGCAATTGCAGGGGAACGATCAACTTGAAGTAATCGGCACGAATCGGCCGAGCCTCTTGTCCTTGCGCACGTTCGAGACGGGAAACACCTGACTGTGGCTCACCACGTAGATCCCCGGCGCTAGAATTCGCAGCGCGATCAGACTCTCCGTCAAGCTTTGCAGCGCATCGCTTCCCTCAAACCCGAGCGGCGCCATTGCTCCGGTCAGGACAATGGGGACTTCCGGCTTCGGCAGCGCACGCTGAAGATACAGACCCGTTTCGACCATCGTATCGGTGCCGTGCGTGATGAGAATCGGGGCCTTTTCCGGAAGCAGCTTCTTCACAGCTTCGAGGATCGCGGCGCGGTCGGAATCGGCCATCTTCAAGCTGTCGATATTCATCAGCGGGACAACCGTTACTTCTGAATCGGGAAGCCGCAGCAGTTTCAGGTAGCGATCGATTTTGCTTTCGAGATTGGCGACCTCGCCCGTCTCCTCCGAATAGACTTTCTCGATCGTTCCGCCCGTCGTCAGCACGTAGATCAGCATGATCGAAGTGGTCTCCTCGGGAATGATATCGCGTTCGAATGCCCGGTGGGTCGGGCTTACTAGGGTGCAACAGCGTAGTAGCCCGGCCGCGCGCGAACCTTCACACCATCACGATCTACACCGACTCTGATCTCATTGAAGCCCTCGTATGGATCTGGGTTCGGCGCGTAGGTCAGAATGTATTGCGCGTGAAGTTCGCCGCCGATTCGGTCGAGCGCGGTTCGAATCGTTTCCTGGTGAAATGCGCGGTAGTGAATTCCGCCCGTGGAAGCCGCGGCAATTTCGAGCTGATGGTTGCTGAATTCGTTCGTCCCGCGCGTGAGGAGCCAGATCGCTAGCGCCGTATAGGGTGAACTCGCTGCAATCGGAGGAAGCTTCGGCAGCTTAAGCGTCGGTGGAGGGCGCATGCCGGGAGTTTCGTTCTTTCCATAGCGAAGATCGCCGGCCGTGCTGCTCGGCCCAATCGCGTAAATCACGATGTCCGAAAGCTGCGCTTCCTGCAAAAGCTGACTGAGTTTCGCGTGGCTGTGTGTATCCTGCGATTCGCCGACCACCAGTAGCACGCGTCGATATTGCGCGGGCTGGGAATTGAGCATGTCGATTCCCTTGGCCATCGCGTCGTAGAGGTTGCTGTCCGACCATTGAAATTGAATATTGGAGATCGCCTTTTCGACGGCATCGTGATCCCGCGTGAAGGGCTGGCTAACCTCCGGCGCAGTGCCGTACGTGATGACGGCAGCCTCGCCGCTCAGCGCCATCACCGTTTCAGTGAAAATGCTGCCCATCCCGCGAATCACCGGTGCCATGGCCTGGAGCCTCAGGTTTGCATCGACAACCAGCACGACGGCCAGCGGATTTGCGTCGACGTCAAACCGCTCGATCTTCTGTTCGACTCCCTTGTCGGTGATGTGAAAGTCGTTTTGCGCGAGGTCTAGGACGAGCTCGCCCTTCTTGTCGATCACTGTGACCGGAACGACGACTTCGTTGACGTGAGTTCGTATGCGACCCGGCGTCTGTGGCGCCTGACTCATTGCATCTTTTCCGCGCGGCTCGCTGGCTGAACCAGCGTCCGGAGTCTGCGCAGAAACAATCGGCGACAACAGCAGTGCAGTCAGTAGAATGCGTCTGGCGAGTCGACCCATGTAACTCCACTGATCCAAAACATCCCCTTTTCGTTGCATGCGAGACCGCGCGCCGCTAGCCCGTGTGGGGCGGCCGCCCAGCTCTCGTACCGATTCCGTACTTGAGTACAGGTCAATTCCAGTGCGATTTGTGCTCGAATAATCCTTGCCGCGCGCAGCGAACGCAGCGCGCAACGGACGCATCAAAGTAGACAGAGCTTCGCGAGATGAAGCAGAAATGAATAAATCAAAATGACTCGAACGGCCGGAAGCGCAATCAGCTTCAGGCGCGTGGGCCGCCTCCTGCAAATTTCTAATCGCCAAATTCGTTCAGTAGAATCCTCTGTAAGTCACTCAAAACAAACGATCGGGTATCGGTCTAATCGCCAAAAATTCGCACCTGTCGAAATCGGCAGCCCGATTGAATATCCGGCGCGCCGTGTGCTAGCATCCCGGCTCTCGCGCCCCGAGTCTGCTCCCCGCCGACGACGGGCCGATAGGTTCATCGCGCGCAACCGCAACCGGGGGCCCCGGCGCGCCGGTTTCGTGCACTGGGGTCGTAGCCGCCCGGGGGCGGGTTCGTGATGCGGATCCAAAGTCACAGCACGAGTTCTGCAGGCCGCAGTTTCTCTGATCCTGTGCGCGCCTCACAAAGCACCTGTTCCCAACTGCCCAAGGTCACGCTAGCTTCCGCCGAGTTTCGCGTTTCGATTTTCGAATTTCGCTTCCATCGAGGTGAGACATGAAATCCTACACAACCGATTGGATTCGCAACGTGGGCATTGTAGGCCACGGCGATACGGGGAAGACCCAGCTCGTGTCGTCGTTGCTCTACACAGCGGGAATGACCCCGCGGCTGGGCAAAGTCGCCGAGGGTTCGACCGTCACCGACTGGGACGAAGAAGAGATCGCGCGAAAAATCACGATCAGCACCGGCATCGCCTACGCGGAATGGCAGGCGCCCGGCCAGCCTGAGAAAACCAAAATCAATTTCCTCGATACGCCCGGCTATTCGACTTTCATCAACGACACGAAGGCCTCGCTGATCGGCGCGGACGCGGCGCTGATTGTGGTGGACGCCGCCGCGGGCGTGCAGGTCGTCACCGAGAAGGTGTGGGACTACGCGACGGAGCACGACCAGCCGCGCGCGTTCGTGCTCAATTGGATGGACCGCGACCTCGCGAGCTTCGAGCGCGCACTGGCGTCGCTCGAGCAGGTCTTCGGGCGCGGCGTCGTGCCGGTTCAACTGCCGATCGGCGCCGAAAAGAATTTTCGCGGCGTGATCGACCTCGTTTCCATGAAGGCGCTGATCTACTCCCCCGATGGCGACGGCAAAGCCAAGATCGAAGAAATTCCCGCCGACCTCGCCGAAGAAGCCAAGGCCGCGCACGAGAAACTTGTCGAGATGGTGGCGGAGGGCGAAGACGAGCTGATGCAGGAGTTCTTCGACAAGGGCACGCTGCCCGTCGAAGACCTCAAGAAGGGCCTGCACGAGGAGGTGCGCGACAAGAAAATCTTTCCGGTGATGCTCAGCTCCGCGCTGCACAACATCGGCAGCGACGCGATTTTGAATTTTATCGCCGAGATTCTTCCCTCGCCGTCGTTCCGCGGCAAGGCAACCGGACACAAGACTCCGAACCACAAGGCCGAAACCGTCGAGCGCGCGATTGCGGATTCGGAGCCGCTCTCGGTGTTCGCGTTCAAGACGATCGCTGACCCGTTCGCCGGGCGCATCACCTATTTCAAGGTGATCTCCGGCGTGCTGAAAAACGACGCGACGATTCAAAATTTCAATCGCAGCTCGCAGGAGCGCTTCCAGCACATCCAGGCGATGCAAGGCAAGGCGGGGACTGAAGTCGCCGAGCTGCACGCGGGCGACATCGGCGCGATCGCCAAGCTGAAGGATACCGTCACCGGCGATACGCTCGGCGACAAGAACGCGCCGATCTACTATTCGCCGGCGCGCATTCCCGAGCCGTCGATCACTTTCGCGGTCGAACCGAAGACGCGAGCCGACGAAGATCGCATCGGCACCGCCATTCACAAAATCCTCGAAGAAGATCTGGCGCTTCGCTTCAGCCGCGACCCGCAGACGAAGGAATTTCTGCTCAGCGGCGCGGGACAGCAGCACATTGAAGTCGTCGTGGCAAAGCTGCGCAAGCGCTATCACGTCGAGCTGACGCTGAAGCCGCCGAAGGTTCCCTACCGCGAGACGATTCGCGGCAAAGCCGACGCCGAGGGCAAGCACAAGAAGCAGACCGGCGGCCACGGGCAGTTCGGACTCTGCCGCATCAAGATGGAGCCGCTGCCGCGCGGAAAAGGCGTCGAATTTGTCGACGATATTTTCGGCGGCGCGATTCCGAAGAACTGGATTCCGTCGGTCGAAAAGGGCATCCGCGAATCGGCCGAGCGCGGATATCTGGCGGGCTTCCCCGTCGTCGATTTCCGAGCGATTCTCTACGACGGCAAGTACCACGACGTCGATTCGTCCGATATCGCGTTCAAGATCGCCGGATCGCTGGCGTTCCGCGAAGCGATGAAGCAGGCGCGGCCAGCACTGCTCGAGCCGATCATGCAAGTCGAGGTGTACGCGCCCGAGCAATACTCCGGCGACATCATGGGCAACTTGAGCGGGCGTCGCGGGAAAATCAGCGGGAGCGAGTCGCGCGCCGGAAGCGTGGTGGTGAAGGCGCTCGTGCCGCTATCGGAGATGCTGAGCTACGCGAACGAACTCACTTCGATGACGCAAGGGCGGGGAAGCTACTCGATGGAATTTTCGCACTACGATTACGTCCCGCAGGAGCTTGCCGACAAAGTGATCGCGGCGCACAAGCCGCATCATGCGGAAGAGAGCGAGGCGGCGACAGCTTAGCCGCGCCGATCGTGAAGTGAGCTCAGGGTCTCTCGCTTACTGACCCGTATTCGCTGCGGGTGCCGACGAGTGGCTGTTCTGCGCTTGCGCCTTGTGACTGAACGGATTGACGAGATGATGATGATGTGAGGGCTGCTGGGCCGTTTGAGCCGTCGGCGGCTGCCCTTGCGCGCTGGCCTTGGGCGCGAAGGCAGGGCAGCCGTAACCTGCACACGGCCCCATCAGAGAGAGGCATCCGTCCAGCGACAACGCCACCAGCAACAAGATCAGAATTCCCGCGGCTCTCTTCATCGGCGGTTCCTTTCGGGCGAATGTTGAACGTTCAAAGCGGGTCTGGATTACTTGCTCTTATTCTCACATAGAGATTATCGGCCGCTCGGTGGTTTTACATCACCCCTGCCGACATTGCTACCGGAGAAGGAAAGGCGAATTCGATTAGTTGCTTCGTGAGCTGCCTGCGATTCCCGGAGCAACGCGTGCTTGGCTGGCGTCAATTTGCAGAATCGCGAAAATGCATCGGGAGCGCCTCCGTTTCCCTATCGCGATGAACCAAATTGGCGCTTGCGATTCTGCGCGGGAGTGCGTCAAGCTGTTCGCAACATGAATCGAAAATCGAAGTCGAGGCAGCTCGGGAACGCGACGCTCGCCATTCACGCCGGTGAGGAGAGAGTCCACGTTGGGGCGAGCGTCGGCGCACAAATCGCGCGAACGGCGAACTTCACGTTCGCCAGCACGCAAGAGATGAAGCGGTGGGCGGAAGGGAAGAGCGGCGCGTACATCTACACGCGCTACGGCAACCCGACTCTCCGGATCGCTGAAGAAAAAATCGCCGCGCTCGAGAGGGCGGAAGACGCGGTTGTCACTGCGTCGGGATCCGCAGCGATTTCGTCCACGCTGCTTGCGCTGCTGCGCGCGGGCGACGAAATCATCGCCACGCGGCAGCTCTACGGCGGAAGTTACAAGCTGCTGCGCGACATTTTCCCGCAATTGAACATTGGAGTGCGGCTCGTCGACGCGGACCTTTCTGGAATCAGGAATCTCGTGAGTCCGCGGACGAAAGTGCTCTACGTTGAGACGCCGACGAATCCCACGCTGCGTCTAGTGGATCTGCAAAAGGCATCGGCGTTCGCGCAAGAGTGGGGACTCGTGGCAATCGCGGACAACACCTTTGCGAGCCCGGTGCTGCAAAAACCGCTTGCGATGGGATTCCATATCGTCGTGCACAGCGCGTCGAAATATTTGTCGGGTCACTCCGACGTGATCGCCGGCGCGGCTGCGGGTAGCTCGGTGCTGATCAAGAAGGTGCGCGCAAACATGATTCAGATGGGCGGCTCGATGGATCCCGAGGCCGCGTACCTCCTGATCCGCGGACTCAAGACTCTCGAGGTCAGGATGCAGCGGCAGTGCAAGACGGCGATGGCGGTGGCGAAGTTTCTGGCGAAACATCCTAAGGTTGCGCGCGTGCACTATCCCGGCCTGACGACTCATCCCGATCACAGCCTCGCGAAACGCCAGATGCGCGACTTCGGCGCGATGATGGCGTTCGACATGAAGGGCGGGCTCACTGCCGCGCGGCGTTTTTGCGACCGCGTGCGCATCTTCCTGCTGGCGGCGAGCCTGGGCGGCGTCGAATCGCTCGTCGTGCTGCCGATTTTCACTTCGCACTACAACATGTCCACGGCCGAACTGAAGGCGGCCAGCGTCGCGCCGGGGACGGTGCGCGTCTCCATCGGACTCGAAGACCCCGAAGACTTAATCGACGATCTCCGCCAAGCCCTGGCATAGGTAGCGGTCGCAGGACTCTTCGGTTTAGCCGAAATGCTGGAAATCTCGCCGTGAACGGTGATATAAGCCTGTCCCCACCTTTCGCCAGCCGGGCGAAAGGTGGGAAAGGCCCCGTAGTACTCATTGTCCTGTTTATGCCACTGACCGAACGGGTAGTTCCATTGACCTGGTTTGGAGCCGCCTCGTAAAATTTCAGCTTGTTTGCAGGGAGCCCGGGCGACCACCGCTCGCGGCGACCGAACTTAAGATAGGGACCGGAAAAGACAAGATTTAACGCAGGTCCTGAGGCGACGCGCTATGAAGCGCAGAGCGACAATTTGGCTTGCGGTGGCAGCCGCGGCGCTGGGCGTCGCCGGCTGCGAGGAAACCGCAACGAAGCAGGTGCGAGTGCCGCCTCCCGCGGCAGCGCCTGCACCGTCCCCGGCCTATGCCCGGCAGCCCCTCCCAATTAATCCGCCCGCGCTCGATCCTGCACTCCAAGCGTTCTACGCTCGCCCAGCGATCGATATCGTGGTGGACCAAGTCCAGGCGAGTTACGACGCCGGCAAGGAAGCACTCCAAGCCGGGAAAATGGAGGAGGCGCAAGACGACTTTGATCATGCCGTCGACATCATTCTAAAGAGCGGCTTCCAGAAGGATTCCGATCCGCGGCTCGCGAAACTGTTCGACGAAATCGGAGACGCCGTTCCCTCCGAAGATCTGGCCGTCGCGAAGGCAGACGCGAACGCTGAAGAAGATTCGGACACTCCTTCCCAGCCTGCGCCTATCGAAGAGATCGCGGATATGACTTTACCGGCCGGTGATCCAAGCCTGGCCGCGAAAGCCGAGCGTGAGCTGATCGCGGTGCCTCACGATCTGCCGCTGACCGTGAACGACTCCGTGCTCCAATATCTGAGCTTCTTCATCACAACGCGCGGCCGCGCGATCGTAAGCCGCGGACTCGACCGAGCAGGCCGCTACAACGACATGATCCGGCACGTGCTGAAGCAGGAAGGCGTTCCGCAGGATCTGATCTATCTCGCGCAAGCCGAGAGCGCATTCCAGCCGGACGCGGTTTCGCGCGCCGGGGCGCGGGGAATCTGGCAGTTCATGCCGTTCCGGGGCGAGGAATACGATCTGTCGCGGAGCTACTACGTGGATGATCGAAGCGATCCCGAAAAGGCCACGCGCGCGGCGGCCCGGCATCTGCGCGATCTCTACGGCATGTTCGGCGACTGGTATCTGGTGATGGCCGCTTACAATTCGGGTCCGCTCAGCGTGGCAAAAGCGATTCAGCGTACCGGCTACGCGGATTTCTGGGAGCTGCAAAAACGTCGGGTCCTTCCGAAGCAGACGCAGAATTACGTTCCGATCATTCTCGCTCTCGCGCTGGTGGCCAAACAACCGCAGCTCTACGGCGTGGAAGTCGATCCCGAGAAACCACCGCAGGTCGATACGGTCAGTTTGAACCGTCCGATCGATTTGCATCTGGTGGCGGATGCCGCCAACGCGGACATTGATGATCTGCGCCTGCTGAATCCCGAGCTGCTGCGGAGCGTGACTCCCAACGAGCCCCGTTTCCAACTGTAGCTGCCGGCAGGGATGGCGAAAAGCTTCGAGGAAAACATCCAGCAGGTTCCTGAAGAGAAGTGGACGAGCTGGCGCCTGCATTCGACGGCTGAAGACGAAACGCTTGCCGACGTCGCGAGGCACTATCGCGTGACAGTATCGGCGATCGAAGCGGCGAATCACCTCGAGCCGCACGCCACGGTGCCTGCAGGATTTCTGCTCAACGTGCCGACGGCGCCTCCGGTGGTGCATCTGGTCCGCTACCGCGTGCAGCGCGGTGATACGCTGGAAGGAATTGCGGATCGCTTCGACGTGACCGTCGCGGAGCTGAAGCGCTGGAATCACATTTCCGGCAATCACGTCTCGCGAGGTGTGCATCTGCGAATCTATGCAGGCAGCGGCTCGGCGCAGGCCTCGCCCACCAAATCGAAGTTGGCACAGAATCAATCCCACAACCTCCAAAACGTATCGGCGCGCAATTCCGACCAAGCCAAAACAGTCGAACATCGTGTCAAGCCGGGGGAGACGGTCTATTCCATCGCGCGGGAATACCGGACGACGGTGTCTGCCATCCGCCAAACCAATGCGTTCTTGGCCGATAGGGAGCTGCAAGCCGGCGACGTGTTAACGATTCAGCGTTAGACCGACTCTCCATTAAGTGTCCTTCTTTCTGTTACATAACGAGCATTCCAGGGCCTCATTCGATCGATAATCACAGGTTGTTCGATCGCACCGTTTTTTCAATCCATTGTCGCTTGACAAGCTTTGGAGACTCCGTTTATAAGCGGGTGGAGTCAACACTTCCGGTAAATTCCAGACCTCGCGGAGGATGCAAATGTTTTACGCCAAAATGAATGACGAGGAAGACGACGAGCTGCCCGGCTTTGACGACGAAGAAGAGGGCCAGGAAGAGCAGCCGCAAGAAGAAATCGTAGAGGTCGAAGAGATTATCATCGAGGAAGAGCCGGAAGAAGAGAAAGCCGCGGAGGCGCCCGCGAGGCCCGCTGCTCCTAAGCGCGCTCCCGCTCGGAAAGCAAAGAAGGCCAAGAAAGCGCGCCTGAAGGCTAAGAAGGCCAAGCCAAAAAAGAAGGCGAAGAAGGCGCGCGCCAAGAAGGGCGGCAAGCGCAGGAAGCGCTAAGTCTGAGCCAGGTTCTCCGCCAAGGTCTGGGACTCGCGGGGCTGCGTTCCCGATTCGGGAGCACGGTCCCGCGACTTTTTGTTTGCTGCGCGCTTTTTCGTCCGCAGGCTTCCAAAACGAACGCCAATTCCCCGCCGCGATTTGCCCGCCCGGCTGCAGGGTAATATTCCACGCGAATGACGGGCGTCGTGTTTCCCAAAGTCGTAATGTTTCCCTTGCCGTCAGCCAGATTGGCTGGCTAGCATACGCGCTCGATGCCGCTCGCGATCGAGCAGATTCGCAAGATGCGCGGAGGAGCGCAGGCGCAGTTGATGCGGTGCGCGGACGAAGGATATTACATCGTCAAATTTCAGAACAATCCGCAGGGACAGCGGATTCTGGCGAACGAATTGCTTGCAACGCGATTGGCGGCGCGGCTGGGGCTGCCGACGCCTGCGGCAGCGGTGGTCGAAGTCCGTGAAAATCTGATCGAGCACACCGAAGAGCTTGTGATTGAGCTCGGGCGCGGGCGCGCGCGATTGCGCGCCGGGCTGCAGTTCGGCTCGCGCTACCCTGGAAGTCCGGCCGAGACAGTCGTGTACGATTTCTTGCCGGATGAACAGCTGCGGGAGGTCGCGAATCTCAGCGATTTCTGCGGAATGCTCGTTTTCGACAAGTGGACGTGCAATACCAACGGCCGACAGGCGATTTTTTTTCGCGGCAGGAATGAATCACGCTATCGGGCCCAGATGATCGATCAGGGCTTCTGCTTTAACGCAAACGAATGGAATTTCCCCGATGCGCCGTTACGCGGGCTTTACATGCGTCACCGGGTTTACGAATCGGTGCGCGGAATTGAATCGTTCGAACCGTGGCTCTCGCGCGTCGAATCGAAGATGGACGAAGCGGCGCTCGAAGAAGCGGCGAGCGAGATTCCTCCCGAGTGGTACGATTTCGACCGGGATTCACTCGAAAAAATGCTCGAGCAACTTCTGCGCCGCAGAAAACTCGTGCGCGACCTGATCGTCGCCGCGCGAAAGTCCGCGGCTCAACCTTTTCCCAACTGGACGTGACTTATGGCAGAAGAAACTGGCAATACGTTTCGGTACCGGGTGTTGCGCTACACGCCGAATCTTATCCGCGACGAATGGGTGAACATCGGCGTGCTGCTGGAAGACGTAAACAGTCCGCGGCGCGCCGTGCGGTTGGTCGAAGAAAATTCCGAGATCGCGCGGGTGCGGCGGCTGCATCCCGGCGCGGATGAAAATCTGCTGCGCGCACTGCCGGCGGACATCGACGCCCGCCTTCGAGCGCCCGAAGCTGAGGCGCATCGCTACCTTGAAAAGCTCGGAGACACTTTGTCGAACGTGCTGCAATTCAGTCCCGCCCGGGCGGTGATCGGGGAGGATTTCGACGCCGAGATCGACCGGCTGTATCGAGAACATGTTGCGCCGCCTCCGGGGGCCCGCGGAGGGATCGTCGAAAACACGCGCGGCTGGATTCGCGGCCGGCTGAACGACATTTTCCGGCGGCATCGCATTCTCGGGCGCCTCGAGCGCAGCGTCCGCGTGGAGGAGTTCACGCAACCCGGCGATCCGCTGCGTCTCGATTACGCGTATCGCTACAACGGCACGCGGGGCTACCTGCAAGCCGTTGCATTGGGGCGCGATCCAGCGCAAGCCAAAGTCCTCGCGTATACGGCCGACTGCATTCGCGCCCGCGCGGCGAATTCGGAGTTCACGGCCATCACGGAGGTCGAGCCTTCGCCGCAAAACCCGCGGCATCAGTTCGTGGCGAAGCTCTTCGAGGAGCAGCACATCTCGGTCGTTGCGCTCAACCGCGTCGAGCAGTTTGCGGAAAGCCTGCGGCCCCGGTTGCAATAGATGTAAGCGCCGCCGATTTGGGCCGAATTTGTCGCCTCAGGGCGACATTTGACGCACCCCGCCGATTTTGCTATCTTCAGCTTTACTCGTTCCTCGGAGTACAACCGTGAAACAGCGCGCGGCTCGCGGCAATGGCTCGCAATCGAAGAGCCATAAGTCTTTTAGCAAGAGCGGATTAGGGGCAGGATCGAGAGCCAAAGTGGCTCCGCCCGACCCCGACGCGCCCGCCAAACAGCAGCAACTCAAGCTCTACGAGGAAGCCCTCAGCCTTTTCCATCAGCAGAAATACCATCGCGCGGAAGAAGGTCTGAAACGCGTGACCGAGGGGCCCAGCAAGGAATTGGCGGACAGGGCCCGCGTCCACGTGCGCATCTGCGAACAGAGGATTTCGCGTCTTCCGACGCCTGCGCCGAAGACTGCGGAGGATCACTACACACAGGGTGTGGCGCTGATGAATCTGGGCCGCTGGGACGAGGCGCGTGAACATCTGGACCGCGCGCGCAAAGCGGCACCCAAAGCGGATCACATCGTCTACGCGATGGCGGCGCTCGATTGTCTGACCGGCGAGGCCGATTCGGCGATGGAGAACCTGAAGATTGCAATTCAATTGCGCCCCGAGAATCGCTACCACGCCCGCAACGACGAAGATTTTTCTTTCTTGCAAGAAGATCCACGCTTCACGGAACTGCTCTATCCGGAGCGAGACAGCTCAGCCGGCTGATTCCCTCCCGCTTTCATGAAACATCGCACAGAATGGCGGTCGCCATCCGTCCGCGTGGTTGCACTTGGCGGCGGCACGGGCCTCTCGACGATGTTGCGCGGGCTCAAAGAGCATCTTGCCGAGCGCGGAAAGCGGAGACCGAACCACACGATCAGCGATCTCACCGCAGTTGTCACAGTGACCGATGACGGCGGAAGTTCCGGGCGCCTGCGCCGCGAATATCAAGTCTTACCGCCGGGCGATATCCGCAATTGCCTCGTGGCACTGTCGAAAGACGAACACCTTCTTGGAGAACTCTTTCAGTACCGGTTCCCCACAGGGCGCGGACTCAGCGGACACAGCTTCGGAAATCTCTTCCTCACGGCGCTGACGAACAGCATGGGGGACTTTCCGAAGGCCGTGCAGGTGTCGGCGCAGATTCTTGCCATACGCGGGCGGATTTTCCCTTCCACAGCACAAAACGTCACGCTAGAGGCCGTACTCGAAGATGGGACGGTCGTGGCGGGAGAGACAAACATTTCGCGCTCGCGCAAGCGGATCTCTCGGCTGAGACTTGTGCCGCGACGCGTCCGCCCGCTGCCCGACGTGCTAGCTGCATTGCGCGAGGCGGATTTGATTCTGGTTGGTCCGGGATCGCTCTACACGAGCATTCTGCCAAATCTGCTGGTCGAAGAAGTGGCGGAAGTGATAGCGCATTCGAAAGCGACGCGCGTGTACATCGCGAATTTGATGACGCAGCCCGGCGAAACGCGACACTATTCCGTCGCCGATCACGTTCGCGCGATTTACGACCATACGCGGCCCAACCTATTCGATTTCGCGATCGTCAACCGGACCGCCGTCGCGCCGCGATTGCTGCGCCGATATCGCGCGGAGGGCGCCGAGCCGGTCGAGCCGTCGCTTGACGAATTGGCGCGCATGGGCCTCGACAGCATCACGGGGGATTTTCTGAGGCAGGACGGCGTGGTGCGGCACGACGAAACGCGGCTCTCGCGACGGTTGCTCGAGCAGTTTGCCAGCCACCGCGTGCGGCGCTAGTCTCCGGGGGCAGGACGCGGCGCGACGTAGCCCTCGCGTGCGTTGACCACGGCCTTCTTCATTTTGCCCTTCTTGTTGACCAACTGGAGAGGGTTCCCCTGGTCGTCTACAACCTGAACCGATAGGTTGTGGTATCGCCCGTCGGCCGGCGTGGAGGGGAAAAATCCCAGAGTGTACTGGCTGCGCAAATAAGCCGCGACGGTATTGAAGATCTCCGGCATCTCGCCGTCGAATCTCGGAAAGAAAGCGTAGCCGCCCGTCATGCGCGAAAAGCTTGTGAGCTGGTTTTTGGCCTGAAGGTAGCTGACGCCCCCTCCCCGGGGAGACATAAGATCGATCGCTTCCGCCATGCCCACCGAAAATATGGTTACGTCGGTTTCCTTCAAACGGTTCAGTGTCTGGTCGAGCGTGTGCTTGCTGAACGTGTCGTAACCCGTTGCCAATACTAAAATCGACTTCTTGCCCTTCACGTCGCGGAGCTGATCGAGCGTCTCCAAGATTGCATCGAATAGTACAGCTTCATGAAACGTCGGGAAACCGAGCGTGCGGAGCGATTGATCGATGGCGCGCTTGTCTTGCGTGAAGTCTTCGTGCAGCGTGGTTCGGAGATCGAATGTCTTCAGCGCGACCCAGTCCTGCGGCTTCAAATTCTGAAGAAATCCGTCCGCCCAATACGCCCCCTTCTGGCCAAAAATGCCGTAAAAGCTGCCGCTGTATTCAAGCAAAATCACCACGGTTATCGGGGCATCGGTAGGGGAGAAATTGGTGACTTGTTGCGGCTGTCCCTCGTCGAGAATCCGGAAATTCTCGCGCTTCAAGCCGGTCACCAGATTGCCGTCCTGATCCGTAACGACAGCGTCCACGTTCACCAGATTCGATTCGCTGGAAATGGAGACCTGCGGAAGCGGCGCTGTCGGCTGCTGAGTCTGATTACCTTGCGACCCGGATGGCGGCTTGACGGGCTCAGATTGCGAAGGAGCGGGCTGCTGAGGTCCCTCACGTTGGGCCAAAGCCGCCTGTGGTGCGGCTAAGCCTATCAGCACTGTGACCAAAACAGACACTAACAAGGTGCGGAGAAATGTGTTCGATCGCATATTTCCCCCAACTATCTTTGGATGCCGGATCAGGCCGCCATGGATGGTTGTTTGCAATCCAGAAAACGTCCCGCGCGGCGCGTCCCGGCCGCGCCAAACCTACATGATAGTATCGATTGTAATCGTTTAGCGATTCGCTTTCACGTCCACTGAGGGGGCTCCTCGTATGGTGCGCCGCATAGCTGGAATTGTGCTGCTCTCGTTCCTTGCAACTTTCGCTGCGCCGCGGCCGATTTACGCGCAGGGCGCTATGCGGCTCACTCGCGTTGCGGCGCAAGCGAACCCATCGCAGACGCCCGACATCTCCCAGATTGCGAGCGACTCGATCGGCTGGCTGCAAGGGCTCATCCGCATCAATACGACCAACCCTCCCGGGAACGAAATCGTTGCCGCGAAATATCTGGCAGGAATTCTCGACCGCGAAGGTATTCACTCGGAGATTTTCGAGAGCACGCCCGGGCGCGGATTCCTGGTGGCTCGCCTTTCGTCGAGTGCAATGCCCGATCCGTCGCGCGCCTTGCTTCTGATGGGACACCTCGATGTGGTCGGCGTGGATAAATCGAAGTGGAAGCTGGACCCGTTTGGTGCTGTCGTGCAGGACGGCTACCTCTACGGCCGCGGCGCAATCGACGACAAAGCGATGACGCTTGCAAACGTCGCCGTCATGGTCGCGCTGAAGCGATCGGGCGCGCGCCTCAATCGCGATGTGATTCTGCTCGCAGAGGGCGATGAGGAAGCGGGCGGCGCGCAGGGAATGCAGTTCGCGGTCGAGAAGCACTGGGACAAAATTGCCTCAGGATTCGCGATCAACGAAGGCGGCCGCGTGGTGGTCAAGGACGGCAAGGTGCAGTACGTCGGGGTACAGGCCAGCGAGAAGGTGATGGTCAACGTGGACGTGATCGCGACGGGAACTTCCGGCCACGGTTCCGTCCCGCGGAGCGACAATGCCGTGGTCCATCTGGCAGGCGCTATAGCGAAAATTGGAACGTATGAGACGCCAGTGCAGTTCAACGCCGTGACGCGCGGCTATTTCCAAGGTCTCGCCGCCACGCAAGACGAGGAGACCGCGAAATGGCTGCGCGCGCTCGACACGCCCGACCGCGGCGAACATGCGGCGCGCTGGGTTTCGTCAGAGAATCCGTCGTGGAACTCCATGCTGCGCGACACGATTGCACCGACGATGCTGATAGCAGGAATTCGGCAAAACGTCGTGCCATCAGAGGCGCGGGCCGTCCTGAACATTCGCCTGCTGCCCGGCAACATGGTTGAGCCGCTCGTTGCGAAGCTGCAGCAATTAGTAAACGACCCGCAGATCCGGTTCGAAGTCGAGCCCGGCTACGGCGAATCGGCGCCTTCATCTTCGCTCACGTCGGATCTTTACAGCACGATAACGCGCATTGCAGGCCAGGAATTCTCCAGCGCGCCAGTCCTGCCCTATATGTCGACGGGAGCAACCGATTCGATGTATCTGCGCATGCGCGGCGTTCAGGCGTATGGACTGCTGCCGTTTCCACTCACAGAGGACGATGCGCTGCGCATGCACGCGGACAACGAGCGCATCCCCGTCGATTCGTTCCGCAAGGGCATGGATTTCCTCTACGCAATAGTGAACGACTTCGCGGTATCCAAGTAACACAACGGATAGGGCGCACTGCTCCGATTCAGCCAGCAGGACTAGTTGATCCAATTATCGGGGCGGGAGGGCGGCTTCTCGCGATGCTCGCGGACGTAGACTTCGAATTTCTTGCGCAATCTGCGGCGCTTCCAATCCGACAACAAGTTCCTCGAGTTGTAGAGGAACGAGCCGCGGCGCAGGTAGAGGTAGCCCACCAGCATCCCGCCCAGATGGCAGACGTGGCTCACGCCGTCGCCGGGCGCCGTCAAAGTGAAATACAACTCGATCGCGCCCATGATCACGACATAGACGCGCATCGGCAGTGATACAGGAAACGGAATCAGCCAAACCTGCTGATGTGGGAACAGAATCGCCATCGCCAGCAGAACGCCGAAGATAGCCCCGGATGCCCCAATCGTCGGAGCGGTGACGAGGCTCCCGATCCCAGCGGCTGCCAGAGCGGCCTTAACAGCGACGGTGATAACCCCAGCGCCTATGCCGCAAAGGAAAAAGTAGAAATAAAATCTGCGCGCTCCCCAGGTCAGTTCGAGGTCCCTGCCGAACATCCAGAGCACGAGCAGGTTGATGAGCAGATGCCAAATCCCGGCATGAAGGAAAATGTATGTCCCGAGCTGCCAGACGTAACCGTGAACAACGGCGTATGGTACGAGACCGAGATACGCCTGAAAGCGGGCCTGGGCGGAAGGGCTAAAGACCCCGAGCAGTGTTTGAACGATGAAGACGGCCGTGCAGGCAATCAGCAGCGTCTTGATCGCGGGGGGAACGAGTCCGCGCCACTGGAAGCGGTAGCCGTAGCCGCGGGAAAAGGAGCCCACGAATCTGAGTCTACGGCCTGTGAGCGATGGAGTCAAAGACGGCGAGATACGAATTCACGAATGAGATAGATGATGAAAGAACCAGCGTTAAGGCATGGCGGTTCCTACTGCTTGATCGTCGCAACAGTGCTATCGGGAACCAATTCCAGGGCGCTTTCTCGCGCCAGGTTGACATCGCCGTCAATCGATCCGTCGATCCCGTTGAAGTGGAAGCTGGCCGAACCGACTTGATCGGGAGGAATATTCAGGTCCTTGCCGCGCCCGACATATTTGCATATCTTTTGTGCGGCCGGAACGGTAAAGCTGATGGAGACAGTCTTGGCCTCCACGCCGGCGGCAGGCGAGACAGTAAGAACTCCGGCAATATCCCGGTTGGTTGAATTTGTAAAGCAATACGATTCCTTGGGGGCCTGAATCTGCTGTGCGGAGTCAACGCCGAATATCTTGAAATCACTAAAGGTGTGGCGGCGATACATGCGGCGACCACGGACTTCCCAATAGATCTCGGCGTACAGCGGTAGCCAAAGTTCCATCGTATGCGAATAAAACTGCACCGGTCCGTAGTCGATTACCATGTGCTCCCGCGTCAGCGCAATCTCACTAACCGGCTTGATCAAGTCCGATTCCAGGTGACGGATCTGAAAGTTGCCGGCGTCGATCCACGCGCGCCCCTTCAGCGGAACTGGAAACTCCGTTTTGCGAATTACGTAGACGCGAAGACGGTTGAGCCGGTCGGGCCGCTGCGCGAAGCGAACTTGCCAGGCGGCGTGGCCGTCCCATTGACCGAGGCCCTCGCACGTCAGGTTGAAATCGGAAACCATAGTCGGATGAAACAGAAGAGCCATCCCCGGCAGCCCTGTCGTCGCGATCTGCGCGGGGAATTGCGACGGATCAATGCTGCCGTTGCGATATTCCTCCAGCTGGATCACTCCGCCTTGCGACAGGTTGACGATCACGAGGTAATCAAACGTGCGAGCCTCAGGAGCTCCGCGCGAACCCGCTGCATCAACCGTATAGTGCTCGACACGTTCGTTGGCGTCGAACTTTTGCAAATTTTCCACAAGCTCTTTCATCCGCCGACCCGCGCCGTTGACAACCTCGGCAAGCGGACAGTCGACGCCCACTTCGACGCTCGGCACAACATCATCGACGCCAGGCCGAATCCACGACGCTTTGCCTGGTGTTGTAGTAACGGCTGCTGTAGCCGCGGGCGCAGGCGCCGGCACTATCGTGGTAGGTGCAGCCGCGGGGGCAGGTGCCGGCACCGCAGTGACAGTTATGGTGACAGGCGCAGGGGCCGGAGCCGGAGATAGAGCGGAGGGGCTTGGTCTCGGCTTCATGATCAAGAATAGAGTTTGGGAATGATTACCCTCTTCGATTTGCGTTTTCTGCCGGATCGCCAGGAAACCGGGTGAGCTTGCCTCAACCGTATAAGAGCCAGGCGCCATATTGTTGAAAACCATCTCGCCGTCCGAGCCAGTTGGATTTCCGGGGACCTCGTAGCCCTCGCTCGGCATCACGCGAATCGTAGCGACGCCGATAAACGCGGAGCCATCCTCGGTACGCAAGGACACTTTGAGCGACGCTGATCCCGTTTGCGGCGAGGAATTCGTCCCGCCCTGATCTTGAGAGTTCTCTGGCGCGGTTGTAGAACCGAGCGAGAGCGTAAGCAGGAGTGAAGAAGCGACACCGAGAAGGGCCGGGATTCCGCGCATGCCAACCTCTCAATGCGATGCACGACACAGCGTCAGTTAGTGTGAACGAATCGGGCTACTTCAGACCACGTCGAAAGAGAAAGCCGCGTTACTCCGCTTGCGGGTGATGGTCACCCGCAGGAGATGTTAACTGGGTGGACTATACGCCTGAGATCGCCAAGACTCAAGCGAGGGAAACAGTCGCCAACGTGGAACTAGTAGCCGCAGCCGCGAGAAAAGGAGCCCACGAGCATCAGTCCACGGCCAGTGTGGGACGGAGTCAAAGAGCGTCGAAGGAGGCGTGCACTGGATGATGAAGCTGTGTTAGAGCTGGCAAACCGAAGAGAAACTCGGCCTTCATGCCCCACAATGCGGATTCCGTGTTCAACCAGCGCATCTGAGCAAACGACCGAATGTGACGATGAAGCCCAATGGTGTACTTTGGGGCGGCCCATTTTTCGCGTGATAAAAGCGGTGAGAGCCAACTTCTTGAAGGATATTGGTGCGAGGAAACCGAGCGCGTCGGCGACCGCGCGTAGTGTCGAAGTCGCGATGGCTGCGGTGCGAGTAGTCGCTCCGAGCGTGATATCGGCACTCTTCGTCATCTTTGGGTTTAGCGCGTCACCCCTTCTCGCGCAGGGCGGCCCGCCGCTGCTGACGAATGATCCTGGCACTCCCGGCAACAACAACTGGGAAATCAACATCGGCGTCATGCAAGTGCTGCGGAATTACACAAACATCCTGCAATTGCCGCAATTCGATTTGAACTACGGATTGGGCGACCGCATTCAATTGACGTACGAAGTACCGTACGTTTGGCAGAGCACGCCCGGACAGCCCAATTCAACCGGGTGGAGCAATGGATTCACGGGAGTGAAATGGCGGTTCCTGGACAGAGGCGAGGGCGGTTGGAATATTTCGACCTTTCCCCAGCTTGAAATTCGAGGTCCGCAGGGCTCGGTGAAAAATGGCATTGCGAACGGCGGCACGCGCCTCTTGTTGCCGGTCGAAGTCACCCATCCGATCGGACCCCTGGAAGTCAATTTCGAAGCGGGATATTTCTTTCCGCTAAGTTCGCCGCGTTCGCGCGACGAGAGAATCCTCGGTCTCGCGCTGGGACACACGTTTAAGCCGAAATTTGAAGCGATCGGTGAAATCTACAACGATGCCGTGATGGGCATCTCTCCGCAGGACACGACGTTCGACGCGGGCGGACGCTACGAATTTCACAAACATCTGGTCCTGATTTTCATGGCTGGCCGAAGCTTCAGCGCAAATTCGAGCGGACAGCCCGAGTTTCTGGGATACGTGGGACTACAAATTCTGACCGAACACGAGAAGTCGAACGACTGAGCGGCAGGGAGCGAGAAGTTAGCTCGTGGAAAGCGCGTCGATCTTTGCGGCGAGAATGAAATCGCTCTCGGTAAGACCGTTGATCGCGTGCGTCCACGTGGTGATTTCGGCCTTTCCCCACGCGAGCAGAATGTCGGGGTGGTGACCCTGCTGCTCGGCCAGTTCACCGACTTTATTCACGAATGCCAGCGCCTGCACGAAATTCGGAAACTTGAACAGGCGCACGATGTGATGCCCGTCGACGACTTTCCATTCCGCAACCTGCTTCGCGAGTGACTCCAGCTCCTTGCCTGCAAGCGGAGGAACTCCCCCGCGGCATGGGACGCAATTCTTGCTGGCGAGATCGGTCATCGAAGCGCGCCTCCTCGATTCTTCCTTCGCCGGGGATTGTACCGAAACCGATGTAGACAGGGCTAGCGGGGCCGTGGAGTCTCGCGTACCACATCTGTTATTCTTTTGCGCTTTGAGAAGTCAAAATCCCATCGGACTGGGGATCGAGAATGGCCGACGAAATCCAAGAGCTGCATGAACAAGCGGAAGAGGGCGCGCACAATCGAAGCCTCGCGCCCGTGACGGTGACGATGGCGGTTCTGGCCGTGCTGGTGGCGGCCGTGGGGCTGCTCGGACATCGCGCGCATACGGAAGAATTGCTGCACCAGACGAGGGCCACCGATCAGTGGGCGTACTATCAGGCCAAGGACATCCGGCGGCATACGTACGAGCTTTTTCTGGACGAAACCTCCGTCTTCGCGCTGCAAAATTCCGAACAAGTCGAGAAGTTGAAAGAGAAATACGCGAAGGAAGTCGAGCGCTACAGGGATGAGCAGAAAGAGATCGAAGCCGAAGCCCAAAAGCTCGAAGACGAAGTAAAGGTCGAACGGCACCGCGCCGACCGGTTCGATCTCGGCGAGGTAATGCTCGAGGCGGCGCTGGTGATTTGTTCGATCACGCTGCTGACGCGGAAGCGGATCTTTTGGGGGCTGGGATCGGTGCTGGGGCTCGCCGGCCTGGCAATCGGCGTCGCTGGGCTATTCGTTCACTGAGGCCAGGCGCGATTCCTAGCGCCGGCCTGATGCAAGCGTGCGAGCTTCCACATATTCGCGAACGTAATCGCTGAAGATCGATTCCAGCTTTCGCGCCAGTGGGCCGCGCGTAACCGGCACAATGTGGCCGTCGACCTCGCCCACCGAGATGACACCGCGATTTGTGGACGAAATCAGTACTTCATCCGCTGTATAAAGATCCTCGGGGTAGAGAGTCTGCTCTTCAATTGAAACGCCAGCCTGCGTTCCAATCTCCAGGATCACGCTTCGCGTGACGCCTTCGAGGCAGCCAGATGAGAGAGGGGGAGTTGTCACCTGGTCGCCGTGCGCGCAGAAGATGTTGGCGGCCGTGCACTCGGAGACCTCGCCGCGCTCGTTCAGGAGCACGACTTCGTCATAGCCGGCCTGCTGTGCTTCGTGGAGATTCCAGACGTTGTTCAACCACGAAGTGACCTTAACGCCGGCGAGCGCCGAAGCCGCATGGCGCCCGTGCTCGCGCAGTGCCAGACGCGCCGGTTCACGATGGGGCGGCAAACTCGCCGAACAGATCACCAAATCGGCGGCGGGAAATCCCTCATCGCTCCGCCAATAGCCGGAATGGTTCGAAAAAACGTAGATGCGCGCACAGCCTTCGCGAACTTCGTTCGCGCGCAGAACCTCGTTCAGCTGGTCGCGCACCGCCTCCGCCTCAAACGGAAACGGACAGTGGGTGCGCTGAGCGTCGCGCGAAAGCCGCGCCCAGTGGCGCTCGAACGCAAACGGAATTCCTTCAACGATGCGAATCGTCGTGAACAGCCCCCAGCCACTCAACAGACCGGCCTGGCCCGGCGACAACCGCGCATCTTCGACCGGCAACAATCGATCGTTATGAAAGACGAAGCGATGGATCATTTGGCCTTCCCGGACCCCTTCTCCGCAAGCGCGTCAAATGATTGTATCGCAGAAAAGACCGATCGACTGAGCGCATTGCGTGGACACGCAGAAAAGAGAAACCGGCGACGAGAGTGAATCTCGCCACCGGTCCCGGAAAAAACCCCACGACAAACTTATTGCGGTTGTTGAGTCGGCGCTTGTTGCTGCTTTGCAACGTCCGCTTTCGCAGCGTCCGCGGTCACGCTCGCTCCCGGCTTCTGATACCGGGTGAGATACGGCATGAACGGAGTCAGCTCGAATGGCATCTTCTCGCGCGCTGAAAGCAGTGCGACGGGCTTAGCCTTCACCAGTTCCAGGCGATCGGTCCACGGATCGAGCTTCACGCGTGCGCCGATTGGCAGCGCCGCAATTTGATCGACCTTGTCAGGCTGCAACGCAGGTCCTGCATTCCCGAGGCTCGAGCCCAACTCAACCGCGTTGCCAAGATGCGGATTGATCAGCGCCGGTAGGCTCTTCGATTCCGCACTGAGCTGCTTCAAGAACAAAGCGGCACTGCCCATCTTGTCTTTGTATGGTGAGTTCTTAAGGAGCTCGGTCGCCTTGGCATTCGCAGCTTGGACGTCGGCCGCATTGTCCTTGAACGAGAAGTGACTCAGCGCCTCGACGGTGGAAACGTTCGTCATGTCGTTGAATCCCCACTGATCGCTGGCCGGCTTCGTCACGATGATGCCGCCCAGCTCCTGCGCGAGCATCGCGGCAAGGCTGGCCTCGTCGGGCAGCACGTCGATCATGCCGCGGCTAAGGACGATCGTGTGGCCGATCGAGAACGATTCAAGCGTCCCAGTGAGCAAGACGCGGCAGTGAATTTCGGGCTGGATGTCGAGATTGTTCGTAACTTCGAGATTGTTTACGACAGTTTCGAGCACTTTATCCACTTCGTTTGGAGGAGCGAGCAGGCCAGTGCGCTGGAGTCGATCGATTACGTTGATCTCGGCTTGATGCTGCCATTCCCGCTCCGCTTCGATCGGCGAGCGATCGGTGGCCGCGGCGCCCTGGTCCTGAATAGCCGTGGGCGACTCGATTGTGAGCTCGGTCAACTCCTGTTCGTGCCCCACATTTTTCAGGTCGTAGCCCCAGAGACGGCTTTGCGCCTTGAAGTGGATATGATTGCCCATGAAGTCTTTCAGGTCGTTTTCCTGGCTGTAAATGAACGCCGGGACCCAAAGACCGGGCTGCACATTCATGCGCCAGCTATCGAAGTGAATGTTGAAGCCATTCAGTCCGGCGAGCGGTGTGTACACGCCGTTGAAGCGCACGATCGTAAAACCCTGGTCCTCGGCCCAAATGCGCCCCTTGAAGCGTCCCTTGCCTGATTTAGGAAGCGGCGTGATGTCGAAGACAAGGCAGCGGACTTCTCCGAGAAATTCCCGCCCCACGTAGTCGAATTCGTAATGTTGGCGATCGAAGCCGTTGGTATCCAGGTAGATCATCTGCAGAAAGCCTTCGGGAACGTAAGACGACGAGAAGAATTCGGCGACGTGCGAGACCGGGTTCAATTCATCGAGCTTGCCCTTCTTTCGCGTGAGCATCGAAGTGTCCACGACGCCCTTGGAAAGATTGGCTTGGCCAAGAAAATAATGGTCCTTCACCGGAATGGTGCCCATGTCCTTGTCTGGCCTCATGTCCTGAATGTAGGTTTCGATGATCGGGTTGTAGCGGTGAATCGTCGCGTTCTCGTCGTGTTCACGCGCGATGATCCGGTCGATGGCTTCGTTGACCGTAGTGACTGAGCCGGATGACGAAGCGGACGATCCGGGCTGCGGCTGAGTTTGATCGGCCGTTTGCATTTGCGCCTGCGCGCCAGCAGTGCCCGCGACGGCACACGCCAACACGATCGACGCCCCGATATTTTTCCACGTGCGCATTGCTTTCCCCTTTCAGTACGCCAGTTCGAACTTGATGTGTGCAATCGCGGGAGAATCGACGGGCTGTCCCTCTTGCAGCGCAGGCTTGAAGCGAATCTGGCGAGCCGCGGCTTCGGCAGCTTCATCCAAGCCAAATCCGAGGCCGCGCACGACGCGGACCACTTTGACTTCCCCCGATGCCGCAAAAACGACCTCCACCAGGACGTCCCCCTCAATCTTCCGGTTCCGCGCCTCATCCGTGTAAATCGGCTTCGGCACGAACAAGATCTCCACAGGCTTGACGTTCGAAGTGACCGCCGTCTGCTTGACCTTCGGCGTGTCCGCGGCCTTCACATCGAACATGCCCTGTTGCACGGTTCCGTGGCCGCCGCCACCGGGACCACCGGTCGCGACACCGTTGCCAAACCCAGCGCTGGCAATGACGCCCTTGGCTCCCTTCGCTCCACCCGTTCCGTTGCCCGAGCCGGGACCGCTGGGCATATCGAATCCACCGGACTGAATGATGTTCGGATTTCGATCCGCCTTGTTATTCGTCGGCACGCCGTTCGGATCACCGAAGCCGCCGGTTTGCACGGCCTCGCGAGGCTTCTTCAAGTTCGGAACAGCGGAGCTTCCGAGCATCGGATTGGGATCCGGAAAAGCCTTCGCGACTTCTGTCATGTCCGGAGCCTGCACTTTTCGCACCGCCTGTTTCACAACGGGCGAAGTTATGACAGGATTATAAATCTTCGGCTTGGGTGGCTCGACAATTTCCGGCTTTGGAATTTCCTTCTTGACCACCACTTCACGCTTCAGCACAGGCTTCGGCGGCGGTTGCGGCTTCCAAGCCTCGATCACCGGCGCTTCAAGGGGAGTCACCCAGTAGTGCTGCATGGCCTCGAATTTCTGCGGCATAAGCAGTGGCAAGATAACCAGAGCGGTGAGCGCGACGCACTCCAGTCCCAGGCCAACACCAAAAGATCCCCACCGCTTTTTCCCTTCGGGAAGGATTGCGTCCTTAAACACGGGTCGATTCTTCACTGCTGCCATTGCTTTTCACCCCGGAATGTGATGCCGGTTGGACTCGTGTGCGGATACACAGATACCGCACAGTATTCTAGTACTAGACCAAAGGGCTGGGGTGAATAGGACCCGGGTACCATTCTATCCCCAGTAGTGTTGAAAGCGATAACCCAACCGATTGGGCCATTGGGCACCTGCCACTAAGCGCGCCCGAGGGTCGCCCCTGGCGCGTGATCCTCCGACGACATTGAACCCTGCATCCGAAGATTGGTTGCATCGACGCGAATTCCTGAACAACTGCTTCAAGTGTCGGGAATGACGCTTTACGACGGGCGGAGCGCTGCGGCTAGGGGGATCGCGCTCCGCCCCATTACTCCTCTTCGACTGTCAGACTACTGCGACTCGATCACCAGATAGTTCGTCACACCTTGCTGGTTCACGAGGAGCAAGATCGAGCTCTTACCTGCGGCGGAAACGGCTCGCCTGTAGTCTTCGATGCTGGCTACCGGTTTATGGTTGACCTCCTGGATCAAGTCGCCGCGCTGCAGACCGGCCGCAGCCGCCTGGCTGGCGGGATCGACCGAAGTCACGACGACGCCATGCGTGCCCGGCTGCAACTGGAGCTGCTGGGCAAGATCCGGAGTCAAGCTCTGCACTTCGACTCCCTCGAGTCCACCGGATTCGCCTTGCGCCGGGCCGGCCTTCTCCGCCTTCTCCGGCAGTTCACCGAGGGTGACGTTGACATCCTGCATCTTGCCGTCACGCGAAATTCCCAACTTCACGTTGGTTCCCGGCGGCGTCTGCGAGATGCGCAGACGCAGATCGTTGGCGGAAGTCACTTCCTGGCCATTGACCGAGAGGATTACGTCGCCGCGCTTGAGTCCCGCCCGCGCTGCAGGCGTGTCGGATTCGAGTTCGGCGATGATGGCGCCCTTCGGCTCCGACAGGCCAAACTGTTTCGCGAGGGCGGGTGAGACGTCCTGCGGCAGGAGACCAAGATAGCCACGCACAACCTTGCCGTGCGAAACGATTTGGTCCATCACTGTTCGCGCCATGTTGATCGGGATCGCAAAGCCGATTCCCTGATTACCGCCGTTCTCGGCGAGGATCGCCGTGTTGATCCCGATGAGGTTGCCGTGCAGGTCGATCATTGCGCCGCCGGAATTTCCGGGGTTGATCGCCGCGTCGGTTTGAATGAAGTCTTCGTAGTTTTCGATTCCGAGATCACCGCGGCCTGTCGCACTGACGATTCCCATCGTGGCCGTGCTCGTGAGGCCATACGGCTCGCCAATCGCGAACACGACGTCGCCGACGCGAAGCTTCGAGGAATCCCCAATCGCGAGTGTCGGTAGATTCGTGGCGTCTATTTTCAGCACAGCAATGTCCGTCTTGGCGTCTGTGCCGATCACTTTGGCTTGGAATTCGCGCTTATCGCTGAGATCGACCTTTACGTCCGTCGCGCCATCGATCACGTGGTTGTTCGTCAGAATCGTTCCGTCAGAGGTGACGATCACGCCCGAGCCGAGACTGCGCTCCCGTTCGGAGCGCGGCTCCGCCGGTCCGTTGCCAAACTGATCTCCAAAAAACTGCCGAAACATCGGGTCGTTAAAAAACGGCATCTGGTTACGATTCGTCTTTACGACCTTCGAAGTATGAATGTTCACGACCGCAGGCAGCGCGGGCTTCAGTACTGCGGCGAATCCATTCATGAAATTTCCGAGAGATACCGGCTCGACACTCTTGGCGAGCGTGAGCTGCAAATTCGATGCCCCAAATACTTCATGCCCCGACCAATTTCGCAAACCAAGCGCGAGCACTCCGCCGCCGACGAGCGCTGCCAAAACGACCAGAGTCGCAACCCAGCGTGGAATGTGTAGATCACTGCTCTTCATGGCTGTCTTTCTCCCTTTCAACCCTACGAGGCTCTGTCGGCCTTGGGCGTATCAGTGCGTTAGACGTGATTCCCGAAGTTTTGTACCGTTCGAGCGGCAGGTGCGGATTGGCAGCAGGTGCTGCGAAGACCCCTCCCTGCCACTCACCTATTATAGATGCGTTTGGGTGGATTCGGGTGCGCCTCGTCGCGGGTTGCTGGTGCGCCGGTCTAACCGACAAGCCGCGCGATGAAAAATGCTGCCGCCGCGGCGAGCCCGCCGACGAACACCGTCTGAATTCCTCCGCGCCACGGCTTCACGCCCGTGTAATACCCCTTGATCGCGCCAAATACAAACAGCGCGAAGAGCGTCACGCCGACGGAAACCCACAACGCGGGCTGAATTGTGTGCATCGCGATATAGGGCGCAAGCGGAATCAGTCCGCCGACGATATATGACGCTGCAATCGTCGCAGCGCTGCGCGCCGCGCGCGCCGGATCGGGCTCTTCAAGGCCAAGCTCGAAGCGCATCATGAAATCGACCCACTTCTTCTGGTCGCCCGTGATTGCCTTGACGATCGGTTCCATCTGCGCCTCGGAGAGCCCGTAGTCGCGAAATACCTTGGCGACTTCTTCCGTCTCGATTTCAGGGAGTTCGATCGTCTCGCGATACTCGCGGTCGAGCTCGGATGCGTAGTGCTCCGTGTCCGTCTTCGCGGCGAGATAACCGCCGAGCCCCATGGCGATCGAGCCGGCCGCGATTTCGGCGAAGCCCGCTGTCACGATGATTCCCGTCCCTTTCGCAACAACGGCGGCCGCGCTGGTCAGCCCCGCCGCCAGCGCGAACGGCACGGTCAGCCCGTCCGACATTCCGATGACGATATCGCGCACGGCTGCGTTCGCGGTGAAGTGTTTCTCCACGTGTTCAACGGACGGCATGAAGTCCTCCCGGAAGCGACTTGAAATCTTGACGCGATTGTTCGACGTTTCCCGCCAGGCGCGTATAATTATGGCGCAGGAAGGGGAAAACTGGAGGTGGATAGTGTCAGCTACATCTGGACAAGGAGCCGCTCCGCAAATGAGCCATACATTGCCGAACCTGCCGTATTCCTTCGACGCGCTCGAACCCTACATTGATGCCAAGACGATGGAGATCCATCACGACAAACACCACGGCGCTTACGTCACCAATCTCAACAAGGCGCTCGAAGCTCACCCGGATCTGCAGCGGCTGACTGTTGAAGAGCTGCTCGCGCAGATCAACAAAGTTCCCGAGTCGATCCGCACGGCCGTACGCAACAACGGCGGCGGCCACATGAACCACACGATGTTCTGGAAGATCATGAAAAAGGGCGGCGGCGGAGAACCCTCCGGCGATCTCGCCAATGCGATCAAGTCCGCGTTCGGAACATTCGCCGATTTCAAAGCCAAACTCACGCAGGCCGCGATGGGCCGCTTTGGCTCCGGCTGGGCCTGGCTGCTGCTCCGCGATGGAAAGCTCGTCATCGAGTCGTCGGCCAATCAGGACAATCCCATCCTGGACGGCGGCAAGGCGTTTTTCGGACTCGACGTCTGGGAACACGCCTACTACCTGAAGTATCAGAATCGCCGTGCCGATTACGTCGAGGCGTGGTGGAACACGATCAACTGGTCGCAAGTCGCAGATAACTACGCCGCAGCCAAGAAATAGACTTTTCCTCTCTCAATTCGATTGGTCTGCCTCATCGCTGCGGGGCAGGCCAATCGATCGAATCGACCCGCTAGCCGGCATCGAATTTCCCGCCTGCGGTTAGTGTGCCCAGATTTTTTCGGGATCGGACTCGAACGGGTAGACGTGGACCATCCAGCCGAAGATTTGCGGAATCCAGATTCCGTTTGCTTTCATGCAGTCGCCCTGCGAAGCAATCGAACCGGCCAGCCCAAACTGTTTCCAGTCCGCTTGCTGCAAAGGAGTGCCCTTCGGCGGCATGCACAGGTTCACGTGTTCGTGCCAACGTGCGATGCTAAGCGGAACGCGGTCGTTCAATTGTTGCTCGGTGGCGTTTTTGGGAGCGGTGTACATCGCACCAAGAAGTTCGTAGCCGTCGCCGGTCTTGCGGTAGAGCAGCGAAGTGGGATGCGCCGGATTGAAGATGAATGCCGCTGCGAACGCGTAGCGATAGTTTGTGAAGTGATACATCGGCTGCTGAACTTTGGGCAGGAAGATCTGGTAGCCGTCGGCAACGGCGACTTTGTAGTCTTTGTACTTGCTGATCGACCGGCGCAGGATGTCGAGAATTTCTTCGGCGCGGCGATCGTCGCCCGACCCCTTTGGCTGCAGCTCCGTCATGTACATGTGTGGGTTCATGTTCATGTCCATGCCGGGCATTGACATTGCGTCGTTGGCTGCTTTTGCGGCTTCGGGGTACTGCTCGGTTTCCCGCTGGATGTCGCTCGTACCCGCGCCGCTTGGCACCTGCTTGGGGGCGTCGGCGGATTTCGATGGCTGCTGCGCGCTGGCAAACGGAGCGAGCATCAGCGCAACTACGGCAAACAGAATTGCTCGACTTCGGTGGGTTCCCATGCCTGCCTCTCTCACAAAACTAACGCAAAGCCGGTGCGGAGTATTTCAGGACCTGGAGGGAAGATGCGCGAAACGTCAACGGTCGGCGAATGCAGGCGATGAATCACAGAAAGAGTGGGAGGCCCGGGGTGGGCCGGGCCTCCATGCGGGGGTACGTCCGGAGATACAGCTGGGCCAGACGGCTTGGCGCGTGTCCCAGCGCGCCGCGCGGCCGACCATGCTTGTTCAACCCCATCCACAGCAGAAAGTTGCAACGATTGCATGGCAGGAGAAGCTGCGTAGGCTGGCCCACTTGAGCGCGAATGGGCGCTATTTGGTCGTTTGGTCAGCTAAGAATTAATGTTTCATCTTCAGTCGCGAGGACTCTTGACGGCTACGGCGAAATCTGTAAACTGCCCTTTTCGACTATGGCAACACAGCCCAATCCGCTTGACGAGGTGGCGCAGGATTTCCAATTTCCACAGCGCGAAGCTGCGTTTTTTTACGGACTTTTCCTGCGCGGCCACAACGCGGAAGAATTGCGGCGCGACATCGCCGTACCCGCAGCCGTGCTCGCAAAGTGGGACCGCGAAAGCCAGCGCCAGCCACACCTTCGCACGATGCTCGAGCGTGTGGTGGAATACCGGCGGCACGTTCTGGCGATTTTCGAGAACCTCATCGTCCACGATTCCTCGACGCAGAAGATTCAGTAACCTTCCAAGTTTCGAGCCCAGCCTTTGCGTTCGTTGCCCTGAGATGGTCGCCGACGTGAGCAGAATCCTGAATCCTTTCCCATCGGGAATTGTCTACTTAATCGAGAGAAAGCGCAGCATCCACAAGCTAGGGAGGAGCGCGACATGAGTGCAAATACGGTGATGAACCGACGGGGATTCTTGAGTGGGCTCGCCTCCTTCGCCGGACTCGGCCTGGCCGGAAACGGAGGCGACATGAGCACCAAGAAAAGCACCCTTCAACGGCTCATTGTGACTTCCTCCAAACCCTTCGACAACGTGATCGCAGCGTTCGAGGCGCAGGTCGGCCATCCGAATCTGCCTGAATTCTTGACTCGTCTCAACGCCGCAAGAACGTACGCCGAAATGGAGAGCGTGGTTCAAGCGAACGTTTCCAAGGCGGGCTTCATGCAATTCGCGCGATTCGATCTTGGCGCAGTCATTCGGAAAGAAAACGGGCAGGACAAACCGAGAACCATCCGCTACCTCGTAGGGAATCCGCTGATCATGAAGGAAATGGTAAAGCACGTTCCTGACGCAGGGTCCTACGCTCCCGTGACCGTGCTGATCGACGAGCGCTCCGACGGTGTTCATATGTCCTACGATCTGATGGCCGCGTTTCTGGCGCCGTACGAAAATGAAGATGCTCTGAAAGTCGCGCGCGAGCTCGACGCGAGGGTGGAAAATCTACTCAAACAAGCTGCTGCGTGAACTGGTCACCCAGCCAAGGCTAGCTGCGGGTGACAATCACGCAAGCGACTCTGGCTGCGTCGGTTAAACCGATGTGCCATCTAGACACAAAAATCGGTTTGTGCAAGAATCCCGCCGCTGATGCGGCCTTGTAGTCCCGTAGGAAAGTGCGAATCCCGCGCCTCGCGGGATTGATTGTGCTACCGACTGGCCTTACAAGCACCCGAATCGGGAGACCTCTCGAATAGGAGCAGACACCGTTGGCTCGAGAACAGGGTGTGGTGAAGTGGTTCAATGCAGCAAAAGGGTATGGTTTCATCCAACGTCAGTCGGGGGAAGACGTCTTCGTTCACTTCTCTGCCATCCAAATGGACGGCTACAAGTCGCTGAACGAGGGGCAGCTTGTTGAGTTCGAGGTCCGTCAGGGTCCGAAGGGTTTCCAGGCGGAAAACGTCACCAAGGTTTAGCTGATACAGCATCAAAGGCCTCGTTTCGTACCAGCGAAGCGAGGCCTCGTTTTTTCCTCGCAGCGCCGACTCGCAGGCAAGTCGCGCGCGGCGTGCGCGAGCTCCGCTGCGCCGGAATTCGCCGGCGCGCGAGTTTGTGATAGCATTGGATTTTAGGTTGTTCCACGGAGTCCGATTTTGGCGCAGCATATTTCCCGCAAGGAACTGAAAAAGGACGAAGTGCGCGAAACTTTCGCGCACGGCGCAGAGGCCCTACTCTCGCACCGGCAGTTCAGCTCGTACGTCTTGGCTGCGGCCGTCGTGATTGCGCTGGGCATTTTCGGCTGGAGGACGTATTCGCAGCACCAAACGGTGAAGGCGTTCGCGGCGTTTGACGCGGCGATGAAAGTTTTTCAAGCGCCTGTCGGGGCGCCGCAGGCGCCGGGTGAAGTCACCTATTCCGACGAGACCAAGAAATTTACTGAGGCGAACCAGAAATTCTCCGAAGTGGCATCGAAATATTCGCGGACGCGGGCCGGAGAACTGGCCAGCTATTATTGCGCCTTGAGCCTTGAGAAGCTGGACAAGAACGACGACGGGAAGAAGCGACTCCAGGCTCTGGCAGGCAGCAGCGACGCGGACGTCGCGGCGATGGCGCAGTTCGAGCTTGCCGGGCTCGACGACCGCATGGGACAGGGAGATGATGCGGTCAAGCTGTATCAACAATTAATTGCGAAACCGAGCGCGCTGGTCCCCAAGCCGCTCGTGATGTTGGCTCTCGCCAACCATTACAGTCAGAAGGACCCGACGCAAGCCGCTAAGCTTTACACACAGATCAAGTCCGATTATCCGGACACGCCGATGGCCGAACAGGCCGATCAAGCTCTCGCCCTTTTGCCCGGCAAGTCGTAGGCGGGCAGATGATCCCGGAATCGCTCCAGCCTTTCGCCATGGATGTGCGGCGTTCGCGGGGGCGGCGCTACCCGGAGCCTCAACATCCCTACCGAAACGATTACGCGCGCGACCGCGACCGCGTGATCCATTCGCGCGCGTTTCGCAGGCTGGAAGCGAAGACCCAAGTCTTCACGACACGTTTTTCCGATCATTTCCGCAACAGGCTCACGCACACGCTGGAAGTCGCGCAGATTGCCCGCACGGTGGCGGGCGCGCTACGGATCAACACCGATCTGACGGAAGCGCTCGCGCTCGTCCACGATATCGGCCATCCGCCGTTTGGACATGCCGGCGAAAAGCAGCTCGACGCGCGCATGCGTGAACACGGCGAACGATTCGATCACAATCTTCATGCGCTGCGCATCGTAGAACATTTCGAGCAGCGCTATTTGGATTTCCCGGGATTGAATCTGACGTTTGAGGTCCGCGAGGGCATCGTGAAACATTCGCGCGATTATTCCGCTGCGGAATTTCCCTCCCTCGCCGAATATCTTCTCGATAAGCGGCCGCCGCTCGAAGCGCAACTCATCGACCTCGTCGATGAAATCGCGTACAACACAGCCGATCTCGACGACGCTTCCGAAGCCCATCTTCTCGATTTCGACCGGCTCTGTGATGAGGTTCCCATTTTCGGCGCGACATATGCGGAAGTCGATCTGCGCCATCCCGACGGGATTCGCAAACTGAAATTCAATGAGGCGCTGAAGAGGATTCTGGACCATTTGGCGACCGACCTAATCGAAAACACGCGACGGCAAATCGAGGCAGCCGGAGTGAAAACAGTCGACGACATTCGCGACCAGCCGAGCAGGCTTGCGGGGTTCTCAGCTGAAGCCGCTCGGCAGAACGCCTCGCTCAAGAAGTTTCTCGGCACGCATGTCTACTCGCATCCTGCCATCACCGAAGATCGGGAACGCTCGGTCCAAGTGCTCGATGCCTTGTTCAGTCTATTCGTCGAGCATCCCGAACGGATGCCGAAGTACTACGCGGAGCTTGCACAGCGCGAGCCACCCCATCAAGTCGCTTGCGATTACATCGCCGGTATGACCGATCATTTCCTGCTGCGGCAATGTCGCGAATTGCTCGGCACGCCGGTGTCGGAAAGCCTGTAACCAAGCGACAACATTGTCCAATTCGCGGCTATCGTGACACTTGCGCCGGGCGCTTTCTTGACATAGTGTTCGGGCGGCCTATAATGATTTTTCGCCTCGAAAAACAGGGGCAAATCCAATGTTTCTAGACGTAAACGAACTCGCCATCCGCAAGGCGCGCATCCGAAAGAGCTATTCGCCGGGAACGCTTGACTTCCACTCCGGTGAGTTCCGCCAGGTTGAGCCTCTGGAAGTTCGTGCCACGGCAGAACTTGTAGAAGGGCAGATCCGCATCTGCGGCAACCTTCACACCCGCGTCGAGCTCGTGTGTGCCCGTTGCCTGGACACGGTCATCGAAGAAATCAGCCGGGATTTTGACTTGTATTACCGCTCCACTACGGCGGTTCCCGAGGACGAAGAAGTTCAACTGAATCTTGACGATACGGAGATCGCGTTTTTCGAGGGCGATGGGTTGTTCCTAGCCGACGTCCTTGCAGAACAGGTGAATCTGGCTTTGCCGATGAAGGTGATTTGCTCCAGCGATTGCCGCGGATTGTGTCCCCACTGCGGCGCAAACCTCAATAACGAAGAGTGCCGCTGCGAAAAGAGCGGCGCCGATCCGAGACTTGCCCCGCTGGCCCGTCTGAAGCAGGACTGGTTCAAAAAGCAATAACACGCTAGACTATGCAGTCCGATTCAGGCCGCGCAGAGTGCAGGCCTGTCACTAGGAGCTCAAATGCCGAATCCCAAACGACGACACTCCAAGCGGCGCACCTCGAATCGCCGCGCCCACGATTACCTTCGCGCGGCTTCACTGGGCGAATGTCCGAATTGCCATGAGCGGAAATTGCCCCACCGGGCATGTCCCAAGTGCGGTTACTACAAGGGCCGCGAAGTGATTGACACCGCGGCCAAGTCGGCCTAAGTTTCCCTCGCCTGCCGATTCAAAAGCTGGTGCCTAGATGACTACGATTGCCTTGGATGCAATGGGGGGCGACCATGCGCCTCGCGTCGAAGTCGAGGGGGCGATCCTTGCGGCGCGCGAGCTGGATGTGCGCATCCTGCTGATAGGCGTCGAATCCAGTATTCGCGAAGAGCTCAACCGCCATCGGTATCAGGGCCTGCCGATCGAGATCGTACCCGCGACCGAAGTCATCACGATGACTGACTCGCCTTCGCAGGCATTCCGCCGCAAGAAGGAAAGCTCTGTGCACGTGGCGGCGCGGCTGGTGCGCGACGGCAAAGCCGACGCGCTGGTCAGCGCCGGAAACACGGGCGCCGTGATGACTGTCGCGCGATTCGTGATCGGCACCCTGCCGTCGGTCGATCGCCCCGCGCTCGCCGCCGCCTTCCCGAATATGAAAGAGAAGATTTCGGTGATACTTGACGTCGGCGCAAACGTCGATTCGAAGCCAGAGCAGCTGGAGCAGTTCGCGGTGATGGGGGATATTTACTTTCGGGCGATCTGGGGAGTCAAGCGGCCGCGTGTGGCGCTGCTCTCGATCGGCGAGGAAGAAGCGAAAGGAAACGAGCTGACGCGCGAGGCCACGATTCGGCTGAAAAACTCCTCGTTGAATTTCGTCGGCAACGTCGAAGGACGCGACGTTTTTCGGGGCACCGTGGACGTGGTCGTGTGCGACGGCTTTATCGGCAATATCGCACTCAAGATCAGCGAAGGGCTCGTGGAGCACATCGGCTCGATGCTCAAGAAAGCCATCAAGAGCAGCCTCACCTCGCAGATCGGCTACGCGCTTTCCAAGCGCGCATTCGACGATTTTCGCAAGCGCACCGATTATTCGGAGACGGGAGGCGCTCCACTGCTGGGCATTCGCGGTATCACGGTGATCGGCCACGGCCGGTCGAACCCCAACGCGATCAAGAACGCCATTCGCGTCGCCAACGAGCTGTGCCGTTTGCGCGTCAACGAGAAAATCGAACAGGAGCTATCCGCTGCTTCGGCTGTCCCCGCCCGCGGATAAGCGATAAGGATCTCATCAGCGCCATGAGTAAGCTCGCATTCCTTTTTCCCGGCCAAGCCTCGCAATACCCCGGCATGGGCCGCGATCTGGCCGAAAACTTTCCCGAGGCACGGACGGTATTCGCAGAAGCGGATGCGGCGCTGGGATTCCCGATCTCGAAGCTCTGCTTCGAAGGTTCCGAAGAAGAGCTCAAGCTGACCGAAAATACCCAGCCGGCGATTTTGACCGTTTCGGTCGCGGCGTATCGCGCACTTGAATCTCGTGGAATCACGCCGGATTTCGTGGCCGGCCATAGCCTCGGTGAGTATTCGGCGCTCGTCGCCGCGGGCGCGCTGGATTTTACGACGGCCATAAAGCTGGTTCGCGGGCGCGGCCGCTATATGCAGGAAGCCGTACCGGCGGGCGAGGGAGCGATGGCGGCAATTCTCGGCCTTTCGCCGGCGGATGTCGCGGACGTATGCAAGAAAGCAGCGGAAGGTGAAGTTGTTTCGCCTGCAAACTTGAATTCTCCGGAACAGACCGTGATTGCGGGCAACGCAGCGGCGGTGAAACGCGCGGTCGAGACTGCTTCGCAATCGGGAGCCAAGCGAGCTGTCGTGTTGGCCGTATCCGCCCCGTTCCATTGCTCGCTGCTGATGCCGGCGCAACAGCGGCTTGAGCCAGATCTCCGCGCGGCCGCATTCGGACCGCTCCGCTTCCCGCTGATCACCAATGTCGATGCCGAAGCTGTTACTTCGGGCGAGGAAGCGCGCGACGCGCTGCTCCGGCAAGTGACGCTACCGGTGCTCTGGCACGAGTCGGTACGCGAAATGATCGATCTGGGCGTGAACATTTTCGTCGAAGTCGGTCCCGGCAAAGTTCTTTCAGGATTGCTGAGGCAGATCGACAGATCAGTGCGCTGCTTGAACGTCGAGGATGCCGCCAGCTTGAAATCCACCATCGACAAGATCGCTCAGGCACGCGCCGAAGGGACGGAAAGTTAGCCTCGTGTTCTCACTCCAAGACAAAGTTGCCCTCGTGACCGGTGCGTCGCAAGGAATCGGGCGCGCCACGTCTCTCGCGCTGGCGGAAGCCGGCGCAAAGGTTGCAGTCGCCGCGCGCAGCGCGGACAAACTGGCGTCGCTTGTTTCCGAAATCGAGGCGGCGGGCGGCGAGGCGCTTGCCGTGCCGATGGATGTGGCCGACGCCGCGCAAGTGAAAAACGGCTTTCAGCAAATCCTTGGAAAATTCGGGAAGCTCGACATCCTGGTCAACAACGCTGCGGTAACGCGCGACACTCTCGCGCTTCGAATGAAGCTGGAAGACTGGGAGGCCGTGCTGCGCACCAATCTGACTGGCGCGCATCTCTGCATCCAACAGGCGCTTGGCGCGATGTTGCGGCGGCGCTCCGGGAGAATCATCAATTTGTCTTCGGTCGTGGCCGAGACGGGCAACGCTGGACAGGCAAACTACGTGGCATCGAAGGCAGGCTTGATCGGCCTTACGCGGGCGATTGCTGTGGAGGTTGCGTCGCGCGGCATCACCGTGAACGCAATCGCGCCCGGATTCATCGAAACGCCGATGACCGATCCTTTGCCGCAGGAGTTGAAAGACAGAATGAAATCGCTCATTCCGCTCGGTCACTTCGGCAAAGATCGCGACGTCGCTGCAGCGATCGTTTTTCTGGCGAGCGACGAGGCGGGTTACATCACTGGGCAAGTGCTGGATGTGAACGGCGGCATGCACATGGGCTGATTCGGCGCTCGGAATTGTTGACCCAGCTATATGCCACGCATAGAATGGGCAGGTTGTACGCGGGCGCAACTTCCCTGGCGTAGAGCCCAAGTCACAAGATCGCTGAAATCGGAGGAGCAACCAGAATGGCCAGCGTCGAAGAACGCGTGAAGCAGATCATTGTCGAGCAGCTCGGTGTGGATGAAGGCGAAGTGACTCCCAGCGCTTCGTTTGTGGACGACCTAGGCGCCGACTC
>DASPUN010000052.1:0-69253 GCA_035622875.1 Candidatus Acidiferrales bacterium
CGCTGTTGTACGCGAACACTCCTCCGCGCCACTCGCCGCCGATGAAGCCGACGCCCGTGTAGCCAAAGCCGTAGTTAATCCCGCCGTAGAATCCGACGTGAGGCCCCCAATAGCCCGCGTGCCACCCGTAGACGCCGCCTACAAATCCCCAGTAGCCCGGAGTCCAAAGCAATCCCGGCTGCGGAGGCGCGACCCACACGCCCGGAACCCAGTAATATCCCGCCGGACCGTATGCCCAGTAACCCGGCTGCCACAGGTACCCTTCGACGGGGCAGGGCGGCTGCTCGTAAACCGGCAGCACGGGCGGCCCAACGTGAATCGCCAAGCCGACCGTCACCTGCGCGGACGCGGCCGCGGGCACCAGCGCGGGAATGAAGCACAGTAACGCCAAGAATGTAAGAGTGCGGAACCTCGTCAGATTGCGCATGTATGGAACCTCCCTTGGTTCTCCCGCCGCCGGACGAAAACCGGCAGGTCGGGATTGAGGCTGGGTATGTATAAGTATGGTTCAAACCCCGCCGCGCCAAACACAAAACGGACACAGCGGTAACCAAACGGTCAAACCCCGCCCCCGCCGAAAAGTTTCGCCCTTTCTTTCGCCAGAACGGTTCGCGTTTCGATGGATTTCGTAGCGCCGGCGTCTCGCCGGCGGGTTTCTCTTGTGTGGAAGCGCGGGGCTTCAGCCCCGCGAATAGTCGGCCGAATATAGATTGGGCTTTATCCCTGATCGGGTGCTCCACCCTCGGTTTGCGAGCGTGGGTCTTCTGCCGTAGGGGCACGATACACCTGCCTCGCCGGCAGGCGGGTCGTGCCCGGCGAAAATACTTGGCTCGCCGCCGCCGATCTACCGACGGTTTCGTAGCGGCCACTTTTCAGGTGGGCGCCATTTCCAAAGGATTTCTCCTGCGTCCGCGGATCTATTTCGGATTACCCAACAGAAACGCCCAATCGTCTGCATACGCCGGCGTGCCATCGGGCTTGAGCGGCGTCAGATCGGTCGCTTCGGCGCCGTGGTAGTAGTCCTCTTTGGGATCGGGCTTGGACTTCATCGCCGCCCAGTTGGGCTCGAGCGTGAAAACGCGGATGTGATCCGCTGGGACGCCGAGCTCCTTGTACGCTCTCTTGAGCGTGTCGGCCTCGTGCTCGCGCTGGTGGTATGCGGCGTACCACCGATCGGGAGGCGTTGCGCTTGCTTCCTTCACCCACGGTGCGATCGACGCGTACGGCGCATAGTGGTCCCACGGGCTCGACAGCAACACGACGCGATCCACCAGGTACCGCTTCGCGATCATCGCCGCCATCCCCGCGCCCTGCGAGTGCCCCGAGACAGCGATGCGCTCCCAATTCGGCTGCCCGTTGACGAGATAGCCGCCCCACCCGCCATTCGGATACTGCGCGTCCAGATATTGCAGCAGCTTCGTCAAGCGGTTGACGATCGACTCTTCCGGCAGGTCGTCGATGTCCTTCGACACATCCTTGCCGAAGATGCGCTTCTCGCGGAACAGCCCCGAGCACGTCGCGTCGCTGCGCCCTTGGCACACCTGCGCAACCGCGGGAATGTCGTCGTAGACCAGGCCCGCCACGCGATAGCCGGCCTTCGACGCCGCGGTGAGAAACGGCATGTACCCGAAAGGGACGCCGCCCGTGCCCGGCATGAACAAAAACAGAGGCGCGGTCGTCGGGGTGCCGTGCTCGATCAGCACGACGTGGTCCTTCAAATATCGGTGAAGCTGCGGGTCGGTATCCGACGGGCGCACACGCAGGAAGACGCGGTCGGCGTTATTGAACGCCTGTGTCGGCGGCCCCGGCGCGGTGACGATATCGTTGTTGTTCGCCTGCTGCGCTCGCGCTTGATTGCCGATCGCAAGCGCGAGAATAGCAACGAAAGCGAAAGGTACGGCGAGGCGCTTCATGTTGCAGGGAGTTTACTTCAAAGGACTGCCCAGCATGAACTCCCAATCGGCCGCCTGCGCAAGATCGCCCTCAGCAAATCCACGCGGCACCGGGAATATACCAAAGGCCGTAAACGGCGATCGCGTCGAGCGCAAACGACGTCGCGATCCCTCCGACGACGGGAACGATCTTCTGTATCGCGGTCAATTGACAGCTTCGATAGAGCAGCCAGAGGAACAGCAGCCATTCCGCCACGCGAATCGGCACGAGCAATCCGAAAAATAGCGTGACGCCGTAGTTGTCCGTGAACTGGATCGACGCGCGCTGCATCGCCAGCCAAAATCCGAATCCGTACGCCACGCCGGCGACGATTCCGATCCCGCAGCGAACCAGTCCACCCTTCCAGAATGGGGGCAGCTCGCAGCCGGCGCTCTTCACCGGCTTCATGCGGTTCAGCAGCGCGGCATACGCGCTGTACCCCGCAAACTTCACGCCAGCGAAATACGCAAATCCGAGCCCTGTCGGTGCACCGGCCATTCGCGTCCTCCTGCGTGTGAGGAAATTTGTGCCGCGATTCTACTCCCCGCCCCGCCTGCAGAGAAGGGAATTGCCCGCAACGGAGTGCCTGTTCGCGCCGTAGTTTTCTCTGTAGGGGCACGATATATCGTGCCCGGCGATCGACCTTGCCTCGCCGACACCCATTCGCGCACGAGCGTCCGCGCTGCTTCTCGTAGCGCCAGCGTCTCGCCGGCGGGTTTGCTTTTCGGCCGTAGGGGCACAGCATGCTGTGCCCGGCAATCGACCTTGCCTCGCTGACACCCATTCGCGCACGTCGTCATTCTGAGCGGAGTGGCCGCACGTCGTTTTGCGCCCGGCTCCTGCCGGACGTGCGGCCGCCAGGAAGGGCTCCCAGGTCGACGGTGAGTCGAGCCTGGGAGATCAGACGAAGAATCCCTCTTTGAATCTACGCGTCCGCAAACGCGAAACCGAAGAGAGACCCTGTCTCGCCGGCAGGCGGGCTTCGACTTCGGCGCGCGCCCGCACAAACCGCGGGAAAGCAATGTGCCGCGCGGCTCCGCTCAGGATGACGGCGAGATGCATGGCCGAGCCGAGCTTGTTGACCGCCACACCGCGCGGGCGTAGCATCGCGTTCAGCAAGGAATCGAGGCGCGCACGGGTCGACGGCTAGTCGAGCCTGGGAGATACGGTCGCGGGAGGTCACGATGAAGACTTCGCTCGCATTCGCAGCGGCAACGATCTTCGCGGCGGGAATTTTCTTCGCTCCCGCAGCGTGCGCACAGGACGATCCCGCGTCAAATCCTTCTGACGTGGGTGATCCCGCGCTGATCGAAGCCGCGGCCGCGCCGCCGCAAACCGTCGCGCCCGCCGACGTCCTCAAGATGCTCGACGACAAGCGCTCCGACATCGCCATCGTCGACACGCAGCCGCCCTCGGGCTTCGCCGACACCCACATTCCCGGCGCGCTGAATTATCCGTGGGTCATGCGCATCAAGAGCTTCCCGATTCCGCTGCCGCGCAATAAGACGCTGGTCTTTTACGGCTCGTGCCCCAACGACACCGCCGACATCGTCAAGCAGCTCGCCGAATACGGCTACTTCAACGTGAAGATCATGGACGGCGGCCTCGACAAATGGATGGCGATGAAATATCCCGTCACCCGCGGCGCAAGCGAGCAACCGACGCCCGACCTCTCGCAGCTCGTCACCAAACCCCCGAAAAACAACGCCACCGCCAAGTAGCGGCGCGATCAGACGCCAACCATGGCTCTCGTCGTCTTCCTTCGCGGCGTCAACGTCGGCGGGCACCGGACATTTCGTCCGAGCCTCCTCGCAAAAGCGCTCGCCGCCTACGATGTCGTCAACGTCGGCGCTGCGGGTACACTTGTCGTCCGCAAGCCCGGGTCGCGCGCAAAATTCCGCGCCGCTCTGCTTCGCGAATTGCCCTTCGTAGCGGAAGTCATGCTTTGCGAAGACCGCGACGTCATCCGTTTGGAAACGAAACATCCCTTTGGCGCGAAGCCGTCAGGCTCGGATGTCGTGCGATTCGTGAGCATCTTCTCGAAAACCAGGCGCTGCGCGACGCCGATTCCATTCTCGCTTCCCGCGGAAGGGCAATGGCTCGTGCGAGTGATCGCATCGAAGGATCAATTCGTCTTCGGGACGTATCGCCGTCACATGAAGACGATCGGCTATCTCGGCCGCCTCGACAGGCTTTTCGGTGCGCAAGCCACCACGCGCAACTGGAACACGATCCTCGCCATCGTGAAAATCCTCAAGGAGTCCATGTAGCTCACCCCGTTTCTCAGGGGTGAGGCATTTGGGAGAATCCGGAGTTATCTCCGCTGTCGTCCCGCATTTCGCCTTCGCTCGATTCCTCTGGTTCCCGCCTTGATCCGAGTCCTACGAGAAACGCACGAGGCGCCCGCCTCGATTCAACAACGCGTCGCGCGCGCCGGCGGCACCAACCGCTTCGGCGAGCCGAACTTCCGCGTCGTCTGGGGCGGCTCGCGGCTCACCTGGATCGGCGGCCGCTGGACCGATCGCGACGCGCACGGCAACGCGCTCCGCGAAACGATCGAGCTCCGCCGCGTCCCAAAATATTTCCCGCTCGACCGCTGGCACATCGAGCGCTGGATGCCTCCCGAAACCTACGGCTCGCCCGAATCGTGGTACGCGCAGACGATTGAGACCGAGGACGGCATTCGAATCCCGGCGCTCGGCCCTTACCCCGCGCGCGGTGAGTACGAGCACTGCTTCACGCTCGAAAGCGCGGCGGGGGAGTTCATTCCGCTCTCGCCCGCGGCGTGCGACTGGATCGTGCGCGCGGTCGAATGGTCGCGCGGACGTCCGCGCGCAGAACGCAGACTCGCTCTCGCCGCGCGCGAATCCCGCCGCGCCCGCGCCTTCGATCTCGCCTGCGACGAGATCCTTGCAGAAGACTATGGATGTGAGGGCAATGCGATTTGAGCAGTCTGCACGGTAGACAGCTCGAGACCACACCCTGTGTTTTTGAGGACGAATGCGGGTAACCCCTCGGCAGCCGACTCCTTCACCTCCACTCCGAGCTGCCGGTAAACGCGAGATCCGCGGGGAGTAATCCGAAGAACATAAGGTCCGCCCGCAGCGGAATCAATCCGGTAGAAACCGCGGGAATCTGTCCGCGTTTTCTCCAGTACACGCAGCGAGCGAATATCGCGCAACTCAATACGCGCCTCTTTAGACGGCGTACCTTCAACGTTCGAGAAGAGTGTGCCGCTCACGCTACGGACATCACTGACCGCGTCGGGCCACTCGAAAGAGACCTCATCGGTTTTCCCCGCGTCCGCGATTACGCGCACATCCACGAAATTAGGGGACAGCGGCTCGTCGACCTCCAGGGTGTAGTGACCGGGCGGTATCGCCGAAAATCTTGCGATTCCGCTCCCGTCGGTCAAACGCACGGTTGCCGCCTTCGGACTTGAAGTCTCGGAGCCGTCATCCGCTCGCAAAGCTAGCTTAACGCGGGACATCGGCGTTCCGCGAAATGCAACTTTCACCGAGAAATCCGGCTGCACATCGCGGATCGAAACTAACACATCGACATCGCAGGTTAGCCAGTTCCTAAAGTTTTTCGCGAGCCGTTTGGAGAGGGGTTTTTGCTGCGCCGGAATGTTTGAGTACGGAGCAAGCCCAAGGCAACAAATCACGAGCAATCGAATCGTACGGCCAACAGGGGAGCGGCGCATGACCAAAAGCTTACGCCACACTCTTGCCGCTCGCAATTTGAAGAGCGCATTTGAACCCGGTCCCTGATCACGCGCCTTCTCAGATCAAAACATGGGCATGGTGATGTCGCCCCAGAAGCTGCGGCGCGGCGGAATCTGCACGCTCTCGACCGTCGGATTTTCGCCGCCGACATTGGCGATCACCACCGGAGTCATTTTCGCCGACATATCCGTTACCTTCCCAATCGGCAGCTCGGACTTTCCCGGCTCGTCGACGCGCGAGAAAATCACTTTGTAATTGTCTTGCGGCGTGCCCATGATCCGGTGCACGTGCTGCGGATCGACCGACGGCACCGCGAATCCGGCCCACGACTCGAGCCGGCGCGCGGTCACCTTGCTGAACATCTTGTGATCCGTGCCGACGTCCGCGAACATGTTCACCATGCCGTAATCCTTCGGCAGCAGGTGCGCGGTGAACGCCGCGCCCGGCTCGGCCGCCAGCGCCGCGCGCACGCGATCGTCCTGCAGCGCGGTCGATACGACCTGCTGCATTTTCTCCGGCGGCGTCGGCCAAATCGCGATGGCCATCATGTTGCCCGACGGCATCAGCTCCGTAGCTGCGTGCGCGATCGTATACTTCCGCGTCAGCACCGCGCCTCCGATCACGATCACGACAATCACCGCGCTCGCCACAGCCATCCCCACGCCGCGATTCGGTATCCAGCCGAAAAACAGTCGATACAGCTTGCCGCCGGGATTTCCGGGCAAAAACATTCCAGTGCGCGCGCGATACTCGGCGTACTCGGGATGCTTTGCCTCCACCTGCTTTTCTTCGAATCGCGCGAGAAAGTAATAAAGAAAAAGCATGCCGAGGTAGAGGACGAGAATGATCGTCCGCGGCCAGATCGTCAGCAGGCCGAAGCCCGCAATCGCGAGGCTCAGATAAAACGGATGGCGAATGTATTTGTACATCCAGCCCGTCGCGGCCCTGTGCTTGAAGAGCTTCGTGCCGTAAACCTGCACAGCGCAGATCGCCGCGGCCAGCAGGCCGAGCCCGAACGCCCACGAGCCAATCTTCCAGCGCATGAATTCGAGGAAGCGGCTCGTCGTAATCACCGAATGCGGCAGGAAGAAAGATTCAAGCCACGCCGTCGCGCGCCAGCGGTGCAGTCCTTGCAGCGTGGGCGCGTAGAGCGAATACCAGTAAAACGCAAACGGGCTGATCATGATCACCACTTCGATCATCACCAGCCCGTACAGCGCAGACGCCACCCACTTCAGCAGTTTTTTCATCGCGCATTCCCCCCGGGACGCTCGCCCTCGCGCCTCTATTAGCACACGCAGAACATCACGGTCAAACCGATCACTGTTTTCTTGAAAGGAAACTTACCTTGCAAACCGAATCGTCTTTTACTGGCTACGACATGCCCCGCCCGCTCTCGCATTTCGGCAGCTCGCGCAGCAGCACCATCGTCGACACGCAACCCAAAGGCGACACGTCCGCGACCGTCACGATCGCGTCCATCTCCGATCAGGACTGGTACATTTCGCGCACGCACGGCGTCTATCACATTCCCGCGTACGCCAACTCCGAGACTGATCCCCCAGGCTCCCCTAACCGGGGACCTGGGGGCACAACTTACGCGCTGCTTCTACTTCGCACGCGCAACGACGTGATCGATCTCGGCGACGGCCGCCGCCTGCCGTTCCCGATCACCGCGCGCGAAATCGCCGACGACATCTTGCAGGACCTCCACGATCACGGCGTCTTCATCTGCGCGGGAGCGCGTCCGACGAGCGAAGAGCTCGCCGCGGCCACCGCGCGCCGCGACGCGTTCTACCATCGCCTCGTCTCCGAGGGCGACGTGCTCTGGGCGCGCGGCCATTCCTTCCGCGAAATTTCCGACATTCATCGCCGCGCGGCGCTGGCGCTCGGAGTCGAGCGCGAGTGGGCCTACGTCCCCATGCGCATGAGCGAGTGTCCCGCGTGCGGCGAAAAGGTGAAGACGGGCGTCGCGGTGTGCAAGCATTGCCACGCGATTCTCGACGCCGAAAAAGCCGCGCAGCATGGATTGACGCAGCCCGCCTCCAAGCCGAAATAGCTGCGGGTTTTGTAACGCCGGCATCCTGTGCCGACAGTTTCCTCTTGTGTGGAAGCGCGGGGCTTCAGCCCCGCGAATCGTGGCGCTAATATGATCAGGGCTTTAGCCCTGGTGGCGCATGCCGTTGTCTCCGCAAGAAGAGCGAACTTTTTTCGTGACGTCGGTCACCCTTGGCCGCCGCTCGCTTTTTCAGACTACCCGAATGGCGGCACTCTTGCTCGACGTGCTCCGTCAAAATCGGAGGCAGGGTCGCTTTCTCCTGCATGAGTTCGTGATCATGCCAGACCACTTTCATTTGCTCGTCACTCCGGTCGTAGAAGTTCCGCTCGAGAAAGCAATTCAATTCGTTAAGGGCGGCTTCTCATTCCGGGCAAAGAAAGAGCTCGAATTCCGGGGAGAAATCTGGCAAGAGAGTTTCACGAACCATCGCGTCAAGGATGCGGACGACTACGAGCGGCATCGCGAATACATCCGAGAGAATCCCGTGAAGAGATTCGTGGTCGAACGGGCTGAACTCTATGCATTCTCCTCCGCGCGTCCGGGAGCCGAGCTCGATCCGCCGCCGTCATGGATAACGCGACCTTAGAAACACTCGACCACATGCTGCGGGTGAGGCAGCGCAAAGGAGCCGCGCTTCGCGCATGCCGTTATTCGCGGGGCTGAAGCCCCGCGCTTCCACACAAGACGAAGACCCTCTCGCCCACGTGCCCGGCAAAAGTTCTTGGCGTGATGCTGCCCATTTGCTCTAGCTTCCATTCGCTCGTCATTCTGAGCGGAGTGGCCGCACGTGATTTGCCGCCCCGACCTGTCGGGGCGTGCGGCCGCGGAGTCGAAGCCCGCCGGACTCCGCTCAGGATGCCGGCTCCTCCGTAGTTTCCGCACATCCGTCTCGGCCGCACACGGGCATACAATCCACGCGAAAGCGCGTCTCAGGCAGAAAGAGCTCCCAGGTCGACGGCTAGTCGAGCCTGGGAGATCGGTTTTGAATTTTCGAGGGAAGGGAAGACGATGAACAAAATCGCCGCCATCATCACATTGCTCGGAACGCTTGCGCTGCTCGGAGCCGCCGCTCCGTCGATACACGCGCAAGGTTCTCGCAAAGACGACATCGTCTTCGGCCCCGCGGGCCATCCCGTCGCCGGTGCGACGATTCGCGTCTGCCAATCCGGCGCCACCGGCTCTCCCTGCTCGCCGCTCGCCACGATCTACACCGACGCGACGCTCGCCACTACCGCCTCGAATCCCTTCCAGGGCGATGGCATCGGCAACTATCACTTCTATGCGCCCGCCGGACGCTACATGGTCCAGATCACCGGCCCTGGCATCAGCGGCACGCTCACCTATCCCGACGTGATTCTTCCCGCCGATCTTTCCTCGAGCGGTTCGGGCAATAACATTTCGGCGTTCGGACTGAACCTCGGCGGAAATCTCACCGTCGCCGGAAACGCGACCGTCAACGGCACGCTTACGACCACGAATTTCAATCCCGGCACGCTTTCGCCTTCGTCGCTCGCGGTCACAGGCAACGAAAGCGTGCAGGGCCCGCGCCCGCGCATCGACGTCACCGCCTATGGCGCGAAAGGCGACGGCGTCACCGACGACACGACCGCCATCACCAACGCGATCAACGCCGCCTGCGCGCACACCGGACTCACCGAGCCGCCTACCGTTTACTTCCCTCCGGGCGTCTATCGCGTCGATCAGACGCAAGGCTCTTCGACCACGCCCGATCTTCCGTCGTGCATCTACCTTCATCTGCAGGGCGGAGGCGGCTCGGGCGGACAGTTTTCCGCCGCGCCGAAGGCGGGGATTCAGGTGATCGTGGGATCGAATCCCAGCGCCGCGCCGGTTTTCGAATTCACGTACCCGAGCGGCAACGCGACATTCGAAAATCTAGCGATCAACGCTTACAACCAGGCGATCTGGTTCAACTCGTCTCCGGGCAATCACCTGAAGAACGTCGATCTCATCGTGCAGACCACCGGCATGACCGACAACACGCCTCTCAAGCTTACGAACACTATCTGGTTCTGGTATCAGGGCGGTTGGATGCAGACCCTCACCGGCTCCTCGACCAACGGCAACCTTCCCGTCGCCATCATCGACACCGAAAATCCCGGCAGCGGCGCGAGCCTCACCAACATCCTTCTCTATTTTTCGGATCTCGTCGTTGCGGGAGGCGCGTTCCACTACAGCCAGCGCGTCAACGACAACGGCGGTCCTCCGGGCCAGTGGGTCTTCCGCAACATCACGCGCGAAGCCTCGAATCAGGATTTTCTGCTGATCACCAACGACACCGGCAATCCCGGCAACGTCGCGCTTTCCGGCGGCGTCACCGGCGTCACGCTCGATATGGTGCAGGACTCCGATTCCACCTATTCCTCCGCCGCGCTCATCAATTTCAATGCTTCAAACGCCACGCTTTCCGGCGTCACGATCAACCGCTCGATCGCCGGCGTGGGCGGCGCGCCTCCAACCAATCCGGCCATCCGCATGACCGCCGGCACGCTGCAAAACGCATCGGTGAACGGCTGCTTTTCCTACTGCAACAATATGGTTGTCGACGGCTCGGGGAATCCCGTGGCGGGCGCGGTTGTGCAGAATAACAGCGGCCTCGACTTCGTCGCCAACACGTCCGACGCCGATCGTCTTCGCTCCGATCTCTACTACGATCAAGACGGCCCCTCGACGCGCTTCACCGCCGCGGGCAGCCGCTTTTCCGGCCTCGCGAACGATCCGGTGCAGGGCGTGCTCTTCGGCGATGGCCTGCGCTACGGCTTCACCGCGCAGGTCAAGCAATCGACCGAGCAGACGCTCGACATCGGCTTCGCCAGCGCCTTGCCTCCCACCAACGTCTCCGCTTCGCCGACCACGGGCGGCACTCTCGCCGCCGGCACTTACTACTACGCGGTGATGGCGACGACGGCCACCGCCGGAAGCTGCGCCAACATCGCCAATCCTTCGGCGCCGTCGCTACTTTCGAGCGCGGTGACGATCAGCGGCTCGAACAACGCCGCGTCGGTCACCTGGACGCCCGTTTCTTCCCCGCTCACTGCCATAGTCGGCTACTGCGTGTTGCGCATGACCGCGCCGTACTTCCAGGCCGGCGGCGCGGCGCATTACGTGGGCGGCGCATCCGCCTCAAGCGACACCGATCTCGGCTCCAACTTCACGCAGGGCCCCAATCCCAATCCGCCCGTGAATCAGATGCAGGCCGTGCATCGCTTCACGCCGACTTCGCTTGGCATCAACACGACGAATCCGCAGTTCAACCTCGACGTGAACGGCAGCGCCGCCGTGAATTCGCTCAACGGCGTGCAGAAAGCCGAGCGCTTTTCCGGCTCCGACGCCGCCGCGAAAATCAACGCCTGCCTCACTGCCGCGAGCTCCTCGGGCGGCGTCTGCGACGCGCGCGGCTTGACGGGCGCGCTCACCGGCTCTTCGCGCATCCAGATTCCCGCGGGCACCACGCTCTTTTGGGGCACCGCGCAGCTCACCATCAACGATACGACTCACAATGACGCCGTCGAGCTGATGGGCGACGGCAGCTCGCTCATCGGCTATCAGGAAAGCGGCAGCGGCACTTTGCTGCGCTCCGATTCGAGCGGCTTCATCGCCTGTCAGCCCGCCGGATGCACCACGGTGAAAAATCCCAACGCCGCGTCGAACAACGTCGATTGGGTACACATCAGCGGGATGAATTTGCAGGCCACCGGCGCGAGCTCCGTCGTGCTCAATCTCACCAGCGTCGGCCACGCCGATATCGAGACCAACCGCTTCGTGATGGGCACCGGCGGCGGATCCTACGGAATTTTCGGCGACACCTCCACCGGCGGCTTCGATTCCACAAACACGCTGATCAAGCACAACGAAATCGATCCGCAGTATCAGAACGATCGCTGCCTGCATCTCGCCGGCGTCTTCAACGTCGTCGAGATGGAGCAGAACAACTGCATTCTGCCCGCCGCGAACACCGGCACGGTCTGCTTCGAGCTGGCGAAGGATTCCAGCGGCAACTATCCCAACAACGACGAGTTCTACGGCAACGATTGCGAAGGCTCGTCCACTTCGTTTGGCCAGATCGGCTACAACATCATCAACGCGGACAGCGTGACGATCGGCCCCAACAACCGCTGCGAAAATGTCTACAACTGCTTCCAGTTTCCCGTCGACGGCAGCGCCGTCGGCATCCACCTGCTCGATCCTTATATATCCGTCTCCGCGAACGCGGTCGTGAAGCCCAACGAACCTTCCACATCGCAGATCGCCATCGACAACAACGGCCCGAACTGGCTGCCGTCGATGCACTACGGCTTCAATGATGTTGCGGGGCGAAATCTTCTCGGAAACGCGGCATTCGAGGGCTGGTCCAATTCGACCACGCTCTATTATTGGGGCGGCGTCAGCGGTACGAGCATCAATCAGGCGGGCAGCGGAATCTACTCGCAACAGGCGAGCGGCTCGGCTCCTGCTGACGCGACCACGCAAGGCAGCTACAACGTCAAGATCGGCGACAACGCCACCGCCGGCCTGGGCATCAACTCCGCCTGCATCCAGATCGACGCCACGATGAACTACACGCTCGCGTTTCGCATTGCGTCGAGCTCGACCAGCGTGAAATTCCGCCCGGGCTTCCGCTTCTACTCCGACCCAAATTGCACGGAGGCGAACCGCATCACCAGCGTCGCTACCAACGCGCGCGTGCTATCGCCCGCGAACTACGCCGGGCAATCTGCGCTCATCGGCACCGGCACGAATCCCAATTGGCAGAGCACCAACGCCTCGCTCACCTACAACAACGGCATCACTTGCAACTGCAACGTCACCGGCGCGGACTGGAACGTCGCAGCGGCCAATAGCTGGACGCCCACGCGAAATTTCGCGGTCACGTTCCGCGTCCCGAATGCGTATTCGTCGGCCTCGACCGTCGCGCAGTCGATGCGCGTCTTCATCCTCGAAAACAGCGCGGCGAATCCGAATCAGATTTTCGTCGATGACGCAGTGCTGAGTGAAGGCCCCATCACGCCCGTCGTTCCCGCCACAGCCGGCGTTTCCGATAGCGTGAATCCCACTATCTACGGCAATCTCACGGTCGACGGCAACCTCACCGTCGGCGCCAGCGCGCTGCCCGCCGCGCTTACCAGCGGCACCCCCACCGCCAACAATTGCGCCGCGTTCACCAGCGGCACCACGACGAACATTCAGGACTCCGGCTCGCCGTGCCCCTCGCTCTTCACGAAATTTTCGATGGGCACCGCGTCCAGCGGCCAGCCGCCCGGCGCGACGAATCAAATCGACGTCTCGGTCGTCTATCTGCCAAACGTCCAGTTCTCGCACCTCACGGTCGACGTCTCCACCACCGATTCAAGCAGCAGCGATTTCTACAGTTGGGCGATCACCGATCTTTCCGGCAACGTGAAGTGTTCGATCACCGCGATCAATCTGACGGCGAGCGGCGCAAGCGATCAATCGTGCACGCAGGGAAGCGTCACGCTCGCAAACGGCGCATACATCTTCGCCTTCACCGGCAACGCGACCACCGCGAAGATCGCCTACAGCGGCACCGCTCCGCTCGCGCTTTCGAGCGCCATCTCAAGCTCGACCAGCTCGTCCGGCGCGATTACGTTCCCGATCTCCATCCCCTCCGCCGGCGTGACGTACTCGAGCTACGGCACCCCCGCCATCATCTTGCATTAATTGGCGAGTCGCGTGATTACTGGAACCGTAATATAATGCCGGACATTCCAGGTTCCGGAGGGGAGCCGTGACTGTCTGTCTCGCTGCGATCTGCGATGACGCCCGAAAGGTGGTCGTTGCCTCTGACCGAATGCTCTCGTCAAGCATGCTTGCGCTCGAGTTCGAGCCTCCGCGCTCGAAGATCGTAAAACTTTCGGATTCTTGTCTCATGATGACCGCGGGGCCGGCGCTTAGGGACATCGACATTCAGAAACATGTCATCAGAACGCTTTCGTCGCGACGAGATGTCGATGTTGCGATGATAGTCGATCAAGTAAAGGAAGGTTATCAGATCGCAAGGCGCCGAAGAATCGAGGAGCTTTACATTAGGCCTCGAGGGCTGACCCTGGATGACTATCTGGGCCGTGCCAGAGATCTCCTGCCTGAGGTCGCTATCCAGATCGACGAGCACCTGGCAACGTACGACTACGGCCTGGAAGTCCTCGTGGCGGGCGTAGACGATGGCGGGGCGCACATCTACGCCGTCTACAACCCTGGCACAGCAGAGTGCTTTGATTCCCTCGGCTACCACTCAATAGGGTCGGGCGAGTCACATGCGGCTTTCATCCTCATTGACAGCGAGCACTCACATAAGTGCACTCTGCAGGAAGCCGTCTGGGCTGTGTACCAAGCGAAGAAGAACGCCGAAAGCGCCCCGGGCGTGGGCGAGAGCGCGGATTTTGCGATCGTGGGGCACGATGATATCATTTACTTGGAGAAAACAACGCTTGACAGCTTAGGCGAACTGTATAAAGAAGAGTGGGACAATTGGGATAAGTGGACAAAGGCATTTAAGCCAAAAGTGCAGGCTATCCCCCTACCGGAAAAGAGAAAATGACGATGCGAAGAACGCGCGAGATCGAGCAAAAGGAGCTGCTGAGACAGTATAGGCTCGCCAGAATCCGCGCCAAGATCCGAATGGCATCTTCGCGGCGGAAGAGCCTTTCACCGAGTTCTAATTCGAACGCTCCCAAGCGGTCCGTTTAGATCACCAGCTCTCCGCCGATTTTCGTACCTACGACGGCGCAAATTCGGTGTCGGCGCATTGCTGCGGTCTTCCGGCTATTCCAACGCAAATCGGACTCCTCCTCGTCGCAGCTCACCGCCGTTTTTTCCGATGCTTTACCATGCACATCCCCGAAACCGCACATCTCTGGACGCTTTTTCTCGCCGGCCACACGCTGCACGTGATGAAACGCGCCGGGCTTTCCGTCAGCTCGAAAATTTCGGGGACGGAATCGCGCGCGCAATGGCTGCGCACCAACGCGCTCAATCTCGCGATCCGCCTCTTCGTCAACGCCGCAGGATTCTCCTACTGGCTCGCGCACCCCGACGCCGCGACGCACGTCATCCGCACGCTCGGCATCCCGTTCGACCTTACGATCGAGCCGGGACACGCCGCTGCCGCGATGTCGGCCTCTCCGGCGACTCCATGGTCGACTGGGCCGCCGCGAAAGTCCCGTTCCTGCAAAAAGAAATCCCCGCCGCGACCGAATAAACGAATCGGTATTTTGCATGAGCGGTAACATCATCCGTGCTAGCATTCGCGTTTCGTCGAAGAAAGCAATCGAGGCGACTCACCAGGCTGCGCGATGTATTGCACTCAGTGTTCCGCAACCTATCCCCCTACCGCACATTTCTGCGACCGCTGCGGCTGCGCGCTGGTCGCAAGTTCGTCGTCCGTTCCAGTCGCCTCAGCTGTTGCGACAAGCGCGCCGACCAGCGACCTGAAAGGTTTGCGTGGATGGCTGATCGTTGTCGGATTCGGTTTGATCGTCAATCTGATGTACCGACTGTATTTGATCTTTGTGGATGCCCGCATTTTCGCGAAAGGAACGGCACAGCGTTTGAACGATCCGCTTTCTACATTTCATATCCTGGGCTATGCAGCGTTCTTGAGATTTGAATTGCTCTGTAACTTGGCGCTGCTCGTCGCAATTCTATACGCCGCAATCTTGTTCTTCCACGAAAGCCGCGGGTTTCCGCGGTTCTATGTTTCACTCCTCATTTCGTTCCCGATCTATGGGGCGCTGGATTATGGATTGATGTGGCTCGGCGTGGCTCACGCCTCACAACGTGTTCAGGACGCTTTGCACGACACTTTGCAGAACGCCGAGTTCGCCGTCGCGCGCTCCGCCCTGGCCGCGATGATATGGGGTCTTTACATGCTCAAATCGAAGCGGGTGAAGGCCACGTTCGTGAACTGATGTGAGCGCGAGGCGCGTTTCAGGGTGGAAGGGCAGGGCTTCAGCCCTGCCAATAGCGACAGGCTTTCAGCCTTTCCTTTGCGCTGTTTCACCCGCGGCAAGTAGCCGAGTTTTCTGCGTGGTGCATCCGCACAAGCGTGCGCGCCGAACGGCACCTATGAAGGTTGCCACAATTCGATGGGATTTCCCTCAGGGTCCTTCAGACGAGCGAAGCGCCCGACGTTGGGATAAGATTCCGGGTCCTGAACCTCAATTCCTGCCGCTCGCAGCTGGGCTACCATTTTGTCGATGTCATGCACTCGGAAGTTCACCATCCAGACCTTATTAGGATCGCCGAAATACTTGCTCGTTTCGGGAAAGGGAGTGAATGCGGTCGGTCCGGCCTCTTGCTGCCAGACGGTTTCGCCTTCGCTCGTTGGCGTGAGCGAGATCCCCAAGTGCTCCTGGTACCATTGCCCCAACGCCTTCGGATCGTGAGCTCGGAAGAACAACCCTCCAATTCCGGCTACTTTTTCCATTTCCGTTCCTCCCGATTCATGTTTAGCAGCTGCCTTCGCAGATGGAGCAGGACTCGCCGGCTGTGCGGGATTCTGTGCCGCCATGGCCAATTCGATCCGGGGCAGAATGATGCTGGACCCGAAAGCATAGGACAAGATTCCAAGCAATTGGCGCCTTTGAAAACTCATTCCACCCTCCTCCCGAGACTTTGTGCGAGCTCACCTACGATACCTGCGGGGATGGAGTTCTGAAAGCGTTCAAATCCCGGCGTCCAGCCATCGGCGCAAACGTCCGGCTTCGCCGCCGAGCGCCTACCGGGAGATCATTCCGATCGTCGCGAGCCAAGTTTCCACGAGCGCAGGCCATTCCGTGATCGGCTGCTTCGTGCGCCGCAATCCAAAAGCATGCCCGCCGTGTGCGTACAAATGAATCTCGACGGGAACTCCTGCGTTCTTCAGCGCGATGTAGTAAGCGAGCGAATCGTTCACGTTGTCGACGTGGTCGTCTTCGGCCTGCAGCACAAATGTCGGCGGCGTCTCGCGCGTGACGGGTACCTCGGGATTCAGCCCCAGATCTTTGTCAGCGTTCGCGGGAACATTCAGCGCAAATTTCTTCGTGCCCAGGCTCGCGTCCCATTCTGCCGCTGCAAGCGACAGATGCCCGGGATAGAGCGCCACGGCAAAATCCGGGCGGCAGCTTGCTTTGTCGGCCGCGTCGACGGCCGCATACAAGCGCTTCTCGAAATGCGTGCTGATCGCCGCGACCAGATGCCCGCCCGCCGAAAATCCGAGCACTCCGATCTTGTGCGGATCGATGTGCCACTCCGCGGCGTGAAGGCGCACGAGCCCCATGGTCCGCTGCGCGTCTTCGAGCGCCATCGGCGATTCCGGATACGGCCCCGATTTCGGGTACGGCGCGGGCTTCGGATACCCATTGTTATCCGGCACGCGATATTTCAGCAGCACGCACGTGATGCCGCGCGCCGTCAGCCAGTCGCAAACCTCCGTGCCCTCGAGATCGATCGCGAGAATCTGATAGCCTCCGCCCGGAAACACGACGACCGCAGCGCCAGTATTTTTTCCACTCGGTGAATAGACCGTCATCGTCGGCCGCGTCACATTTTTCACGCCCGTGACCGGCTTGCCGCCGATCAATTCCTTTGGATCCGTCCAGACGGTCTCCGGTCCCGCGACCGCCTGCGCATCCGGCGCCGCTCCCGGCCAGATCGCAATTTGCGTGTGCCCGGCCGACGGCTGCCAAGCGCTCGTCAGCGCCAGCGCCGCGCCGCGCGCGCCAATCGCACAGGCGTATGCCATCACCGTGCAAAAACCTAGCTCACAAAGCGTCCTTTTCATAAGGCACCGATGTTACCCATTGAATTGATTGCGGCGAAGGAAAAGATTGCGGGCAAGAGGTCTCGTGAAGCGTCTACGGGTTGTCCAGCCGAAAGATGCGGCTGCCGGTGCACTTAAGTGCAAACGTCTCGACCTTCTCCAAGAACGGAGTCGAGGGAGAGCCGACAGCTTAACCGAAGCGCTGACGGGAGTTTCTGCTTCGCTCTGAACTTCAATTCTGATTGTGTTCGGGGCAATGATTCTGAAATCAGGACTGGTGATTCCTATCTCGAAGTAGTCGTCTAGCGACCGGACCTTCCCATCGCCCCGGCTAAGGAATTGAGTAGGCGCGTGCCATGCCTGGTGTCCGCCTGAACTGGCCAGGCTATACACGAAGTATTGAGAGTCAGGCGTCCACTCGGCTTTCACTACACCGCAGCCGTGCTCGCTATCCTCTGAGGAGTAGTCGAGCGTGCAGGAAATCGTGCCGTCGCCCGCTTGGAACTTGATTCGACTTTCGTAATCGGCAAGACCCGGCTCCTTGCCGACGGACGAAATCTCCACAAGCACGCTGCCATCGGGCGAGATGTATTGTCGCGTCCTTTGTTCGATGGTTCGTGGTTGGGCCGCCGCGATGATCGGCAACATTCCGAAGACGGCGAGGAAAATCTTGGCCCAGCTTGGTTCGCAAAAGCTCACGGATTTTCCGCGTACACGTGCTTCACAATGTTGGGAATCGCGTTGAGGCTCGACCAGTCGGGGAACTGCGCTTTGAATTCGGCGAGCAGCGTCTGGCCGGCATCGTCTGCCGACTTGCCCTGACGCTTCAATTCGAGCGCGCGCGATTCGAGCCGTGCGAAAAAGTCGTAATTCGTCTGCACGAGCGACCCATCGCCCGCCGCGCTGTGGTCCGGTAGGATGTGCTTCCACCACGTTCGGCGCAGCTCGCCGAGAATGACGACCCAGCCGGTCATGCTCGCGTTGTCGTCCGGCAGATTCGGCGCGACTTTGTTCTGCACCACGTCGCCCGAAATCAGCGTGGCGTCCGGCTGCACGTCGACCAACTCGTCGCCCTTCGTGTGCGCCTGGCCCAACCAGAAAAGCCGCGCAGTGACGCCGCCGAGATCGATCGTCATCTCTTTGTCGAACACGATATCCGGCGCGCGGAATTTCACTCCCGCCAGCAGCTCCTTCATCTGCGGCGACCGGCTGCTGAACATTTCGACGAACTGCATCCCCTTCGCTTCCAGCTCCTGCTGCTGCGCGATCGGCCTCGTAATGATCGTGGCAGCAGGGAAGCCGCTTTCGCCCGCGGCGTGCTCGGGGTGATAGTGCGTGGTCGTGAGGTAGAGCAGCGGACCCTTCGAGAGCTTTTGCGCCTCGCGCGCGGCGATCGCTCCGTTGCGCGGGCCGAGTCCCGTGTCGACCACGAGCGTCGCGCGATCTCCGACGACGATGCCGATGTTCGGAAATCCCATGATCGCCCAGACGTGCTCCGACACCTGCGTCACCTGATTTTCCGGCAGCATCAGGTTCGGCGGCCCCTGCGCCGCCGCAGCAAGCGTGAAAGACATCGCGGCTAGGATTGCGATCAGCCGCGCGCCTATTTGAAAAATGCCGAAAGGTTCACTGTCGGATGACATCGTTGTTTCTCCTAACTCATGTCGTTAGACACGCCGGTTCATCGAAGCATCGGCCTCGGATCGTGGCTTTGCGGGTTATTCGGTGGCGAAGCGAAGACCAAGTTTCCGTTCTGGCGTTCGTTGAGAAACGGATTGTCGCCCACGCCCATCGTGAGAGAGCCATTGTCGCCCTTCCAGATGCGAAAAAGCGTGTCTCCGGTAGGCTCGGCCAGCAGCAGGACGGTCTGAGCTCCTTGACTATCTAGGGTCAGGAATGCGTTCGGGTAATCGCCGTCGCTCGTCACGTAACCACCGCGTTCCGTACCTGTGGCGTCTGCAATGATTACGCCTGATACAGCTCCGCCACGGTGATACTGCTTCCCGAGAACCATCGGCTCTGGAGCCGGCGAAGCCAGGATCACACGCGCAACCCCGTGCTCGTCGACGATATTCAGGCGTCGGAGGCTCAGAGTCTGCTGACTGACCAAACGGTGAATCGCCCACCCTTCGAAAATGGATACGGCGAAAAAGAACAACGCGAACAGAAGAATGATACGGTTGCTAGCCTTCATGCGCTGCTCGACGCGGACCAAGCGGGTCTCGATCTCTTCTCCATTCATTTTTGCTCCATGCGTCGCAGACTCTCAGAGTTGAAGCGGCAGCCGGCGTAACTAGAGCTGCGGCCTGTTGTGAACGAGAAGTGCCCGGAACATTCGCACCACCTCTCGAATCCACCAGGCAATGAAGCCCAAGACAACGAAATACGCACTGTTGAGCGCCGACGCGATCACGAGGACGACGATTTGCTCGCGGACATGCTCAACGTCGAGAAACAAATCACGGTTGGAAACATGCACCATTCGAGCCGCCAAATGAAGGAAGCCAGGGCGTCGCTCACATGCACGTATATGAGATCCGAGCTGCCGAGATAGGCGACCGCAATCCAAAAGCTCGGCACGCAAGCTCCGGCAATAGCGAACCAGCGAATAAATCGACCGAAGGACTTGTCCTCTTCCCTCACATTGGACGCCATAGGCCCGCGCCCCCCGCTCCGAACTGGCCTGCATTATCTGCTCCCAAGGATCACAAGTCACTAGCCACTCGTCACTGCTTTTCTCTCGGAGGTGAACAATGCCCGTCGTCCCCACAACCGCATACTCGCAGGCGGAAGACGCGCTCACGCTCGCCCGCGCGCTGCTCAACGACGCATCCGCAGCCGTCTTCACCGACACGCTGCTGATGCCGTTCGTCAACTCCGCCTATCGCGGACTGCAGCGCGAGCTCGCCGAAAACGGCGTCAGCGTCCTCGCCGAGCAGCAGGACATCGAGCTCGACGTCAACCCCTCGACCGGCGTCACGCCGACCGAGCTGAGCGATACCTCCAGCCCGCAGCTGCCGACCGACTGTCTCTGCCCGCACATGCTCTGGGAGCGCGCCACAGCCAATACGACGGACGTCTTCATTCCGATGGAGAAATTCATGAGCGGCGGCTCGATGCTCAATCTGCAGCCGAGCACCTATCTGCGTCTTTGGGAATGGCGCGAGGACAAAATCAATCTGATCGGCGCGACGCAATCGATCACCGTGCGCGTTCGCTACGAAAAACTTCTGCCGCAGCTCACGGCGGGCACCGATCCCGTGATGATTCGCAGCGCGACCGACCCGCTAGCGTTTGCGACCGCCGCGCTCGCGGCGCGTTCACGCCGCGCGCGTGCGCTTGCGCAGGACTTGCTCGGCACCGCGCAGATGGCAATCGAGAATTTGATCGAGCGCTACGTCCGCCCGGAACAAACCAAGGGCCGCCGACGCATGCCCTACAGCTACCACCGCCGCATCGTGTATCTGTGACGATCTGATCGCGATGACGACCACGAGGCGCGGTGAAGGTGTAAATGTAGCGCCGCGGCCTTTAGCGCGGCATTTTGTCGGCGAGTGCGCGACTCGCATCGGGCACGAAAAGCCGGGGCCGTTGTGAGATCGGAAGATGGGCACCATGTCGCCAAGCATGGATGCCGGGCACAGCATGCTGTGCCCCTACAAGGAAAATGACGGCGTCGAGATGTCTTCGTAAGGGCACGATATATCGTGCCCGGCAATCATCCTTGTCTCCGCGCTGCCCATGGATCAATGGCGCGATGCGGCTCAGCTGATGTGGAGTGCGGCGGCCGAACTGCCGTCAGGCAGGCTTGCCGCCGCTGTCTGCCGCCCGACCCGTCGGGGAGGCAGGGTGGAAGCGCAGGGCTTCAGCCCTGCGAAAATAATGAGCGCGCGGAGCGCGCTTCCATTCCGCAGCAGTACCCGCAGGAAGTGTTCGAGGTTCGAACTTGATCGCGTGGAAAAAAACAGGATCGCTTCGCCAAATCTTCCGGGGCTAAAGCCCCATAATTGTTGCGCGTCGAATTCGCGGGCCTGAAGGCCCGCGCTTCCACCGATCTTGTGTGGGCTACGCCGTAACGGAGAGTCCGCTCGAGATGGCTGAGGCAGCCGTGCCCGCAGCGCCGCTTGCCGCGAACTGCGCGAAATCCTGCTGCAGCGTCGTGTACGCCTGCTGCGCCGCGGAAAGATTTCCCGTCTGCAGCGCCTGACCCAGCTGCGAAAAAATCTGGCTGATGGTCGTGCTGGCGTTCGCGCTGCCGGCATGCATGTGGTGATGGTGCGACCCGTGCGCGCTCTTCATATCCTGCTGCAGCGTCGCGTAATCCTGCTGGGCTGCGGCGAGATTGCCGGTCTGCAGGTCGCTCGCGAGCTTGTTGAACGCCGTCGCGATGTTGCTGCCGCTCTGTGACAACGCGGAAAGCCGCGGCGTGAGCTGCTGGAGCATCGCAAGGTCCGATTGCGCGCCTGAAAGATTGCCCGAGTTCAAATCGGAGCCGAGCTTCTGAAGGTCCTGCTGGAACTCGGAGACCTTTTTTTGCGCGCCCTGCGGGATGTAATTCAAAAGCGTGTTGGCCAGAATACCTGTCACCGACATTTTGAAACTCCTTGCGCGAACTTCGCGCCGGCGCGGCTCGTTGCAAACCGCGCGTGGCTTTTCCCTCGCGCAAGTTAGGGCAGTTCGCGTGCCAAAGCCGCGCGCGATGCGCGACACAATCCACGCCACTTAGGCTGCGAAGTGTCCGTTGGAATTGACCGCCCGCCGCTGACGCGGCAGTTCCTGCTCAGCGCAGCCCGGCAATCCTTGCCGACTGTCGCATGGTTGTGTTGGCTGGTCAGCTGCCTGCACCTGCCGAAGTTTCTTGGCTGGATCTAGTCCATTCGCCGAATACGATCTGCGAGGCAACTCATGTGGAGTGCGGCGGCCTGCCCGCCGTAGGCGGGCTTGCCGCCGCTGTTTGCCGCCCCGACTCGTCGGGGCGTGCTGCAAGGGCCCCAATCGCACCCCGGCCGCAAGAAGCTACGACGTTTCTTCGGACTGCTCTGTGAAGGCTCGTTACGGCCCCTTGACGACTTGAAGGGTAATCGCGAGCGGGCGCCCAGCATTCAACGCATTTCCGTTCGCGTCGAGTGCGTTGCCCTCGATCGTCATGCCGGTCGTCGCAATCGGCGTAACGGGGGCAGTCGTTTTCTTGCCTCCTCCGCATCCGGCGAAAATCATCGCCGCGATTCCGGCAGCGGCAAAGGCGAATCGCACGCGCGCGCGCCGTCGCGAGAGCGCCGCGAAAGCAAGCGCCATCGCAGCAGCCAAGAACGCAAAAGCAGGGAAGACCCACCCCCCCGGCGCGGCCTGCGGCGCCAGCCGAATCGTCATCTGCGGCGGCGTCATGGCGTTGCCTGTCGATTCGCCGCACGGACTCGTGACCGGCGGCGCCTGCTTTGCCTTCGACGACGTGTCGATCGTGATGGTGAACGTCGCGTTCGCGCCCGGCGTGATCGTGAGCGGGCAGTTGTTGAACGCGCAAGTCGAGAACACCGGCAGATCGATCGGGCAGACCAGCGTCACCTGCTCGCCGTTCGCGCCGAACACGTTGTCCGGCGCCACTTGCGCATTCCACGTGACGCTGTCGCCCTGCGCAACGTTGAGTAGCTGCTGCTGCCCGCTGGCAAGCTGCAGCTGGTAGTCATCTCCGTAGCCGGCCAGATTGAATCCCGAGACGTCGCCCTGCGCGTCGGTGACGCCGATCGTGCCCTGGCGCACGCCGGTGCCCTGCGGCGTGAACATGACGCTGATCGTGCACGTGGCATTAGCGGCAAGCGTCGCTGAGCACGTCGTGCCCTGCACGGTGAAATCGGTAGGCGGCAGCGTCGGTGGATTGGTCGGAATCGCCGGCGTCACGGTAACGCCGGTCAATTGCGTTCCCGAGGTGTTTTTCACCGTCAGCGTCCTCGCGCTGGTCGTTCCGCCCGACGGCTCGTTGCAATATTCGAAGGGATTGACGATCGGGCAGGGCTGCTGGGCGGCCTCAAACTGGATCGGGCCGAATTGCAAGCCGCTCGTCGTGTTGCCCGCGACGAAGACGGTGCTTGAATCGCCGTTTGAATCCGTCGCGGTGAGCGCAGCCGCGCGCAGGCCGGCGGTCGTCGGCGTGAATTCGACGTTTACCGTGCAATTCCCGAGCGCGTTCAGCGCTCCGGTGCACGTCGTGCCCGAAATCGTAAAATCGCCGCTCGCAAATTCCGATGAGAGTCCCGAAATCGCTGCGAGCGAAACGTTGATTCCAGTGTCCGGCCCGCCGCTGCCCGCGGTCAACGTGAACGTCTGCGGCGCGCTGGCGCTGCCCACCGCCTGCGGGCAATACGCGAATTGCGTGCCCAACAGGACCGACGGCGCGCAGGTCGGCGGCAGCGGCGGATCGAGCGCGAGATTCGTGCCGTTTCCTTCCACGATGATGACGAGGTTGTCGCTCTGTGAGTCGGTGACCGTGAACGCCGCGGCTCGCAGGCCCGTCGCCGTAGGAGTGAAATCGAAACCGATTCCGCAGCCCTGATTCGCCGTGAGATTCCCCGTGCAGGTCGTGTTCAACAGCCGGAAGTCATTCGCAGCGAAATTCGCGCCCAGCCCGGGTGCCGCCCCCAAACTGACGGCAACATTCGTCACCGCGGCGCTGTTGACCACGCCAATTACGGCTTCGACCGCGGCCCCACCGACCTCGACGTCGCACACGCTGAACGACGAGCCAAGTGCGCAGCCGGGCGAGAGCGGACCGCCGCCGATGCTCAAATTGCTCGAGCCACTCGCGGCGCGGACCGCGTGCGCGCGGCCCAGCCGGAGCGCGGCAATCGCCGCAATCGTCGTCACCGCCACCGCGCAAATCACCAGCCCTCGCCGCACAAGTGCTCCCTTACTGGAAAGTTTTAGAAGCGTTGGATTCAATTGCAGGCGTTCGGGTTGCGCCTGCCTCGCCATTCGGCGGGCCGTACTTCCGCCTCGCCGCCAGACGGGTCGCCCATCATAGCAGCGCGCAGCGGCTCGGCCTAGCGTTTCGTGAGGCTCTGCGATTGGTTGAACTCGGCGCGGATGCGCGGTGTGAGGAAATACGCCTGCGCGCCGAGGCCTCGAATCGTGTCGACCGCATAGACGACCTGCCCATACGCGACATCTTCATCGCCTTCGAAATAGACGATCCAAAATGACCTTCGATTCAGCTCATCCTGCAACCGCGCACGAAGTTGCTCGCACGGCACCGGCTGCCCGTTGACGTAAAACACGTAGCTTCGGCCGTCATAGCGAACGTACACTCCGAGCGGTTCCGATTCCGGCACTTGCAGCCTCGCCGCAACGTAGCGCGACGGTACGCGTGTCATCAAACCCATAGGCATGCGATACCTGAAGGATACAAACAGCACTAGAAGAAACGGAATGAATCCCCAGTAGAGTCCGAAATTTGGCAGTCCCAGTATCAGCGGGACGCGGCGGTGCCGCGGCAGCGGCGGCAGCTTTCGCAACACGACGTCCGGAAGCATCTGGCGCGGCTTCCGAGAGACGGGTTTTTCCCGATCCCAGCCGACTGTTGCCTTCCAGAGAAGCACGACGCCCGTTGCAGCAAACACTACGAGTGCCCACGCGGCGAGAATGAAAATGTCCAGGGTAGCCCAGTTGAAAAATGGAAGGTAGTTGGGCGTGGGTGCCCAAAAGATCGCTGCTGCCACGCATAGCGCGAGCGCGCCGCTCACGGCGAGGGAAGTCCGCTTCATTGTCTCTCAGTTTATGTAACGCAGGCGTTATGTCCATTGTTCCGTCCGTCTGCGTTTCCACTTTAGATCCCCCGTATTTCTACCCACCGCTTCTCAGGAGGAACACATGGCACTTACCTTCACGCTCGTCGACACATGGGATGACGGCAAGCGCATCCACGTCAGCGGCACGATCGCCGCGTCCGGCAGCTACGCGACCGGCGGCGACACGCTCGACCTCTCGCAATATCCCATCATCACCGCGACCCAAGCGCCCATTCAGGGCACCGCCTGGATGGACGGCCTCACCGGCTACGATTACGTCTTCATCCCGGGCTCTGCGATGAACAACGGTAAAGTGAAAATATTTCAGCAGGGAACCAGCGCCGGCGCGTTCCCCGAACTCGCCGCAGGCGCATATCCCTCCGGTATCGCCTCCGACACCATCACCTTCTACGGAATCTTCAAAAAGCTGCAGTAACTCGCGATTACCACCGCACGCCGATACATCGTCATTCTGAGCGGAGCGCGCCGGATGCCTTTCTCTCCTTCGGCCCGCCTTGCGGCCGGAGGCTGGCGCGCGCAGTCGAAGAATCTCTCTTCGTAGGGGCACAGCACGCTGTGCCCGGCATCGATTCTTGGCGCATTGCCGCCCGTCGGCCGACCGCGAGTCGGCGGCTTCGGTTCTCGTAGCGCTGGCCTCCGGCCGGCGTTTCGGTTTTTCGTTGTGGCCACCGAAACCACCGGTGACGACGCCGGCGCTGCGTTTTCGCCGCACTGCACGCGATGAATGGCGACAATCACGCCAAGCATTTTCGCCGGGCATAGCGGTGCTATGCCCCTACAAAAGCACTCGTCCCTCGACCCTACTTCCATGTCCATCGAATCCTTTTATCCGCTTCCACTGAACGTCTTCGCCGGATGGCTCACGCTTCTCGATCCTTCCGACGTCCCGCCCGGCATGTCGCCCAATCTCGCCGACGTCGATTTCTTCCCGGGCGGAGTGCGCACTCGCCCAGGCCTCGTCTCGCAATTCACCCCGCTCGCCGGCGCGACGCAAATCAATGGCCTCAAGACCTACATCACCACCAATCTCGCGCAGCGGCTCCTGATCCTCGATTCCGACGGCAATCTCTACATCGAAATTTCGCCGGGCGTGCTTTCGCTGTTGATCGCCGGCGGCGCGAAGCCGAATCTCTATCTCGCCTCAACCACGATCTTCGGCCGCGAGTACATGGCGTTCGGGGACGGCAGCATCGGCCAAGATCTCCCGCGCCAGTACGACGACACGAATTACGACCGCGTCAGCCAGATCGGCCCCGCCGAAGGTCCAGCGCTCGCCGATTCGACCACCGGCAACATTTCGCCGGGCGCGCATCAGTGCGTCGTCGTGTTCGTCACGCGCCAGGGATTTTGGACCGCGCCCTCGCCGCCCGTCTCGTGGACCGCCGCGGGCGGACTGAAGGTCAGCGTCACGAATATCCCCACCGGCCCGTCGAACGTCGTGCAGCGCCTGCTCGCCTTCACCGCGTCCGGCGGCGCGAATTTCTACAGCGTCCCCGCCACGATGACGATCAACGACAACTCCACGACCTCGCTCACCGTCGACTTCACCGATTCGATTTTGCTTTCGGGGCAGAGCATGGACTATCTCTTCAGCCAGATCGAATTGCCCGAGCAGCTCGGAGTGGTCAGCTACGCCGAGCGGCTTTTCTGGTGGGGCGAGCGCGCCAGCATGGACAACTGGCGTAATCTCGAATTCGATGGCGGCTGGGACGCGTCAGGCAACGGCCGTCCGCTTGGCTGGCTGCGGGATCCGTCATTTGGCGCGGGCGGCTCGCGCGAGCCGAATGACGTCGTCTGGGGCGACGCGTATCGAATCACCGCCGACGGCGTAACCGTTGCGCGCGGCGTGATTTCGCAGAACGCGATCACCGATATCAACGGCGATCCGCTTTTCGTCAACAACACGGACTATTCCGTCCGCGCGCGTGTGAAGCGCTCGGCGAATCTCTCCGCGGGCACGCTGCGCATCAACGCGTTCAGCCCCACCGCCGGACAAATCGGCACGGGCCTCGCGGTCACATACGCGCAAGCCACGACTTCGTATCAGGAATTCATCGCCGATCTTTTCACGCCGCAGACTTCGCTGCCGAGCGACCTCACGCTGCGCGTCTACGCCGACGGCACGCCTGCGCCGAGCGGCGAATCGTTTCTCGTCGACGTGATCGAAATTTTCCCGACCAACGCCGCGCAAAATCCCTCGCTCGTGCGCCCCTCCGGCACCGAGGAGCCGGAAGCCTACGACGGCGTCAGCGGCATCATGAGCATCGCCGAAAACAACGGGCAGGGAATTCGCGCCACGTTCACGCTGCGCAACAATCTCTATTTTGCGAAGGAGCGCAGCCTCTACGTCACCGCGACCGATGGCGTCAACGAGCCGGCGCTGTGGCAGGTCGAGGAAGTGTCGAACAAAGTCGGCACGCCCTCGGCGCACGGAGTTGGCTTCGGCGAAGGGTGGGTGGTGATCGCCGGCCGCTCGGGGCTCTATCTTTTCGACGGCGGCGATCTCGTCAAGCTGTCGCAGGAAATTCAGCCCACTTGGGACGCGATCAACTGGCAATACGGCCAGCGTCTCTGGGTGCAGGTCGATACGCAGCACAAGAAAATTCTGGTCGGCGTGCCGATGGGTTCCGCGACGCAGCCGAATCAAATCCTCATGCTCGACTACACCGAGGGCTTCGGCGATCCGCTGCTTTCGATCTACACGGCGCCGGAGCGATCGCGCAAATGGGCGCTGTGGAATATCGCCGCGAATTCCTGCGGACTGATCGAGCGCGCTACCGGCATCGCGACAATTTTCTTCGGCTCGAATAATTCGAGCGGAAAAATCTACGCGCCCACCGTCGGCGCGTATTCCGACGACGGCGCCGCGATCAATTCCTTTTACTCGACCGCGTTTCTCGCCGCGACCGGATTGAGCGGACGAAATCTCTTCGGCTATCTCACCGCGTACGTGCAGGGCGCAGGCTCGCTCGCGCTATCGGCCGTGACGCCGGGCAGCGCGTCATCGCTTTCGCTCGGCGCGTGGACGCTCGGCTCTCCCGCCACGCGCGACATGGAGCAGTTCACCAACGTCCTCGCCGAGCGCGTCTCCTATCAGTTCGGCACCAACGCCGCTGGCTCCTGGTTCTCGCTCACCAAGCTCGTCCCCTGGGCCAAGCCCGACCCCTTCGCCATTGTGCGTGGTGCAAGTTAAGCCCATGCGGCGAGGGTTGCGGCCGGACTGCCGTTGCCTCTTCGCCATCGTCCGCGGCGGAAACTCGTAGCCGTGAGAGCGATTCGACTGTTTGACCCTTTCGTCCTCGTCCGCGGCTCCGGCTGGTAGCGCGTCGCCAGCCGCAGCGCGATCGAGAGCTCTTTGTAGGGGCACAGCATGCTGTGCCCGGCGCTGAACCTTGGCGCGATGTCGCCCATCGACCCAGCTTGCGCGACTACCCCCTGTGGAGTGCGGCGGCCTGCCTGCCGCAGGCAGGCTCGCCGCCGCTGGCTTGGGGCGAGGCCTTCATCGCTCCTCCGAGCCGGTTCGGGGCGACTCACTTTACTACCTTCTTGGCCAAAACATTTTCTTCATCGATCGACACCAAAGCACCTCGGTTTAGTTCCCGTCGAGCTTTCTCGACGTCAGTCCAATCTTGCTTCCGGAGCACGCCCCGACAAGTCGGGGCGGCAAACAGCGGCGGCAAGCCCGCTGCACGGTCAGGCCGCCGCACTCCACACGAGGCTTGCTCCTACTTTCCGGCGAGGCGTACACTCGCGCTCAAATCATGCCCGAGTGGCCGCACGCTCCCGCGCATCGCCTCACACGAGGCGGAACTTACATGGTGACAGCCGCGACCTACGGGAAGGAACCGATCTTCGGTTCGAAGCGACGCCTCAATCTACTGTGCGAGAAACTGTTGGAGCTCTGCGCGGAGCACGAATGGCGGCTTCAGGCTTGGGCACTGTTTCCCAATCACTACCATCTCGTCGCGGCGTCAACAGCGCCAGAATCTCTCCGAAGTATGATCCGGCAATTGCACGCGGCGACCGCGCGCGCCGTTAACGAACTCGACCATCTTCCGGGGAGAAAGGTCTGGTTTCAATACTTGGAAACTCTGCTCACGAATGAACGCTCTTACTTCGCCCGTCTGCACTACGTTCACGAAAACGCCGTGCATCACGCTATCGTGAAAAATGCGGCGAACTATCCGTGGTGTTCCGCCGCGTGGTTCGAACGCCTGGCTCGCCCTGCATTCCGCAAAACGGTCCTCGCCTTCCCCTGTGACACCGTGAAGGTGCCCGACGCCTTCGACGTTGTCGTCAAGCTGTAGCCCAGATCGAAGCCTCATGTGGAGTGCGGCGGCCTGCCTGACGTAAGTCAGGCTTGCCGCCGCTGTTCCCGAGGGCGATCTTGCTTGGCTTAGCGCAGACCATCTTCCGACCCCGCCCTTCAGCGATGCTTGATGCGTTCCAGGCTCGCAATCCGGAGCGGCAGTCATTCATTTCCGCGCCGTTCCGATTCTGCGCTATCCTCTCGCGCGAGAACGCGCGATGCCTGAGATCACGCTCAACGGCTACATCACCTACTACGAAGATGACTGCTTCGTGGAGGCCTGGAAGGGCTCCCAGGTCGACGCCCGCCTGCCGGCGCGGCAGGGCGAGTCGAGCCTGGGAGATCAGACGCCTCGCCAGACGATCCTGATCCAGCACGGCTTCGGACGAAATTCGCAATTCTGGCGCCACTGGGTCCCGCTGCTCGCGGGCGACTATCGCGTGATTCGCCGCGATCTCCGCGGACACGGCGGTTCCACCGATCCGGGCGCCGCGTATCCGTGGTCGTTCGATTCACTCGTCCGCGATCTCGGCGATTTCTGCGACGCGCTCAAGCTTGATCGCGTCCACCTGCTCGGCGAATCGACCGGCGGCATGCTCGCGGTCGGCCTCGCTGCCAAGCATCCGAAAAGCCTCCGCTCGATCACGCTCTGCGCGACGCCGGTCACCATCAACGCCGCCTCGCAGAAATTTTTCGCCGCGGGACACGCGTCGTGGCAAGCCGCCCTGCTCGAAATGGGTTCAGAGGGTTGGGCGCGCTGGCTTCTCTCGCAGCCCGGGACCGCACCGCCCGGCGATCGCGAGCGCACCGAATGGTCGATCAAGCAGTTCGGGCGCTCGTCGCCGCAATCGCTCGCCGCCTACAGCCGGGTGATTTCGACCACCGACATCACGCCGCTGCTGCCGCAGGTCCGCGTCCCCGCGCTTCTCCTCGCGCCGACGCGCAGCGCCGCCACGACCATCGCCGAACAAGAACGCATCGCCGCGTCGCTGTGGCAATCGGAGCTGGTGCAAATCGACGGGGCAGGGCACGAAATCTACATCGATCGCGCGAAGGAGTGCGTCGCCGCCCTGCGCGATTTCCTCGAAGGTTTCGCGTAGCGCCGCGTTAGTGCCGGAACCGCAGAAGCTGCGGGTTGACGCGCTGTATAACGATGATCGTAAGCCCCAGCGTCAGAAAGGCCAGGAACCCCGCGGAGTAGATGTAATACACGATGCGAATCTTCGGCCAGAACCACGCGGGAAACTTGTCTGCAAACTTGTCGCTCCAGGTTTCGTTGAAACGCGGCGGCATTTCGGTGATGCCTTCGCGCTTCTCCCAAAACGACGCAATCCACGTGGCGCGCAGCGTCGCCAGCAGCACCACGCACACGAAGAATCCGAGAATCCCGGGCGACGCCGCGAAGTTGAGCACCGACATCGCAAACACCGACGCAGCCGCGTAGAGGCTGTGCTGCCGCACGCCGACCGCTCCAAGATAAAAGTACAGCGCGAGCAGCATTCCCACGATGCCGTAGTTTGCGAGAAACGTCTCTCCGATCGCGATCGCCGCGACGATCACGCAGATCCAGTAGCCCTGCGATCCCAGCGTGTCGACGTCGGTCGCGTTGCGAATCGTCGGCCAAAAGATGTTCTTCAGCCGACTATCGGATTGCGGCGTTTGGTTGGCGACGCCTAGCGTTTGCATGGCGCGACTCCGGCGCGGAAAGTCGAGGCGCGGGGCACCCCGTTTGCGCGGGATTAAAGCGCGATTCGCCCGCCGAGTCCAGTTTTACTTTTAACCGAAGCTTTAGGTGCCGATCTGCTTATGTCCGGACGTGCCGCAGCCCGTGCTGGCGACAAATCGAAGAGGGATCCTTCGACTCCGGGCCGACGAACCCGGCCCTGCGCTCAGGATGACGCTGTGATGGAAGGTCATACTGAGCGGAGTGGCTGCACGTATTTCTGCCTCCCAGTTTCACCGGGACGTGCGGCCACTCAGACGAAGAATCTCTCTTGCACACACGGTCCTATCGATGCTTAACATCCAACAAATCGAAGCGCTCCGCAAAGCCAATCCGCAACTCTACGAAGCGCTGAAGCGCCTCGCCGGAGCGTCGCTCGGGCCGAACCAGGGCTGGAGCCTCGACAACCAGATCACCGACGGCGCGAATTTCGCGCGCGTCTCGTCAAGCGCGCTCACGTCGAATCAAATCGATCCGACGAAATCCGGCGTGCTGATGCGCGGCTCGGTTCCGCCGACGTGGTCCGGTGTGTTCACCTACGTCTCGACCACCTCGAGCCTCACGTGGTCGTGGTCCGGGCTGGTAATCTATCGCGCCGACGGCACAACCACCGCGATCCCCAACGGCTCGGTCGCCGTCACCGGCCTCACCGCCGCGACCACTTACTATTTCTATCCGTATTGGGACGAGACTGCGGGCGCGCTCGCTTGGGTTGCCACAGGCACAGGCTCGCCCGCCTACGCGCAAGCCGCGAAGACGAACATCGCCGCGCAGCAGCAGGCGCTTCAAGGACGCATTCCGCTCTCGCAAGGAGCCATCGCTGCAGCGACAACGAGCAGCGGCGCCGGCGGCGGCAGCGGAAGCTGTCTGCGCGCGGGCACCATGGTGCTGACGCGCGAGCGCGGCACCGTCCCGATCGAAACGTGCACAGTCGGCGAACATCTCCGCTGCCCGTCAACGCGCGGAGCAGGCCGTCGTCGTCGAGGCGTGGTAGGGGCACAGCATGCTGTGCCCGGCGGCGATGCTTGGCACGGTGCCGCCCATTCACCGTCGGGTGAGTCGGGGTTTCGTAGCGCCGGCTCCTCGCCGGCGTCTTCGTCTTTGGTGGGAGCGCGGGGCTTTCTTGCCCTGAGCGCAGTCGAAGGGAGCCCTGCGAAAAACGCGACTCATCACCAGGGGCTTCAGCCCCGGTCGCGACAGCTTGCTGACGCAAACGAAGGCTGGACGCGCATCGTCCGCCTCGAAGTCCGCGACGCAGACACGTTCATCCGCCTGCATTTGTCCAACGCCGAATCGCTGGACGTCACGCCGCACCACATCTTCACTCTCGCCGACGGCTCGCCGATGCGCGCCGAGCGGCTTTGCCTCAGCGACATTTTGGTCGGCCGCTTCGGCCGCCTCACGCTGACGAAAATCGAAGTCATCTCTCCGTCGACGCAACATTCCGGCGTAGGTGCGCCGCTCGCTGCGCCCGGCAAGGATCCTTGGCGTGATGTAGCCCATAGCGCCGTCGCGAGCGGCGGCTCCGCTGATGTGGAGTGCGGCGGCTTGCCTGCCGGACAGGCAGGCTTGCCGCCGCTGTCTCGCGTCCCGGCTTGCCGGGGCGCGGTGGTCGAAGCGAGCTTCGACCAGAAAGCGGCGGGAGCAAGCTCCCGCACCCCACAGGTGCCTGGCGAGGATGCTTGCGCCCATGCTGTCGGTTCGCCGAACGCTCCCGGGGTCTCGGAAGCGCCGTGGCAAAAAGTCACCGTGAGCTGCGAACCCTCGCACGAATTCTTCGCCGGCCGCCACTCCGCTTCGATCCTGACACACAACTACACGTTCAGCTCGTGAAGGCCATTTACAGCCGCCGACGCCTATTGCCCGGGCGCTTGCTTTCGTGAGGCGGCCATGTGATACGGTCAAGGGGCGCCGGTCCGCACTTATGGCCCACCTAGAAACGTCGCGGGAGGGGATGTTCCTAAAGGGAGTCACGCCTATATCGACATCTATGCTCGTTAGGGCGATGGGCTGGCTCTGCGGTGCGCTGGCCGTCTTCTCTCCCTGGGCCGCACTTGACGCGCAGACGAACCCCAGTGCAGCATCGGTGGATATTCGTCAGACCGTTGCGCGTCTCGGCGGCGCGCACAACGACGATTTCGCCGATGCCCGTATCCTGGCGAAGACGCCTGCCGAATCCGCACGCGCACTGATTGCCAGCCTTCACACGATCGCAAATCCTGAGAACGCAAAGCGTATCCAGGATAAGCCTGCCGTCACGCACGCAATAGCCGTCCTGCAGGCGCTTCGCTACATCACGGCAATGGATTTCTGTGCTACCACGCAATGGAAATTCGGCGACTCCCGCGAGGAGCGAAATCGGCGGTACTGGCTTTACTTCGATAATCCGCAGTGTGTGGCTTTCGTCGCGCTCTGGCCCTCGCACGGACGGTTCTTCTTTGCTCCGCTCGACGCGCAACAAAACATCATCGCGGATTGGCAGAGCTGGTACGCGCACGACGGCCACTCCTACCACTATCCTTCGCCGCCCGATGATCCCGAAAAGAGTCTGCTCTGCTGGCAAGAAGCGGCGGGCTCGTATTCGCCGCCCCGCCCGGACGCCGAACCGTGCAGCCGGCCGCTTCAGCATGTCCTTAGATAGCCCGCTTGGTCTTGGCCCGATTCAGGATTAGACTTCCTACACGCTCATGAGTGGGGAATATCGCCCGATTCCGTTTCGCTGGGTTCTGCCCGTCGCGCAGCTTCTGTTGTGCGTCGCGATCCTTTGGCCGTTCCGTGCACGGCTGACCTTTGAGATACGAACTTCCCTTCACGCTTACCGCTCAGACGGACGGGAGACGCAACTCCCCAAGATCAGCCTTCGTGAGCTGTATCCAGATCTGCTGCCGGATTACTCGAATCTCAGCGCCGTGATCGAGGCCAGGGAGCGAATAGTAGAACCCTCAAGGCTCAGGCTTTGGGCGCCCGTTCTCCTCAACGTGCCAGCCGCGACTGCAGAGCTTCCGTTCTCTCTCTCTAACCCCGACGGGCGCTATTGGGTTCCGAAGGGTATGACGTTGCGTGTTTGGCAGGCGATCAGTCTACCGCTGATTGGTCTTGTGCTGTGGTGGATCGTGGGCCGCGCGATCGAGGCTCTGTTAGCTGCAAGTCGGGACGTTGTTCGTCCGAAAATCACGTGGGCCGAGCTGCTGGCAGCGAGCGTGTTTGTCTTGATCGGGATATTCGCCTTGGTATCCCCCATCGAAGCGGACATCCGCAGTGAGCCCGAACCTCCTTGGATTTACTTGAGCACGGCCGGTGCGCTGTGGCTCATCTGCGGAACCGCAATCATCGCTTCACGCGTCATGCAGTGGCGCATCCGCCGCCGGGCGGCAGCTGCATCGACCAGCGGTGCGATCCCAGCCTAGCGCTCGCCTACTTCAGCGCCGCGGCAAACATCGCGGTCATTTTCGCGAACGCGCGCTCGGCCTGCGGCTGCCGGTAGGCAGCGCTGTCGTTGACCGTCCATCCGTGCGGTGCATCCGCGTAGAGTTCGCTTTCGTATTTTCCGCCCCACGCTTTGAGCGCGTCGTTGAGTTTGTCGATCGCTGGCTGCGGCATCAGGCTGTCGTTCGCCGCATGACCGAAATAGAGCTGCGGCCCGTTTTTCGGAATCCGCGAGAGCACCAGATGCGGACTGTTTGGCTTGTCGGTGAAAAGCCCGCCGCCGTGGAATGACGCGATCGCTCCGATCCGGTCGGGCCGCGACGAAGCCGTGCGCAGCGCCACCTGTCCCGTAAAGCAGTAGCCGACCGCGCCCATCTTCGCGGCGCTCACCGAACTCTGCGTCGCAAGGAAATCCACGAACGCGCTCGCGTCGGCCTCCATCACGTCGGGCGTCAGCGGACCGACCAGCTCGCCGAAGCGCTGCATCGTGCGCGGATCGCCCGCGAAGTTTGGCGGAAAATCAAACATCGCGCCGCGCGCCGTGCGATAAAACGGATTCACCAGCAGCACCGTGTAGCCCGCGTCCGAAAGCCGCTTGGCCATCGCGCGATGCGACGGCCGCACGCCCATGATGTCGGGATAGTGGATCACGCCCGGTTTTTTCGCGCCGTCTGCGGAGTAGAGCACCGCGTCGCAGCTTCCATCCTTCATTTTGATCTCGATATCTTTTTCGCTCATCGCCTCTCCTCACGTAGCGCCGGCGTCTCGCCGGCGGTTTTGCGTTCCGGTTTCGCCGCCGCATATCATACGCGAACTCGCCTTCGGCGCATCCACGTGGTCTTCGCCGCCGCTCCTTCAAACGGGACGCCCGACGATCAGGCCGTGTCCGGTCGCCACCGTGACCACTTGCTCCAGCTCGAAGCCGGCCGCGGCGAGCAGCTCGCGGAATTCCGACGTGGTCCGTTCCTTTCCGCCCGCAACGACCAGCATGTGAAGATCGAGCCATTTGCTCATCATCGGCTCGGACGTCTCGGGAACAAGCATCTCGATCAACATCACGCGCCCCTGGGGCTTCGCGCCCCTGCGAACGGTTTTCAGAATCTTCACAGCCTGTTCGTCAGGCCAATCGTGGACGATCGTGCGCAGAATGTAGGCGTCCGCGTTCGCAGGAACCGATTCGAAAAAATTTCCGGTGACGACTTCGATTCGCTCGTGCGGCACGTAGCCCGCGGCGCCCTCGGGCAAGTCGAAAAGGATTCCGCGGCAGGACGGATGCGCGTCTAGGATCGCGACCAGCTGCCCGCCGATTCCTCCGCCGATATCCGCGATGACGGGGAAACGGCTCCAGTCATACGCCTTTGCCGTGGCCGTGGCGAGACGCGCGCGGCTCGAAGACATCGCTTGGTTGAAATTCGCGGCGCGGTCCGGATTTCGCTTCAGAAATTCCCAGAAGCTGCAGCCGTAGATTCGGTCGAACGCGATCTGGCCGGTCTTGACGCTGTCGAAGAGCCGCGCCCACGCCTCGAATTGGCCGCCTCCGGGCGCGAAGTCCAGAATCATCGCTCGCATCGAGCCGGGGACATCCTTGCGGAACGCTTCGCTCATCGCGGTATTGGCGAAGACGCGCGGCGAAACCTGCTGGAATACGCCGATCGTCTCGAGCGCGCGCAGAAGCCGGAACACGCTGGACGCGTCGGCTTTTGCGCGTTTTGCCAGTTCATCGACGTGCAACGGTCCGCTCGCGAGATGATCCGCGAGTTCCAGTTCGACGGCGACTGTGAGCGCGCGATTCTTGAACAGTCCGAGAAGGATATCCAACATCTGCGACTGCGGCGGAATCGATGGTCGCGCGCTGGCGGCTTCATCGGCCATGGAACGAGACTCCCGGCGAGAGCGGTGAAGCGAAATTTCGCCGCGGATTATACAACGATGCTGTGTCAGCGGAAGGTCAGCGGGCAGACATCATGAACGGCAAGAACAGAATCCACGACAGCGCGGTCGCGTCGTTCAAGAAATGCGCGACCATCACCGGCACCAGGCTGCGCCGCCCCAGCAGATACGCGACGCCCCAGAGCATGCCGAGAATCGCCGTCGGCAACGCGATCCCAAGCCACGCGTACCAGCCCTGGCTCCAGTAGCCCGCGTGCGCCAGTCCAAACGCCAGGCCGGGAATCAGCACTTGCAGCAATTTTCCGTAACCCGCGCCGGCGAATTCGCTCATCAAGAACGCGCGGAACAGCACTTCTTCGCAAAACCCCGCCGTCGTCCCGATCATCAGCGACGCGACCAAATGAAATCCAGTTGGCAAGAACGCGTTAGATAGCGGAATGTGCATGAAACGCAGGAATCGCAAACTGCTGGCTACTGAAAGCGCCGCGAGCCCCAGCGCCAGCACCCACGCGTACCAAGTCCCGAAGCGCCACGTCCCGAGATCCTTGAGTGACGCGCCGCGTTGCCGCAGCATGAGCCACACCAGCGCCACCAGCGCCCATTCGACGATCATTCCGTGGCTCACCCACAGGAGGAATCGTTGCTCCGCGGAGCCGTGCGTCGCGGCGGGAATCGACCCCGCCATGATTTTGTCGACGGCCCACACGCCGCCCGGAACAATCAGCCCCAGCGCGAGCGCTTCGATCCAGCACCGAATCCGCCCCGAAGGCGCCCCAGCCGCCTGAGCCTCCGACATATTCGTGGTCATTTCGATTCGCCCCCAAGCGGCGATTCGAGCAAAACGGGCCGATCAAGAAGTGTTACGCGTGCAGCGGCAGAAAATTTCAGCTCGCCTCGCAGCGGGAGTCATCCAAGGTCCTCAATGACCGGCAAAGCCTACTACATCACCACGCTCGCCGATTGGCAGCGCCACGCCCCGCGCTTCGCCAACTCGCACTTCATCGTCCTCGACGCCTGCACAGCTAAGAGCGATGTCATCCCGAACTCAGCCGCGGTGTCTGCGGATGGGGGTGAGGGATCTGCTGTTGTCTTGCCGTGGGACGGCGGCGCTACGAACCTCGGCGGGCCCGCCGGCGCGGGCGAAAACCAGACCGCGCCGGACTCGGCTCAGGATGACGCCTTCGGCTTTTGTAGCGCTGGCTTCCAGCCGGCGAATTTGCCTTCGGTGGAATCGCGGGGCTTTAGCCCCGCGAAAAACGACGCGCCGCAGGCGCCTTCCAATGCGCAGTTTCACCCGCAGCATGTATTCGAGCTGTGCATTGACGCGCGCCAGAAGATGGACAAAGATGCGGATTGCCGCATTCTCGTCCTCATCGAAGCCGACGAAGGCGTTCACCTCTCGCTCGAGGACGAGCCCGCGTTTGAGCCGCTGCCGCATCCGCTCGCGCAAAAGCCGATCTCCGACGCCGCGCAGGCCGCGCTCGCTCCGCACGGCGTTACGCCGGGCGCAACCACATTCGACGCCGCCGAAGCCCTCGCGCGCATCCACCCGCTCCTCAAGCACCGCGTCTTCCGAGTTCCATTGCTCATCCGCGAATACAAAGAATCCGATCTCGACGCGCTGCGCCGCATGCACGCGTCGCAGGGCTTCGATTATCCGTTTCCCGACCTCTCCGATCCGATTTTCATTTCGAAGCTGGTCGTCGAGGATGACGACGGCCGTCCGGTGATGGCTTCGCTCGCGCGCCTCACCTGCGAAATGTATCTGCTCATCGACCGGGAAGCCGACCCCGCCACATCAAGCAGCGTTGTCATCCCGAGGCCAGCCCCGACGCTTGCGGTCGGGGATGGGGCCGAGGGATCTGCTGTTGATTTTCCGCCCCACAAAGAAAAAGCAGATCCCTCGTCGTCCGCCAATCAGAATGGCGGACTCGCTCGGGATGACAGCGCAAAGAAGGGAAGCGGGGTAGGGAATCCACGCGAGCGCTGGGCGCAGCTCCTCGCGCTGCACGCCGCCGGCGAACGCGATCTCCTCGCGCGCGGACTCGACGACGCGCACGCCTGGCTCCCTCCGCAAATCGCACGCCGCTTCGGACGCCGCCTCGTATCCCTAGGCTGGCTCCGCGACGATGCCTGGACGCCCTACTGCAAGCGCCTCGTCCCGTAGGGGCACAGCATGCTGTGCCCGGCGCGGATTCTTGGCGCGACGCCGCCCCTTGCTGACATGCGACCGTCGGCACGGCTCATGTGGAGTGCGGCAGCCTGCCTGACGTATGTCAGGCTTGCTGCCGCTGTTTGCCGTCCCGGCTGGCCGGGACGTGCTCCCCGCACGAGCCGCCAGCGCGATTGTCACGAGCCTTCCGCGCCTCGCCCAAGTGAAAGGTAGCGAAATACAGTGGTGGCAAGCCTGCTTCGCGGGCAGGCCGCACTCCACAGATCTCGCGTTCATCACGCCAGGTGTCGCCAACTCGTCGGCGGCGAAGTTCGCCCATGCGCGTTTTCGTAGCGGTTCTAGATTTCGATGTAGCGCTGGGCTTCAGCCCAGCACCGTCGCCATCAAGATGCTGCGCTAAAGCGCAGCGCTACATTCAAACCTAGCTATTCGCCGGCGGCCGGATTGGTCGCGCGATCGATGAACAACGCCTGATGGCCGGAATCGCTTCCCGGAATCGCGACGCCGAAATATTCGTGCGCCTCGCTGAGAATATCCTCGTCCGTCATCACGCCGTATTCGACGTGCGGCTTTTTGCCTGGCGCGATGAAGTAGTAGCCGACATCGTCCTTGCCCACGCGAAACACGATGGTCTTCGCATCAACGTGCACCGTGAACGACCGCGTGTACGTCTCCTCGAAATCGACGCCCGCTTTCTTCAGCGGCCCGCGAGCTTCGTCCGCGTAATACTGAAAATCGTCGAGCGCATCGCTCGTATCGGGATCGGCGTCGAGCTCCTTGTCGCTGACGGGAGTGAAGAACGCGATAATCGTCGGCTTGCGAATCTGAAAGCTCGGCGGCCGCGCCGTCGTGGACGCGCGCGCGCCAATCGCCAGCCCAAGCGCAATCGCAGCGGCGACGCAACGAACCCCGAGCCCCATGACGTCGAGTCTACGCCCAACCGATTCGGCGCTCCACTTCGGTCGCCTCGCACCCAGGGCCCGGGGGAGGCATATAATGGCATGCAATGGATGTTGCCCGTAATGCTTGCGGTGTGGTTCTCGGCAGCTCTCACAGAGCGTGGACTTGGCGTCTGGCGGCTTTGTGCTGCTCGCTTTTTCTGATTGCCGCAGCACCGCTCCCACAAAGTGACACACGGTCCGTGGTTCTTTCGCAAAGCGTCGCGAGCAAATTCGCAAAGCGGCAACTGTGCTCGCGTCCGGGCCCGCCAAGATTCGATGGGACCTGGACTCCCACCGACGCCGATATACGGGCGCTTGAGTCACACTTGTCGAAAATCTCGGAGCTGCACACGAAGACCTTTCGGAGCGGCCGCCAAATTCAGCACCCTGAGGAATATTACCGGCAATACTTCGGCATTCGCGTGGGCAAGAAGAACCTTATCTACATCAACGCATTCGACGATTCCCTGACAAGTTTGGATGAGAAAATTCTTCAGATGTGGCGAACAACCCCAATCATTGGGTGCGATGGAGGCAAGAGTTTTTGGGGCGCGGTCTACGATCCGGCTTCGGGGACATTTTCAGATCTCGAAATCAACCTGTCTATGGGCGGGAGCGAGTAAGCCACACTACGCGTTCCGTTCATTGTTTGACAACTCGCTCGATGGCTTTCTCCAGCGCGGCTTCCTTGACGACTCCGCGAACGATTTTCACTTCTTTTCCGTCGCGATTGACGAGAATACCGGAGGGGAGCCCTCCCTCGAAGCCCGCCTTCTGCGCAATCTCGATGGTGCCCATCATCACCGGGAAATTTAACGGCGCCTGAGTGCCGCCCACGTCGAATTGCCGTTTCACGAAGGTGTCGATCTTCTCGTCGCCTTCGTCATCGATGGCCAGCGCGATCACTTTGAAACCCTTGTCGCCGAATTTCTGCTGGAAACGAATCAGGCTCGGGACTTCGTCGGTGCAGCCTGAGCACCACGTGGCGAAGAAATCGATGTAAACCACCTGGCCCTTGTACGCCGTCGAGAGATCGACCCAGCGGTTTTCGGGCGACATCACGACCGTCGGCGGAAGCGGCCGCTCGATGTCCGCAATCGGATTCGGTGCGCCGCCATTGTCGTCGGACGCATCCGCGCTCCACGGCATGCTGTCGCGAAAATAGTAGAGTGCGCCTCCGCAAATCGCGGCCAGCGCGAGAATGACGAGAACTTTTCGCATGGCGTGCGCTCCTGCCAGTCCTCGAACAAAGTAAAATTACTTATCAATAGATTAGCCGAGAGCGTTATCGGCGGCAGAGAATCGTCGCGCCAAATGCCGAATCGGTATCCCAGGGTCGTGGTGCCGCCGATTGATTTGCATGGCACCGCGGCGACTGGTTCGTGGCTATCGGGGGGATCTGATTGCTGGAGCATCGGCAGCCGCCAGTGCGGTAGCGAATTCGGCGGGCAGCTGCTCTAAACCTGAGCGGCGAGGCGATCCGGGTCTTCAAAGAGACGCGCCGCCAACGCCCCAAACACGGCGCCGGCAACGTGAGCAGCGTAGGCCACGCCGCCAGTCTGGGCCTGCGCCACCACCGATCCCAAATTGAAAAGCTGGGTAACGAACCAAAATCCGATTAGCACCGCAGCTGGGATGAAGGTCACATTCACAAACACAAAGATAATCAGAAGTGATTTGATCCGATCGCGGGGGTAAGTCACCAGGAATGCGCCCATGACGGCGGCGATAGCGCCGCTCGCGCCGAGGTCTGGAACCGTGGAGTGCGGAGTGAGAGCGATCTGCCCCAGCATGGCCGCTAGTCCGCCCGCGAGGTAGAACAGCAGATACCGCAGCGGATTCATCGCGTCTTCGATCTCGGGACCGAAGGCCCAGAGGAACACCATGTTCCCGAGAATGTGCGACCAGCTGGCGTGCATGAACATCGCACTGAGAATGGTGATCAAGTGGTGCCCGGAAGTGATCTGCGCGGGGACGGCACACCACTTGAGCACGAAGGCGTCGCCACCCTTCAGTTCAAGCCCGAAAACGACGAAGTTCACAACAATGATGCAGGCCGTGACGATAGGAAAGTGAGTCGGCCGTCGCGACGCATCCGTTAACGGGATCAGTCCTCCCACGCGGTTGTCCTCAATTCATCGTCCGCGCCCTTGACCCGAACGTGCAGCGGGCCGAGGGCGCGGAGAGTTGTTCGAGCGCCTAGGCCGGCTTTGCTACAACGCTTCGCGCGGCCAGAGAGAGCGCCAGACGCGATGTGCCGCTGAAAATCATGCTGATCCCTACGAGCGTGCCGATGGCCCAACCCGTGTTCGAAGGCCACGTCCTCCAGATCATCACCGCGAGAATCAGGGTGATGATCCCATCGAGGAAAAGCCATCCTGATCCTGGAAGCGGCCGTAGCGTGAGTCCCAGCACAAATTCCAGAATCGCTTCAAACAGCAGATAAATTGCGAGCGCAAGCGTCAGCGACGCCAATCCCCTCACTGGATGCATGAGCAGGTACACTCCGATGAAACCATAGAGAATCGCGACGAGCACTTCCCAAATGAGCCCGCCGGCGCTGGGCCTATACCACGCAAAAACGAGGTGAACGGCTCCGCTGAAGACGAGCAGCCAGGCTACGACAATGTTGACGGCGAGCCCGGCTGCCAGCGGTGAGGCGATCGCCAGAACCCCTGCCAGAATCATCAGTACGCTCAGTGCGATTGACCATCCAACCGACTTCTTCACAAATGCAGCCGCAGACGTAGTGCCCATGAGCTCATCCTCCTTTACTCCGTTTAATCGGGGGACCTGTGGCCTCGCTCCTACACCGTTTCGGGTTCAAATGCAACTGCCATCTGAATCTTCCTGCTATGGCAGGTCGTTCGTTTCGGAGATCTGCGCCGTTGCTACGAGGCCCGTTCGTGCTTGGCCTTGTCGAACGCACCTTCCAAGTCTTTCGCGGCCTTGTTGAAGCCTTCCCGTATGTCCTTCCAGGCTCGCTCGTCCTCGCGATTTCTTGTGCGGACTCGGGATTTCAAATCGGCGAAGGAATGCTGAGCCGCATTGATGGTTGCTTCGACTTTGTCCCGCACGTTGATCTGCAACAAAGCGGTTTGAACGCGAAGGCTCTCAAACCATTGTTTCATTTGCAACAGGCGCTCCTCGAAACTGTCCTGCAGCTCGCCGCGCTCTCTGTGGAGACGCGCCTCGACGATCAGCAGATGATTCTCGATGGCCGCCTTCGTCTCGCCGCCCGCCTTCGCAGCTCTCGTCTTTAGATCGGAAATCTCCGCCTTCATGGTGTCGATCTGGCGTTCGATGAGATCTTCGAGTTCGTCATCGTAACGATTGAGTTGGCGGTGAATATGATCGATTCCCGCCGCGATTCCGGACCTTGCCTGGAGTCCGGCCAGCTCCAATTGGAAGTTCATTTCTCGAATTTCTGACCTCAAATCCGAGTTGATCGAGTTAATTCGCTGTTGCAGTTTTTCGCGTGCAGCTTCGAGTCCAGCGCGCTTGGCGGCTACGTTCGCTTCAATCTTGCTTTGTTCGGCGGCTGTGGCAGTCCGGGCCTTCGCCAACTGCGCCTGGATGTCGTCTTGAAGGGAACGGATCTTGTCCTTGGACCGCTGCAGGTAGGCTTCAAATTCGGCGTCGCGCTCAGCTCGTTTCAGCTCCCGCTCAACCGTGCGTCCAATTTTCTGGAATTCTTCGTCGAGCCGTTCCGCATAACGTTCTTCGGTAACCACCGCGAGTACGGAACTGTTCGCGTCAAGGCTCGATATGAATTCCTTCGGAAGCGAGTCACGCACAAAGCGCTCCATGAGCCGCATGGATCCGGTTCCGACCACTGCTCCCGCGGCGACGCCCGCAGCGGCGCCCACGGGACCACCCGCAGCCGCACCGACCAAACCACCAGCCATGCCCACGGTTGCGGCCGCCACCTTTTCTGATAGTTCATCGTCCATCTCGCGCGTTGCGATGCGGCCTTTTTCATCCTTGCGGATGAGCCCGTAGTCCATCAATTCAATCCAACCATCGCGATCAAGTTTTTTTGCCGCGTCCAGAGCTTTAGCTGCTCCATCTTTGGAATTCGCGGTTAACACAACCAGAGCCAGGTCTCCCATGACTGCCTCCTTGCTCGAACGAGCTGTCTCAGATTCAAAAGCGTGCCTCTTTGAGAGGGGCCATTCGTCGCGATACTCTGTCGGACGATACGGTTTGTCGGTGACGCAAATCACATCGTCGAAATCCCGCTTCGATTAGGTTTTTTCAACTTGCCTGAGAACGAACAAATAGGCACCTTATGCTGACTCGGGCCCAGGCAGCGGGGATAACGAAAGAAGGCTATGCAGCCGGTGCCACGTGAGGCGGAGTGCTAGCTGGTCAAGCGGCGAGAGCGGAGCATGGACGATGCGGAATTTCATTCAAATAACGGCGCTACTCGGGGCGGTCGCCGCGGTATCGGCGCCGTGCGTTTCCCAGCGGAATTCAAACGTCGAAACCTTCTTTCAGCAGAATATCGGATTGACTCAGGACCAGATCGCTGCCATCGGAATGGGACAAACGGTTACAAAGGCGCTGCCCTCCCGCACGCCCGCCGAGGTCTTTTTATTCGGCGCGGTCTATATCCACGCTTCTCCTGAGGCTTACCTTCAGTTTGCCCGTGATTACGACCGGCTGCGCAAGCTTCCCAACTATCTGGCGCTCGGCCTGTTCAGCAATCCTCCTCAGCTTTCCGACTTGAAAGGTTTTTCATTCGACGACGATGACATCCAGGACCTGAAGGATTGCAAGCCCGGCAACTGCCTGATTCAGGCGCCCGCCAGTTCCATCGAAGAGCTTCACCGCTCCGTCGACTGGTCGGCGCCGGACGTGAAGGAACAGGTGAATCAACTTTTGCGAAAAGACGCGCTGGAGTTTCTGCTCGCTTACCAGCGCGACGGCAATCAGGCCCTCGGCGTCTACAATGACAAGCGCAATCCGACCCTGGTGCCGCAGCAATTTGCTTACATGCTCAGCTACGCCACTGCATTGCCCGAGCATCTGCCGGATTTCTACAAATACCTTCTCTCGTATCCCAATGAGAGACCGCCGAATGTCGAGGACACATTCTATTGGACGAAAGTGAAATTCGGACTGAAGCCGACGCTGCGCATGGTTCACGTCTTGACCGCCCGAGGCGGCCCAGGCGACGAAATGGCCTACGCCATCGCCGAGAAACAACTTTATTCGAGCCACTACTTCGAGACTGCCCTGGATCTCTCGTTCTGCGTTTCGGGTAGCAACGATCCGGCGCATCCCGGCTTCTATCTGATCAAGACCATGGGTTCGGAACAGGCAGGTTTGACGGGGCTCAAAGGTTCGATCGTTCGAAATGCCGCCGTAGGTCGCTCGGTTTCAAATCTCCGGAACGCACTCACGGGCATCCGCGACGCGTTGGAGAACCGAGACCAGCATTCCGGCCGCCCCCAACAGAGCCCGCCGCAGCACAACTAATTCAATTCGGCTCCATGCTGAAACGCTTGAGTCTTCTTCGCTGGCTCGAATTCCCACACTTCTAGTTACTCGCCGATTCCTTCTACGCTTTTTTCGGTGGAAGCGCGGGACTTTAGTCCCGCGAAAAAACGGCGGCGCGCAGCGCCATTCCTTTGCGCAGCCGTACTCGCAGCAAGTATTCGATTCTCGAGTTTCGCTTTTCCGCTTTCGATTTTCGGAGGTATCAAACAATGTCTCGCGCCGCACAGCACACACGCAATCTCACCGACCAGCAGCTCGCTTTGCAAAACCAGCTCCTCTCGCAATCGAACCAGGCCGGCCAGCAGGACCGCTCGCTGATGATGCCGACGATTCAGTCGCTGCTCACGAGCCCGGGCTTCACACCGCAGCAGCAGTCGGCGATCACGCAGCAATCGCTCGGCGCGGCCAACACCGCATTCGACGCGCTGCGCCAGCGCGCCGCCAATCGCATGGCCGCCACAAATAATTCCGCCGGTTATGGCGACCTGATGTCGCAGCTCGGCCGCGAGCAGGCGCAAACCGACGCGAGCCAGACACAGCAGAATCAAATCGCGTTCGCCAATCGCCAGCGACAGGATCAGCTCGCCGGACTCAGCGCGCTCGGGCAAACGTACGGCATCGACACGAACCTGCTCGGCAAAGCGATGGGCGTCCCGGCGGAGCTGTTGAGCGTGCGCCAGCGCGCGTCCGGCAGCTCGAGCGGCGGACTCGGCAGCCTCTTCGGCCTCGGCGCCGGCATCGCCTCTCTTTTCGGCTAGGCGTTTTCCGGTGGAAGCCTGCCTGTCGGCAGACAGGCGCAGGGCTTCAGCCCTGCGAAAAAAAAGACCGGGACGAAGTCCCGTTCCGCTGCGCTGTTGCATCCGCAGCAAGTTTTTGAGTCTCTCGTCGCGCCGCATCTTGCCGGCGTCCTTGCCGTTCGTTCGTAGGGGCACGCAGGACGGGGCTCCCAGGTCGACGGCTAGTCGAGCCCGGGAGATCGGTGAGGGATCTGTTTTGGCCCTTCCCGATCCGTGCGGCGAAAAGCAGATTCCTCGGCGCTGTCCGAAAACAGGCCGGCCTCGGAATGACAAGCGCGCACGCAATGGCGCCCAAGCGGATAGCGAAAGTTTGAACGGCTTTCTCTTCGTAGCGAGGATGCTTGCCGCGATGCCGCCCATTGCTGAAATTCGACCGCCGGCACCGCTCATGTGGAGTGCGGCAGCCTGCCTGACGTATGTCAGGCTTGCCGCCGCTGTATTCACTCGACGCATTCACCGGCACATTACGCGCATTTCTTGCAATCCTGCTCGCAATGCGCCAGAGCCCGTGTGCGATTGACGCCCCTGCAGCACGCCCCGACCTGTCGGGGCGGCAAACAGCGGCGGCAAGCCCGCTTCGCGGGCAGGCCGCCGCACTCCACAGGCCTCACGTTCATCACGCAAGGTGTCGCCACATGACCGCCTTGTAACTCGTTCGCTCCGCGATCATCGCGGGTGGCCGGCGGCGATGCTATTCTCGCCGATAGCGGTCCATGCCATTCTGCGTCAAATGCCAACGCTCGTTTGAAGGCGCGACCTGCCCGGTCTGCGGCACGCCGATCGGCGCAGCGGCGTCCCCTCCGACGTTTGCGAGCCGCCTGGACCTGTTCACGGGCCCTGCGCTGGGCGTGGGATTTTTCGGCGTCGTATTCGCGACCAGCTTCTACGCGAGCCCCGACAACAACTCTCTCCTGATGTGGCTCTTCTTCGTCTTCTTCATTGTGGTATCGGCGAAGATCGCGCTGCTGCGAGGCAGCTTTTCCGATTCGACGCAGTCGGCGCTAAAAGTTTTGGCCGCCTCGATTGCCATCGGATTCGCAGGCTTCGCACTCTTGCTTTTCGCGAATGGCGCGCTCGACCGCTCGCCCGCGCAGCCGCTCGATCTAACGGTCGCGCAGAAATACACGACGCACAGCAGCAAAGGAGGCACGAAGTATCATCTCGCGATAACTCCGTCCTGGCGCCCGGGTCGAACGGGCGAAACTCTCGACGTCGATCGCGGCGTTTACCAAAAGGCTCTCGTAGGCGGCACGGTCTCGGTGGACGTCCACCCGGGCTTCTTTCACTACTCCTGGTACAGCGATGTCACGCCGCGCTCGCAGTGACGCCGCCATCCGCAGCGCCCCGGCAAGTCGGGGCGTCTTTCGCTTTTGTGGAAGCCTGCCTGTCGGCAGACAGGCGCCGGGCTTTAGCCCTGCGAAAAAAGTCCGCGCGCAGCGCCGCTCCTTTGCGCCGTGTCATCTGCAGCATGTAGTCGAGTTTTCCGCGCGGCCGTTCGTTCCTTCGCCCGGACGGTGATATCCTCGCGGCAACGCTCCATGCCATATTGCGCGGAATGTCAGCTCTCGTTTGACGGCGACACTTGCCCGTTGTGCGGAAGCCGCGACGAATCGTCCCCGCAAGGCACGTGGCACTTCGTCTGGTACGCGATTGTGCCGATCGGCGGCCTAATCGGCGCGATGTTGACGGCGATCAAGTACAATCTGGTCGAACAGACGCCGATCATTCTCGCGTGCTTCTTCATCTGCCTGATCGCGGCTCTGCCGGGCGCCCGCTACAGGGGGAGCCGCCGGCCTCCGCCAAAGGCTCAGGTGGAGCTCATCAAGAAATTCTATGTACGGGTCGGCTCGGTTCTCGTTGCTGTGGCCCTGCTCCTCTTCGCCAACTGCGCGCTCGATGCCAAGCCCCCCGCGCGATTCGAAGCGAGCATCGTTTCGAAGTACTCCCACACAGGCTCACGCGGCGGCGTGTCGTATTACTTGACCGTCGCTCCGTCGTGGCGCTCGGGCAAAACGGAGGAAGATATCCCGGTCAGCCTGTCGGACTACGTGACCCTCCGCAACGGCCAAACCGTGGTCATCGAAGTGCATGGCGGCCTGTTTCACATTCCGTGGTACGGCGCAATTTCGCGGCCCAATTCGTAGCGATCGCTGCGCCCCGTCACATGCAGCCGCGTTCATCTAGACACTCTCCATATGCGCTCTGTCCTCAATCCCTACTGGTTGACGCTCGGATTCACGTCGATCGTGCAGCTTGCGCTCTTCGCGCGCTGGCTCTATCGCCGCATCCGCAACGACGAAATCACGCGCGCCTTCGTCCACGACATGGCGACCAATCATCTCCCGCACATTTACGAGCGCCTCGAACGCCTCTGCGAGCGGCAGGGAATTGAAGGCACCTCCGCGCCCCCATCCGCTGGCTCGACTTAAACGGCAAGTCCCGCGATTAGCCTCGCGTTACCTCACCTCGTCATTCTGAGCGGAGTGGTCGCACGTATTTCCTCCGTCCGGCGTCAGCCGGACGTGCGGCCACGCAGTCGAAGAATCTCTCTTCAGCGCAGGCGCCTCGCCGGCGTTTTCTCCTGGGTGGAAGCGCCGGACTCTAGTCCGGCGAAAAGAATCCGCGCGAAGCGCCGTTCCTATGTGCAGTCTTACCCGCAACAAGTAGTCGAGTCTTTGGGTACGGCGGTTCTACCCGGGGCTAAAGCCCCAGCTATCATGTGCGGCATTTCGTGGGCCTAAAGGCCCACGCTTCCACCGTCCGGATGAACCGTCGGGCTCGAGTACGCGTCGAACGTGCAGGATCATTTGAACTCGCAGGGAACCTCAGTTACTTCGTACACGTCTGTGACTGTTACTTCGCGCCAATAGCGCTGCGAATCACCGAAAGTGCCGATCGAGGAAAGATCGCCCTTGAATTTCGCGCGCCACGCGCCCTGCAGAAAGCGACCGGGGAGGAAAGTCATCTGGCCGGTGAGCTCATCGTTGGGCACAAGATGGTATCGAGTCCCCTGCGGCGGACACGCCTGCGAGTGCGGGAAGAATTCGTAGCGCGACCGGTCATGCGAGTAGTCGACGTATACCAGTCCGTCGAACGTCTTGCCGCTTCGCGGGCCGAGCGCGATCGCGAACACCGTGATCGCCAGCACCGTCACGCCGAGAATCAGGCCTGCCACGATCCAACGCATCTTACGGCGCGAGCTGATGCAGCTTCAGTCCGCACATCGCGCACTTCGGCTCTTTTTCAGTTTTCGTTCCGGGCCATTCGGCGCCGCACCGCGGACACGGCCAGTGCGCGAACCGTTCCTTCGCGACCTGCGCCTGCACGAAACCGAAGACGCCCAACAGCGCGCCCAGCACAACGAGCCCGATTTGCCCCTTCTTCGGAACTTGATGGCGATCGAGAATTCCGATCGCCGGAAAAATCACGCCCCACGCCCAGTGCGCCAGCTGCGCTTTGCCGCCAGACTTCGCCGACTTCTCCAGCTTGTTGAATTCCTTCCACTTTTCGGCGTAGGGAGAATACCCGTCCGTGGACGGCTGCGGAACCACAACGCCGCCGCTGATTTCGCCCGCGTTCAGCGCGCTCTCGGCGCGGAACACCGACTCGAGATCGGGCGCAGTCGCAGGCCCGCGTTCGAGCGTGCCTCGCAGCGAAACGACGTACTTGCCGTCGCCGTCATCGTCCGCGACGCGCGCCCGCCGGCCGAACGAAAAGAACGATGCGCCCTTTTCCGCCATGCGCCCGAGTATAACCGATCAGCCATCTATCGCGTAGGAAACGCCCGCAACGGTTTGTGGGTCGCACCTTCAGGTGCGACAGAGCGCCAGCGTTCTTCTCTTGTGTGAAAGCCTGCCTGTCGGCAGACAGGCGCAGCGCTTCCTTGCCCTGAGCGAAGCCGAAGGGGCCCTGCGACAAAAGACCGGCGCATAGCACCGCTCCTTTGCGCTGCTTCACTCGCAGCATGTTTTGAGTTTGGAGAGCGCGCAGCCGTTCAGTAGAACCACGTAAGAAAATGCAGCACGAGTTCGTGTCCAATGAGCGCGGCCACGACTATTCCCAAGATCGCAGCTTCCAATCCGTACCGGACGTAGAGCCATCCAAGCCCGAAGCCCGAGGGCACGGATCCGATCAGGTGCCTCGCCGACAGGCTCCAAAGAGGTTCGGCTTGCATGTTTGGCAGCACATCGCTGAGATAGGTCTGCAGCTGGCGGTTCGCCCCGGCCGTGGCGAGGATACCCAGAGCCGACGCAATTGCCGTTGCGATCGCAATCGCCCAGAAGAACACGGCTCGCCCGGGCGGCCGCGACGGATCGCGCATCGCCCTCGCCAGCAACCACGCGATTCCCGAAACCCAGAACATCTGCCCGACCAATGCGCCCGAAATCGGCCCGCAGACATATCCGACAACCGCAGCTAGAAAGGTCACTCGGGAACTAGTCTGTTCGACTTTGTACATAAGCCGCGGCGAATTCATCTCGACCGCTTTTGTGGCGACCTCGTTACTAATCTGGCGATTCGGATGCAATGCTGGCAAGAGCGCCGTCAACCCAATCACGGCGATGAGCGCGCCTACGAGCACCGCCGGCACAACGATCGCTCGCAAGTGCGAAGCTACCGGCCGGCGACTCAGCAAGTTCTCAAGAATCGGCGCGCCCAGCCCAAGCGCGTGCGCAGCAACGAGCCCGACACTCACCGCGATTGTGAATACGAGCACGGTCTGCAGCTCTTCGACGGCGAACATCAGCGGACTCCAGGTGTGCCCCGCGAGCAAAAGCCGCATCGCAAAATACGTGCTGGGAATGTGAGCCTGCCAAATCAGAATCGTGCCGAGTACGACGCTCAAGCCCCACAGAATCCCAAATTCGCGCCAGTACAAACTCGATTTCTCGTTCACACAAGACCTCGGCTTCTCTCGCTACAGATCATCGTAACGTCGCCGCATCCGCCACTTCCCGCTTCCATTCGACGCAATATCTAAACGATTATCTACCGCCGAGTGTCCGCGCAATGTTGCCTATTGCTGACCAGCGATCGTCGGCACCGCTCATGTGGAGTGCGGCAGCCTGCCTGACGTATTTCAGGCTCGCTGCCGCTGTTTGCCGCTCCGACCTGTCGGGGCGCGCTCCCCGCACGAGCCACCAGCGATTGTCGCGAGCCTCGCACGTCTCGCCCGAGTGAAAGGTAGCGAAATACAGCGGCGGCAAGCTTGCTTCGCGAGCAGGCCGCCGCACTCCACAGGCCTCGCGTTCGTATTGAGGGGATGCCGCCCGCCGTCGGCGGGAGCGCGCATTTTTTCCTGCGATAAACTTCAACGTGCCGCGCTGAAGACCGCGGCGCTACATCGAAACCTGAAGCCGCTCGTAGCGCCAGCTTGTTCCGAGTTCAGCCGAGCGTCGTCTCGTGTGCGGCTTTCTTTTGTGTGGAAGCCTGCCTGTCGGCCAACACGCAGGCTTCCACCGAAGACCACGACGACCGGCTCCTGCGCGCCTCGCTGTTTAGGGGGTCGGAGCTTCAGCTCCGACAAAACGACCGGGACGACGTCCCGCTCCATTGCGCCGCTTTACCCGCAGCATGTAGCCGAGTTTTCCACTGCGCCGATTCGTCCGGGGCTAAAGCCCCAATTCTAAGGCTCGTGGTTTTCGCGGGCTTGAAGGCCCGCGCTTCCACCGAACGTCTCCCCCCGTCCCGCTCTGCGCTATGCCTCCATCGCCCGAACTCATCCCGCTCGCCCGCGCCGCCGCCGCAAACCACGCGCTCGACGCAGCGCTCGTCTGCGCCGTCGTCGAGCAAGAATCCGCGTGGGACACGCACGCGATCCGCTACGAGCCCGGCTTCCGCACGCGCTACGTCGCGCCGCTCGCCCTGCCGCCGACCGAAGAAGTAGCGCGCTCGATTTCCTGGGGGCTGATGCAGGTGATGGGGCAGGTCGCGCGCGAGCACGGCTTCAGCGGAAAATTCTTGAGCGCACTCTGCGAGCCCGCCGCCGGTCTCGACATCGGCTGCGCCGTCCTCGCATCGAAGCTCGCCGCTGCGTCGCCGCGATCAGGGCAGGGCATCGCGCTAGATGAAAGCGTTGTCGCTCGCGCACTCGAGCTCTGGAACGGCGGCGCCAATCCCGACTACGCCGCGCAAGTCCTCGCCCGCCTCCCGCACTACAAATGAAGTCTGGTGGAAGATGTCGGCATCCGGACGAATCGAGAAACGTTCTCTGTGGCTTCCCATGCCTTCCCACGCCGTAGGGTGCCCCATCCTTCGCGCCTTTTGCGAAGGGTGGGCGCCTCGTGTACACTCCGGGCCAGGGAATTTCAAAATTCGGCTGCCAGCAGGAAGGGCTCCCAGGTCGACTGTTGGTCGAGCCTGGGAGAAAGGACGCCATGGCCAGACGCGACTTCTTCCGTTCCCTCGCCGCGATTCCACTCCTTGCGCTTCCGAGTCGTGCGCAAGACACGAAGAAAAAACTTCACATCATGATGAAAAGCGCGTGGGGAACCGACGACGAGACGCGCGCGACCTTCGTCTTCAATCACGGCCTTGCGCTCGCCGACGCCGGCCACGAAGTGCAAATCTTCCTTCTTGGCGACGCGACCGTTCTGACGCGCAAGGCCGTGGTGGACTCAGTTGTTCCGATCGGCTGGCCTCCGCTCAAAGAAACCTTCGACAAGATCGTCGCGGCCAAAATTCCCGTTTTCGCCTGCGGCGCGTGCAGTCGCGCGCGCGGCGTCACCGAAGCCGACGTCACGCAGTGGGGATTCAAATTCGGCAATCCGAACATCTTCGTCGGCCTCGTCGAATGGGCCGACCGCATCATCACCGAATAACTCCTCGCGCTATTTTCACGCAGGCGCACTGTTCGTGAACAGGCGCACCCTCGCGCCCGTGTCCCGCCAGTCCTTTCTGCGCTCTCGCCTCCATGAACTCCAAAATGTCTTGGACGCTAACCGACTTCCGTCGCTGGTGGTGCACCGGCGCGCGCGGGCGCTGGATGCGCGCCGTGCGGCTCGCTCCCGCGCGGAACCTCACGAATATCGGCGATCTTCGCTGATCGCGCACCGATCGTCGCGTTTACACAAGCAACGGCGCAAGCAATGGCGGCCCAAGCAACTCCATACCGTGTTCGCTCCAGAGCTTGGGGTCATTGGGCGGCCGGCCACCCGGCGACGAAACCTCGCGAAAGAATGCCTCGACCTTTCCGGCGGGCGCAAACGTTACGAGCAGCCTGCCGGTTCCGTTACCGGTGAAGGCCCAGACGTGCGGAATTCGCCGCGGCCCAAGCAGCGAGTCGCCCGACTGCAGCGTGAATTTCTGGTCGCCCACTTCGAACAAGAATTTGCCCTCGAGCACGAGGAACCATTCGTCCTGATCGTGGTGCAGATGGCGCGGTGGGCCCAACTTCTGGTTGAGAACGTTCTCCGCGACGAACAGCCTCCCGCCGGTGTCCGCCGTGCCGACCTTGATGCGGCTGAAATTGTTCCCGATCGAATGCTTCTCGCCGAAGCGATCATTTCCGGCAGCAACCACGGCCACAAGCGACTCGTTGGTCATCGGTCGAAGCCTCCCATCTTTCTGCGGATTCTAACACCACAATCGCCACTCGCCGATTGTGGGCAATCTCGACCCTCCGATCTTCTATGACACGCCGAACCCTCGAAATCGCCGCAACTTGCGTCGCGCTGATCGTCGCCGCGCTTGCCATCCACGCCTGGCTCGCCTCGCGCGACGAGCAGCAGCGCCTCGCCGCCACTCTCGCCGCGCAAAAGCAGGTCATCGACGCCGCCAACGCCGACGAGCGCGCGCGCGAGGCCTCGCTCGCCGACGCGCTCGCGCAAATCGAAAAGCTCAAGCGCGACGTGCAGACTCCCGCGCAAATTCTCGCCGCGCTGCCGAAATATTTGCAGCTCCCGCAACCGATCACGCTCGGGCCATCGTCGAGCCCAGCCGCATCAACAGAGCAGGGAATCGCCGCGCCCGCCACTCGTAGCGCCGGCGTCTCGCCGGCGAACTCACTTGCCCCAGATCCTTGCCACGATCCTCACCACGTCGCAACGCCGCCCGACAGCGCCGCTCATGTGGAGTGCGGCGGTCTGCCTGCCGAAAAGGCAGGCTTGCCGCCGCTGTCTCCGGCGGTGCTCGCTCCTTCGGCGCAAATTCCATCCGCCGATCTCAAGCCGCTCTTCGACTATGTGCAGGACTGCCGCGCCTGCCAGGCGCAGCTCGCCGCCGCGCAGAAAAATTCCGCCGACGACGCCGCGAAAATCGCCGCGCTCACTCGCGAACGCGACGCCGCCCTTACCGCCGCGAAGGGCGGCAGCTTTTTCCGTCGCCTTCGACGCAACGCGCTCTGGTTCGCCTTCGGCGCCGCTGCAGGCTACGCCGCCGCGCACCGCTAGCCGCCGCGTCTGGCGCAACTGTGGAACTTCGCGCGACGATTCGCGCGCAGCCAATCGCGCAATCGCTAAAATGGCGAGAGGACGACTTGAGCCCCGTCACACATTTTCTGACCGGCTGGGCGCTGGCCAACACGGTACCGTCGCTCACGCCGCGCGACCGCGCGATCATCACGCTCGCGGGCGTCGTGCCCGACATCGACGGCCTGGGCATCGTTCCCGAACTTCTCACGCGCAATTCATCGCATCCTCTTGCCTGGTTCTCGCTCTATCACCACCAATTGCACAACCTGGCCTTCGCGGTGGTGGTCACCTCGATCGCGCTGATTCTGGCGAAGCAGAGATGGATCGTCGCCGTGATGTCGTTCGCAAGTTTTCACCTGCACTTGTTTGAAGACATCATCGGCGCGCGCGGACCGGAGGGGTATCAGTGGCCCATTCCGTATCTGCGGCCGTTCTCGGACTCAGCGAACATCACTTGGTCGGGGCAGTGGGCGCTCAACGCATGGCCAAATTTCGCGATCACGATCGCGCTTTTGTTCCTGGCCTTCTATCTTGCGTGGAGTCGCGGCTATTCTCCGCTCGAGATGATCTCCGGCCGCGCCGACCGCGCGTTCGTGGAGACGCTGCGCCGCCGCTTTCCGCATCGCGATCCTGCGCCGTGGTCCTCCGTCTCCCTAAAGTAGCCTCCCGCAGCGCTGTTTACTTGCCGGATAGTCTGTCATATAGTACCGGCCACACTGGAGTCGCCGGCTTAACCGCTCGCAGATTGCTCGCCGCGCGCCGCGGCACCTAGGCCCTGCGCTCCCCATTGCCGCGAGGCGCTGTCGATGAGGCACATTCACGGGGTGTCTTCACTCGCACGATGCGCCGGCCTGTTGCTGGCCGGACTTGCGCTCGCGTCCGCCGCCGCAGCGCAAAATCCCGCGCGCCCGCTCGTCACCCTTGCAATCGACGAATCGCAGACCGTCACTCTGCACGGCTCCGTGCATCCGCTCGCGCAGGCGCGCTTCGACCGGGGCGCCGTCCCCGATTCCTTCCCGGCGAATCGCATGCTGCTGATGCTCAATCGCCCGGCCGAGCGCGAAACGGCGCTGCAGCAATTTCTCACCGAGGCGCACACGCAGGGAACTGCCGCGTATCACAAATGGCTCACGCCCGAGCAGTTCGGCCAGCTCTACGGCCCCGCCGATTCCGATGTCGCCATTGCGTCGCAGTGGCTTGCCTCGCACGGCTTCCGCGTCGCGCGCGTGACGAAAGGGAAGTCGCTCGTCGAATTTTCCGGCACCGCCGCGAATGTCCGCGAAGCGTTCCACACAGAAATTCATCAGTACGTCGTCCGCGGTGAAACGCACTACGCCAACGCGACCGAGCTGGCGATCCCCGAAGCCCTCGCGCCTCTGGTCCGCGGAGTTTCACCGATCAACAATTTCTTCGCCAAGCCGTATCTCCAAAACGTTGGCCGAGCGGCCTACACGCGCCCCGGAGGCGCGGGCGCTCCTCATTTCACGCTGGGCGGAGGCACCTTTTTCGCCGTTGGCCCGGAAGATTTTGCGACACAATACGATCTCGGCCCGCTTTATTCGGCTGGCACAAATGGCACGGGGCAAACGATCGGAATCCTCGGCGAATCGAACATCGACATCGCCCTGGTCAATTCCTATCGCCAGCTCTTCGGACTCTCGAGCAATCCTCCGCAGGTCGTGATCGACGGAAACGATCCCGGCATCGATCCGCTGCCCGACAGCGATATCGAAGCCTATCTCGACGTTGAGCTGAGCGGCGCTGTAGCGCCCGGCGCCACCGTCAACCTCTATATTTCCGATGGAAGCGACATCCAGGACCCCATCGATCTTTCGATTCTTCGCGCGGTCGACGACAACCAGGCGTCGGTGCTCAGCCTCAGCATGGGCGCGTGTGAAGTCGATCTCGGCTTCGGCAATGGTTTCTGGTCAGAGATGTGGGAAGAGGCCGCGGCGCAGGGACAGAGCGTGTTCGTAAGCAGCGGCGACAGCGGTTCGGCCGGCTGCGATTACGATTCTGAGTCCGAGGCTACTCAAGGACTCAACATCAACGGGCTCGCATCCACGCCGTGGGACGTGGCTGTCGGCGGCACCGATTTCTATTATTCGAACTACGCCTCCGGCATTTCCGCGGCCGCGCCTTTTTGGAATCAGACGAACGACGCGAACAACGGCTCCTTGAAAGCGCCTCTGCCCGAGCAGCCGTGGGACGCAGCCTTTGGCCTGAACATATTCCCCGATACGTCATCGATCTTGGGAGGAGGAGGCGGAGCCAGCACCTGCGGAATCAAGGCGTCCAATATTGCGCCTTGCGCTCCCTATCCCAAGCCTCCGTGGCAGGGGGCTCCGGGCGTGCCGAGCGACGGCGTCCGCGACATTCCCGACGTTTCTCTTTTCGCTGCCGCGGCCGAGAACGGAAGCGCCTATGCAATCTGCGCCGAGGAAGGTGAGTGCGCCGGCCCGGGATCGGAAATTCTTCTGGTCGGCGGCACGTCGGCTTCGTCGCCTGCCATGGCGGGGATCATGGCGCTCGTCGACCAAAAGTACGGCCGCCAGGGCCAGGCCGATTTCACGCTCTACGCTCTTGCGCGCCAGCAACCCAGCGTCTTTCACGACATCACCACGGGCAGCAACAACGTTCCGTGCGAGCCGGGGACTCCGGACTGTTCGCCCGATGGCGATGGCGACGGCCTCGACTCGCTGCAGGAATACCCCGCGACAACCGGCTACGATCTGGCGACGGGCCTCGGTTCGGTGGACGCCAACGCGCTGGTCACGGACTGGAACAAGGTTTCCTTCCTTGCGACTACGACGACGCTCACGCTGTCGCAGACCAATTTCGTGCACGGCACGGCGATCCTCGTCACCGCGAACGTCGTCGCCTCCGGTGCAGACGCCGGCACGCCGACGGGAAACGTCACTTTGGTCACGCCGGACAGCATCCCTCTCGATCAATTCTCCTGGACTCTGCATCTCTCGAACGGCTCGGCAAGCCAGTATCAAACGATCCTTCCCGGCGGCACGTACCAGGTTGAAGCGCAATATTCCGGTGACGGCACTTTTGCCCCCAGCACATCGGCTCCGCTCAATGTCACTGTTACGCAGGAGTCTAGCTCCATTCAATTCTTCGACTACGCGCCGAGCGGCACCGTATTGAATCAAGGGGCGACGTATGGCTACGGCCAGCGATGGGTATGGGACGCCGAGGCCGAAGCCTCCACCGGAGTCGGCGGTGTCGGCTCCGGCACGATGACCTTCACTGCCGGCTCAAACTCGCAGACGATTCCACTGAACACTCAGGGCGTGGCCGCATACTCTCCGCCGCCGAGCATGTTGCCGGTCGGAACCGAAAACCTGACGATCAGTTACTCGGGCGATGACAGCTACCAGCCGTCCACAGCGGGGCCGTTCGCATTCACCATCACTCCCGGCAATCCGTTCGTCTACATACCGCAGGTGCAAACGTCGGTTCCGGTCGGCGGCAATCTCCTAGTCGACGTCGTCCTTGGCACGGGATTCGGCACGCCACCTACCGGAAGCGTGAATGTGATGCTGGGCAGCACAACCGTGTCGGCCCCGCTCGTTGTCTCCGACAACTACGCGGGAGGCCCGCACGCGATCGCCACGGCGAATTTCACCAATATTCAGGCGGCAGGCTCCCTCACGCTGAGCGCCAACTACCCGGGCGACAGCAATTGGGCCGGTGGAAGCTATACCTACTCGACACCGATCGCCGTTGCGCCTTCAACGCGCGCGGCTTCGACCACGACTCTCGCCATTTCTCCCGCCAGCATCACGCGGTACGAAAACACCAATTTCACGGCCACCGTGCAAAGTGCGTCCGGCACGGGCCCGGCCCCCACGGGTACCGTAATCTTTTACGTGAACGGTGAGGGTTTCCCCGGAGGGCTGTCACCCGCCGGCGGATCATCGTCGGTTGCCACTCCGTCCGGTCCCGTGCCCGCGCTCACTCTCTCGAGCGGCAGCAATCAAGTCATCGCGTCTTATAGCGGCGACGCCAACTACAATCCCTCGGCCAGCGCGCCTGGCGCGGTGAGTGTCGATCTCAGCACGTTCTCGGTCTCGCTTGGCCAGCCGGTCGTGCTGGTTTCTGCGGGGAAGTCCGGCAGCGTTCCGGTCGTCATCAACGGCGCCGGCGGCTTCAACGCGGCGGTGGCGCTCTCTTGCGCAACGTCGGCGACAAGCTTTACGTGCGGCGTGAGCCCGTCGAATCCGATCGTCAACGGCGCGACGACTTCCATGCTAACGGTCAACGCATACACGGTGAGCAACGCGCAGCTCGTGACGCGGGAAGGGAATCGCACACCAGACGCACCCGCTGGCCTCGTCGCCACGCTTGCGCTCCTTCTCGTCTTGTCGCTTTGCATTTCCTTGCTGGCGGTGATGCCGCGCCGCGGTTCACGCCGGTTGCAATGGGCGCTCTGCGTGTTTGCGCTCGCCCTGATTCTGCTCGCGAGCGCCTGCGGAGGAGGCAGCAGCCCCCCGTCTGGCCCTCCGCCGCCCCCGCCACCACCCCCGCCGCAAAATGTTCCGACGCCAACGGGCAGCTACAGCGTCCTCGTCACCGCCACCGCCAACGGCACCATCCACAACGTCAGGCTCACCCTCATCGTGCAGTGACGCTCTGCGTTTTCCCGCGAACGCCATCGTCCGGAATCGTAGCGTCAAACGCCGTCGCGGCATTTCCCTCGCCGCTCAGTCGCAGCGCTTGGTGCTTGGGCCATCGCTCAGAAACAACCGCGCCGGTTCTCGTAGGGGCACAGCATGCTGTGCCCGGCAAGAATGCTTGGCGTGATCCTAACCATCGACCGATGCCAACCCTCGCCGTGGTTTTCGTAGCGCCGGCGTCCTCGCCGACAAATTCATCCGCCACAAATCCTTGGCGTGATGCTTCCCATCTGGCTCTATGACCCGGCAACGATGTAGCTCAGGTCTTCAAACCTGAGGCCTTTGCTTACAATGTGCCCATCCTCACAGGCGCACAACATGGCGTGCCCGCCGCGCGTCCTTGGCGTGATCCGGTCGATTCTCCCCGCCTTACCGTCCGCCCCCTGTGGAGTGCGGCGGCCTGACCGCCGGAGGCGGGCTTGCCGCCGCTGTACTTCGTCCCGCCCACTCGAACACGGAGATCGCAGTCTCGGCCGCCCGAGTGAGGGGCGCTGCGGTCTTCGCGGCGCTGGCTTGTCCCGAGCGGAGCCGAGGAGCGACGTGCCCGCCGCGCATCCTTGGCGTGATCCTAACCATCGACCGATGACCGCCCGTCCGGCAGGGAACTGTTCCCTGAAATTACTCGAGCTGCCCCGCCGAACGCGAACCGGTCCCCGAGCCCAGTTTCTACGACCCATCCAACCTCGACCGTTCGGCCTCGCCCGAGGCACCTTGTCAGCGTTCGAGCAATCGCTCACTTGGAAGTTTGTCAACGGCTCGCCGGTAATCGCCTCGCTCCCTGAGGCTGAGTTCAGGCGACAACGACGCCGAACCGAGACGCTCTAGCACCGTCATTTCTCGGCTCCCAATGGAGCTCCGGGACCGCCCTGCGAATTCATGCAGCCGCAAACTTCACCGCACCGCCCGGCCTGTCACCACCCGCCCGACGAAAATCATCTGCAGGACACACTGCATTCGAATGATCGCTGTTGCGAACGGGACCCCCTTCTCGGCAACGATGGTCGATCCCGACTGATCCTCGGTCCGTTGCACGAGCTTGCACCGTTGCAAGCCTCACCCCTGCCCCCGAGGCCCTGGGCCATTGGCACTTCAAGTTGAACCGAGCACGAGTTTGACCGCGACCCCGAACCACCGGAAATCCTACGCACAGAGTTCGACTGAGCACGAGGGTGAATGGGAACTATTTCGTGACAACGATGGTCGATCCTGCGTGACGTTCGGCGCGTTCCGCAGATCTTCGCGGCCGCAAGCTTCGCCCGGCCTCGAACCCCCGGACGTCCCCTGCACCGAGTTCAATTGAACGCGATTGCGAACCGCCAATTCCCCTCGCGCCACCCAGCTCCTCGCCTCGCTTAACGCGAAGCCCGCTGTGCGCTGCAGGGCTTTGTCGACTCGCGCGCTCCTCCGCGACCATGTCGCAGCTCACTGTCTCCGGCCCACCCCCTCGCGCGCCACAAGAGATCCCAACCACCCCCCCCATTCGCATTCGCAATCACAATCCCAATTGCGTTGTTGCATCCCAGCGCATTCCTCTTGACTTCCGCGAATACATATTATGTATGCCTCGGTGGGATGGCGTCGGTGCGGAGGCGTGGGGCGAATTCGGGCTTCGTGGATGTGACACCAATTCGGTGTCGGAATGGGTCAAGAGTTAGCGCGGCGGGGACGAGGCGTGCGTCTGGGCAGGAGCGATCGAGATATGAGTTCCCCCTTAAGATCGACCATCGGTCGTCTGAACTCACACTGGCGCTAGCATTTGAGCACCCGATGACGCTAGCTTCGCCGGTGTTTCATGACCATCATAATCCTCACTTCCGTTCGCCCTTTGCGTGCGGTGTCGTGCTAAACCTTTTGCAGTTGAAATGGGATCTGGTTTTTCGAAAGCGTCCCCGGGGTGTGGAGTTTCAAAGTGTGTGGATCCACAGGAACTTGGCCGACCCGGACGCCCACTTCAGGCATTTCATGTTCGGCGTGGTCCAGACGGCGAGATGAGGACCCCGGATAGTGCAATTCGCGGTCAAGCGACCCTGCCGTAGCGCTTGAATTGCGCCGAAGGGATTTCTTTGCGCTTTGGCGAAAATGAGCGCGCGAGACCGTCTCGGGGACATTTGTGATCAACGGATTGCTGGAGTCGGGATTAGTCAATCGATGGCGGGTTTGCGGGGCCGACCTTTCCGACTGACGAAGTCTCTGCCCGACTCTGGGAGTTGCGATTTGGCTCATCGTCGGCGACGGATGAAAACATCTATGGTTCCCGGAACCGCGATCATCGGATAGCGTCTGTCTGCTTACATGGGCTCACTTGATAAAGATGTGTCACGAAAGTAGCGCGGAAGACGAAGGCAGAGTAACGCGCCCCGGGGCGATCAGAACAATAGCTTGAGCGCGAATTGTACCACGCGGGGATCCTCTCTCGTTTTCTGGACCAGACCGAACGTGAAGTCGCTGAAGTTGCCGTCGGGATTGGCGAACTGCGTGTGGTTCCACGCGTTGTAGAACTCCACGCGAAATTCGCTGTTCCATCGTTCGCTGATGGCGGTCTGCTTTTCGACGGCGATGTCCGTATTGCTAATCGGAGGCCCACAGCAAAGTGAATGCGGCATATTCCCGAAAGTTCCGGGAGCCGGGTCGTTGATATTCGAGGTATCGAACCAGTAGCCGCCATTGGTTTTAGGATTCAGGAATTGCACGCGGCCCGTAATCTGTGGCGTGTTCGCGTCTTCGAAGAAGTAGCTGCTCTCGAGCTCAAGATCGTCCTGGGTCTGCATGCGGATCGGAAAGCCGCTCTGATACGTGATGATTGCGGATACGCCCCAGCCGTTTGCGAACTTTCCCGCGAGCCCGTCCTTCTTGGGTATTGGAATCTGCCAGTAGGGACTGAACACGAAGCGATGTTTCGCGTCGACGAGCGAAAGGCCGCGCGTTGCGTTGAAATTCAAAGGATTGAGTTCGTTCTCGAACGACGCGCCCTGGTCGATTGCCTTGCTGAATGTGTAGGACGCCTGAAACATCAAGCCGTGCGAGAGATTGCGCTCGACCGAAACTTGCAGGCCGTTGTAGTTGGAATTGGCGATCGTGTCTTCCGCGAAAATATTGCTGAAAACGGGTACACCATCGGGAGGGCAGCCAATACCAGTTGTGGGCTGGCAAATCGGAGACGAGTACGGGCGAAGGCCGACCAACGTGATTGCCGGCGATTCGGGTCCTCCAGAAATCGACGGGACGCTTCCGTAAGGTAGATGCAGATTGAATCCCGCGGGGAGCGAGCCTGCGGGCAGATCGTAGGCATTGTCCGCACTAAAGGGACCGCAGGAATAAGCAGCGCTGAGGTCGGGACGGGCGTTCGGATTCGCGGAACCATCGGGCAGTGACGGCGCGTAATACGTCGAAACCGCCTCGAGATCAAGACAGGTTTGGGCGTTTCCGGGGTCTAAATCATGAATGGCGAGAAGGTGATGCGATTGCGTGCCCACGTAAGAGATGCGGAACAGGGTACTCTTGGTCAACTGGCGCTCGATCGTGAGATTGTATTGCTCGGCGTACTGCGATCTGAGGTGCGGCTGAAACTCCCCGGCGAGCAGAATCGGCCGGAACTGCGACCAGTCGACGCAACCGGCCGGGCCGCCGGGCGTATCCGATGCGCAGGGCGTGTTCGGCGTCTGGTTGATGATGCCGCCGAACACATTGGGGTACGGCGCTCCACCGGATTGCGGCTCGAACGGAAGATTGAACAGGGTATTCGCCAGCGACGTACTGCCGCCGAATGGCGGCTCAGCGCTGAACTGTTCGAGAACCAGCTGCTCGATCGGATTGTAGAAGATGCCGTAGCCGGCGCGGATGCTGGATTTTCCCGGCCCGCCAGTGAGCTTGGCGAGAAAACCGTCCGTCCAGCCCGGACTCCAGGCAAGGCCGATGCGCGGGGCAAAGGCTCTGTAGTACGTGCTGGTCAGGCCGCGGGACACGCCCTTGTCGCCCGGGAACACGAGGCCATACGGAAAGATCGAGTCGTTGCCGCTTCCCGGGCCGCAGTCCCCTGCTGAAAGGCCCGTGGCGTCCGAACTCTCCTGCGACATCCAGCATGGGTATTGCGTAGTCGCCTGTCCAGGACGAAACGTCTGCAATCGGTTTTCCGTATCGTAGTACGGAGTGTTCAGCTCCCAGCGAAGACCATAGTTCAAAGTCAAGTTGGAGCGCAGCTTCCAACTATCCTGCGCGAAGAGATAAAGCTCCGTATTGCGGTCGTGTTGACCCTGTGCAGCCCCTTGGGTGTAGCTGTTTGAAGCGCCGAGGAAATAATTCGGGTAGCCGGACTGGAAGCCGAGGTCATTTGTGGTCGGATTGTCGCAATTCAATCCCGTCTCCGAAACGACGGGGATCGGCGGATTGGGATTTGCGGGCGAACAGAGGTTCGCATCACTCAAGAATGTGAAGAAGCCATTGATGTTGTAGTAGAGAAACTGATCGAATCGCTGTCGGTGGACGTCGACGCCGAATTTCAGCGTGTGACTCGAGATCACACGCGTGTAATTGTCCATCCACTGGAAGGTGTTGCCGATCTGCGGAAGCTCGCCTTCGTTGTTGTTTCCGATGGAAAAGCCGCCGGCCACCAAAATACTCGGAACTCCCTGTCGACCCGGAATGTCGGACGTGATTCCCGCTGATGCCGGATACGCCGGGTCTTGGAAGCACGTGGCAGCGTTCCCTTCTCCGCAGGAATCGTGAACGCTCGCGAGGATGTTGACCGGGTGATCCAAATTGCGCTGACCCTCGCGGAAATAGTTGAAGCGGAATTCGTTGACCGCACTTGCCCCCAGCGTCCAAGTATGGCTCAGGTTCCACTGCTGGACGCGCGTGTTGAACATCGCTCCAAAGCCGGGCACGTTGCCGCCTGCCGCCTGAAAGGTCGAAAATGGATCGACGCGCGCATCGTCGTCAAAATAGTAGTAGGCCGCAAACTGCTGCGTTTGGCTGATCCTGTGATCAAAGCGGATCGTGAACTGATCGCCACGCTCGGCGCGATTGGGCGACGTGCTGGCAAGACATGGATCACCCGTGCAGTTCGCAGCGTACGGCTCAACCCAAAGGTTGTAGATAGCCACCGCAGTTGGATCGAAGCACTGCGTGGGAATTTGGTTGTTGGGAAAAATGTTGGAAAAAGGCACTCCTCCAGGCGGCAACGGATTGAACGCTTCCCCTCCCTCGTTGAGCACTGCTGCCTGGCAATTCTGCGCCGCGCCGCCTGTGTCGCGATTGGCGAGAATGCTCGCGAAGGCCGGATCGACGAGGCTCCCGTTAAACGTTTCGCCGTCAGAAAAATCTCCGGCAACATTTGCAGCCGTGGGAAACGCCACGTCGCCGGACGAAATTCCCTGGCGCAGCCGGTTGCCCTCGTAGGAGCCGAAAATGAATGTCCGGTCTTTCTTGATCGGGCCGCCGAGCGTGCCGCCGAACTGATTCTGTTTGTAGTCGGGGACCGTGGGATCGAAATAGCCGCGCGAATTCAACACATCGTTGCGGAAAAATTCGTACACGTCGCCGTGGAAATTGTTCGTTCCCGATTTCGTGACTACGTTCACGATGGAGCCGGAGTTGCGGCCGTACTCCGCGTCGAACGTGTTGGTGATGACGCGAAATTCCTCGATCGCGTCGGGCGAAGGCTCGATGGCCGGCCCGTTGACGAAGATGTCGTTGCCATCGCCTCCGTTGACCATGTAATTGTTCGACCGCCCACGGCCGCCGTTCACCGAGACAACACCGGCGTTGTCGCTGCCGTAGAACAGATCGGCGCCGACCTGTGATTGAACACCCGGTTGCAGCTGGAGAAGCTGATAGGTGTCGCGGGTGCTGAGAGGGAGTTCGCGGACGGCCGTGTCCGTCATCACTGCGCCGAGCTGCGTGCTGGTAGTTTCAACCTGGATGGCGTTGGCCTGGACAGTAACGGTTTGCGTTGAGCCGCCAACCTCAAGCGTGATGTCGAGGACGGCGACGTGGCCGATGCTGACGTCAACACCGTGCGCGACGAATTTCTTGAAGCCGCTAGCTTCCGCGGTGAGTTCGTAGTTCCCAACGGCGCATTCAGGAATCTCGAAACTTCCATCGGTTCCGCTCGCCGCCGAGCGGACGACGTTTGTTCCAGAAAGCGTCGCCTTCAAGATTGCGCCCTGGACGAGCGCGCCGGAAGGGTCGCGCACTTCGCCGCGAATCGCGCCTGTGGTTTGCGCCGATGTCCCGAGTGAAACTCCGAGCGCCGCGCAGACGAATACGAACACTTGCGCGAGGCGCACGCAAGAATGGCCTGATTTCCTCGGAACCTCAGCCAACGCCCGGAACGCTCCCCTTCTTGAAAGCCGTTAAGAACGAAGAGCCCGCTTCACGCGCCGAGCGGCGTGCGAAGCGACATCGATAAGGCGCACATTCTACGTGGTTGCGCCGAGAAAGAAAGAGTTTTTTGGGATGTCCGCGAAGAATTCAAAAAAAGGCACCCGGGAGGAGAAGCCCGGGTGCCCGATGGATGCGACTACCTGAGAGATACGCTGCCCCGATCAGATGCGGTCTAAGGTCGATTGGCCAGATTCAGGTTGTGGACGCCGGAGAAGATGAACAATCCGGTGCTGGCGGTTTGAGGCAGCCACCACGTCCGGCGGAGAAAGCTGTTTTGACTGCGCTGCATCCGGCGCGCGGCGTAGTCGAGGGCGAGAGGTCCGGCCTGGATCGCCGCGTAGATTCCGGGCGAACTTGCAAAGGGCCGCATCAACGGGTCGGTTTCGTGAGCGCCCGAAGAAACTGCCTGCCGCGTGGAATAGGCGTCGAAGGCGGCGGCGCTGTGCATGGCGATCGAAAGCACCAGCCACTTCCGGCGCGACGGCGAGTTCTCAACCATGATCACTTTGGATTGGGTCCCCGGCTGGACGGGAGGTACGCGAATCGTCGAGAGCGACTGCGAATTCTGGGAACTGGACTCGTATTTCGCAGCCGTGAGCGTGGGAGAGTCTGTGCTATCGGATGCCACGGTTGCCGCCGGCTGGGGTTTCGTTGGCGCGGCGAAGGGGTCCTGCGTAGAGGATTGCTCCGCTGCTGGTTTGGCGTTAACGTCGGCATCGCTTGGCGCGGCGACCGCCAGATGCAGCAGCAACGCGACTGTTGCAAGACCCATGGAAGGGGGTGCTCCTTGTTACTGACACGAGTGTCAACTGACTCAGCCACGGAAGGAGCATGGCCAGTACCAAGAAATCGGTGCTGTAAGGCTTTTGTTTTCAGCACGCTTTGTTTCTGGAGAAGAATTTGGAACGGTGCGCTAGAACTCAGGTACCGTGCGAGTGGAAGTCGTTTTCCACTCTCTCCTTGACTTGCGAACACCAAAGCGCTCAGTTCCCTGCTCGTCGAAGGCGAGAATCGGACCTAGCGTTGCGCAGAAATGACTTGAAGGCTCTCGTGCGCGGCGGAGACGGTGCGGCTGATGTCCTGGTCACTGTGTGCTGAAGAAACGAAAAGCGCTTCGAACTGCGAAGGTGGCAGGAAGATCCCGCGAGCCAACATTTTGCGGAAAAAGGCCGCGAAGCGAGCCGTGTCAGACTTTTTGGCGCCGGCGTAATCCCGGACAGGCTCGGCGGCGAAGAAGAGTGTCATGAGAGAGCCCACGGCGTTCACCTCGCCCGGAAGGCTGGCATCGCGCAGAGCGTCGCGGAGACCGTTGGCAAGCCGCTGCGCCCGAGCGTCGAGCGGCTCGTGGAACGTCGGATCCTCAAGCAGCGCCAGTGTGGTGATGCCGGCCCGCATCGCGAGCGGGTTGCCCGAAAGTGTGCCAGCTTGATAGACCGGGCCGAGCGGGGCGATCTGGTCCATGATCTCGCGACGGCCTCCGTAGGCCGCGACCGGCAATCCCCCGCCGATGATTTTGCCGAGGGTCGTGAGATCGGGCCGAATGCCGTAGACATTCTGCGCGCCGCCGTATGCGAGCCGAAATCCGGTGATCACCTCGTCGAAGATCAGAAGTGAGCCGTCGCGCTGGGTGATCTGGCGGAGCGATTCGAGAAAGCCGGGCGCGGGCGGAACCACTCCCATATTCGCCGCAACCGGCTCGACGATCACCGCCGCGATCTTTGCCGTATGCGCAGCGAAGACGCGCTCTACGGCCGCCGCGTCATTGTAAGGCGCATTGAGTGTTAGCTCCGCGAGCGCCTGCGGCACGCCGGGACTCGAGGAAATGCCGAGCGTGGCAAGCCCCGAGCCGGCCTCGGCAAGAAAGCTATCCGAGTGGCCGTGGTAGCCGCCTTCGAATTTGAGGATCAGGTCGCGCTTGGTGAAGGCGCGCGCGGCGCGGATGGCGGACATTGTCGCCTCGGTGCCGGAGCTGACGAAGCGGATGCGCTCGATCGAAGGAATGGCGCGGGCGATGCGCTCGGCGAGTTCGATTTCGAGCGGCGACGTCATGCCGTAACTGGTGCCGTGGCGCGCCTGATCGGCGATCGCATCAACCACGTCAATGTGCGCGTGGCCGAGAATCAGCGCGCCCCAGGAGCAGACGTAATCGATGTATTCGCGGCCGTCGGCGTCCCAGATGCGCGAGCCCGCGGCGCGGTCGATGATCAGCGGCTCGCCGCCCACGGCGCGAAATGCGCGTACGGGACTATTCACGCCGCCGACAAGAATTTTTTCGGCGCGAGCGCGAAGTTCGGATGAGGGATGCGAGGCGGGCCGGGACATCGTCAGCAGTGCTTGAGCCAGCGAGCAGCGTCTTTCGCGTGGTACGTCAGGATGATCGAAGCGCCCGCGCGCTGAATGCCGGTGAGAATTTCGAGGACGATGCGCTGCTCGTCGATCCAGCCTTTTTGCGCGGCGGCTTTCACCATCGCGTATTCGGCGCTTACGTTATAAGCCGCGACGGGCACGTCGAAGCGTTCGCGCACGCGCGTGATGACATCGAGATACGGCAGCGCGGGCTTGACCATGATGATGTCCGCGCCTTCTTCGAGATCGAGCGCGACTTCGCGTAGCGCCTCGCGCGCGTTCGCAGGATCCATCTGATAGCTGCGGCGGTCGCCGAACTGCGGCGTCGATTGCGCGGCTTCGCGGAACGGCCCGTAGAACGCCGAGCCGTATTTCGCGGCGTAGGCGAGGATCGCAACGTCCTGAAAGCCCTTCTCGTCGAGCTTGCGGCGAATCGCGCCCACGCGGCCGTCCATCATGTCCGACGGCGCAACGATATCGGCTCCAGCGCGCGCGTGCGAGAGAGCCGCGTTCGCCAGCAGCTCGAGGCTCGGATCGTTGAGGATCTGCCCATCCTTAATCACGCCGCAATGGCCGTGGCTCGTGTATTCGCAGAGGCAAACGTCGGTGACGACGAGAAGGTTGAGCTTGGCTTTGCGAATCGCTTCGATGGAGCGCTGGACAGCAGCTTTCGGCGAAGCAGCTTCCGAGCCGGTCTCATCCTTGTGCTCGGGCAGGCCGAAGAGAATCACGCCCGGAATGCCGAGATCGGCGACCTCCCTGCACTCCTCGACGATCTGATCGGGCGACTGCTGGAATATTCCGGGCATCGAGCTGACTTCGGTGCGAACCTTCTTGCCAGGGCAAGCGAACATCGGATAGAGCAAGCCGTGCGTCGAGAGCTGCGTCTCGCGGACGAGGCTGCGCAGCGCCTCGCTGCGGCGCAGACGGCGCGGGCGATGTGTTGGGAATGTCACGCGGGCCTCGCAGTTGCCGAATGACGCTGATAGTGATCGACGATCGCCCGAGCCAGCCCCGCTGTGGAGGCGTCGTCTGCCTGCACCGCGACGAGAGAGTGCGCTTCTCGAATCGCGCGTGCAGTAGATGGCCCGATTGCGACGAAAGCGATCCGACTCGAGAGATTCTGAGTTTCGGTCTCGCCGACGATCGTACGGAAGTTCTTGAATGCAGAAGGACTAGCGAATACAGCGGCATCAACCTCCGCGCGCAAAATAGCTGCGAGGACACCGACATCAGCTCCCGCGGGCACCGTCGTTCGATACGCGATCACCTCCGTGACATCTGCACCGGCCTCACGCAAAGCACCGGGTGCGCGTTCATCGCCGCGATCGCTGCGCGGAAGTAGTACACGCCGACCGGCGAAAGATGGC
>DASPUN010000053.1:0-45787 GCA_035622875.1 Candidatus Acidiferrales bacterium
TCGGTTGTATCGAGTGCAAGGCCGCCATGGCCGATCATCTGGTCCAATGGATCGAGCCCATTCAGGCACGCCGGAAAGAATTAGAAGCGCGGCCGGAGGAAGTCTGGAGTATCCTCGACGCCGGCAGCAAGAAGGCACAAAAGACGGCGCGGCGCACCATGAAGCGCGTGCGCAACGCAGTTTTTCAGCGGGAGGAAGCTCCTAAGGCCGGAGGCAACTGAAGTGTCGTCGTCATCGCCATATCGAATCCATCTGCCCGTTTACGAAGGTCCGCTTGATCTGCTGCTCGACCTGATCCGCAAGCAGGAGATGGACATCCACAACATCCCCATCGCCAAGATCACCGAGCAGTATCTCGACTACCTGCACCAGCTCGAAAAGCTCGATATCGACGTCTCCGCCGATTTCATCTACATGGCGGCGACGCTGATCCACATCAAGTCGAAGATGCTGCTTCCGGCCGATCCACTCGCCGGGCCCGAGGCGCAGGAGGACCCGCGCGAAGATCTGGTCCACCGCCTGATCGAACACGAAAAATACAAGAACGCCGCGCAGCTTCTCTACCAGAAGCAGCAAGTGGAGGCGCACGTCTGGTCGCGTCCGGACCGCACCCTATACACCGGCGACGCGGTGGAAGGCGAGATGGTCGTCTCGCTGGTCGACCTAATCAAGACGTTTCAGGAAGTGCTCGAGCGCCGCAAGCAAGTGGCGAAATTCGAGTTGCGGCACGAGTCGGTGACCATCGCGCAGATGATGGACCGCCTGCGCCAGCGTTTGATGGCGAGCGAAGCGCCCGTGTCGCTGGTCGAATTCTTCGACGCTTGCGAGTCGCGCAACGCCATGATCGTCGCGCTGCTGGCCGTGCTCGAAATGGTGCGCATGCAGGCCGTGATTTTGGTGCAGTCGGAGCTGTTTGCGGATATTTCGCTGCGCAAGCACAAGATGTTCGACGCGGTTTTCGCCGGTCCCGATGCGATGTCGAAGATCGAGGAGCAGTATTTGTAGCGCGCAAGGGGAATCCATGACGCCAGAAGAAATGCAGGCCGCACTCGAAGCCATCATCTACGCCGCGGACGAGCCGGCGACGCTCGACCAGATTGCCGGCGCGCTGGGCGTCGAAAAGACCGAGGCTCGCGCAGCGCTGGATCTGCTCGTCGCATCGTACGCGACCGATAAGCGCGGCATCGAAGTGCGCAAAGTCGCCGGCGGCTGGAAGTCTTACACCAAGCCGCAGCATCACGACGTGGTCCGCAAATTCATCAAAAGCCTGCAGCCGCCGCTGCGCCTCACGATGCCGGCGCTCGAAACGCTCGCGGTGATCGCGTACAAGCAGCCGGTCACCGTGCCCGAGATCAACGAAATTCGCGGCGTGCACGTCGGGGGTGTGATTAAGACGCTGCTTGAAAAGCGGCTGATCACCACTGCCGGACGCAAAGAAGTGATCGGCCGGCCGATTCTTTATCGCACGTCGAAGCAGTTCATGATGCGCTTCGGCCTATCCGATCTCGACGAGCTTCCGAGCCTCAAGGAATTCGAGCAGCTCGCCCAGGCCGCCCTCGGCTCCGATTCCGGCATCGCTCCCGCGGAGCCGGAAGAAACGGCCGCGGCGCCGTCACCTGCAGCGGCTGCGATTCAGGCATCCGGCGAAACTGACGATCTCGCCGAACTCGCCGAAGACCTCTCCGAACTTCCCGAGCAGTCCCGCGCTGCGAAGGCCGCCAGCTCATCCGAAAGCGCCTAACCCCCGCCGGTCGGCGGTGAACGCGTCCGTGTAACTGCTGCTTATCGCCTTGCATCTTAATTGTGCGGTTCATATAGAATAGCGGCCGTCTCTTCGAACTGACTCGTCGGTCAGCGAGGTGCGTCTCATGCCCATCATGAAGTGTCTTGCCGTATTCGTGGTTTTCTGCGCTACCGCCGTTGTCGCGCAGACGCCCCCCGCGCCATCCCCGAAAGCGGCCGCTCCGGCGCAGCAGCCGCCAACAGCCGCGAATACACTCAAGACCCAAACGCGACTGATCGCGATAGACATTGTCGTCACCGATTCGCATGGAGCGCCGGTGCGCGGCCTGAAAAAAGAGGACTTTCAGATTTTCGAGGAGCACAACCGCCAGCAAGATATCGCGCAGTTTCGATTCGTGGACCGGTCGGCAACTCCCGCGGCTCCCGCTGGTCCGATCACTCCAGTCGCTTCGCCAACTCTATTCACGAACGGCGCGTCCACGGATCGGTCGATTGCGCCCACCGTCCTGCTAATGGACTCGCTGAACACCGAAATGTCGAATCAGATGCAGGTGCGTCAGCACATGCTGTCGCTGCTCAGGACGCTTCCGCCCACGACGCCCGTAGCTGTGTTTTCTCTCGGCCACACGCTGCACGTTGTCCAGAGCTTCAGCACGGATCCGAAGATCCTGCGCGATGCGATTAACCGGACGCTTCGCGACGTGCCGATCGATCAGAATCCACAGGACGATGCGAGCAGCCCATCGAACCAGGCGCTCGATTGGAACGGCGGGCAGGAGACGCAGGCGATACAAGGGCTCGAAGATTTTGAAGCGATGACGTACGAAGCGCAGATGGCGCTCCGCGTCGACGAGACGACCGACGCGATGAGCGAAATCGCCAAGTATCTCGGCCCCATGCCCGGCCGCAAGAACCTGATCTGGTTCTCCGAAGCGTTTCCGATTTGGATCGAGCCCTCTGCGGATTTCGGAACCGACCCCTTCCAAGGTAGCGCCGCTTATAACGACAAAGTCCGCGCCGCAGCGGAGGCGCTCACCGACGCGCGCATCGCGGTCTATCCCGTCGATGCCAAAGGGCTCTCGGTGGATCAACTCTACTCCACGACGCAGAATCCGCATATCAATCAGCAGAATCCCGGCGCGGGATTCGGCGGCCAAATCATGCGGCAGAACACGCAGCACCTCGACGCGCAGGCCACGATGGATAACATCGCCGAGACGACCGGCGGCCGTAGCTGCAAGAACACCAACGATCTCTCCGGATGCGTGCAGACAGCCCTCAACGACGGCTCGGTTTATTACGAGCTCGCGTACTATCCCCAAGGCATCGACTGGGATAATCGCTTCCACGAAATCACGGTCAAGACCACGGAAAAAGGCCTGAAGCTTGCCTACCGCCGCGGATACTTTGCCACCAACTCGAAAGGAGCGGGCGAGCAGCAAAACCCAGAGGAATTGCTCAAACAATCCTGCATGAGGCCGTTGCCTTCCACCTCTATTGCAATGACGGTCCAGCCCGTGGCGCCGCAACCATCCGCAGGTCAGGCGCCGCAGGACGCTCCCGCGCGATATTTCTTTACAGTTTCGCCGAACGCCCTGAGTTTCGAGCCTGCTCTGGGCGTGCGCCAGATGGGTCTCGAGATGGCCATCTGCGAATTCGATCCGAAAGGCGATAATTTCCAGTTTTTCACGCGCGATCTCTCCAGGCCCGTTCCGGACGATCTGTACAAGTCCTATCAAGATCACGGCATTCGGAATATCTTCGACTACAGCGCCAAGCCCGAAGACCAACGGCTCCGTTTCGCGGTGCTCGATACGCCGAGCGGCAGCGTAGGCTCGGTTGATGTCCCCGCGCATCCGCACGAGTTCGCATCGGTCCCAGGAGTGTCGGCTTCCGGTCCTGCGTTCGCCTCAGCCGCCGGCCCTGCACCTCCAAAGCAGCCGGCGCAGATCATCACGAAAATCAACTTTAAAGGTAGCGTCGGCGGATCGAGCTCGCTGGATTGGAGCAGCGGCACGCTCACCTACCAGGGCGATTTGGGAATCGATCAGGGCGCGCCGGCGTTTTTCAATTCTCTCTACGGCGAGAAGTTCCAATGCCAGGGCGGAAGTCTCGTCCTCAAAGACCCGACGTCCACAGCCAAACCGAGCTTTCTGTTTACGTTTCACAGCCCCGCGGGAACGGGGGCTCTGGTCGAATTGGGCGGTGACGCTCCCGCATATTCCGGCAACCTGCAGGTCGATGCGAGCGGCCGCGCGTTCTTCGACTATCTCTGGAAGCTGTGCCACTGCCAGCACCCTTAGCGCTTCGTCAACCCGGCGAATTTCGCTATGCTGAGTAACGCGGCCTTGCGCCGCGGTTTCCATGGAAGAACGTCTGCAAAAAATCATCGCCCGTGCGGGCCTTGCCTCGCGCCGCCGAGCCGAGGAAATGATCACGTCGGGTCTCGTCACCGTGAACGGCCGCACGGTCACCGAGCTCGGGACGAAGGCGGACGAGTCGCGCGATCACATCAAAGTGGCCGGCAAGCTGCTCCGCCCGCAGCTTCAGCGCGTCTATCTGATCTTGCATAAGCCGCCCGAAGTTGTGTCCACCTTGAGCGACCCCGAGGGCCGTCCTTCGCTCCGCGAATTGCTGCAAGGCGTTTCCGAGCGCGTTTTTCCGGTGGGTCGCCTCGAATACCATGCGTCGGGCCTCGTTTTTCTCACCAACGACGGCGACCTTGCCAACCGGCTTCTGAAAGCTCACGATTTGCAGCAAACGTATCACCTGAAGCTGAAGGCGCCGCTCACGTCCACTGAGCTTGGGAGTTTGGTGCGCGTAACTGGCGCGCGCATTTCGCAGCTTCGCGGCAAGGATTCACCGTGGTACGAAGCGACGCTTTCAGAAGCGCGCCGCGACGCACTGCGCAACAAGCTGTTTCAGACCGGCCATCCCGTCGAGAAATTGAAACGTGTTGCGATAGGGAATCTCGAGCTCGGCTCGCTCGCGCCCGGCCGGCATCGCCTGCTCTCATCCGCGGAAGTTGCAGCATTCGTTCGTGCGCTCGATCGCGGTACTAGAACGAATAGTGCGAGACGTCGCGTTCAGCGCACAACGCTCTAGACTCGATTTCTTTTCCGCTGAATTCCTGTATGATGAAGCCACGGCAGGGGGGCTCTCAGAGGGCGTTCAGTCTAGGCGTTTTGGGGACTGCATTCGCGGGGATGCGCACATCTGTGCGTGCGATCGCTGCGATGCTGCTTTGCAGTGCCGCGGACCCTCGCAGTGAACTCCACCGAAAATTCATTTTTCATATCACGTGCGCTGAACACGGAGACTCGTCACGCAACCGAAAGGATCGGAATGGATAAGGTTCCCAGAGAATCGCACCCCAACGCAACTCATACGCCGGCGACGGCTGCCGGCGATCCAGCCAGTGAGATGTTGAAGACCAGCAAGACCATCGCTATCGTTGGCCTTTCGAGCCGGCGCCACCGCCCCAGCTACGGAGTCGCGGAGTACCTGAAGTCAGCCGGCTATCGCGTGATTCCTGTGAACCCTTCTGAGACGGAGGTGCTCAGCGAAAAGGCCTACGCTCGCCTCGAAGATATTCCCGAGCATGTTGACATCGTGGACATATTCCGCCGCTCTGAATTCGTGCCCGCAATCGTCGAATCCGCCATTCGCATCGGCGCTCGCGGCGTGTGGATGCAGGAAGGCGTGATTCACCCCGACGCCGCCGAGCGCGCTCGCCGCGCAGGCCTGCTGGTCGTGATGAACACCTGTATTTTGAAAGAGCACATCAAGCGCTTCCGCCTGCAATAGACTGCGCGGCGATGCCCGCCGCCGCTGCCGGAGTTTACGGAAGTGGATAGACCTTCAGCGCTCGCTTCCCTGGCTCGGTGATCGCGATCGACATTCCGTCCGGCGCGATATGGAAATCGTGGTATTCGAGGCCGTGCAGGATCGACGAAAAAGAACCGTCGGAGAGCCCAACCCACAGCAGGATGTTGGATTTCTCGAAAGGTCCCCGCTTTAGAAGCAGCCGCCGCTCGTCGCGGCTCCATTCGAACCTTCCGTAGCCAGTCCGTACGCGCAATGTCCCCGAAGGGTGAACCATGTCAATCACATCGATGTAATCGCCGTCCTCAAAATATGCGATTTTCGTTCCGGACGGCGAAAGGCTCAGCGCGCCTTGATAGCTTTCGACGTGGGCGATTTCGGTGACGAGCTCGTGCACCAAGTCGAGCTGCACCAGCGTCAATCCCCGACGCAGCCCGAGATTCTCTCCGATCGCAAATGCGCGATTCTTCTTGGCATCCCAGATAATCGCGTTGAACGTGTGCCCCTCGAAAAGCTGGGTCGTCTGACCGTCGGCAGGCCGCACGCGTGTGAGCGAGTACGGGCCGCCACCGGTCTCGTATACGACGGACGCATCGTCGGCCAGCCACGTCGGATTGACTCCATTTTCAATAAAACGTGTCTTCAGTCCCGCCACCTTGATTTCGTGGCCGTCGTCATCCAGAAGCGCGATCGCGCGGCCACCGGTAACGCTCGACAGCGGCGAATTGTCCTCGCCCAGGTCGCCGCGCTTCTTTGCGTTCTTGTCCTCGAACCCCGGCGGCGCCTTTTGCAGAGACATGCCGACGGCGATGCGCTTCGCGTCAGGCGACCATGCGAGCGTATCGACGACGTATCCCTCGACGGGAGGAAACGGCATGAACTTGTCGGCTTCCACGATTTTTCTGAATTTGCCTGGGCCTGTCGCAATCGAAATGTCGTCGCGCTCGATCACCAGCCTCCGAACGCCCTTGAGCCGTGGAACAGCGAAGACGATGGAATTGTCCGCCGCGATGTCGAATGCCTGGCAGTCTTCATCGATCACGAACTTTGGATTGTCCTGGCCGTAGGCAATCAGCAACGGTAAGAGGACGAGTAAGCCAACGGCGACTCGACCGAGCGTCCACGCGAAATGCCAGCGTTTTCTGCGTCGTTGTTCTGCGGGCTGGATTTGGGTCACCCGTCGTTCCTCGTCGTGTGAGGTTTCTTCTGGATGCGGCGAATCTCTTCGAGCCGCTGGCGGATGCGGGCCTCGAATCCCTGGTCCGTCGGTTTGTAATAGCTTCGGCCGAGGAGACTTTCGGGCAGGCAAGTCATATCGGTCACTTTTTCTTCCACGTCGTGCGCGTACTGGTAGCCTTTGCCGTATCCGAGATGTCCCATCAATCCGGTGACGGCATTTCTTAGATGCAGCGGGACCGGCTCCGCGATGGTCCGCTGCAAATCTTCGTGGACCGCGCCGCAGGCGGTGTAGAGAGCATTCGATTTCGGCGCGAGCGAAAGATAGACGGCCGCCTGCGCGAGCGCGAGATATCCCTCCGGCGCGCCGATAAAGTCGAACGCTTCTTTTGCCGCGATGGTCATCGCAAGCGCGCCGGGCTCCGCGAGCCCAATATCCTCGCTCGCCATGCGCACCATGCGCCGCGCGAGATAGAGCGGATCTTCGCCCGATTCCAGCATGCGAGCGAGCCAGTAGAGTGCAGCGTCCGGGTCCGAGTTCCGCACGGATTTGTGCAGCGCGGAGATGAGGTTGAAATGCTCCTCGCCGGACTTGTCGTAGGGCAGAAGCTTCTTCTGCAGCACATCCGAGAGGCGGTCTTCCGATAGCACTCTCACGCCGCGCGCATCCGGCTCCGTCCCGAGCACGAGCGCCTCAAGCGTGTTGTAGGCCGCGCGGGCATCGCCATTGGCAAGCACGGCGATGCGTTCCAAAACCACAGCGTCCGTTTCGATCTTTTCGTTTCCCAACCCGCGCACGGGATCTTTCATCGCGCGCTGCAAGAGCTCGAGAATCTGCTCCTCCGAAAGCGCGTGCAGCACGTAGAGCTTCATGCGTGAGAGCAGCGGCGAAATCACTTCAAACGACGGATTCTCGGTGGTCGCGCCGATCAAAATCACGTTGCCCGCTTCGACGTGCGGAAGAAACGCGTCCTGCTGCGCGCGATTGAAGCGGTGCACTTCATCCACGAAAACGATCGTTCGCTGTCCGTAGTGGCGCGCTGACTGCGCCTTGGCCATCACTTCCTTGATCTCTTTGATTCCCGAGAGCACAGCGCTGAACGGCACGAATTGCGAGCGCGTGTGCTTGGCGATAATCCTCGCGAGTGTCGTCTTCCCGCATCCGGGCGGGCCCCAGAAAAGCATGGAGCCGATCTCGTCGCGCTCGATTTGCGTGCGCAGAGGCTTGCCGCGGCCCAGCAGCTCTTCTTGCCCGACGAACTCATCGAGCGTCTGCGGACGCATCCGGTCGGCGAGCGGACGTCCGGCGAGTGGTTCTTCCTCCGGTTCGATAGCGCGAAACAAACCCATGAATCTCTCTTAGCCCCCTTCGAGCTTCCGCTGCCTTGCCGCTTCGTACAGCACGATCGATGCGGCGATCCCCGCATTCAACGATTCGACGGCGCCACTGGTGGGAATCGAGGTGATTCCGTCCGCTGCGCGCAGGATTTCGTCCGGCAAGCCGCTTCCTTCATTGCCGATGAAAATGGCCGCAGGACCGCGCAAGTCGACTTCGCTCGAAATGCCGGACACGTGGCTGCCGGTGTCATGCTTGGACGCCGTGGCAAGAATCTTTACGCCCGCGATTCGCAGCTGTGCGATCAGTATCGGAATCGCCATTCCGCGCAGCACAGGCAACCGCAGCGCCGAGCCTGCCGACGCGCGCAGTGCCTTGGGCGACCATGGATCCGCCGCGCCGCGCGTCGAAACCGCGCCCGTCGCGCCGAAGGCCTCCGCGGAGCGCACGATCGTGCCGACGTTCCCTGGATCCTGCACCGCGGCGATCACGGCAACCAGCGGCGCGCTCTCTCGCATCGCGCCCGGCCCACGCAGCACGTCTTCGAGCGCCCATTCGCGCTGCCGGAAGAGCGCTGCCACGCCTTGCGGCGAATCCGTTCCAGCTACGCTCGCGAAAACTCTATCGGTGGTGTGAAAAACGCGCGATCGCGGGACGCCCCCTTCGCTCTCGCCCGCAGCGCGCAAGATTCGCTCGGCGTCGCGCTCGCCTGATTCGCTCACCAGCAGCGCTTCAGTTTCGAGGCCGGAGCGAAGAGCCTCCTCCACGAGCTTCGGCCCTTCGACGCCAATCGGCTCACCCGAGCGCGGTCCCGTGCCTCGCAGCGCAGCGCGAAACGCCTTGATCCACTTGTTGTCACGGCTGGTGATGAAACCGGCGTGCTCGCCAGCGTTTTCCCCGGCGCGTCGCCGGCCGTGCATCGAAGCCGATGCGGGTTGACCCATTCAACAAGCGTAACAAACGCATCTTCGGGCGTAAACGGGCGGGGCGCAAAAGTCGGGGCCGGCAGCGGCGAGTCCTCAACTCGCGGCTCCCACTTTGGCACTCTGTCTAACGCGTTGTGTTGCTTGATGTTGCTTCAAGGGCGGCCGCTGCTGTAATCTGTCAGCGAACCGGGGCGAATCCCGCGTCAAACAAATTGCCTGCCGAAATTCTTAAAGTCTCAGCGGAAGCACCGCAGCGGCACGTGATGACCTACGCCGCCAGTTTCATCGAGCGCGGCCGCGTAATCGCTGTTCCGACCGACACCTTCTACGGTCTCTGCGCCGATCCGTTCAATCTCTACGCCGTGGAACGTGTCTTCCAATTGAAGGCACGCCCGGAGACGCGAGCGCTTCCGATCCTTGTGAATTCGATCGAGCAGGCGCTGATGCTCGCGCGCGATGTGCCCGATATTTTCCTGACGCTCGCGCATCGATTCTGGCCCGGCGCGCTGACGCTCGTCGTCGAAGCAACTCATCGCCTGCCGCTCAAGGTGACGGGCAACACGGGCCGCGTTGCGCTTCGCTGGGCCGACTCGCGCATCGTGACAGCGCTGATCGATGCGGTTGGCGGACCGGTGACCGGCACGAGCGCAAATCTCTCCGGACGGCCGTCGTGTACCAACGTCGAGCAGCTCGTCGAGCAACTCGGCGATCGCCTTCCGCTCATCCTTGATGCGGGCGATACGGGCGGCACATTGGGATCGACCATCGTGCGAATCGAGGGGGATTCCTGGTCGATTGCCCGCCAAGGCGCTCTGCCCGACTCCGAGATTCAGCGAGCCATCGGCGCGTAACGCGCCCTGAAGAACTCAATTCTGAAGACGTATCGCATGCGTGCATGGCTACCGCACAGTAGCAGTTTCGAGGAAGTCGTAGTCCCCGCCCGGCGGGATCACGATTCCGGTGACGCGATCGCGGTGAACGCACACGTTGTCGTAATACCACAAATCGATGTACGGTTCGTCTTCGGCGATGAGCTTCTGAATTTGCGATAGGATCGCCTTCCGCTTTTCGACGTCCATTTCCTCGCCCTGCTTCGCGAGCAGTTCATCGATCACAGGATTGCGATAGTGTCCGCGGTTTGCTCCGAATGGCGGCATTCGCTTCGAATCGAAGACGTATTCGAAGATGTCGGGATCGTTGTTTCCGCCCACCCATCGAAGCGTGTAGAGCTGAAAACTGCCGCGGCCGATATCCGAAAGCAACGTCGCGCTCTCCAGCGAACGCAAGTCGAGCAGGACTCCGACTCGTTTCCATTGATCTGCGAGCACTTCGCCGAGGAGCCGCGCCGATTCCTCGGTTGAAGTTTTCAGCGTCAAATGAAACCGCACGCCGTCCGCGCCACGCGGAAAGCCAGCGGCATCGAGAAGCTGCTCGGCCTGCGCCGGATCGTAAGGGTACTGGTTCACGTTCCCCTCATAGGCCCAGTGATTTGGCGGCAGCAGGCTTGATGCCGGACGCGCCTGCCCACGCAGCAGGTATTTGATCAGGCTCGCGCGATCGGTGGCGTACGCCAGCGCTTGCCTCACTTCCCGATGTGCCAGAATCGGATCGTCGCAGTTAAACGCAACGTACGCCAGAACCGTCCCCGGCTCCTCCTCGGCCACGAGGTGAGGCTGTTTGGCGAGCGCGAGCACCATGTCCGGCGTCAGCGAGTTCACGCCGCCTATATCGACGCTGCCCTTTCGCAGCTCGAGCGCGCGAGTGACCAAATCCGGTACGACCCGAAATTGCACGCGATCAATCCTGGCTGCACGCCCGAAGTAATCGGGATTTCGCTCCAGTACAAGCTGCTCATCCGGCTCCAGGCTCACGAAACGGAACGGCCCGCTTCCAATCGGATGCTGCGCCACATCCTCTCCGGACCTTGCGGGCACGATTCCCATTCCTTGGCGGATGACGTTCCACAGAAATGACGAATAGGCTCGGCTCAAGTGAAAAACAACGGTCGCTTCGTCCGGCGTCTCGATCGATTTCACGAGCTCGTAAGTGCCGCGCTTCGGCGAAGGAATCGCGCCTGAAATCACGGAATCAAAAGTGAACTTGACGTCCGCTGAAGTAAGTGCGCGCCCGTCGTGGAATCTGACGCCGCGACGAAGATGGAAAACGTAAGTCAGCGGATTCGGTGTTTCCCAACTTTCCGCTAAATCGGGAACAATCTTCATCTGCGCGTCGCGGTCGACCAGACCGTCGTAGATGAGGCTATCCAGATTTTCCGACTGCGCATCGATCCCGACGCGTGGATCGAGATTCGTCGGCATCGACTCGATCAGAAACCTGACGGTATCGGAGTCGTCCGCGTTCTGCGCTTTCCCGCAACCGGCGGCGAGAATGACAACAACGAGCGCACCCCCCAGCGCTGCCCTAAGCAGATTCCGGTTCGCGAACTTCCTGTCGTCGATGAACGATCGGCGGAACCCGCAGGCCTTACCGTCGCTCTCGTTGCCCGTTTGCGTTTCGGTGCACGATCTTTCCGAGCACCGCCGGGTGCTTCGCACCTGTGGCTGAGGGAATGTTACTGGGGCGTCCGTGGAATGTCTCATACGCGAGCAGTGCAAAGCCAAAAGCTTCCTTTGCTTCGACCGGAACTCCAAATCGGCTCGCCGGAATCACGTCAATTCCCGGCAGGGAAGCGGCCAGCTGCGCCATCATCAGCGGATTTCGCGCTCCGCCCCCTGCGACAATTAACTCATGAACTTGCGCCCGCGGAATGATGAATCTTCGGAATGCGTCCGCAATGGAAAGAGGCGTGAACACGGTGGCAGTCCTGACCACGTCCGCGTGGCTCGCGTGGTGGTGCTGACCCCATGCAAGCAGCATCCGCGCATATTCCGACCCGAACAGCTCCCGGCCCGTTGATTTCGGCGGCCGCTTGCGCAAGTACGGCTCGCGCATCATCCGCACGAGCAACTCGGGTATGGTCCGTCCGCTGAGCGCGTAGCGAGCATCGTGGTCGAAAGCGGACCTTCCTCGCGTGAAGGCTTCCATCAAGCCGTCCACGATCATGTTGCCGGGTCCCGTATCGAACGCGAACACCTCCCCGGTTCGCGCTCCCGCCGGAATCACGGTGACATTCGCGATGCCGCCGATGTTCAGCGCCGCACGCCCGCGCAACTCGTCGCGGTAGATCAGGTAATCGAAGAAGGGAATCAGCGGCGCTCCCTGTCCGCCTGCAGCCATGTCCGCCGTGCGGAAATCGCCGACCGTGGTGATTCCGGTTCGCTCGGCGATGATGCTGGTTTCTCCGATCTGCAGCGTGGAGGGCACTCGCATCTTTCCTTGGAAGCGGGCCGCAGCGCCGAGATGAAACACAGTCTGTCCGTGCGAGCCGACCAGCGAAATCGAGCGAAGCCCCACGTGCCAGTGCTTGCACGCCCGCAGCGCCGCTTTCGCGAACGCCTCACCGAGCAAGAAATTGAGTTCGCTGATTTCCGCCGTGGTCGTTTCCTGTCCGTTTGCGAGACGCAGGATTCGTCCACGAATGTAATCGGGAAAGGGAGTTCGATGATGGCCTTCGAAGCGCGCGACGAGATTAGGCGGGGCGCCGGTGATGTTCACCAACGCCGCATCGATGCCATCCGCCGACGTTCCCGACATCATCCCAAGCACGCGCATGGCTCTTCCCAGTTACTGCCGGCGGTGGTCGCTCCCGCCGCAAAGTTTGTTGGTTGCTTCCCAGCTAAGGGTTTCCGTGGCACTAGCTGGCACGCAGCGCAGCACGATAGCTACAGTCCACGCCGCAACCTATTTCATCCCCCTGCCCGCAATGGCGGCCATTCCCATCCACCTTTGCGCGCACTGCTCCTCATTCGAGTTGCTTCTGCAGAGCTGCCAGCAGATTTAGCGCCTCGAGCGGCGTCAGTTTGTTCAATTCCGCTTCGCGCAGCGCCTTGACCACGGACTGGTCGATCGCCGCAAACGCCGTTTGCTCCGGCGGCGTGGGCGATGCGCCTGGGGTGAGTTCGCGCGTCAACTTTTCCTCGCTGCTTTCATGGCGCCGCAGGATTTCACGTGCGCGTGCGATCACGTTGTTCGGCAATCCTGCCAGCCGCGCCACCTCGATGCCGTAGCTTTTGTCCGCGCTGCCGGGTTCGACGCGGCGCAAGAAAATGATTTCGTGCCCGGCTTCTTCCACCGACACGTGAACGTTTTTGACGCCGGGCAGCAACTGCTCGAGTTCGGTCAGCTCGTGATAGTGCGTTGCGAAAAGCGTTCGCGGCTTTGCGCCGCCGTGCAGCGCTTCGACCACGGCCCAGGCGATCGATAGCCCGTCAAATGTGGCGGTTCCCCGGCCGACCTCGTCGAGAAGCACGAGGCTCGCGGGTGTTGCTGTGTTCAGTATCGCTGCGACTTCGTTCATCTCGACCAGAAACGTCGAGCGACCTCGCGCGAGATTATCGGACGCGCCGATCCGCGTGAAAACCCGGTCGATCAGCGGGAGCTTTGCCTGCGACGCGGGCACAAACGATCCCGTCTGCGCCAAAATCGAAATCAGCGCGGCTTGCCGCAGGTAGGTCGATTTCCCACCCATGTTCGGCCCCGTGATGATGAGCAGGAATTGCGACTCGTCGTCGAGATAGAGATCGTTGGGAACGAAACGCTCGCCGCGCTCTTCGACCAGCTTTTCGATCACGGGATGCCGGCCAGAGGCGATCATCAGCGTGCCGCGCGGTCCCTTTTTCGCGACCTGCTTTTCGGTGAACTCGGGCCGCGTGTAGTTGCGCGATGCGGCGATGCGCGCGAAATTCACGAGCACGTCGAGTTGCGCGATCGCGCCGGCCAGGCGCCGCAGCCTGCCTGCCTCCTTCGCGATCGACTCGCGGATTTCGCCGTAAAGGCGGCGCTCGATTTCGAGCGAGCGCTCCTCCGCCGACAGTACTTTGCGCTCGTGATCTTTCAGTTCCGTGGAAGTGAAACGCTCGGCGTTGACGAGCGTCTGCTTGCGCTCGTAATCGGCGGGCACCAGCGAAAGATTTGGCTTCGAGACTTCAATGTAGTAGCCGAAAACCTGGTTGTAACGAATCTTGAGCGATGCAATTCCCGTGCGCTTGCGCTCGCGATCCTCCATGGCGGCGATGAGCTGCCGGCCGTGCTTCAGGATATCGCGCAGTTCGTCGAGCTCCGCGTGGAAGCCCGGACGGATGATGCCGGGCTCTGTTGCAAGCGCTGGCGGATCATCCGCAATGCCTCGCGCGATCGTGTCGCGGACGTCGCCCATCTCGTCCATCTGCTCGCGCAGGGCGTTGAGCCGAGCCGCAATGTCCGCACCGCTCTGGCTGCTTTGGAGCATTTCGCGGACGCGAGGAATTTTCTCGAGCGAGGCGCGCAGGGCCAGCAGGTCTCGCGGCGTGGCGACGCCGAGCGTCACGCGGCTCGTCAGCCGCTCGAGATCGAGGATTCCTTCGAGCTCTTGGCGAATCTCTTCGCGGACGATCGTCTGATTTTTCAACTGCGCGACGGCGTCGAGGCGCTGCTCGATCTCGTCGATCGAAATTTCCGGACGCAGAATCCACGCGCGCAGAAGACGCGCTCCCATGCCCGTCGCGGTTTCATCGATCGCGTAAATCAGAGTGGCGGACGGGTCGTCGCCGCCTACCGGCTCGACCAGTTCCAGATTTCGCGCGGTCACCTGATCGAGGATCATCGCGTCCTGCTGCTCGTAATAGGCGATGCGATCGAGATGCTCGAGGCCGGTGCCCGAAGGCCGCAGCCCCGGAAGCAAGGACGCGTCCTCTGCTTTTCGCGCGCCGATCGCGGACGTTTCGCGCAAGTAATGCACGACCGCTCCTGCGGCTGCGACCGCCTGCGGATGGCCGGCCAGCCCAAATCCTTCGAGGCCGGCGACGTGGAAATGTCCCTCGAGTTCCCGCGCGGCGTAGCCGGATTCGAAAATCCAATCGTCGAGCTTCGTTTCAACCGATCGGCCGTTCGCGCTTGCTGTTGCGCCCGAGTGGCCAGCATCGGGGAAAAGTGTGACGGGCCGCGGCAGAAGAATTTCGCGAGGGCGCAAGATTTCGAGTTCATCGCGCAGGCGGGCCTCGGCTTTTTCGCCTGAAAATTCCGTGGCGCGAAATTCGCCGGTGGATAGGTCGACGTACGCCAGCCCAATTCTTGGCTCGCTTTGGCGGCTCGATGCGCGACCGCCCGAAGCGGCTGCGGCGCTCACGGCCGCGCTTCTTGCCACGGCCGCGAGGAAATTGTTTTCTTTCGGATCGAGGAGCGAGCCCGATGTCGCAGTCCCAGGAGTCAGCACGCGAATCACTTCGCGCCGCACGAGCTTCTTGCCCGGCCCGGGCTCTTCCATCTGCTCGCAGATCGCGACTTTGTGTCCCGCGCGGATCAATTTGGCGATGTAGTTCTCCGCGGCGTGGTAGGGAACCCCGCACATCGGCACGGGCTCGCCCTTCTCTTTGTTGCGGGCCGTCAAAGTGATCTGCAGGATCCGCGAGGCGACCACCGCATCGTCGTAGAACAGCTCGTAGAAGTCGCCCAGCCGGAAGAGCACCAGGGCAGACGGGTGCTGCTTCTTCACGGCGTGGTACTGCTGCATGAGCGGCGTGGTGGGCTCTGTCATCGGCTTCGTTGCGACGAGCGGCGAGCCGATTATGTGGTGCGGTCGCGGCTTTGGCAACAGCGTTCGTCGCGAAATCCGAAGAGCAATCGCGCGGCCGATGCAGCACGGGCTATACTCAGGCATGCCTCGCCGCTCGACGCATCGCGAGATCGAGATCAAACTCCGCATCGCCGACGTGCCGCAGCTCGTTGCAAAGATTCGTCGGCTCGGTGCGGCCTGCGAAGGCCGCGTCTTCGAGGAAAACACGCTCTATGACACGCCGGGCGAAAATTTCCGGCGCTCCGGCAGGCTGCTTCGAATCCGAATTGAAACACCCGCGCGGTCCGCCTTGCTTGCGGCGGGCAAGGCCCGAGCGGTGATCACGTCGAAAAGCCCCGCTCCTGCGGCGGCCCGCTCGCGCTACAAAGAGAAGCTCGAGCGGGAACTCCCCGTGCAGTCGCCTCGAAAATGGCCCGGCGCGCTTCGATCTCTCGGCTTCCGGCCCGGCTTCTGCTACGAAAAATACCGGACGACGTTCCGCCTCCCGGGTCTCCACCTCGACCTCGACGAGACGCCCGTCGGCACTTATCTCGAGCTCGAAGGCTCGCCTCGTGCGATCGATCGCACTGCGCGCACCCTCGGTTTCTCGCCCCGCGACTACATCCGTGGCACGTATTGGGACGTTTTTCAGGCCGATTGCCGCCGACGCGGGCGTTTTGCCAAGAATATGCGATTCCGCACGTAAAATTTTTGCAAAACCCACACTCTTGCCTTGACAAACGTTTCGTCTGCATTTACTAGTCACAACGGGGATTAACGCATCAGCATGGAAGGGCGTTCGTCCAATTCGGAGCCCGGGGGTAGTCACCCAGCCGGGCGGGTTGCCCGGCGAGAGGTGCCATTCACGGGACTCGCGTTCGGCTATTCGTCCCGTTTCGCGCGCAAGTTGCGAGGCTGGCGTGCCGATTCGGCATGCGAGGACAGGGAGGCGAGGCCCGGTCTGATCTAGTCGAAGGGCGGTTTTCCGTCTGCCCGTGGCCGGATCAGTCCCCGGTCCCGGGCATTTTTATTTTGAGGAGCCGTTATGCTGCACGCCACAGAGTTACTGGGAGCGGAAACCTACGATTCCGCCGGAAATTTCGTCGGCCGGGTGAAGGAGATGTTCATCGTCCCCGACGAACAGCCGAACCGCATCTCGCGGTTCTTGATTGGCCGCGGCAAATACCGCGCGCTCGTCGCCCGCGCCGAGCAGATTGCCAGCGCCGAGCCGGGACGCGTCGGCCTGACCACAGACGAATCGGCTCTTGAGCTCTACCAGCCCAGCGAAGCCTGGCTCGCTGTGCAGAAAGACCTGCTCGACCAGCAGATCATTGATACGAACGGCCGCAAAGTCGTCCGCGTAAACGACGTGGATCTGACCGATCAGCGCACGAACGGCAACACCGAACTCCGGATTCTACAGGTGGATGTCGGCCTGCCCGCTGCCGTGCGACGCCTGCTTCAGGGCATCGTGCCGCCGATGGCCATTCGCCGGATTCAGTCCAAGCTGCCGCCTCGCAACATTCGCTGGGAGTTCGTGAATTTGATCGAGCCCGATCCGCTGCGGCGCGTGAAGCTGCGAATGTCCGGCGACAAGCTGGCGCAGCTGCACCCGGCCGATCTCGCCGACATCATGGAAGAGCTTTCGCCCGACGAGCGGCAATCGATCATCGATTCGCTGGACGAGGAGACTGCGGCGGAAACTCTCGCCGAGCTGGACAAGCGGCTTCAGTCGCAGGTCGTCGAAAAGCTCGATCCTGAGAAGGCCGCGGACATCATCGAGGAGATGAATCCGGACGAAGCCGCCGACTTGATCCAGAATCTCGAGCCCGAAACCTCCAGGGAAGTTTTGGACGAGATGGAACACCGCGAGGCGCACGAAGTCCAGCAGCTGATGCGCTTCGACGAAAATACGGCGGGCGGAATGATGAACACCGAGCTGGTCGTCGTGGGCGAAGACGCCACGCGAGGCGAAGTGATCGACTACATCCGCTTCCACGAAATCTCGCTCGATCAGCTCGACAACATCGTGCTGATCAACAAGGACGCGCAGCTCGCTGGCACTGTTCCCGTGGCGCGCCTGGTCCTTTCGAGCGCCGATCAGCGCATGAACGAGCTCGCGTCCGAGCCGCTGCTCTCCGTTCCGACCGACGCGAGCGACAAAGACGTCTTCGAAGTCTTCGATAAATACAATCTGCGCAGCCTCACCGTGGTCAACGCAGAAAAGTGCCCGATCGGCACGATCACGGTCGACGACGTGGTCAGCCGGCTGTGCGCCAAGATTTAGAGACGAGGTAGGCCGCCCGAGCGCCATCTGCGCCGGTCGAATCGCGAAGCGATTGTCATGAACACGTGGGTCACATTGACGGACACCTTCTCGCACTGGGCGAACCGCGGCAAAGATTTCAACCGCCGCACGCGCACAATCCGGCGCAGGCTCGCCGTGTTTCTTGCGGTCGTCGGGCCGGGGCTGATCACGTCGAACGTCGACAACGACGCTGGCGGCATCAGCACCTACTCGGCCGCGGGCGCGCAGTTCGGCTACGCGCTGCTGTGGTCGCTGATTCCGATGACGATCGCGCTCTACGTCAGCGAAGAGATGTGCGCGCGGATGGGCGTCGTCACGGGCAAAGGCCTCTCCGATTTGATCCGCGAAGAGTTCGGCTTCCGCTCGACGTTTTTCGTGATGATCGCGGCACTCGCCGTGGACCTGTTCAACACGGTCGCGGAATTTTCGGGCATCGCCGAGGGCGGGGAAGTGCTGCACGTCAGTCGCTACATTTCGGTTCCGATTGCGGCGATCGTCGTGTGGGTGCTGGTGCTTTACGGCACGTACCGCATCGTCGAGAAAATTTTCCTGGTCGCCTGCGCGTTTTATCTCTCCTACGTCGCGTCGGCATTTCTCGCCAAACCCGATTGGCTGTACGCGGCGAAGCAAACGATCGTTCCATCTGTGCACATGAATGCGCCGTACCTGCTGATGCTGATCGGGCTGGTGGGAACGACGATCGCGCCGTGGCAGTTTTTCTATTTGCAGGCGGGCTTCGTCGAAAAGCGCGTCGGCGCGAAGCAGTACAAGCACGCGCGGCTCGACGTGCTGGTCGGCAGCATTTCGTGCATGGTGATCGTGTTTTTCATCATCGTCGCCTGCGCGGCCACGCTCAACAAAAACAACCTGACGAGTATTTCGAGCGCGAAAGAAGCGGCGCTGGCGCTTGTGCCGCTGGCAGGGAAGTGGGCCGGAGGCCTGTTCGCGTTCGGCTTGCTCAACGCCTCGCTTTTCGCCGCGTCGATTCTGCCGCTTTCGACTGCGCACGTAATCTGCGAGGGCCTCGGCTTCGAAGCGGGCCTCGACCGCAAATTCCGCGAAGCGCCGACGTTCTATTCGCTCTACACGATGCTGATCATCGTGGGCGCAGGGATCGTGCTGATTCCGCGCGCGCCGCTGTGGAAGATTCTGCTCTACTCGCAGGTCGGCAACGGCATCTGGCTGCCGATCGTCCTGATTTTCATCTTGCTGCTGATCAATCGCCGCGACCTGATGGGCGACCACACCAACACGCTGGTGTTCAACATCCTCGCGTGGGCGTCGAGCATCATCATGATCATCCTGACGCTCATCCTGATGTACACCGCGATCTTCCAGCCCTCCGCCGGCCTTTCCGGCTTCCTCCTCCGCCTGTTCCACTTCCATTAGCCGAAATGGGCGGGAATTGGTTTCCCGGGTTTCTTGGCGATTAGACTGGGTCGTCGGCGTGTGTTTTCTATGAGTTACGCTGGTTTCTACTCGCCGAGTTTGGCGATTAGAAATGCAGTGACCCGTGACGAGCGGCGTTTCGACTTCTCTCAGTGTCGCCAAGAGGCTGGGGGCATTTCTGTGCAGGGGATCGTACCCAAGCCTTGGGTCGCCAACCTCCCTTGCCCTAGTTTTGCGAGTCCCCGTCACATTCACGCGAACAGGCTAGCAAGCGCTGTCAAGCGTTGCGAAAGAAATCCCTGTGGACTTTGAGGTGGTTAGCTATTGAAGCCCCAGAGGCGCGCCAAGCCTAGCGTTCGGCAGGCTGGCGAACTGCCCAACCCCCAGTCCACGCAGCGTGATCCGGGCGGCGTGACAGGTCGAACAAGCCCAGTCCGAGCGATAGAAATGATAACCACCACAGGAAGTAGTCGATCCGGAGGTCCCCTTGATCTGAACCCGCGAGAACATACCAGTGTGCGTTGACGGCGAAAGCGGCCGTGGCGATCCAAGCAGATGCACGGCGCACGGCCCGCGACCCTCGCCACACAACCCACACCGAGCCAAGGATGAAAAAAACCGTCGTCGCGGCGCTAATCGTTGAGAGCACCGCGTCGTACCACGTGTCGATCGTGACAGGTTGGCCCGCGTCGATCGAGTATGGCCAGACCGATGACGCCGCTATGCGAAAGACCTCCCGGCCGGGCAGACTGTGTGGAAACGTGGGCTCGCCGCTGACGACAGGGAGAAACCACGCGGCCGCGTGAACCAGCCACGCGCCCGAAATCAGATGGTGCGACCTGCGCATAGCGAGCGCCCCCACGGAACGATTTTCGAGAGAACTTGCGCCATTGTCTTCGCGTTTCCGCGCGGAAGATCATGGCACGCCGATGGAGCGCTTTTGGCACAGACCGCAGTGCGTGCGCGGGCAGAGCAGCGTGAATCCAGCGGTGGGACGCCGGGCGGCTGTGCTGAATGCGCGAGGTCTGTGGAGTGCGGCGGCCTGCACGCCGCAGGCGGGCTTGGCACCGCACTCCACATAGGCTTGCGCCGACGAACGATAACGAGCAATGGGCGTCGCGACGCCAAGAAACTTCGCCGGGGACGATATATCGTGCCCCTACCATGAAGGCCCGGCGCTACGAAAGCTGGCGCGGCGACGGTTGCGTGCGAACAGGGCGTATGCTACTTTCGCTCGCGGGTGATTTTTGAGCGCGCCGAGACTGCCCACCGAAACGGCCGCGCCGGGGCCTCAGCGGCTAAAGCCGGAGCTGAACTTGTCGGCTTAAGTCGCGGCTAAAGCCGCGACCCCCTAAAATGCGACGTACCTTGAGTCTCTTCCTGTGAAAGCCGCCGAAACTCTGAAGCCCGCCAACCGCGAGGAAGCGGACCTCCTGGCGAAACTCGATCTGAAGCGCCTGCCGAATCACATCGCCGTGATCATGGACGGCAACGGACGCTGGGCCGAGCGGCGTCACCTGCCGCGTGTCGCCGGGCATCGCGCGGGAGTGAAAGCGGCGCGCGAAGTGATCGAGACGTGCGCGCGGCTGCACGTCCCATGCCTCACGCTCTATGCCTTCTCGCTCGAAAACTGGCGCAGGCCGCAGGCCGAAGTCGATTTCTTGATGCGGCTGCTGCGCGAATACCTCAAGCGCGAGCTGCCCACGATTCACAAGAACAATATCCGATTGCTGGTGATCGGCCGCTCGGAGCAGTTGCCGGAGGATGTCCGCAAAGATATCGCCGAGGCGATGCGCGAAACGGCCCGCAACACGGGGATGAAGCTCGTCGTCGCGCTGAACTACGGCGGGCGCGCGGAGCTGGCCGACGCGTTCAACGCCATGCTCGATCACGTCCGCGCCAACGGCCTTTCCGCGTTTCGCGCCGACGAGCAGTCGATCTCCGATCACCTCTACACCGCAGGCTTGCCCGATCCCGACCTGCTGATCCGCACGAGCGGCGAAATGCGCGTCAGCAATTTTCTGCTGTGGCAGATCGCCTATGCAGAAATCTATGTGACCGAAACGCTGTGGCCCGATTTTTCGCGAGCGCGGCTGCTCGAGGCGCTGGTCGATTATCAGAAGCGCGAGCGGCGCTACGGCGGGCTGGGTACCTCACACACCCGAGCGGGTTCACCGGGCGCGAACGGCAAATCGTCGCGCGGGGCGCGAGGCTGACCTCGGAATGCTCGCGCGCATTTTAACCGGCGTTATCCTGATTCCCATCGTCATTGCGCTCGTGTGGTGGGGACCGCCTGCGCTGGTCGCCGCGTGCGCTGCGGGCGTTTCGATGCTGGCGATGCTCGAGTTTTTCGATCTGGGCGAGCGCATGGGATTAGGCGCGTTCCGCTACTGGACGTTCGCCTGCGCCGCCGGAATTTTCTACGCGCAGTATTCTGCGGGACTCGTGGAGTCGCGTGCGTTTCTCGGCGGAACGATCACGCGCGGAACCGGTCCGGCGATTTCGCTCGAAGCCGTGCTGCTGATTTTCGTGTACGGCACGGCGGCGATCGGGCTGGGCACGCGGCGTCCTCTGCGCGATGTGCTGCCTGCCATCGCGGCGGGTTCGGCGGGAGTGCTGTTCGTCGCACTGCCGTTCAGCTACATCGTGAGGTCCAACGAGATCGAGCACGTTGGCCGGCAGCTGGTGCTCTTCACGTTGTTCCTGATGTGGGCGGGCGACACGTCCGCGTATTTCGCAGGAAAAGCTTTCGGTCACCTGCCGATGGCCCCGGCGCTCAGCCCGAAGAAAACTTGGGAAGGCGCGTTCGCGAACCTGCTCAGTTCGCTGGTGGTGGGACTCGGCTTCGCGCGGTGGATGCAGGTCGACGCGATGACCATGCTCATCATCGCGGCGCTGGCGAACATCGCCGGGCAGGTCGGCGACCTCATCAAGTCCGCGTACAAGCGCGGCGCAGCGGTGAAAGATTCCGGGTCGCTGCTGCCCGGGCACGGAGGCGTGCTCGACCGCATCGACAGCCTCATTCTCGCAAGCCCGGTCGTGTGGGTCGCGTGGCAGTGGTTTTCTTCGCGCTAGCAGCGAGCGGCTAATTGCGGCTGCCGGCGAAGAGTCGCGCGATCGCGACGAGCACCACAGCGCCTACGACCGCTGCCGCTAGGCTCCCCCAGAATCCCCACACAGCGATGCCGAGCTTGGTGAAGATCCAGCCGCCAATCACCGCGCCGATCAGCCCGAGGACGACATCGACGATGCAGCCGAATCCGCGTCCGCGCGTGACGTGTCCCGCCACCCAGCCCGCGATCAGACCGATGACGATCCAGGCGATGAATCCGTTGACATGCACTCCGACGAAAACAGCGTCCGGCAAGAAGGCAAACGACGAGATCAAGAATAGCAAGGCAGGATGACCTCCCAAGTCATCCCTGGCAGAAGACGTATCCGAGGCACTTGTAAATCAGCTTCGCCGCCAGGGTGTCCGAGGCGTGGTGTCCGGGCTGAGGGACAAGCTCCACCACGTCCATGCCCACGATCTTCTTATGGCCTGCGACGGCGCGCAAGAGGGAGGTGACCTGATACCAGTCGAGGCCGCCGGGCTCGGGCATGCCGGTGGCGGGCGCGATTGAAGAGTCGAAAGCATCCAAGCTGATCGTCAGATAGACGCTGGCGCTGATGTCGGAAAGCACTTTGGCGATCCAGCTTTTCAGCGGAACGCGGGCGATATCTTTCGCCCAGTAAATATTCGTGTGCAGATTCGGAAGCTGCTGCGCTTCTTCGGCGGAAATCGAGCGGATGCCGACCTGCACCGCGTGGCACACTTCGGTGACGCGTCGCATCGCGCAAGCATGGCTCATCGGATTGCCCTGATACTCGTTGCGCAGAGCGGCGTGCGCGCCGATGTGCAGCACGCTCAGGTTCTTGATTTTCTTCGAGAACGCGGAGACGAGCGGCGGCGTAAGCGAATGCTCTCCGCCGAGCGAGACTACAAACTTGCCGTCATCCAGCAGCCCGCAGCCGGCGGTGAATACCTCGGTGATCACTTCGTCGAGCGTGCCGTCCATCGTGTCGATCGGCGGCAGCGTGTGGATGCCGACTTCCTTGTACGGCTCGACCTGCAGCTCTTCGTCGTAGAGCTCCATATTGCGGGTGGCCGCGAGGATGGCCGCCGGGCCGTTGCGTGTGCCGGGATAGAGCGTAGTTGTGCGTTCGAGCGGAATCGGGAAAATGACGGCGCGCGAGGTTTCGTAGCGCGAATGTTCTTCGGAAAGGCCGCCGAAGTTTTCAGACGGCGTAGGCGTGTAGCGGCTCATCTTCGATTCACGATTCCCTGGATTTCATTCGCCAGTGTTGACCGAGAATAGCGGACCCAATTTCAAGTTACCCGCGAAAATTCGGAGACGCAAAGGAATTAGCGCCGAGCGATTCGCAAACTGCAAGGCCTGTGCAATGGAGGTTGCAGCGCGCACTCCGTCATCCTGAGCGAAGTCCGGCGCAGTCGTTTCTCGCGCGGTCTCTGCGCGGCGCCGGACGGAGTCGAAGGATCTCTCTTCGCGTGAACGCTCCGGCATGCACAACCATCCAAGAGAGATTCTTCGACTACGCGTCCCGGCCCGCCTTCGGCGGGACATGAAAGCGCCGGGACGCTTCGCTCAGAATGACGTCGATGGAATGTGCCTGGCCGGAAGGGGGATGCGGGGCTAGTCGTCTTCGCCGACTAAAATCGCGGCGGCCAGCACGGTGGTCCACAGTCCGCGCTTATCGCCGACGGCGGATTGCGTGATGTTCATCGTGCGAACGATCTTGTTCGAGATGCGGTAGACCTCTTTTTTCTCGTCCCACGAAAGATCCGGATCGAACTCGACGTTGAGCGTCGTCGCCAGCATTTCGGCGGCGAGCTCCTCGCAGTATTCGCCCGCCACTTCCTCGGTTTCGCCGAACGAGTGATGCTCGGAGAGATAGCCGTACATCGACTTGTCGCCGGGAAGCGCCAGTCCGACGCCCGCGGCGATCAACCGGTGCGGCTCGCGCGTCTGATTCTCGCTGATCACAGTGAACGCGACCTGCCCGGGTTTGATGTGCTTCAAGCCTTCGCTGCGCGAGATCAGTTTGCAGTGCGGCGGAAAGATCGACGAGACGCGGACGATGTTGCAGGCGGCAATTCCGGCATTCCGCAAGGCGAGCTCAAAACTCGAAAGGCGCTCGCGATGTTTGCCGACTCCCTTGGTGAGGAAAATTTTCTTCGCGACGAACGCCATGAGCCGTGCCGGGTTGCGGTGCCTCCCCGAATTGGAATCAAAAAATTCGGCGCTCGAAAATTAGCAAGCGCACCCAGCGATGTCAACTCATTTCAGGGCTGGCGATGATTACAAATTCGCAAGAGCAGTGAACGCAGGGCGCGGAATCCGCGGAATCAGTCTTTGCTGCACAGCATGATGCAGGGGGCGAGTGCGTCGGAAATCGTTTTCAACTCGCGTAGCTGAGGGTGCGTGAAATCGGGGCCGGCTTCGGCGAGAGTCTTTCCCTTCCGTGAAACTTGAACGACACCGACCACGTTTTGCCCGAGAATGATCGGTGAACTCATGATCTTTTGGATCGGATCACCGCGCATTTCGTCGGCGATCGGCACGGCTTCGAAAACGGAAGCGTGCGGGACGACCGTGAAGTGATTCACAAGTTCCGGCCGTTTTTCTCGAACGGTGCGGGCCGCGAGCGAATTGGTGCTCGAAAGAGGTATCTGACCGACGACGCGGAGATTATCGGGTGCGAGGAATCGCAGCGAACGCTCGTCCGGCGTGAGTCCCATAATGGCAACTTCATGCACCCTCACGCCGAAATTCTTGCTGATGAGTTCCACGGCGCGGTTGAGGCGGACAATATCGCCCTCATCTTTCCGGCGAGCGAGTTCGTGCGCCCACTTCTTTATCTCGCCGATGTGTTCGCTGGGCATTTTGGAGCCTGGATCGCGCTTCGAATCCTGTTTTGATGTTACGCCCAGTTCAATGTCGGGGTGCCGGCATACGGTCGGCTCGTGCTTGGATTGCAACTTCGCGTGAGACGGGTCTGGTATAACTGGAGCGCCCGCAAATGTGGAAACAGAAGCGATGACGGACGGTGTAACGAAATCGGTGACTGCGGCGAAGGACGAAATTTCCGGCACCGCGCGCGATCTGCATTTCCGCTCGATCGTGATCGATACGCACGCCGACACGACGCAGCGGCTGATCTATGACGGCTTCGATCTGGGCGCGCGCCACGCGGACGGCTCGGTCGACATTCCGCGGATGCGCGAGGGCGGCGTCGGCGCAATTTTTTTTGCAATCTGGACGCTTGGCACGGTCACCGGGCCGGAGGCGGCCCGGTGCGCAATGCAACAGATTGACGCCGTGCGCAAGCAGGTGACGCTCCACTCGAGCGATCTGGTGCTCGCAAGGACTGCTGCCGACATTCGCCACGCGCGAGCCGACGGTCGCATCGCCATTCTCATGGGGCTCGAAGGTGGCCACATGATGAACGGCGATCTCGACGTGCTTCGCCGGTTCGCGTCGCTCGGCGTGAGTTACGTCACGCTGACGCACACGCGCACGACCGACTGGTGCGACGCCTCAACCGACAAGCCCGCGCACAACGGCCTCTCGGATTTCGGCAAGGACGTGATCCGCGAGATGAATCGCCTCGGCATGATCGTCGACGTATCGCATGCGTCGGACAAGGCCTTTGCGGATGTGCTGGAGGTGAGCCGAGCGCCGGTGTTTGCATCGCATTCCTCATGCCGCGCGCTCTGCCCAGCGGCGCGCAATCTTTCCGATGAAATGATCCAAGCGCTTGCAGCGAAAAGAGGGCTCGTCCAGATCAATTTTCACATGGCCTTCATCAGCCGCGAGTTTCGGGAGGCCGAAAAGGCCAACCCGCAGCTCGAAATACAAATCGACGAAGAGGCCAAGAGAATTTGCGGTGAAAACATGTCCTGCCAGTTGCTCGAATCGGATAGAATCGTTCGCACGCTTGTGGGGAAAGGGAAGCTGCCGCGAGTTGAGTGGACGGAGATCATCCGCCACGTCGAGCACGCCGTGAAGATCGCGGAAGCCGATCACGTCGGGCTCGGCTCGGATTTCGACGGCGCGGCGATGCCCTACGGGATGGAGGACGCGTCGTGCCTCCCGCGGATCACTGGCGCGCTTCTGGACAAGGGTTATTCCGAAAGCGACACGCAGAAAATTCTCGGCGGAAATGTGCTGCGCCTCATGCAAGATGTGGAGGCAGCCGCCGAATCGATGAGAGGGAATGCCGAATGAATCGCTTTGCCGCAACGCTTTTGCTTTGCACTCTTGGATTTCTTGCGCCGGCCGCTGTTTCCGCGCAGGCGCCGTCAGGCCAGCAGTCATCCGCACCAAAGACCGCGACCTCCACTACACCAAGGACAACACATATGACGACCGACCCTGCTTTGTTGCATCCCGCCACACTGAACGCGAAAGCGCCGGACACGTTTCAAGTGAAATTCACCACCACGAAAGGCGATTTCGTCGTGCAGGTGACGCGCGCATGGTCGCCGCTCGGCGCCGACCGTTTCTACAATTTGGTCAAGCACGGTTTCTTCACCGACGCCGCGTTTTTCCGCGTTGTCCCCGGATTCATCATTCAGTTCGGCTTGAGCGCGAATCCGCAGGTCAATGCAGTGTGGCGCAGCGCAAACATCAAGGACGACAAAGTCACGCAGAGCAACAAGCCGGGCACGATCACGTTCGCTACGGGGGGTCCGAACACGCGCACGACGCAGCTCTTCATCAATTTTGGCAACAACACGTTCCTCGATGGGCAGGGATTTTCTCCGTTCGGCGAAGTCACTTCGGGGATGGACGTGGTGCAGAAGCTCTACTCCGGCTACGGTGAAAAGCCCGACCAGGGCGCCATCACAATGCAGGGCAAAACGTATCTCGACAAGAATTTTCCGAATCTCGACAGCATCAAGTCGGCGACGATCGAGACGCAGTAGCGCATCGTCGCTCTCGGCCGAGTTCAGGCGTTTATCGGCGAAATCGAGCAGGAGTTTGCTCGGGGATCCAGCGTGTGCCACCTCAAGTTCGCTGAGCGCAAATGAGCGAAGCTCAAGTCGACGAACTCCAAGACTATTCCATCAACGCCGGTTGGCGCGACGCGGCGCTCAGCGGGACGGCCGTGCTCGCCGGCCTCGCTGCAGCGAAACTGCTCATTCAGCTTGCGGGCATTCGTCACTACGGCGTGTTTCGCGATGAGCTTTACTACATGGCCTGCGGCGAGCACCTCGCCTGGGGCTACGTCGACCAACCTCCGCTGATCGCCTTCGTTGCGTGGTTTGCGCGCCATCTGCTCGGCAGTTCGGTCGTTGCGATTCGCATCTTTCCTGTGCTCGCAGGTTCGGCCGTCGTGTTTCTAACGGGAATACTCGCGCGCGAACTGGGCGGCGGGCGGTTCGCGCAGTTTCTGGCGGCGATTTCCATTCTCTTCGCGCCCGGCTATCTCGCCTTCGACAGCTTTTTCTCGATGAATGCATTCGAGCCGCTCTTCTGGCTGCTCTGCGCTTGGCTCGCCCTGCGAATCACGAAAGGCGCAACGCCGAAACTTTGGCTCGCCTTCGGCGCGATCGCCGGCGTCGGGCTTGAGAACAAACATTCGATGCTCGTCTTCGGATTTGGCGTCATCGCGGGACTCGTGCTTTCCGGCGAGCGGCGAATGTTTCGCTCGAAGTGGATCTGGATCGGAGGCGCGATCGCGTTCGCGCTGTTTCTGCCGAACCTGCTGTGGGAAGCGCGCAACGGCTGGTCGCAGATTGAAGTCGTGCGAAACGCTCAGCTCTACAAAAATTTGCCGATCACGCCGCTGCGGTTCCTCGGCGAGCAGGTCGCGTTTCTCGGTCCAATCACGCTGCCCGTTTGGCTGGGCGGATTCGCCTGGTACTTCTTCACGCGGGAAGGGAAGCGCTTTCGCTTTCTGGGCTGGGCCTATCTGATCGTGATGGGAATCTTCATCGGCTTCGGAGGAAAATCATATTACCCGTTGCCGATTTATCCCTTACTGATGGCCGCCGGCGGAGTGGCGATCGAGCAGCTCGCTGAATCGTGGAATCCGGTCCAGCTCAGGGTCACATATCCGGCGTTGCTCGCGATTGGCGGACTCGTCGCTCTGCCTTTTGGCGTGCCCGTGTTGCCCGTCGACACGTTCCTGCACTACTCGCAGAGGCTGCCTTATTCAAAGGCTGTGACCACCGAGCGCGATGCAGCGCAAGCGGACCTGCCGCAACTCTACGCGGACATGTTCGGCTGGGATAACACCGCTGCGACGGTCGCTCGCGTGTATCACAGTTTGCCGGCCGCCGAACGTCCGGATTGCGCGATTCTGGGAGGAAATTACGGTGAGAGCGGGGCGATCGATTACTATGGTCCTGCGCTGGGCCTGCCCAAAGCGATCGGCGGACACAACAGCTACTACTACTGGGGCCCGCGCGGCTATTCGGGAGCTTGCGTGATCATCTTCGGCGAGCAGTCGGACGAGTTCATCAAACTTTTTGGCGATGTCCAGCTTGCGGCGACGGCCGACAACCCTCATGCGATGCCCAACGAGCAGCACATTCCGATCTACATCTGCAGGAAACCGATCGCGCCGCTTTCCGTCCTCTGGCCGCGTTTCAAGATGATCATCTGACAATCCGACCAGGATTGTCATCCCGAAGGAGCATCGCGACTGAGGGATCTCTCTTGTCCTGAGCCAGCAGGTGAAATGCCAGTGCGACTGGCCGAAAAAGCAGATCCCTCGCCGCCATCCGCAAAAGACGCGGCTGGGCTCGGGATGACAACCGCGGCTCCTACGCGCGAGGCGGGCGACGTGGTCGCAACACGTCCTCCTCCAGTTTCGCTACGTCGAGTCCCGTCGCAATGAATTTTCGGCTGATTTCCGAGCTTAGATTTCTGACGATCGCGAGCAGCACGCACTCAGTCGTGAGAACCGGAATCGAGCGATTGGCGGTCCTGTCATAAGCAGGCGCGATCTGCTCGGCTTGCTTGAGCGCGCTCGCGAGGGCCGCGGAATGCTGTAGCGGCTTCCCCGGCGATGTGTGCTTTTTCAGCAGACCGAAGAAATGCCAGCCCGGATTCTCTTCCTCGCGACGCAGGCGGTCATAGTGTTCGATCCACGAATGCCAGCGCTGCGGGCTGATCTGGCAAATCCGGCGCAGGAAATCCTCGACTTCTTCGTGCCTGTGCTCGTCCCAGTAGCGTGAAACGCGATCCCAGTTGCAGATATACATCCCCGCAAGCAGGTCGGCGATCTCCACGGTCTGAGAGGCGCGGCTGCGCGCGAGCATCTCAGCGAAAGTCTCCGCGCGCTTTAACTCGAGCGTGAGGCGGTGCGAAGGCTGCAGTTCGCCGCCCGAATCTTGCGCGTCGCGGCGCCCGAACGGGCGCGCAGAATCCTTGCCTCCGAAGAGTTTCATCGGTGATGAACGACCCCGAGAGAAGTCTACCAGCGTTCGCGAGCACGCTGGCTTGGACCTTCCGCCGCCGTTTCTTTTTCATCCACTAGCAGGTATCAAAAAAAAACGCCCCGGCCGGGTGGCCGGGACGTTTGAGAATCGGAAGCCGAGCTTTTCGCGCGGGTTGAAGTCTAGATGTCGTAGTACAGGTGGAACTCGTACGGGTGCGGACGCATGCTCATGGGCGTGACTTCTTTCGTCATCTTGTAATCGATCCAGAGGTCGATGAACTCCTTCGCGAAGACGCCGCCCTTGGTCAGATACGCGTGATCCTGCTGGAGCGCCTTGAGCGATCCTTCGAGCGACCCCGGCACCGAGGGTACGTGCGACAACTCCTCCTTGGAGAGCTCGAAGATGTCCTTGTCGAGCGGTCCTCCCGGATCGATCTTGTTCTCGATGCCATCGAGGCCGGCCATGAGCATCGCGGAGTAGGCGAGGTACGGATTGCACGATGGGTCTGGCGGGCGGAACTCAAGCCGCTTCGCCTTCGGGTTCTCCGAATACACCGGAATGCGCACGGCGGCCGAGCGGTTCCGCTTCGAATACGCCAGGTTCACGGGCGCTTCGAAGCCGGGCACGAGGCGTTTGTAGGAGTTGGTCGAAGGCGCGGCAAAGGCGAGAATCGACGGCGCGTGTTTGAGCAAGCCGCCGATATACCACATCGCCGTCTGGCTCAATCCGGCGTATCCGTCACCGGCAAAAAGCGGCTTCCCGCCTTTCCAGAGGGACTGGTGCGTATGCATGCCCGAGCCGTTGTCGGAATAGATCGGCTTTGGCATAAAGGTGACCGTCTTTCCGTATTGATACGCTGTGTTGCGGAGAATGTATTTGTACTTGCACATGTTGTCGGCGGCGCGAATCAGCGTGTCGAATTTGAAGTCGATCTCGCACTGTCCGGCGGTCGCCACTTCATGGTGGTGACACTCCACTTCGATTCCGACATCTTGCAGCTTCAGCACCATGTCGCTGCGCATGTCCTGATAGTGATCAGTCGGTGGGACAGGGAAGTAGCCTTCCTTGTAACGCGGGCGGAAACCAAGGTTGTGCTCGGCGCGACCGGAGTTCCATCGGCCTTCATCGGAGTCGAGGTAGTAATACGCCTGGTTTTCGCGCGAATCGAAACGCGCGCTGTCCAAAATGAAAAACTCAGCTTCCGCCCCGAAAAATGCCTGGTCGGCGATTCCGCTTTTTTGCAGATACTCTTCGGCGCGGTGCGCCAGGTTGCGAACGTCGCGGCTGTAGGGCTTGCGCGTCGGTGGATCCTGCGCGTCGCAGATCAGACAGAGCGTCGGAGTATCGCGGAACGGATCGATGAATGCGGAATTCGGATCCGGGATCAACAGCATATCGGATTCGTGAATCTGGGCCCAGCCGCGGATCGAGCTGGCATCCATGCCGAACCCGTCCTGGAACGATTCGAGCGTCAATTCCTTGATCGGGTAGCTGACGTGTTGCCAGACGCCGGGAACGTCAATAAATCGCAGATCAACAATCTTAACGTTGTGTTTCGCGGCGAGTTCGAGAACGCTTTTCGGATCCATCCAAACCTCCGTCTTCAGATTCTGCCCCACGCAGATTTAGGGCCGAGACGTTACCTCACGCGGAGTTTCGGCGTCAAGCGCACGGTGGGGCCGAAACCAATGCATTTTTTCATCGCTTCGATAGCAATTTCGAATCGAACCGAATCAAATTTTCTCGGTTGTCTTTACGAAATCCTTATGCCTTCGGATAACTCCGTTATTTCTCGCGACTGAGCTGCTTCACGCGGTGCGCTCGCGCACGCCGCGTGAGAGCGGATGCTACATGGAGCGCACAGGCACGTTCACGACATCGTCGATTTGTACGGCTTCCTTAACGACGAATCCTTCGGCGTATTTCACACCGATCATGCGGCCGTAGTATCGCGCGGTGTCGTTCATGCGGCCCTCGAGTTCGTCGAGCGGGAGCGACACCTTTGACTGCCGGTCCTTTGTCACCGGGCGGAACTGCGATGCGTAGGAGAGGATGGCTTGCCGTCGGCGATCGTACTGCGCTGTGATATCGACGCAAAGCGTCGGCCGGACATCGGCATACGCCGCGGCGTAGAGAATCTTGAACGGACGAAACGCTTCGCCCGTCAGTGGATAGCTCTTGAGGCCCGCAATGAAACAGGCCTCATAACCCAGCCGCGCGGCGGTGTAGTGATCGGGATGGCGCCCTTCCCAGTAGGGCAAGACGACCGTGTGCGGTTCGAGTTCGCGGATCACCTCGGCAATCGCGGCCTTGTACTCGTCGCAAACGTGCAGACGTGCGTCCGGGAAGCCGAGATTTTGTCGCACCTTCGTGCCCATGATTTTCGCGGCACGCGCAGCCTCTCGCAGGCGGGTTTCAGGCGTACCGCGACTACCAGTTTCGCCGCGAGTCAGGTCGAGGATACCGGTGCGATAGCCTGCCTGTGCCATCTTAATCATAGTGCCGCCACAGGTTAGCTCGACGTCGTCCGGGTGCGGCGCAATCGCAAGTAAATCGAGTTTCACTGGGCCTCCATGATGCGGCTCCGCGATTCTACATGAGGCGGGCCACCCCAATCACGCCTAGCGAATCGTACTTGAGTTGCGCGTCGGTGTTCTGTATAACGGGTGCCCTGGGGCGCTACGGGGGCGCAAATTGAGACTCAACCTAATCCTCGCGCTGATCACGGGACTGTTGTTCTGCACCCTTTCCACGATTGAAGTCCCCGAGTTCCTCCGTCTCAAGGACAACACATCAAACGACTACGTCGTCACCATCTATCAGCAAAACGCATCTGCCGAAGCTAGAAGCGAATCACCGCGCTCTCGCGTGCGTTTGGTTGCGACAAAGATAATTGCGTATCACGGCGAGCGAGTTGTTCGCGTTCAATCCTTCGGATTCTCGCCTTCTGTCGACGATTTCCTCCATTCGTTGTGCGTCCTAAGAACATAGTCCACGCATAACCATCAGGCCTTTCGGCACCTTGTCGGTGTCGGTCCGCTGATCGTTCTCAGCCGGACATCTGAATGCCGCCGTTTTTCCCCATTCCGCGGCCTAGCTTTCTCTGGTCGCGCAGAAAGAAAGGGACACAGGACCATGGAAACCACATTGGACTCTAGAAATGAGCAGAATTTGGAGCAGTTCATCCAGGACCTGATCCTCAACGTGGATCGGCCCGAACAAGTTGGGCTGCTGCTCGAAATTCTGCAGGAGATCCATCATTCCAAGAACGAACCAGCGCAAAAGCGTGTCTCTCGGCCCGCTCGTGTCGAGGCCCATCGGGATCGATACGACATCTTCAAGATGTATCCCGACCGAATCGTGCGGATCGGCTTCGTTAAAGGAGTCGAAAACGCGAAGAGGGTTTTGCCGAGCCTGAATTCACTCGGCGAGAGCGTCTACTTCCTCCACGATTCGACGCTCGGGTAAGGCCCAGATACGCTCGCAAAGTTCGTTGGGCCGCGGTGAGGAAACGAGCCACGGCTCTTCGATCTCGCGCCGCAGCTGCTCCCCGTGGTAGCTGCGGCGCGAGTTATTTAGACGTAATCGAAAAGCGCCATAAAGCCGAAATCCATGTGAAGCTGCTGATGACAGTGGAACAGCGTGAGCCCGGGATTATCGGCGACGAAATCGATTTCGGCTTCCTGATATCCACCGAGCATCACCACGTCCTTCATGATTCCAGCGGTCGGCTGGCCCGCGAGACTCGTCAACTCGAAACTGTGACGATGCAGATGGATTGGATGGATGTCGTCGCTCGCATTCCGCATCTTGATCCGGTAGCGCGCGCCTCGCTTTAAGTGATGCGAAGGCGCGGCCATCATTTCCGCGCGTGGATAGGCCACCCCGTTGATCGTCCAGAGGTTGAAACCGTCCTCTGCCGCGTTTTGCTTGACGAACGTCATTTCGATCGTTTCATCGGGTTCGGCAGCGCGCGCATTGGGCTTGGCGAAGCGCGCATAGCTCCAGCGCGATTTCTGTGGTGCAACCCACTGCGGCTTACCCGTGCGTCCGCTATATTCGACCACTATGCCCATTCCATGGTGGCGGTCATCGTCGGCTGTATCGCCCATGATCCAGACGCCTGGCTGGTTCATCTCGACGATCGCCGAAATGCGCTCTGCGGTGCCAATCCACAACACTGGAACCGATGCAGGATTTGGAACTGGGTTACCGTCGAGCGCAACGAGGCGAAACGCGTGACCCGGCAGCGCGAGGCTGCGAATCTCGGTGGCGCTGCCATTCAGAATGTGAAAAAGGACGCGCTCGCCCTTTTTAACGCGGACTGGCTCGCCGTGACCCAGCATCCGGCCGCCGATCGTGAACGAGCCGTAGCCGACCTCGAATCCGTGAGGCATTCCCTTGGCCAGAGAAGCCTTCATCGCTTTTTCCCCGGCTTCCTGCAGTTCCTTGTTCACATTTGCGGGCGACAGAAAATCCATGGCCATGTCGCCACCGCGGCTAAACGTCGGTTCAAACTCCTTCAGCACAAGAAAAATCTCGCGGTCGTATTGTCCGGGCTCGTGGCGCGGCTCGATGTAGACCGGACCGACGAGGCCTCCATATTGCCCCGCTGCCAGATTCGCCCCGGCGCGCACGTGCGAATGATAGAAACGAAGACCTGATGGCCTCGGCGTGAACACGATGCGACAGCTGCCGTGCGGCGGGATGAACGGCGTTCCTTCTTCGGCCGAGCCGTCGACTTCCGACGGAATCATCTGCCCATGCCAGTGCAGCTGCTCGGGCGTATCGGTATCATTGTGCACGTCAACGGTGACTTGCTGGCCTTCCTTCATGCGCAGGAGCGGGCCGGGGAACTGGCCGTTGTACGTTGTGAGCGAAAGAATGCGATCGGGCGCGATTTCGATCGGCGTGGTCGCAATGCGCAACGTGTAATCGGCTCTGCCGGACTCGCTGTGCGGCGCGCCCGGGTTTCCCAGTGTCTGGGCAAGCGCCACATGGGGCATTAATGCTGAGCCAACTGCAACGCCCGCGGTTTTCAAAAAATCACGACGCGACTGCATGATTCTTCTCGCTCATCGGTGGCGGACGAACAGCACGATACGGATAGAGAGTAGCTGAATGGAAGCCCCTGCGGAAGGCTCGAGTCAGATTGCACCGAAAAGATTTCACCGAAGGAAAATCGCCGAAACTGCCGCGGTCAGCACCACCACCTTCCACGGGTGAACTCGCCACTGAACGAGCAGCACAAACGCCGCAAGCGCAATTACGAAATCGAGGGGCCGCAAGATCGTACTGACCCAAACCGGCTTGTACAGTGCGGCTCCGAGAACGCCCACGACGCTGGCGTTGACTCCCGCCAACGCCGCGCGGACCACACGCCTTTCCCGCAGTTGCGCCCAGAAAGGAAGAATGCCGGCGACCAGCATCAAGCCCGGCAGAAAGATGCTTGCGAGCGCAAGGCACCCACCCGCGGTCCCATTCGGAGAGAAATTCAAATCCGCGCCGAGATACGCCGCGAACGTGAATAGCGGCCCCGGGACCACCTGCGCCGCTCCATAGCCTGCGAGAAATGTCTGCTCGCTCAGCCAGCCTTTCGCAACCGTCGCTGATTGCAGCAGCGGCAGGACAACGTGCCCGCCGCCGAAAACCAGCGCGCCGCTGCGGTAGAAAGCTTCAAACTCTGCGAGCCACGGCGCCGCGACCCGCGTGAGAATCAGCGGCGGCGCGGCCAGCAGCAGTAGGAAAAGCGAGCAAAGAACAGCGCCCGTCGTCCTCGACACGGCGAAGCGCAATGGGCTGGGTGTCGCAGCTTGGCTTGCTGCCCGGCAAAAGATCGCTCCGGCTACCGCCCCTGCACCGATGGCCGCGAGCGTGCCGACGTAGGCCGGCGCTAACAGAGCAACGGCCGCTCCGAGCACCGCAATCGTCGCTAGCACGCGATCGCGTGCCAGTCCGCGCTGCATCATCAAGACGGCCTGCGCAATCACGGCGACCGCGACGATTTGCAAGCCGTGAATGATGCCGAGCGTATGGGGTCCCGCGAATTCGCGATGAGCGAAGGCGAACGCAACCATCAGCGCGGCCGAGGGCAGCGTGAATCCGGTCCACGCCGCAAGAGCGCCGGGCCATCCGCCTTTCAACAGTCCGATCGTGAATCCCACTTGGCTGCTTGCGGGTCCCGGAAGAGTCTGCGCGAGCGCGATGATCTCGGCGAATTGACCCTCTTCGAGCCACTGACGCCGCACGACGAACTCGTCGCGAAGGTATCCGAGGTGAGCGATGGGACCGCCGAACGAAGTACAGCCGAGCCGCAGGAATGCCGCGAGAACAGTTCCCGCGCCGACTCGCTCTCGGGCGGTGCCAGGCGCGGTGGTTGAGCTCATCGCCCTTTGGCGCGTTGAAGGCTGGCGTCAAGCGATAGTCTGCCGGCGCCGACGATCAGCAAGAAAAGCAGGCCGAAAACCATGCAAAAATCAGTCCGCGCCTCGTGAACCATGGCCCAGAAGCCTGCCTTTGCGAGCATCGGTACTTTCGTGGTCCAGATCGCCACAGAAATTACACACAACAGCGGGATCGCCGCGATGCGCGTTAACAGTCCCACAATGAGCAGAGCGCCGCAAAAAATTTCGACAACTCCAACGAAGGGCGCCATGACTTGCGCGTAGGGAATGCCGATCTTGAGGAACCGTCCGGTGCCCAATGCGGCTGGGAAAAGAAACTTCTGAATGCCTTCGGAAAGGAAAACCCACCCGACGATCAGCCGGATCAGGATCGCCGATTTCGGCGCCGTCGTTGACAGTAGCTTCGCGATCATTGCCGGACTTTCCTTAGCCCAAGCCGCATGGATACAGGAAGCGAAGGCATTGAGTCAATCGGCAGTCAGCAGTGCCGGTCGTCACGCGCGGCGAAGCTTGGCCTGCACGATCGAACTTACGTATTCGCGCTGGCCCGGAGCGATGTATCGCTGCGGGACCGCCAGGTATGCGTTGTCGTCTTGATAGAGCAAGAGGTTGTGCGTGTCTTCGAGATAGCGATAGAGGCGATACCACTCGAGCCGGACCAGCGAAAACGGATATTCGATGTGCAGCGCCTCGTCGCTAAACCAGACCCGCAGGGGACCTGTGTATTGCGGCCGCCTGCGAGCAAGTAGCATGAAAAGAAGAAGTCCCAATGCGCCGCACTCGAAGTAGAAAAGATTGTCGCGCCGGATTGCCGGATCAAACTGCACGGCGAGGTATCCGAGATAGAACGCGAAGCCAATCGACAAAGCCGCGCGCACCAGAATCCCCCGCCAACCACCGCCCTTGCGAACGTGCAGCCAGCTCGCCCATCGGAGATCGGCCGGTGTGTAGTGCACGTCGACCGCGCGGGCCTTCATAGCGTCGGGCCGGTCCATGTGATTCAGAAGCAGTTGCCGAAATTCCGTGACCGCTGCCTCATCGGGAAACGCGGGCTTCGGCACGACTTCGACCGCATCTTTGGTTCGGATGATGAAGGCCTGGGCGCTCTCCATTACGGAGACCAACTGCACCCACGAATAGTTCGTGCTTTTGCATTTGCAGCCGAAGACGAATCCGTCGTCGGTGGTCTCGAGGTATCGATCGTTGGGACAGTGCAGTTTCGAGTAGCGTTCGTTCAGAATCTCTTGGTGCTGGCGCTGGATCCCGCGCGCCTGAAGCTTCGGGACGCCGAAGGCAATGCCCAACACCGCGGCTCCTGCCAGGACCAAGAGAATCGCGATGGCGTAGTCGGATTCAGACGCTCTCGCGGCCCCTCCTGTCCCGAATGCGTGGTGAACCAGCAGCACGACGCCCACGGCGATGGCCAAAACCGCAGCCCTGGTCATGATGTAGAAACCGCGGCCCCGCTGTCCTTTCATTTGCAGCGAGGGCTGGATCGCAAGGTACGTCTCCCGGGAGATCGCAAAGGGAATCCGCATGGATTCATCTTATCAGAGGGAGTCGGCGTTCTCGCGGGATCGCGCAAGGCAGATTCGGGTTGCGCCGTTCTTTCGCCACGAAATCGACCGGCGGCGCACGAGCATTCTGTTTTCGCACGGCGGCATCGAGTGTTATCGTGCTTGCTTCTGAATTTGAGGACGCTCGCGAAATGGAACAGAAGCCGCTTCAGGGGCAGGTCGCGCTTGTTACCGGCGCCGCCAAGCGCGTCGGGCGCAGCATCGCGCTGCGCCTCGCCGCAGATGGCGCCGCGATCGCCATCAATTACGCGACCTCGAAAACAGAAGCCGATGCGCTCACGACCGAAATCGAACTGGCAGGTAGCCGAGCCTTCGCGATTCGGGCCGACGTGTCGAAGCGTACTGAGGTCGCCAAGATGCTCGCAGCTGTCGAGAAGGAATTCGGCCGGCTCGACATTTTGGTGAACAACGCCGGCGTGTTCTTCCCGGCCAAGTTCGAAGAACTGACCGATGAGCAGTGGGATCGCATCATGGATGCGAATCTGAAATCGCAGTTCCTTTGCTCGCAGGGCGCCGCGCCGATCATGAAGCGGCAGGGCCGGGGGCGAATCATCAACATATCGTCGCTTGGCGGGTTGCTGCCCTGGCCGAGCTTCACGCATTACTGCGTATCGAAGGCGGGATCGATCATGCTGACGCGCTGCCTGGCTCGCGCGCTCGCGCCCGAGATTCTGGTGAACAGCGTCGCGCCCGGCACGATTCAATTTCCAGGCGAGCCGCCAGATGAGGAATTCATCCGTCGGGTTCCGTTGCATCGCACGGGAACAGGCGATGACATTGCCGCCGCCGTGGCTTATTTGGCGACCGCGGATTTCGTCACCGGGCAAATTATCGCCGTCGATGGCGGGAGATCGCTCGTATAGTTCTCCGACGCTCAATTTAATCAAAGAGGCCAAACAGGAACAATGCCGACGCTGATCGAAAAGCCGGCCCGAATCGAAGCCGCAGGCACGAAGCCGAAGACAATCGAAGAGTTCGTTGGGCGCGTGAACTCGAAAACAGCCGCGCTCAGCGTGGCCCACATGCGAAGCCCAGCAGGATGGCTCGAGCCCGGTCAGACGCCGGAATTCGACGAATACTCGCTGGTGCTCAAGGGCGTTTTGCGCGTCACCCACAAGGGCGGAGTCCTCGATGTCGGCGCGGGCCAAGTCGTCGTCGCTCACCGCGGCGAATGGGTTCAGTATTCCACGCCAGAAGGCGCTGACTACATTTCGGTCTGCCTACCGGCGTTTTCACCGGATACGGTGCATCGCGATTGAAACGGCGGTGCGTCCGCGCTAACGCCAGAACACGAAGGCGTTCGCCGTTCCGGTTCCCGCCTCGGAGCGGTAGCAGGGAACGTAGTTCACCAGTCGAAAGTCGAGCTCGGTTTCCGCAATCGCCCCGGCGAGCGCGATCCAGTTCTTCATCTCCGAACTGCCGGATTGGAGAAGCTCTTCTCGGATGCCTGTGAGCTGGTCCGCACTCCCTTTACGCAGCGCTTCCAACAACGCAAGATCGAGCTGTTCGTCGATCACGAAGTGCGAGAGCCCTCCTGATGCAAACAGCGCCACGCTGGCGTCGCTTTTCCAATTTTGAACGGCTTTTGCAACCGACCGTCCGAACCTGTAACAGCGCCCCGACGACGGCTGGTTCGGCGGAAAGAATGTGTTTTGCAATAGCGGAACGCTGGGCACCGGACTGTCGCGCATAACGCGGCGGTAGATGAAGCCGAAGGCGTGCGGGGTCTCATCCGTCGGGAATTTCTTCATTACTGCAACGTCAAAATTGTCCAGCATGAGTGAGGTGACGATGTGGTGCGCCAATTCCGGAGAACCGGGATAGTTCGCGCCTCCCGGAGGAATGTGGCCTGCCGCAGCTTCCGCAATTCCGGGAGGCAGTTTGGCCCGGCGAGCTTCCGACATCTCGGAATTCACGATCCGCTCGCCATGCATCACGCTGAAGGCAGGAATCAGCGTATCGCCGAAAATCTCCATCTGATCGTTGCCGAAAATTATGGCCACGTCCGGCCGCGTTTCCGCGAAGACCTCGGCCAGCCGGTCGAGCGAGGTTTGGCACGATGCATGACGCCCGCGCATTACCTCGAGCGTGCATTGCAATTCAAATCGATCGTCGCGCCTTTGCTCCAGAAGCTCGGAGAAAGTTAGCGTGCGTCCTCGAAATGGGTGTTTAGCGGCGCGATCAGCCGGAACGCGCAGCGCCCACTGCTCGGGTGTCGTGCTGAGCATCGGGCCATGCGAAAGGGCCATTCCTAAAACGATCTTTGCCATGGGAATCTTCCTTGCGCCGAATCGACCTTCGAACGCAGCATCCGCTTTTGAGCGCCGCCATTCTGTGATAGGAGTCACATGGTTCGGTGACCCTTCGCACTCGCGAGAAATTCACATTGGGACTATGCTTCGCGGCAGTTAAACTCAACGCACCGAGGCGGTCAGGGAGCGGTTCTCATGAAGATTTCACGGAACGCAATCCGGCGATGCGCAGCGATTCTTGCTCTTAGTACCGCGGCTTTTTGCGCAGTGCCATTCACGATCGGCGCGCGGGCTCGAGCGCAGTCGAAGCCTGCCGCGAACAATCAGGAACTTCCACCGCTGATTCGCTCCGTCAATGGCGCAGATCTCTTTCGCGCATACTGCGCCTCGTGCCACGGCGTCGACGCGAAAGGCAACGGACCCGCCGCTGCGTCGCTCAAGACCAGGCCCGCCGATCTCACGGTGCTAGCGAAGAAGAACGGCGGAGTATTTCCGGAACCTCGCGTGCGAAAAGTCATCATGGGCGACGACGTGATTGCGTCTCACGGGTCCCGTGAGATGCCCATCTGGGGCCCCATTTTCCACCAAATCGAAGAGGACATCGACCGCGGCAACGTCCGGCTCGAAAATCTCGTGAAGTATTTGGAATCGATTCAGATGCCGAAATGACTTCGAGTGGAACGCCTGCCTTCTCGGTGCGCTCTCGTCCAGAATTTTTTCTGCGAAAATATTTTGCAAGAAACGCGAGAGTCGAATATTCTGTTGTCGATCATACGGAAGGAACAGGGTGGCGGACTCTTCAACTCTTAAGGGACTGGCCCGCTTCGGCAGCACGCAACGTCGAGACGCATGGTGGATCGAAATCGCTCCCACACTCGTCGTTTTCTCGGCATTTTTGGTTTACGCGACACTTCGAGCGTTTGAAGGAAAGTTTTATGAGTGGGGGCCGTATCTCTCTCCATTTTATTCGCCGCTGATTGACCCCAATCATCGCTGGTGGCCGTGGTCGCCTGCGATTTTGATTCTTGGCGCGCCGGCGGGATTCCGCATGACTTGCTACTACTACCGCAAGGCGTATTACCGCGCGTTCGCGATGCACCCTCCCGCGTGCGGCGTCGCCGAAGGTGAGCATCGCGGCTACGTGGGCGAGACGAAATTTCCCCTGATCCTGCAGAACGTTCATCGGTATTTCTTCTATCTCGTCACGATTGTTCTGTGCTTTCTTTGGTACGACGCGATCGTTGCGTTCCGCTGGCCCGAGGGATTCGGCATCGGCGTCGGCTCGTTGATCATGCTGGTCAACGTGATTTTGTTGACGGCGTATTCCGCCTCGTGCCATTCGCTCCGTCACCTTGTCGGCGGAAAGCTCGACTGCTTTTCCTGCGTGACCTTTGGCAAGCCGCGGCGCGCAGCCTGGCGCGGCGTGACAATCCTCAACGAACACCACATGTTCTGGGCGTGGCTGAGCTTGTTTTCCGTAGCCCTTACTGACCTTTACATTCGCCTCGTATCGGCGGGAATCCTCAAGGACATTCGACTGCTGTGAGCCCGGCCGCTCAATACGAAACCCACGAACACGACGTTCTGATAATCGGCGCCGGCGGTGCGGGCCTGCGCGCTGCAATTGAGGCGCTCGCGCATGGTGCGCGAGTAGCAGTCGTCTGCAAATCCCTGCTCGGCAAGGCGCACACCGTGATGGCGGAAGGCGGCCTCGCCGCCGCGATGGCTAACCTCGATAAGTCCGACGACTGGCGCGCGCACTTCCGCGATACGTATAACGGCGGAAAACGGCTAAATGACTGGCGCATGGCGCAGCTTCATGCACAGGAAGCGCCGGACCGCGTCCGCGAGCTTGAGCAGTGGGGCGCGCTCTTCGATCGCACCGCGGATGGCGAGATCTTGCAACGCGCATTCGGCGGACACACGTACAAGCGTTTGTGTCACGTCGGCGACCGCACCGGCCTCGAGATGATTCGGACGCTGCAGGATCGCGGCGTCCAGCTTGGCTTCGACGTTTTCATGGAGTGCACGGTCACGCGGCTGCTGAAAGATGGCGATCGCGTCGCGGGAGCCTTCGCCTATTGGCGAGATTCCGGAAAATTCGTCGTGTTCAAGGCGAAGGCGGTCGTGATCGCTACCGGCGGCATCGGCAAGTCGTGGAAGATCACGTCGAATTCCTGGGAATGCACCGGCGACGGCATGGCGCTCGCTTACGATGCGGGCGCGGAGCTGCTCGACATGGAGTTCGTACAGTTTCATCCGACCGGCATGGTTTGGCCGCCGGGCGTGATGGGAATTCTCGTCACCGAAGCCGTGCGCGGCGAGGGCGGGATTCTGCGCAACAAGAGTGGCGAGCGCTTCATGGAGAAGTACGATCCCAAGCGCCTGGAGCTTTCGACGCGCGATGTGGTTGCGCGCTCCATCTACACGGAAGTGAAGGAGGGCCGCGGCAGCCCGCACGGCGGCGCGTTTCTCGACATCTCGCACAAGCCCGCCGAATACGTGAAGCGCAAGCTGCCCAGCATGTACCACCAGTTCAAAGAGCTCGCCGACGTCGATATCACCAAGGGTCCGATGGAAGTCGGGCCAACGTGCCACTACATGATGGGCGGCATTCGCGTCGATGCCGAGACGGGCCAGTCAACGCTTCCCGGTCTCTTTGCGGCGGGCGAAGCTGCTGGCGGAATGCACGGCGCGAATCGCCTCGGCGGAAATTCGCTTTCCGACTTACTTGTCTTCGGACGCCGCGCAGGATTGGCTGCGGGACAATCTGCAAACAAAGGAACGAAGGCGCAGCTCGATAGCGCCCAAATTGAGACTGCTGCGCGCGATGCTCTCGCACCATTTGATCGTCCCACTGGCGAGAATCCCTACAAGATCCATCACGATCTCCAGCACATGATGCAGAATCTTGTCGGAATTTTCCGAACGAACGAAGATCTGCGCCGTGCGCTCGTCGAACTCGACAAGCTCAAGGTGCGCGCGAAAAATGTCCGCGCGGATGGCTCCCGCCAATACAATCCGGGATGGCATTTGTGCAGCGATATTCAGCGCATGCTGACGGTCTCGGAAGCCTGCACGCATGCGGCGCTGGCGCGTAAGGAGAGCCGCGGCGCGCACAGCCGCCTCGATTTTCCGAAGACGGAAGATGAGTGGGGCAAGAAGAACCTCGTAATCGCGAAGAAAGGCGATGCGATGAATCTGTTCGAAGTTCCACGTCCGCCGCTACCTGCGGAACTCGAAAAGATTCTGGCGGAGGATAAGTAGATGGCCGAAACGACGGCGACTTTGCGCGTTTTTCGAGGCGACGCCGAAACCGGCAAAGCGGTCGACTATCAGGTGCCGCTCACTCCGGGCATGGTTGTGCTCGACGCCATTCATTCTATCCAGGCCAACCAATCTCCCGATCTCGCCGTGCGCTGGAATTGCAAGGCTGCGAAGTGCGGATCGTGCTCAGCCGAAGTGAACGGACGTCCGCGCCTGATGTGCAAGACGCGCATGGATTCGCTGCCTCTCGATCAGCCGATCACCGTGTTCCCGATGAAGGCTTTTCCTGTGATCAAGGACCTCGTCACGGACGTGTCGTGGAATTACGAGGTGAACAAGAAGATCACACCGTTTCAACCGCGCCCCGGCGTCGAGTGGAAGATGGACCAGGCGGATGTCGACCGCGTGCAGGAATTTCGCAAGTGCATCGAATGTTTTCTGTGCCAAAACGTTTGCCACGTCCTGCGCGAGCACGATAAGAAAAAGGAATTCGGCGGGCCTCGCTTTTTCGTCCGCTCGGCGGGGCTCGAAATGCATCCGCTCGATGGCGCCAATCGCACGCGCGTCCTGAGGGAGCAGCTGGGAATCGGCTACTGCAACATTACGAAGTGCTGCACGGAAGTCTGCCCCGAGGAAATCCACATCACCGATAACGCGATCATTCCGCTCAAGGAGCGCGTCGTGGACGAGTTCTACGATCCGCTCACGATGATCGTCCGCAAGATCTTCGGCGCGAAGTAGCTTCAGCGAGGCTGTGCCTTCGGTCTTCTTCTCTGCGTTCGGTGTGCCTCTGCGGCGGGCTTGCTTAGCCTCTCACAGATTCGTTTAGATCGCTCCGCTCGCTAGCTTCTGAATCAGCTCCCGATCTGCTGCCAAGAAGTTCAGCTCCGGTAAAGACTCCGGCGTTCGCCACTCAATCTGCTCGAATTCTTTGTTCTCGATTTCCTCGGGCGCCGCGCTGGTCACGAAAAATATCAGTTCGATCGGCTCGCGCATCTCGGCGTAGGAATATTTCGAACGGTACACTTCGCGGCCGATCTTTGCATTCACTCCTAATTCCTCTCTCAGTTCGCGCGCCAGCGCATGCTCGGGAGCTTCGCCCGGCTCGACCTTGCCGCCCGGAAACTCCCACATCAGCTCAAACCGCCCGCCACGCGCCCGCTGACAGGCCAGGATTTTGCCCTCGTGCTCGATTAACGCTGCGACAACTAGCAAGAGTCGAGCCCCTTCGATGTCTTAGACTCGATCAAGAATTTGTCAGACTCAATACGTTTCCTTCACTATCTCTAAACCACGCCACACGCACTTTTCCGCCGGGCAACGTGCAGACGCCGAGTTCATCCTGTGGCAGGTGCGCGTATCTCTGGAACTCCACGCCCTTCTCTCGCAAGGCCTTCACCGTCGCCGGAACGTCCGCCACTTTAAATCCTAAAATCGTGTGCTCGTGCGGAGCGTAATCGGGGACGCTCCCGATTCGCACGGTGGCTTCGCCGAGCTTCAGGATTGCGGTGAATTGATCTTCACGGAGGAAAGTCAGCTCAAGCGTATCCCGGTAGAAAGCGGTGGCGCGGTCGCGATCTTTCGCGCAGATGACAATAGCTGGCTCCGCATTCTGCAAAAGTCCCATTATCGTTTCTCCCTGGAGGATCGGCACTTCTTCAACGAGCCCTTGCACCTTGACGCTAGCTGGCGACTGTGTGACGATGCGGGCAATTCCCAACCTCTCTTCGCGTGGGAAAGGAGAGAAACAATGCCACACTTTCTGCTTCAAGCCGCTTACACCCCGGAAGCCGTACAGGCTCTGCTTCGCAACCCGCAGGACCGCACAGCTGCCCTTCGAGCGCCAATCGAAAAGTTGGGCGGCAAAATCCACAACATCTTCTTGTCGTTCGGCGACTACGATGCCGTCGCCATTCTCGAAATGCCCGACAACGTAGCTGCCGCGGCGATTGCTTTGGCAATCTCTTCCGGCGGTGCGTGTAAGACTGTCAAGACAACTCCGCTTTTGACCGGAACGGAGGCGATCGAGGCCGCCAAGAAAGGTGCCGGCTCGGGTTATCGCTCTATGATTGCCTCGGCCTAGACCGCCGCTTGCCGATAAACAAAAGCGCGCCGGAGAGCTTTCGCCCTCCGGCGCGCTTTGCCTTTCAAGCAGAACTACTGATCCGCTTCGACCTTCTTGAGCGCCGGCTTCGGCATCTGCCAGATCAACGACGAGTCGTCGGCGCTATGCGGGAAGAACTGGGCCGACTTCTTGCCCGACGGCAGCAGCACGATATCCGCGCGGCGATTGTACGCCAGCCAGTCCGCCCGCTTGTCCTTCAAACGAGCTTTCGGAGGCGTATTCGGGTTTGTGCTCTCGAGCGTATTCACGGTCACTTTGTCGAGCGGCCGCTCTTTACCGTACGCAGCGGTCTGAATCTTGTCGGCCGAAATTCCCTGGCTGACCAGATATTGCTTGATCCGCTCCACGCGGCGCTCG